>JACZUI010000039.1 GCA_022573225.1 Acidobacteriota bacterium
GATCGAGCGAAACATCGTCATCAACGCCCAACACCCCATGTTCCATCAATTAGTGCCGACCCAGAAGGTTGGGCCTGTGTACGACTCTCGAATCTGGGGATGACCGGTTAGCCGCGGCCCCGGACCTGTGGCGGAAAAGTCGAGAGGGTTCGACGAAGGGCGTTGACAAACTCTCTAGACATGATGTCTGAGTGTCCATATGGTCTACCATATGGTGATGGCAAGACGTGAAGTGTTGGTACAGCTCGACGACGAGCTGGTCGCCAGATTGGATCATCTGGCGAAAAGGACCGGGGTCAGCAGGTCGGAGCTGTTGCGACGTGGGGCCCGGGCGATACTCGAAGCCGACGAGTGGGCCCAAGCGGACAAGAGGTTGATTGAGGGATACACCAATTATCCGCCCGACCCGGTGCTGCTCGAGACGTCAAGACGGCTCGCTGCGGAGACTGCGCCGGAGTGGTAGCTCGTAACGACATCTTCTGGGCAGATCTGGGCCCGCCTTCGGGACGACGTCCAGTCTGCATCCTCACCCGAGATGCTGCGATCCCACTCCTCAACAAGGTTACGTGTGCACCCATCACGAGGACCGCTCGAGGAATACCTTCTGAAGTCGAGGTGGGACAGGAATACGGTCTCCCCGAACACGCGGTCATTAGTTGCGACAACGTAATCACGGTGGCGAAAGCCGATCTCGACTCCGAACCATTGGGCCACCTCGACCCGGGCACCCGAGCGGTACTGGATCGGGCACTCCGCTACTCGCTGGACATCATCTACTGACTCACGTCTGTGCGGGATGATGGGCCTGTACCTACGGGTAGACATTTCCGACCTCGGCAATGCGCCACTCCCCTCTGATCCGGGACGGTGCCGCAGGCCCGGGCAAGCTCCTGGCTTGGCATCAACTTGGCGATCACGTACCACCCGAGGAACTGTCCGATCTCCCCGGGGATCTTCACCGGCCCTAACAGACCGGTGAAGGCAGCATCGTCGTCCGCTTCATACGCCGCCTCCCATCGCCGCTTCTCACACCCGTCAACGACGACGGCCCGTAGTCGTTCATACACAGAAGCCGGAAGAGCTCGATCACCTTCAGGTAGCTGCGGAAGGTCCGGTCCGCCAGCCGCTTCTCCTGCTCGGCGAGGAAGGCATCGAGTGCTTCGTCGATTGTGGTCAATTCTGCATCTCCCGTCGCCAACGCCACTCCGCCAGGATCGGGGGAAGGTCGCTTCCCCTCGGGTCCGGTGGAACCGGCGTCTCCCCGTCGTCTTCTCGCCACTTCTGCCCGTACTGGTCGGGCAACGACCCCCACCCCCAATACGGAGTGGGCAGGTCAGGGATGGTCCCCGCCTCCTGTTCCGGGTCGATGCGCTCCGATCCGACTGTGCAGAGATGGGTCCAACCATCGCCAAAGTCGAAGATATAGGCGAACTGCTCTCCGAGGACGAGCCGGCTCATCCGCTCGGTCTCGATCTCGACGGTGTCCTCGGGAGGGTCGAACCAGGGGTCGGAATGCGAGATCCGAGTGCCGTCGCCGAGGGTGAACTCGCTGAGATGAGACAGGTCCCATCGCCCGAAGTGAATGTTGATCGCTTGGGCCAGATCCCAGAATGTGTGTCTCCGAGCCGCGGCGAACGTCCTCCCCGGTCTCGGCCAGAAGTCGTTGCCACCACCGCTCACCAACTCGACTTCAATGCTCAACCAGGTTCGCGCCATCGCCTCATTTTGCCTCACCGAGCGCCGAGCCGCTTCCATCGCGCCTCTCGTCCCGGCACGATGCAAATTGAAAGAGGGAACATGTTCCCCTCGCTGAAGGGAGGCAGCTGCTGAGGGTGCTGGCCAGGGAACCGCTGTCGTATGTGGTTGTCCGCCAGAGGGGCTCTCACCGTCCGAGGTGCGTGACATGGCAATCCGCGGTGTCGAGTACGCCACCGATGAGCCGGTCGACATCGTCGAAGAAGACGTAACTACCCCCGATCAGAGCTGAGATCTGTTTGACCCCGTTTGTCCGCACCCGTCACACCCCGGAATCCCCAACTACCACAGGCCTTTCCCGCACCACTGCGCCTGTTTCCAGGGTCAGAAGAGAAGCTCCCCTAAAGAGAAGTTCGTCTCTGAGAAGTCGCCTCTAGTCTCCCCGAGGCCGGTGAAGTCGAACCTGAGAGTGGCGATCCTGTGCAGCGCCAGTGTCTCGGATATGCGCCCGATGGCACGGAAGTTCTTGTTGCGGGTGAAGCAGGGGGCGTATGGGCTTAGCCTAACGCCTCGACGATGAGCGGAAAGTCGACCCGGCCTGTCAGCAGCTGGCCATGTGAGTTGGCGAGCTGAACTTTCTCGAATTGCATTGGACCAGCCTCGCAGATCGCAATGCACCGCCGCCATGCGGATCACTGCCGACCGCGACCCCGCATAGAACGGCTAAGTGGTCCGCTCAAGTGTCGATGCCATTCAGCGTGACAGATACGGTGAGCGTCTGGCCATCCCTGATGAAGTCGATCTCGACCGCCGCCCCTGGACGATGACTGACCACCGCGGCGAAAAGCTCACCGGGGTCGAACACTGGCGCACCATCGAGGGCGACTATCCGGTCCCCTACCTCAAAGCCTGCCCGGGAAGCGGCTGACTCTCTGAGTACGTCGCGGATGATGGCGCCGCCCCGGCCGGACGTGTCCGGAATGGATGCCACGCCTAATGCCGCAAGCTGCACGTTCTCACCAGCAACTATCTGCTCGGCGACCACGATGGCGACATCGATAGCTATCGCGAACCCAATCCCGTCGTTGCCGCCGCCTTCAGTGAAAATGATGTCGTTTATGCCGATGACCTGACCTGCTCGGTTTACCAGCGGTCCACCTGAGTTTCCGGGGTTGATCGCCGCATCGGTTTGAACCATCGGCACCCCGTTCACGTTCCTCCCGGTTGCGCTAACGATCCCAGCGGTGACGGTCTGGTCGAGGCCAAATGGGCTGCCAAGTGCGATCGCAGTCTCACCCACCTGAGCCGCCACGCCGTAACCAAGCGTCGCTACGGGCAGATTCTCCGCACTGATCGAGATCACCGCAACGTCAGTAGCTTCATGCGTTCCCAGAACCCGACCATCGAGCAGACGACCGTCGGCGAGTCGCACGTCCACCTGATCGGTATCGGCGACGACGTGGGCTGCCGTCAGAATCAAGCCGTCTGAGTGATAGATCACACCCGATCCGAGACCGCCCTCCGACTGAAGCTGGACTACCGCGGGGGCCACTGCCGCTGCTGCTCCGGCGATGTCTTCCTGCTCTGATGCGGTGGATACGGGTGGCAGTACCAGCGCTTCGCTCGTAGTCGTAGTGCGTGGGGAGGCAAGCACGCCAAGGAGAAGACCCACAACGAGCAAGAGAATCGCCGCGGCCAGGTAAATGGCCTGCGGGCCGGTGCGCCGACGATGTCGACCCCTTGTGCTTCCCGAGCGGGCCGCACGATCAGTCTCGGCTTGTGGGGTCGTGAAAACATCGATATCAGGGCTCATGCCATCGACAACCCGGTGACGAACCCATACGCTCCCCTGAATGTCGCCCACCCGACAATTCTTGGTTGGTTTTCTCGAACGGCATTGACCGGATGCCCATCTCTTTCTAGACGTCGCCGGGCCGGTCTCGATACCTACCCAAGCGAGCCACCGGAGTAGCAGCGAGTCTTGTGGTGTTGACAGGAGCACGACTACGAAAAGGAGATTTCCCATGAGCCCGACAGGCATCGTCAAGCTGTTGGTCGGAGCAAATCTGATAGTCGCCATCGTCGGATCTGTCGACGCCGGGATCAGCGGCGAATGGGACCTTTTCGTCCTTTTCGCTATCGGCCTCCTTCTCAGTGTGGCGCTGATCATGCGGCTCGAATCGTCTCGTCCGGCGATCCCAGTCAGACGGGATCTCGTCGCCTGGCTCCGCGATCGGGCGTCGGTATCGGGCGAATCACTCACAGCAGTGACCGATCGAGCGATAGCCACGTTCGCAGACCGTTACGGGGCTGTCTCTGAGGTCGACGAAGCTCGTCAATGACCAACGCCACCCGCATCCTCGATGGCACCCCGGTCGAGCCCGGCTCTGTCGGCGGCAAGGGATTCGCCCTCAATGAGCTGGTCGGTATGGGCGCGCCGGTCCCACCGACAGGTTCGATCACCACCGATGGCTATCTCTGGTTTGTCCGCGAGTCGGGATTGGACCGCTTCATCACAACCATGCAGCGGGAGGGTCTGCCCGACCAGGCCGATCTCGATGTAGCAGCCGAGCGTGTCGACACGGCGTTTCTCGAAGCTCCCATGCCCGACGCGCTCGCCACGGAGATCCGTGCATTGGCGAATCGAGTCGGTGGAGGCGCTCTGCTCGCCGTGCGATCGTCGGCAACGGCCGAGGACATGGCGGCGGCGTCCTTCGCCGGTCAATACCGCTCATATCTCGAGATTGATGACGACACCGCTCTGCTCCGGGCGGTGCGACTGGTCTGGGCTTCCCTTTGGCTGCCTGCGCCGCGTGCCTATCGAGCTCACGCCGGAGTGCGCGAAGACGACCTCGCCATGTCGGTAGTGGTGATGCGCCTGGTCGAAGCCGAACGGGCCGGTGTGGTCTTTACGGTAAACCCGGCTGGATCGGAGAACGATCTTCGGATCGAAGCCGTAGAAGGCCTTGCCGAGCAACTCGTCTCAGGTGAGGTGACCCCCGAGGCCTATGTGCTGCCTCGATCCCCTGCCTACCGCCCACCAGTGGACGAGGTTCTGGACGAAGCCATTGCAGCCGCGTTCGATCTGGAGCGCCGATTCGGCAGCCCACAGGACGTCGAATGGGCCCACGATGGTGAGAAGCTGTACATCGTCCAGTCGCGTCCTATCACGACAATCGGGAAAAGCGGAGACGACGACGGGTTCGATACCCAGATCGGGTCTGACCATGCGTTCACAACGGCGGGAATCGCCGAATCGCTCCCCGGCGTGCTTCCACCGCTGCAATGGACGACCGCCGGCCCACTGCTTGAAAACGGGTTCCGTCAGCTTTTCGACCGCATGAATGCTCTGCCACACACGGCTGATCGAAGACCATTTCTCGCTCGTATCCGGGGACGTGCCGTGCTCAGCCTCGACCTCATGAAGGCAGCGGCTGCAGAGATTCCAGGTGGGTCGGCAGACGAGATCGAGCGTCAGTACTTTGGCCGCGTCATTAGCGAGCCATCGGACGCTGCTTTCAAAGTAGCCCGCGGACCGTTCAAAGGGCTGCGATCGATGTTCACCGGCTTTCGTGAGATCAACGCCCGTCGCACATTCCGCTTCGAGGCACTCGCTTCTATCGACGCTACCGAGCGTCTCCTCATCAGCCCGCCGGATTGCGACGTTGCACCCGACACCGAACTGCTGGCGTACCGGCATCGAGCCCTCGATCTCGCCGGCCGTCTCGTCGCTGCCGAGATCGCCGTAGCCGCGTCTGCCGCGGCTGCTTACCGCGGGGTGGAGCTCTTCCTCGAGCCCCACGTAGGCGAAGAGGCATCGGGTCTGGCCCAGCAGCTGACTTCAGGTGGGGTAGATCCTTGCGGAGCTCAGGTCGCCTTGCACACGTGCGATCTGGCCGAGCAAGCGTTGACCGATGTTTCTCTCGCTGCCTCGATCGGGGAGCTCAATCCTCGCGATGTTGTCGTTCTCGAGACCCTGGAGCGCAATCCACAGGGTGCAGCGTTTCTCGCTGCATTCGAAGGAGAACTCGGACGGTCTGGGTCTGCCTCGGTATTCGCTGGGGAAACTTGGGCCGAGTCCCGCGATCTCGCCTGGCAACTGGTGAGTCAAGCGGTTCAGGTTCAACGCTCCGGACGGCGGCCCATGGCCGATCCAGGCGCACGCTACAAACTTCTCGACGAGATCGGATCGCGCTTCGCCACCTCATGGAAGTGGCGGTTCCAACGGATCATGACCGCGCAGATCGTTGACGTGCGCAGACGCATGCTCCGTCGCCTGGTCGACGACGCCGTCGAGTTCCTCCATCTTCGCGAGAAGACGAAGTCCGCCGTCCTCGCCCTCGGTGGTGAGGTCCGCCGGATCCACCTCACTCTCGGACATCGCCTCTACGCCTCCGGTGTGCTCGAGACTCCGATCGACATCGATCTGCTCGCCGCCCAAGAGCTCGAGCCGGCCCTCCAAGGAAGCAGCCCAAGTCGGTGGGAGTTGGAGAGACGCCGTGATGTCCTCAACCGGCTGTCGGAAGAGAACTCCGTGCCGCAGGTCTTTGTCGGGGATCCGAGCCGAAGTCTCGGCGACACCGACACCCCATCAGGTGACTCTTTTTCCGGTTGGGGCGCCAGCGGCGGAATCTACGAGGGTCCCGCCAGAATCATCACCAAGGCAACAGAGCCCATCGAGCCCGGAGATATCCTGGTGGCGAGGACCACAGACCCTGCCTGGACACCACTGTTTCTTACCGCCGGTGCCATCGTGGTCGAAGAGGGGGGGCCGTTGTCACACGCAGCAATCATCGCCCGCGAGTTGGGACTTCCCGCTGTGCTCAACGTTCCTGGTCTCATCGACCGGCTCGCCTCCCAGGAATCTGTGCGGCTGCGCGTCGACGGCGATCAAGGCCTCGTCGTCATTGTCGACGCCGAACTCCAAGAAGAGCCCGTTGAAACGATGAAGGTGACCAGATGATCGGCCGTGTACCCCGGCATACCTCACTCGGCGACAACGTAGACCCCGGTGGCCTCTTCGTCTTCATCCCTGGTGCTCTGGTTGGTGGATTTCTCATCTCGATTGGGCTCCTCCTCGGCGACGCCATGCGCAAGCTGAGGGGTGACATCGGGACCGAGAGGCGCGTGATGCACACGGGGGCGGCGGTGGCCGACGAGGTACGCGCCGGTGCCGATGCATCGCGGCGAACTGAATCAGGTCTTAGGCCTCGTTGGGTGTACGGCGTCGTCAGCGCTGCATCCTTCGGCCTCGTGCTCCTGGTCATTCCCGGCGCGACCTGGAACTTTCTCAATCCAGGGGGCTACATTTCGAACATCAGTTGGATCTGGGCCGTCAGCATGATCCTTGCGCTCGGGTTCACGGTTCTTGGCGTACAGTCACTTCGCCTGGCACCGGAGTGGCTGCCGATCATCGTCGGATTGCTGGGCTTGGCGTTTGCATTGAGGTTTGTCATCGGTAGCGAACCGGTAATCAGGCGAGAGGTGCTCATAGCGTTCGGCCTGGTAGTGGGAGCGGTCGGCGTGGCCTCGACCTGGCGGATGCGTAGACGTCGAGGTCGCACCGACGTGCCACCGTCAGTGCGGCCGATCCTCACGCGCACGCCTCTGAGCCGTTCGCGATAACGACTGTCCGATCATGCCGATGCGTCGAGAAATGCGCGTCACACCGGAAGTCGGGCCACCGCCGACGTGAGGCTCGACCGAATCCATCTCGGGCTCCCCGACGATGCACCTTGGTTCGTTCGCGTGGTGTTGCGTAGTCGAGCTTTCCTGATCGTCACTGTTGTTACCACCACGGTTCTCGCCATCATCGCCGCCAGTAATCCGGCCTGGCTGTTGCGAATCGACCAGCCGGTTTCAGATTGGGCTCGAGGAGCGGGTGGTGATCTTTCGTTCGCCAAGCTCGTAACCCAATTGGGCTCGCCCAGCCTGGCCATCGCAGTTGGCATCGTCGCTGTGGTCGCCCTTTGGGGCCGCTGCCGCGCCTCTGCTGTCACGCTCGGCGCTCTGGTGGCGGCAGGTCTCACCACAGACCTCGTGCTCAAGGTCCTCGTGGATCGACCTCGGCCGCCGAACCCGGCTGTCAGTGCTCAGCTGGGCTCTTTTCCGAGTGGGCATGTCATCCATGCCGTCATTATCTTCGGAATTGTTCCACTCCTCCTATGGCTGCTGACAAATCGCATCCTGTACCTACGACTTGGATTTGGAGTCTTTGCCATCGTGGTGATTTCAGTAGCGGTGAGTCGGATCCTTCTCGGCGTGCACTGGCCGTCGGATGTAATCTCCAGCTTCTTCATCGGTGCCTCGCTGTTGGTCGCCGCCGAGCAAATGCTCACGTCGACATGGGCCGCTAGACGCTGCTCCTCACTCGGCTATCACTCGTCTAGTCCATGACCGGACAAAGTCCTATCTGGGTGTGTGAACTCAATCTCGTATAGGGCTGACCGCACATTTGGCCGTGAAGGTGACAACCAGATTCGACCCTGGTAGATCGCCGAGAAGCCCGGGCTCAATCGGTGCTGATGAGCGAGATCACGATCCTTCCCACCGGGTTTCCCTCCACCATGTGGCGGATCGCTTCAGGAACCTCGGCGAGTAGATAGGTATGGCTGACAATGGGGGTTATCCCTCCGGTTTCGAGAAGAACCCTCACGGTGTTCAGGGGGTCTTCGTCTGGCTCGGCGTATGAGGTAGCGATGTTCTGACTGACAAAGGGCGAGAGAACAAGCAACTTGAGAAAGCGCCTGATGCTCCCGACCCAGCGACCGGCCGATTTCCCGAAACCATCATGACCGATGAGCACGTAGGTGGCATCAGGGGTCAGAACTCGCCGGTAATCCGAGAATGGGTGGCTTCCGACCACGTCGATCATCAGGTCGTACTGCGGTCCGTTTTGGGTGAAGTCCTGCCGGGTGTAATCAACGACATGGTCGGCGCCTAGAGATCGGAGAAGGTCGAGTTTCTCGGTGTTGTCGACACCCGTGACCTCCGCCCCATGTGCCTTGGATATCTGGATGGCGAACATGCCGACGCCGCCACCGGCACCATTGACCACGACTTTCTGACCCGGCTGTACCCGACCCCGGAGATTGTTCACTGCAATGAGTCCGGCGGTCCCTGCCGCTGCAGCTTCCTCAAAGGAGATGTTGGGCGGCTTCAGGGCCAGTTTGGCTTCTGATACGGCCACGAGCTCGGCGTATGCGCCACCGTTCTTCCATTGGTTGCCGTGGACAACCTCTCCGAACACCTCATCGCCTGGTTGAAACCGAGTTACGTCCTTGCCCACGGATTCAACGTGGCCGGCCATGTCGATTCCGGGTACAGGTTCCTTTGGTTTGAACAAACCTGAACCCATGATCCGCATGACGTATGGCAGACCGGTGATGGCGTGCCAAATATCGGGGTGGACGGAAGCAGCATGGACCCGAACCAGCACCTCATCGGCACCTGGTACTGGTTTGATGATCTCGCCGAGCTCCAGATCATCAACCGACCCGTACCTGGTTTGGACAATCGCCTTGATCCTCTCGCTCATGACTGGATGCAGCGTACGCACCCCTTCCGACACCAAGGCTCACCCGGCATCCACGGGGCCCGGTCTCGCCCGGTCCCTGCCTCAAACACCGACGCCGAGCACCATCGAGCAGCACAGGTCGATAGTCTCAGAATGATGACCGGCTCACCCTCCGCCCAGTCGACCGACAGAGAAACGGAAACCCTGGAGAGACCTGAAACCAGGACCAGTAACGGCGACTCCGATGCTGTGGCTCATATCGTTCACAAGGACGAACAGATGCGTGGCTACGTGGGCGGCGAACCAATCAAGGCCCTCTGCGGGAAAGTCTGGGTGCCATCACGTGACTATCAGGGGCTACCCATCTGTCAGGCGTGCGTCGACGAGCGCGACCGACGCCTCGCCGGCATGAAGAGGATGAACTAACTCCTCGTCCTAGCTCCCGGCGCAGTTGACGAGGGACCTTGTGAGGGCACAAATCTGTCTCAACGGGTTCGTATTGTCGAAACATGACCAAGGAAACTCGTTGTTTGACTTAATCTGTCTAATAGTTGGAGCAACAACCGTCTATGTAGTAGACTCCTCATGACGGCCGCAGTGTTGGCGCGCCGACTACGGAAGCTCGGTGTCACCTATCGCGAGGCCAGAGGAAGTCATCGCCTATACCGAATCGAAGACTGCACGACGGTTGTGCCCATGCACCGCGGAGACCTCCCCAAGGGGACATTGCGAAAAATCGAAAAGGACTTGGAACCGTGTCTGGGAAAGAAGTGGCTCACCCAATGACTTACCGAGTGATATTCACCAAAGAGGGCAAGGAGTGGACGGTGGTCGCACCCAGTGTTCACCCGGCTCATAGCTGGGGCCCCAACCTCAGAAGTGCGAGTGAACACATCAAGGAAGCCATCGCCCTCGTTCTCGACCTGCCTGCGGGCGCCGAGAAGACCATTGCATTGGATGCCGAATACCAGGTCGACGGCCTGGATAGCAGTGAGCCAAACGTGTTTCGGATCGCGCGAGATGCGCGACGGGAGTTGAAAGAAGCCCAAGAAAAGGCTGACGATGCCCTACGGCTGGCGATTGAGAAGGGGCGGAACCACGACCTTTCGATGAGAGACATCGCAACGATGACCGAGATCTCATATCAACGCGTGGCCCAGATTGCATCAAACTTGTAAGTCCGGCGTCCCGTTTGACATCAGTCCGTTTGACACGGAAACGGCGTAGGTCGACCTATCGAACACACGTCCTGGTTCCAGGAGAGCGACCTGCTGCAACGCCTGGGAATAGGGCACCCGGATACTGAACCCGCCGAACGGGCTTTCAGTTCCTCCGAGCCGGCCCGTAGAGCCGAGTCTCGTAGTCCCTGACCATCCGGGCTGCCGTCACCCGCGGGCCAAGGGTCCGCCAGGCCCGTCTGATCCGGCGGTTGAACACATCCCGTGACTGGTAGTACTCATCCCGGGCCGCAACAAGGGCGTCGATCACTGCGGCGGAGTCCTCCGAATCACGAATCTCGGGGTCGGTCGCCTCGCTGAAGGGGATGGCCCATCCGTTCTCCCCGTCGAACATCTCCGCCCACCAGCCATCCAGGATCGAACAGTTCAACCCGCCGTTGAGTACCACCTTCTCCCCACTGGTTCCCGATGCCTCCCTGGGGCGAATCGGATTGTTCAGCCAGATGTCGCACCCCTGGACCAGGTGTGACGCGATCGCCATGTCGTAGTCGGGGATGAAGCTGAAACGTGAGTTGGCGTCTCCCGACTCGGAGAAGCCCACGATCTCTGAGAGAAACCCCTTGGCCAGCTCGTTCGAAGGGTGCGCCTTGCCGGCAAACAGGAAATGAACCGGCCGATCGTCGTCGGCCAGCATCTCGACCAGCCGATCACGTTGTCTCAGGATCAGGTTGGCCCTCTTGTAGGGGGCGAAACGTCTGGCGAATCCGACAATGAGAGCATCCGGGTCCAAGGCCACACCGGTCGAGGAGACCAGCTTCGACAGCCGGAGCGAACCGTGGCGTCGCATCTCGACGAGTCTGTCGTCGTCGATGTCGTCCACCCGGTCCCATGCCTCGGCGAGCCCCTCGGCCCAGCCCTCGCCGAGGACATCGTCGAACAACGTCTGCGCCGCATCTCCGGTCCAGGTCCTGGCGTGGACCCCGTTGGTCACATGGCCGATGCGACTCCCCTCCTCGAGATCGGAGAACAGACCACGGCTGACCTCTCCATGCAACTTGGACACGCCGTTGGCGGCGCTGGACATGCGAAGACAGAACACGGCCATGTTGAAGGTGTCGCCGTCGGCCGGGTCGGAGCCCAGCCTCCAGATGTCGTCAAGGTCGACGTTCCAGCGTCGGGCCCACAGTTCCAGGTACGGGCCCAGAGTGTCCCGCTTCAGCTTGGCGATCCCGGCCGGCACCGGGGTGTGGGTGGTGAAGACCAGGTCCTTTCTGACTCGGGCTACCGCCGTCGCCAGGTCACCTGCGGTGATCACCCGGTCGATCAGTTCCAGCGTGATGAAACCGGCATGACCCTCGTTGAGGTGATAGATCTCGATGTCCCAGCCGAGAGCGGCCAGCGCTCGAGCGCCACCGATGCCAAGCACCATCTCCTGCTCGAGTCGGTGTTGTGCGGTGCCCATGTAAAGACGGTCGGTGATGGCACGGTCTTCCTTGTTGTTCGACTCCACGTCGGTGTCCAACAGGATGAGGGGCACACCGCCGATATCCATTCGCCAGACCCTGGCCCTGACCTCACGACCCGGGAACGGCACGCCAACCTCGACCCCGGTGTCGACCGCACCGAGCTTCTCGGGCTCAACGGTTCTGAAGATCTCGCCCTGTTCCCCGTCCTCGATCACCTGGTGGAAGGCGCCCTGGTGATAGAACAACCCGACACCTGCCAGTGCGAGGCCGGAGTCGCTTGCCGCCTTCAAGAAGTCTCCCGCGAGAACACCGAGACCACCTGCGTACTGGGGGGCAAAAGCACTGATCCCAAACTCGGGTGAGCAGTAGGCGATGGTCGGGGAGGACTCGACTGCGACCTCGGCGAGGCCGGCCGACTCCTTGATCAGCTGGGACATGAATTCGTCGTCGTCGAGCAGTGCCTTGAGCTGCTCTTCGCTCAGACCCGACACGGCCTCCAAAGGGTGCCCGGCGGGGTCGGCTCCGGGGAGCGACATGAGGAGATTGCGACACGATGGCGTCCAGGTCCAGCGGTAATTGGTGGCGAGCCGCAACAGCTCCTCATGCAAGGTCTGGAAATCCACCGGTCATCTCCTCAAAAGACAAGACCACCGAGCAATGTCGGTGGTGTGTTCGGCATCAGTAGCCCGGGCACTTTAAGCGAGCCGATGCTGCATCTGCTCATCGGCTGCGCCCAGTTCTCCTATTCAGGTCGGCCAGATTCCCGGCCAGGTCGGAGGAGGCGGCATCGTCGGCCATGCGCCACTGCCAGTTCCCTTCGATTGTCGACGGGTAGTTCATCCTGGCCTCGTTGCTCAGGCCGAGAAGGTCTTGCATCGGGGTGATGGCGATGACCGCTACCGACTCCCAGGCACGAGAAATGAGCGCCCAGGGATAGGTTTCGGGGGAGACTTGGGTGTAGGAGAGCGCCTGTTGGCGGTATTGGTCGCTCTCAGAATCGAGACGACCACGGACGGTGTCGTTGTCGTGGGTGCCGGTGTAGACGACAGAATCGTCGCCGAAGTTCTCGGGCAGGGACTCATTGCCGGGGTCACCGTCAAAAGCGTCCTGAAGCACCCTCATGCCCGGGTAGCCGAATTGCAGCCGAAGATCCTCCACGACATCTCCTAACGGGCCGATGTCTTCGACGATGATGTCAAGGTCGCCAAATCGGCGTTCCATCGACTCGAAGAAGGTGGCGCCCGGACCATCACGCCAGACTCCCGCCGCTGCCGTCTCTGCGGAGCCATCGATGACGTAGTACCTGGCGAATCCGGTGAAGTGGTCGATTCTGAGGACATCCGTCTGACGGAAGAAGGCCTCGAGCCGGCGCCCCCACCACGCAAAGTCATCGGCGCCATGGACATCCCATCGATAGAGCGGATTCCCCCACAACTGCCCGGTGTCGGAGAACATGTCAGGAGGCACGCCAGCAACCATGGTGGGCATTCCGGTTTTCATGTCGATGGTGAACAGTTCGGGATTCAGCCAGACATCGACGCTGTCGGCAGCGACGTATAGGGGCACGTCCCCGATGATCTCCACCCGGCGTTGGGCCGCATGCTCCCGCAGGGCGTCAAGCTGTCGATAGAAAACGAACTGGCCCATGGCGTGCCGGTCGATTTCATCGGCAAGCTCGCGACGGGCCACGTCGAGCGTCTCGGGGTCGCGGGCGCGCAGTTCGGGGGACCAGCCGGTCCAAGAGCCTCCTCCATGAGCGTCCCTCAGCGCCATGAACAGCGTGTAGGGCTCGAGCCACTCCGCCTCGCTGTTCCGGAACCGGGTGAACTCGTCCTCGAGGTCTCCGCTCAGCCGGGAGAGGGACAGGCCAACCATCGCCCACTTGTGCTGGGCGACCCGGCCGTAGTCGACTCGCTCCGTCCTCTGGTCCCCACCTACCTCGTCCTCAGCGAGGAGACCATCGACGACGAGAAGATCGGGGGAGATCAGGTTTATGTTGCCTGCCGAGGACGAGATTGACGAGTAGGGGGAATCGGCATACCCGGTGGGTCCCAGCGGCAGAATCTGCCAGTACCGGCACCCGGCGTCGGCCAGCCAATCGACCCAGGTGTGCGCCGCCGGACCGAGATCACCAATGCCGTGGGGCCCGGGGAGGCTGCTGACGTGTAACAGGACACCTGATGAACGCGGGAACATCAAGGTGCATCTTGTCAGATGGGGCCTTGGTTTGAACGGCTTACCGGTCTGAGACCTGGCGACGGTTGATTAGGTTTGACGTCATGACAGTCGGCCGCTCCCGAGTTCTCTCGATGGTCCTCGCCGGGGGAGTGGGAGCGCGATTGATGCCGTTGACCCGGGACCGCGCCAAGCCGGCGGTTCCCTTTGGCGGCCAGTACCGGCTCATCGACTTCGCCCTCTCCAGTCTCGTCAACGGCGGCTACCGACGGATACTCGTTCTCACCCAGTACAAGAGTGACAGCCTCAATCGGCACATCTCACTCACCTGGCGGATGTCGCCCCTGCTCGGCAATTACGTGACTTCGGTGCCCGCTCAGATGCGGGTCGGGGAGCGGTGGTTCCTCGGCTCGGCCGATGCGTTGTTCCAGAATCTCAACATCCTCCGTGACGAGCGTCCCGAGCATGTGTTCGTCTTCGGTGCCGACCACATCTACCGGATGGACCCCAGCCAGATGCTGGAGCAACACGTCGACACCAAGGCAGGGGTGACCGTCGCCGCCATTCGGATGCCCATCGAGCAGGCTTCACAGTTCGGTGTCATCGAGAGGGGCGCCACGACTCAGATCGAAGCGTTCCGGGAGAAGCCCGACGACCCCAAACCGCTACCGGGCGATCCGAGCGTCATCCTGGCCTCGATGGGCAACTACGTCTTCGACGCAGAATTCCTCTACGACCTGGTGCACACCGACGCCGATGACGAGAACTCAAAACACGACATCGGGGGAGACCTGATTCCGAAGTCCGTGGACGCCGGCGTGGCCCACGTCTATGACTTCGCCGACAACGACGTGCCGGGCGCGTTCGGACTCGATCGTGGGTATTGGCGCGACGTCGGGACCATCGACGCCTACTACGAGGCCAGCATGGATCTGATCCACCCCGAGCCGGTTTTCAACCTCTACAACGAGGAATGGCCCATTTACACCGCGAGCGAGAACGCCCCGCCGGCCAAGATCGTCGCCGAGCCTGGAGTGACCGGCATCGTGCAGGACTCGATCCTGAGCAACGGTGTGATCATCTCCGGATCGAACGTCGATAGTTCCATCCTGTCGAAACGGGTCCGCGTAGAGGGGGGCTCGAGCGTCGAGCGAAGCATCATGCTCGACGATGTGAGGATCGGAAAAGGGTCGGTGATCCGCAACACCATCATCGACAAGAACGTGGTCGTCCCACCGGGCTCGACAATCGGAGTCGACCCGGAACGTGACCGGGCCCGGTTCCAGGTCTCCGATGGTGGCGTGGTTGTGATCGGCAAAAAGGACGTGATCAGTGAACCGACGTGATCTCGCTGTAGACGTCGTTGTAGAGATCGGCGGGTGCATCCCACGACCAGTCACGGCTCATCCCCCGACGAATGATCTCGGCACGGCGCGACGGATTTCGCCAGCTGTTGACGGCTCGTTCCAGTGCATCGCGGATTGCGGGGCCGCTGACCTCGTCGGCCACGAAGCCGTTGCCTTCGGTAGGGAAATCGTCGGCATCCGTAACCGTGTCATGGAGACCGCCGACGTCGGTCACTACGGGAATCGACCCGTATCGCATGGCCTGCATCTGGGTGAGACCTGACGGTTCGAAGCGACTGGGCATGAGGTAAAGGTCGGAGCCTCCGAATATGCGATGGGCCAGGCCCTCGTCGTACCCGTCTCTGAAGGCGAACCTGTCCCCGGCCTGATCGGCGACGCGACGGGCAGCGTCGGCGAGCGAGCGATCACCTGACCCGAGCAACACCATCCGGGCGCCAACGTCATCCAGAATGGAGGTCGCCTCCAGGGCAAGGTCGACACCTTTCTGGTCGGTGAGGCGGGTCACCATGCCGATCAATGGTTCCCCGTTCGGCTCCCATCCCAGCTCCGCGACGAGACTCCGGGACACCTCCCGTTTGTTGTCGAGGGACTCGATGTCGTAGTGCTGGTCGAGATGGAGGTCTGTGGCCGGGTTCCAAAAGTCTGTGTCGATTCCGTTGAGGATGCCCGAGAAGGCCTCGCCCCTGGCTTCGAGCAGCTCGCCCAGCCCGAAACCGGTCTCTGGTTCCAGCGACTCGGCCGCAAACGTCGGGCTCACGGTGACCACCCGGTCGGCGAGAGTGATCGCCCCGGCAAGAAGGTTGGTGACACCTTCCCGGTCGTAAGCGTCGGAGCGTCGCAGGAACGACTCGAGCCGGTCGCCACTTGTGGCTCCCTGGTAAGCGAGATTGTGAATGGTGAGGACCGACGGCGGGGGATCGTCGAGAAAGCCCAGAGTCGCTCCGGTGTGCCAGTCGTTCAGATGAATGACGTCGGGTGACGTCATCGTTGCCCAGACGGCGACCGCCATCGAAAACGCAAGAAATCTCGGTTCGTTGTCCGGCCAGCCTCGCCCGTCGGCATCCAGGTAGGGGTGCGGCCGCGCCATCGCGGGCACGGCCACCAGCGACACCTCCACCCCACCGAGCGTCCCCTGGCGAATAGTCGCCGGGCCGGCCCAATCAGGAACGTCGAGCTGCTGCTGGTCGGCCGGCACCAGGGCAAGATCGCCGTAGTCCGGGAGCACGATATCCACGTCTACCCCTTTGGCCCGGAGCGCCCCAACCAGACCTGCAGAGAAATCGGCCAGGCCCCCGACCTTCACCAGGGGAGCCAGCTCGGCTGTGGCAAAAAGGACCTTCACCTACCCAGTTTTAGCAAGAGGGCAACCAATTCCCGATCGCGAGCTACCTCGTCCTGATCAGCACCAGTTGATCGGCCGCCGATTCCGCGCCCCATATCTCACCGGGCCGACCGAGGATCTGACGCACGTCGCCCGGATCGTGAGGCAAGGGATAAACGTCGAACTCCTCGGTGATCGGATCGAAGCGGACCAGAGAGTTGGAACCAAAGTCACTGACCCAGACGATGTCGAGCTCATCGACGTAGACGGCGTATGTTGCCGGGTCATCTCCGGGTAGCCGCCAGCTCGACCACTCCCCGGTCTCAGGCAGATAGCGGCTGAGCTGGCCACTGTTCCACTCGCTTACCCAAATGGCGCCTGTCGAATCGGACCAGACGCGACGGGCACCCTGGCCCGGCGTTGGAGGTTCGAGCACCGTCACCGAGCCGTCCTGGTTGACCGCCCCAACGTATGAGCCGGCCAGCGAGGCGTAGAAAACAGACCCTGCCGGCGTGGTGGTGATTCCATACGGGCCCCGGCCACCCGGGGCCTCGAAGATCCGTGTCTCACCGGTGTCGACATTGAGCGATCCGTAGATACCGGCCTGCCCGGTGAACCAGAGGTTTCCGTCGGCGTCGAAAGAGGCCGTATTGAGGTTTGCCCCAGATGTGTCGTCTGGCAGCGGGAAGATTGTCACGGCGTCGCTGGCCGGATCGACGCTCACGATCGCGTTGAGACCGCCATCGGTGACCCATGGTGTGCCCTCGTCATCGATGATCACGCCATGGGGCGCAGACCCGGCGCCGAGCGCGATGTGTCGAGTTTCACCGGTGACAGGGTTGAGCCAGCCGAGCTCGCCCGAACCTTGCGCCGTGTACCAGACCCCACCGTCCAACGCGGGGGCGACGTCGTGAGGTCGAGATCCGGCCGGAACGGGGAATGCCTCCACCGTGAGCGACTCTGGCGCAATCAAGGCAGACATGGAACTCGTCGACTCGTCCCCTGTCGTCGTGACCGTCGGTGCCACGCCGGTAGTGGGGGTGGCCGCCGATTCACCAGATGTCGTGGTTTCGTCGGCTTCCGTGACGGCCTGAGTGCAGGCCGTCAGGAAAACACATACTGCGATCGCTGCAAGCCGCATGTCCAGAAGGTAACGACGGTCTGGATCTATCGATCAGAAAGCAGCAGGTCGCCGGGTCAACCACGAAGACCGACGAAATGTGGGTTCGGTACCCTCAATACGAGGCAGCTTGCTGGGAGATAGAACGATGAAGGGCCTGGTCACCGGGGAACTGCTTTTCTCGGATCACATTCAGTGGCGGCTTGGTCAAGCGGGGCTATCAGGTGAGGCTCCTCGTTGATCAGTGGGTTTGACCTAGCGCTCCCATTGGAGTGACATATACGGCTCTTGCCACCGAAAGGGATTTCACGATGACCTCCACCGCTGCTCGAGCTGTGGAAGCGACCAAAGTATTTGGATCAGGCGATACGGCCGTCACCGCGATCGATCGCGTGTCAGTCGAGTTTCAGCGGGAGCGCTACACGGCGATCATGGGTCCCAGCGGCTCGGGAAAGTCCACCCTGATGCATTGCATGGCTGGACTCGATTACCTGACGTCGGGCCAGGTGTTTATCGGCGACCAGAACCTTGGCGAGCTGACAGACCGTGAGCTGACGGTGGTGCGACGGGACCGGGTGGGGTTCATCTTCCAGGCTTTCAACCTGGTCCCTACTCTTACGGCGCTGGAGAACATCACTCTTCCCAATGACATCGCCGGCCGTGACCCGGACCAGGATTGGCTCGACTCGGTTATCGAGAACCTCGGGCTGGGTGATCGGCTGGAACACCGACCGGCCGAGTTGTCGGGGGGCCAACAACAGCGGGTGGCCGCTGCCCGAGCCCTAGCCAGTCGACCGGAGCTGATATTCGCCGACGAGCCGAGCGGCAACCTCGACTCCACCTCGAGTGCCGAGCTACTCGACCTCCTGGCTCAGGCGGTCCGCGAGTTCGGTCAGACGATCGTGATGGTCACCCACGACCCGATAGCCGCCAGCTACGCGGATCGGGTGATATTCCTCGGGGATGGCCGGATCGTGGACGAGATGGCCGACCCAACCGCAGACCGGGTGCTCGACCGTATCAAGTCGCTGGAGGCCTGACGGTGCTTCGCGTCACGTTGAAGGGCCTTTGGGCGCACAAGTTGCGCTTGAGCCTGACGGCTCTGGCCATCGTTCTCGGGGTGGGTTTCATCGCGGGAACGTTCGTCTACACCGACACCATTGCCAAGGCGTTCGACGGCATCTTCGAAGACGCCTTCCGCGGCGTCGACATCGTGATCTCAGCCGATTCGGAGCTGCAGTTCGGAGAGGGCGTCTATTTGCCGGAGGCGGAGATCCTGGCCTTGGGCGAGGTCGAAGACGTCGACGAGCTCGTTCCTTTTCTCCAAGGACTGGGGGTAGTAATACTCGACAAGGATGGAGAACCGATCGGCGGGGGAGGGCCACCTCAGTTCGCCTTCAGCTTCACCGAGACTGACGTGGATTCCGGCGGATTCAGCCTTCGCTCGGGCAGGTACCCACAAGGACCTGAAGAGGTAGTGATCGACGCCCGAACGGCAACCGACCACAATTTCGCCATCGGAGACACCGTCTTCGTCGTAGCTCCAGCTCGTCCGGAGCGTGGGTACACGCTGGTGGGGATAGCCGGCTTTGGTGAGCTCGACAATCTGGGCGGCGCAACCTCGGCTTTGTTCGACCTCGACACAATTCAGGCTCTCCTAGATCGTGAAGACCAGCTGACGGGTGCCAGCATTCAGGTCGCCCCTGGCGCCAGCGTCGATGAGGTGATCGCCAGCCTCGAGCCGTCGCTTCCCGAGGGGGCAAGGGCGCTCTCAGGTCAGTCAGCCGCCGAGGAACAGGCGGTCGAGATCCAGGAGGGGCTGGCCTTTTTCAATACGTTCCTGCTGACCTTCGGCTTCATTGCTCTGTTTGTCGGAACGTTCATCATCGCCAACACCTTTCGCATCACCGTAACGCAGCGGACCAGGGAGCTGGCCCTGCTCAGGGCCCTGGGTGCCTCGGCGCGGCAGGTGAACCGGATGGTGTTGATCGAGGCGGTTGTGATCGGGATAGTCGCCTCCGTCGTGGGTATCGCTGCCGGCTTCGGTCTCGCCTTATTGCTCAAGACAGTATTCGAAGCATTCGGATTTGCCCTGCCGACGGCCGCGCCGACGTTGCAGCTACGGACGATTGTGGTTGCTCTGGTCGTAGGCGT
Organism: Acidobacteriota bacterium; assembly: GCA_022573225.1. Lineage (GTDB taxonomy): Bacteria > Actinomycetota > Acidimicrobiia > Spongiisociales > ZC4RG35 > JACZUI01. Next base: position 19,993 of record JACZUI010000039.1, read on the forward strand.
GGGGGTCACCGTCATATCGGCCATCCTTCCTGCCAGAAGAGCCTCGCGGTTGCCACCGATCGCTGCCCTTCGTCAAGATCTTGTTGCCCCGCGTAGGAAGGCGTTGACCACCCGTGCCATCGTCGGCTCGATAGTCACGGTCTCTGGTCTCTCGGTGCTTTTCTTCGGTCTGTTCGTAAGTCTTGACGCGGGGCCACCCGAGATCGTCTACGTGGGTGTCGGTGCAGCCATCGTCTTCATTGGCGTGTCGATCCTCAGCCCCTTGTTCGCTCGCCCGGTGGCGCGGTTGATCGGTTGGCCCTTTGTCAAGCTCTACCGGCTCCCCGGCAAGCTGGCACAGGAGAACGCCATCCGTGCCCCCCGGCGCACCTCAGCCACAGCCGCGGCCCTAATGATAGGTGTCACCCTGGTGACGCTGGCCTCGGTAATGGCGGCGTCGATCAACCAGACCATCGACGAGCTCATCGGAAGCGACATCGAGGCGGACGTCATCATCCGGTCGACAAGTGAGTTTGACCCCACCGCATCATTCACTCCTGAACTGGCAGATCGGGCAGCTAAAGATGAAAGCGTTGACGAGGTGTCTCGCCAGCAGACAGGTGTTGCCCTATTCAACGAAACCGAAACCTTTGTGATAGGTATCGAACCGAACTATCCGGACTTCTTTCCGGTTGACAGCTCGGAAGGCAATCTAAATCCGGGCCCTAACGAAGTTGTGATAGAAAGGACGATTTCCGATGTCAACGAGCTTCCCATTGGTTCCGAACTGCAGTTGTCGTTCGAATCAACCGGGCCTACGACCTTTACAGTCGTAGGCATTGCGTCAGGCGACACGTGGACTGATGTCATCGCGATATCTCAGGCCGATTGGGTGGAGAATTATGAGATCGAGTCGGATACACAGGTTTTTGTTCGAGCTGCCTCGGGGTTCACACCGGAGGAGGTCCAAACCCGATTGACAGCGTTGGCCGAGGACGTTCCCACTGCCCAGGTACAGACATTCGACGAGTTGGCAGATGACGTCGCGGAGCAGATCAATGGGCTCCTCAACTTGATCACGGGGCTGCTGGGCCTGGCCGTGATCATCGCGCTGATCGGGGTCACCAACACGATGACGCTCTCGGTGTTCGAACGGACCCGAGAAATTGGACTGCTGAGAGCCGTGGGTCTCAGCCGCCGCCAGACAAGGCGCATGGTGCGCGCCGAGGCGTCGATCATTGCAGTGTTCGGAGCCGTGCTCGGTATTCTGATCGGTGTGTTCTTCGCCTGGGCGATCCTGCTGGCCCTAGCTGACCAGGGGTTCACTGCATTCGTGATCCCCATCGGAACGCTGACCCTCTGGATCCTCGCCACCGGACTGCTCGGTGTCGTGTTCGCCATCCTCCCCGCCTGGCGGGCATCGCGTCTCGATGTGCTGGAGGCTATTGCCTACGAGTAGATGAGCCGATCGACCAATTCAGGTGAGTAAGAATGTGCCGGTCTGGGATTATGCATCATGATGCTATTATGCCGTTATGGCAAAGACGCGCACGACTCTGACAATTGATGAAGAGGTTCTCCGGGCCGTGAAGGTGCGCGCGGCTCGTACCGGAAAGGGCGAGAGCGAGGTGATCGAGGAAGCGGTCCGCAGAGACCTCGGATTCCATCTGCTCGAACGGCTGTGGGCCCGCAACGACATGGCCGAAGATGAAGCGATGAGCCTCGCCATCGAGGCCCAACAAGCGGCGCGCAAGAATGCCGATCGTTGAGGGCAGTTCTCGACCCAAACGTGATCATCTCGGCGACCCTCTCACCTGGGGGTTCGCCGACCCGGGTGTTACATCTCTGGCTTGACGGTGCGTACGAATTCGTCTGCTCGCCCCTCTTGCTCGACGAACTGGCAACGGCCCTCACCTATCCCAAGCTGAGGAAGCACATCGATGCTGATGAGGCAGATGAACTGCTCGATCTTCTCAGACGAACCGCGTTGTCCGTTGACGATCCGAAGACCTATGAAGGCGTCTCTTCGGCTGATCCGGAAGACGACTATCTGATTGCCCTGGCGGAGAAGTCTCGTTCCGTACTCGTGTCAGGCGACCGCGATCTTCTGGCGCTGTCAGAACAAATTCCGGTGTACTCCCCGAGAGGCTTCGTCGATCTCCTGAGCGTCTGAGTCGACCAACGGTTCACTCCCGGACTCCGTGTAACCGACGACGATCAGCGCCCAACGGCTCCGGAGTCTGACCAGGAACACTTGGGCTCCTGGTGACGTTGGAATCGACAGATGGCTGATACACGAAGGTCAAAACGGGGTATCCGGGCACTGGCTCTCATGTTGGTGTTGGCTGCGTGCGCCGGCACCACCCCTGACACCTCCGAGGACAGCACCACCACTTCTGCAGCGTCGGCGCCGACCGTCGTCACCACCTCCGAGGACAGCACCACCACCACCACAGGCGACGAACCCTCTTCGACGACGACATCCCCGCCCGAAGTGGACCGTCCCGACCTGACGTTCTCGGTCGCCGAGGGGTGGAAGGCAGTCTCGCTCGGGCCCGGCGTCAAGCCGGTCCTGGCGATAGACCCCTCCGGCGATCTCGGCGTGAGCTGGATATTCGAGAGAGTCGGAGAGGGTTTCGTGGCCTTCGCCGGCTCGGCCGACGATTGGAATGTTCAGATCGTGCGCGAGGGCTACTTCTATGGCCCCATCGGGCTGGCCTACGGTCCGGACGGCACGCCCAACATCGTCATCCACGATCACCAGGCCGACGACCTCGACCCCCAACTCGGCGACCTGGTGCGCTTCTTCTGGGATGGGTCCGATTGGGTGGAGGACACCGCTCGTGACTTGGGTCACGACGGATGGGATTCCACCGTTGCCATCGGAGACGACGGTGTGATCCATGCCGCCGGGGTCGATCCCACCCAGTTCGCACGGACCGAAGGCGTTGAGTACTACCGAAACGATGGAGCCGGTTGGAACGTGACACAGATCGGGAGTGGCCCCATCCCATACCAGTACAACGTGGGTCTGGCTCTCGACCCGACCGACTCGCCGGGCCTCACCTATTACAACGACACCGACCAGGATCTCGTCTTCGCCCGTCTCGAGGATGGATCGTGGATCTTGGAGCGGGTTGCCCAACAGGGCGACGTCGGAAAGTACTCGTCTCTCGCATACGACGCCCAGGGTCGCCCTGCGGCCACGTTCTTCAGCCAAACTGGAGACACCGAAGGTGAGATCGTCTTCGCGATGAGGGGCGACGATGGCTGGACTCTGGAGACTATCGGGCAACTCGCATCGTTCTCCGAACCCATTGCCCGCCGCAACTCGTCACTCGCCTTCGACAGCCAGGGCCGCGCCCACGTCGCGTTCTCCGACACCGTTGGCGTGTGGTACGCCGTCCGCGGAGAGTCAGGTTGGGAGACCCAACAGATCGTCGAGGCTGGTCTTCCATTGGGCCAGTTGGTGTCGTTGGCCATCGACGAAAACGATCGCCCTCATATCGCGATCTACGAGGTCACCGAGGCGCAGCCTCTCGATGGGTCGGTGGCATACCTCACCACCGAGTAGCCGGGAAGGATTGTTAGCTTCGCCGGATGGCAGAAACCGCTCGTAACCGGCTGACTGCAAATGCCCTTGTGCAGGTCGAGCCATGAGCCGGCTCGTCGTGTTGACCACCAACCTGATGGACGCCAGTCGGGTGCAGTCGGCGGTGCCCGACGCCGCTGTTGCCCGCTCGCTTGCCGACGACGCTCTCTCCGGGGCCGAGGTGATCCTTCTCGACCTGACCAGCGGGATTGATCCTGCCGAGGTGGTGGCACTGGGGGCGCCGGTTGTCGCCTATGGGCCGCACGTCGACCGCGACGCACTTGACGCCGCTCTCGCGGCGGGGTGTCGGGAGGCGCTGCCTCGCTCGAGGGTGTTCCAGCGCCTGCCCGACCTGCTCGGCTGAGGTCCGGGTCTGGCCCGCACGTAGAGAGGCCATATCCGTTCACAGGGGTAGGTTCGGTAGGTCGAAAGGAGTAGATGTATGCCTTGGGATGTAACCGTGGAGTTGGAGAATCGCCCCGGCACTATCGCCGACATGGGAGAGGCCGCTGCCGCAGCTGGTGTCAATCTGTCTGGTGTTTGCGGGTTCCCATGTGAGGGTGTGGGAGTCCTCCATGTGCTCGTCGACGATCCGGAGGGAGCGGCCAACGCTTTTGAATCAGCCGGGTTGACGGTGAGGGGGCAACGGGAAGTGTTGGTCGTCAGCGTCGAGAACGAGCCCGGAGCGTTGGGAAGTCTTGCTCGCCGTTTCGCTGACGTCGGCGTCAATGTAGACCTGCTCTATGTTGCAGCAGACCATCGCCTGGTCCTCGGAGTGGACGATCTCGAGGCAGGCAGGGCTCTCGTCTAGACCAACCGGTGTTGCCCAAGTGGGTCGCTGTGCTTCTCGCGAACAACTCGGCTCTGGTCACCACGGAATAGTGAACACGGTGGGCTTTTGGTTCGAACTGTCGAGTGCCGCGCAAGTGGTCAACAAAGATATCGGTATCGACGAGGAAGTCAGCCACGGTCCCATTCGTCCCGGCTCGGGACCTCAGAGTCGGGTGCTGCTCCGAATGTGGCAGCCAGGGTGGCGTTAGCGTCCGGCTGCTCGTCTGTCAGATAGAGCTGGGTTCGCGTGGCCATACAGCACAGTATGCAGCATTCTCCTCCTGCCACCAGAACGGAGGCAACCCCGAACATATCCCGGTTGTCGGCCCAGAAATTCTCCCCTGGCTCATCCCCTAGGACGAGACACGATCCTCCGCCGGGCCGATGCCGACAACTCCGTCGAGCCTTACCATTGAGTATGTGAAGCTCTTCAAAGAGGTCCGGCCGGCACACCTGGCATTCGATGCACTGTTGGCAGCCGGAACTTTGACACTCGCTTTGGTCAGTCGTTTGGCGATCCAGCCTGACATTGCCGCTGCGTTCTCCCGTGAGTCCGACGGGTTTCAACTCTTCCTGATCACCCTGATGACCGTCCCGTTGGTGTTGCGGAGGGTCTACCCGACACCTGTGTTCTTTGTCGTTCTCGCTGCATGGTTGGTCGAGCGGGCCCTCGACTACCCCGAGACCCTTGCTTTGACCGCGTTGATCATTGTCTTTTACACGATTGGTGCGGAACTCTCCAGAAGAAGCTCGCTGCGCATAGGCGGGATAACCGCGCTGTTCCTTCTGGGATGGACGGCAATAGGCGTAGCCACGCGCGAGACCGTGACCGGTATCAGCCTGGTCTCGACGATGATCATCACTGTCACTCCCCTCTTGCTGGGTCGTGAGATTCACGAGCAACGTCGTCGCGTCGAGGAGCTGCGGGAGCGGGTCGAGCGAGCCGAGCGCGATCGGGAGGAGAAAGCCCGTCGAGCAGTAGCCGATGAGAGGACTCGAATCGCCCGTGAACTTCACGACGTCGTCGCCCACCAAATGACCGTCATGACGCTCCAGGCCGAGGGAGCACGACGGATAGCCGATGGAAGCGACCCCCGGGTGATCGAAGCTCTCAAAACCATCAGTGATGCCGGTCATAGCGCCCTGATCGAGATGCGCCGAATGGTGGGACTGCTTCGAGCACCGGAAGAGGAGTTCGAGACAGAACCCCTACCCCGTCTCTCAGATCTCGAACAGCTCGTCGACAAAGTCAGAGCCGCCGGGGTGCCGGTCGACCTTGAAGTCGGCGGTCGCACTCGACCATTGGCCGACGGCGCCGAGCTTTCTGCCTACCGAATCGTCCAGGAATCTTTGACTAACGCCGTCCGACATGGCGGTCCCGACGTCACTGCGAAGGTCGCCATCAAATACGGAGAAGACCAGCTAGACGTCCTCATTCAAGACGACGGCCGGGGCGCATCGGCAGACACCGGTGATGGTGCCGGCCAGGGCATTGTCGGAATGAGAGAGAGAATCGCGGTGCTCGGTGGCGAATTCAGCGCCGGCCCGCAATTGGGCGGTGACTTCCCTGGCCGATGACGGTCTGGGCAGCTTCGCTCTGCCTGCTGGCCAGCTGGTCATTTGGTTAATCGTGGCTGCAGTCGCTGGCCTCATCGCTTCGCTTGGTCCGGCCCGGAAGGCCGCC
>JACZUI010000040.1 GCA_022573225.1 Acidobacteriota bacterium
CACCGACAAGCGTGGTGGGGCCAACGGGGCCCGCATTCGGCTCGCGCCGCAGAAGGACTGGGAGGTCAACAACCCGGCCGAACTGGCGAATGTGCTGGAGGCTCTGGAGGCGATCCAGACGGACTTCAATGCCTCACAGTCCGGCGGGAAGAAGGTCTCGCTCGCCGACGTGATCGTCCTAGGTGGGTGTGCCGCCATCGAGCAGGCAGCAAAGAACGCAGGGCACGACGTACAGGTTCCCTTCTCGCCGGGGCGCACAGACGCCGGCCAGGAGCAGACCGACGTCGAGTCCTTTGTCGTGCTCGAACCGACCGCAGACGGGTTCCGCAACTACCTTGCGGACTCGCGCAAGCGGCCGGCGGAGGAGTTGCTGGTGGATCGGGCGTACCTGCTGACGCTGACAGCTCCGGAGATGACGGTGCTCGTCGGCGGCATGCGTGTTCTGAACGCGAACGTCGGCCGCTCTGAGCATGGTGTGTTCACCGAGCGGCCCGAGACTTTGACCAACGACTTCTTCATGAACCTGCTCGACATGAACACGGCGTGGCAGGCCTCTGCCGCATCCGAAGGCCTGTTCGAGGGGCGCGATCGGAAGACAGGCGAGATCAAGTGGACCGGCACGGCCGTCGACCTCGTCTTCGGTTCGAACTCCCAGCTCCGAGCCATTGCAGAGGTCTACGCGTGTGACGACTCGCAGCAGTCGTTCGTGCGTGACTTCGTGGCTGCGTGGGACAAGGTCATGAACCTCGATCGCTTCGACCTTGCATGATCTGAGCAGACAAGGCCCGGTAACTGGGAGGTCGGCCGAGAGTGGCGAGAAGTCGCCGAGGACTGGTCAAGCGCCGCGAAGGGTGATCTGGTCGGAGCCGGGCTCCAATCGTGCCGAGGTGTGAGTTTCGAAACGTTGGTGGTCCCAGTAGGACTCGGACCTCGTTCCTCCGCAACGCGAAGGGGTCATCGCTCCACGATCCGTGGTTGTGTGTGTCGGACAGATCCCCAGCTGTGCGTACCGGAGAAATCCCTGATGCCTCGTCCGTATCTTGTCCCTGAGACGACGAGAAAACGCTGCGCGCTGACGAAACACGACAGACGGCGAACTGCCTGTTCAGGCTACGTTTCCGGGGATTCTCCCTGGTCAAAGTGTTGGTCGGAGCGTGTTCCCAAACCGGGTGTCGGAGGTTCGATTCCTTCCCGGGGCGCCAAGGAAAAGCCCAGGTCAATGGCAATTTTTGGGCCTACAGCAGGCAGTCAGTCTCGTCCGTCTTTTGTACCACCTGAGAAAGTGCCGCGACGCCGAGGTAGGGCTTGAGTGAGAGTTGGCATGACGGTGCTTTTGATCAGGGTGAAGACACCTGTGGACTTGGGGCAGCCCGTGGAGGTTCGGCGGGGCGGAATCCCGAGCACACCAGGTCGAGCGACTCGATCCGTTCTGTCCCCTTTGTGTAACCCGACTGGTCGATCACACTCCAGCGGTTCTCGTCATGGAGGCGGATCTGGTAACGAAAACGCACTTTGTCAGCAGTCGACTCGACTTCTGACCGAAGCATCTCAAAATGGTCGGCTCCGCCGAACCAGCTCTGGAGGTGCTCCACCGCGCCAGAAGCTTCTACGGCGTTCCGCAACCCGGGCGGTACCAGGGCTCGGAACCGTACCTCGGGGTCGAAGCACTCCTGCACCGTGCCGAATTCCCGTCTTCCCAGAGCTTCAACGAACGCCTTGGTCTTCTCGGCCAGCCTGCTGATCCCTTCCTCCTTCACGTTTCGTGCTCCACGGGACGTCCCTGCTCCTTCCAGGCCTTGAGTCCGCCATCCATGTGGGCGACCTGGCTGTATCCCATACGCTGCATGGTGTCCGCGGCCAAAGCGGAGCGGCCTCCTGACGCGCAGTACAGGACGATGCGACGATCCGGTTGGAACTCCTCCCGGTGGTACGGGCTGGTGGGATCGACCCAGAACTCCAGCATCCCTCGCGGAGAGATCACCGCTCCGGGGATACGACCATCCCGTCTGAGCTCGTCTTCTTCACGAATGTCGACCACCAAAGCTCCTCGCTCGAGCTCCTGCGCCGTCTCCTCTGGTGTCAGGTTCTCGACTCTGCCTTTGGCCTCGGCCACCATGGTGCTAGCGGTTAGTGCAGTCATTGCGTCCTCCGTTGCTTGACCTGGTCTCATAGTGGGTGCACTCGCCGGCGATGTCATCCGTGCTAACCACGGATTTTCTGATCCGCAATAATTGGGTTATGGCCGGTCTGCTCGACGAAAAGGATGTGACCCCCCGAGAACGGGAGGTGTTGAGCCTCCTCAGGAAACGCTCGACGAATGCCGAGATCGCCGATCGTCTCTACATCTCGGTCCGCACCGTCGAGAGTCACGTCTCATCCCTCCTCACCAAACTGGGAGCTAGGGACCGGCTGGAGCTGGCCGCTCTGGTCGATCAGGCTGACCGGCCCCGGCCGTTGCATAACCTTCCCCGGCTCCCTACCTCGTTTGTGGGCCGAGGGTCAGAGCTGGCCGAACTCGACAAGCTGGTACGGGGTTCCCGCCTGGTGACCGTGGTGGGCCCGGCGGGAGTAGGAAAGACCCGCCTTGCCCTTGAAGCGGCCGCCGTTCGCCTCGACGAGCACCCGGACGGAGCGTGGCTGGTGGAGCTGGCGCCGCTGGCTGATCCTGAGTTGGTGGCGGCGGAGGTGACGAGCGTCCTGGGTTGTTCGTCGGTACCGGATCTCTCTCCGATCGAGGCGTTGGTTCGCTGCACCGAGTCCTTGAACCTTCTTCTGGTTCTCGACAACTGTGAGCACCAGGCCGAGGCTGCGGCCGCTACAACGGAGGCGCTCCTCAAACGTACCCCGCACCTGAAAGTACTGGCCACCAGCCGCCAGCCGCTAGGAGTGCCGGGCGAGGTCGTCATGACCCTGGAGCCGCTTGCCATCCCGGCTTTAGACGCCTCTGGGGACGAGTTGTCTCGATCGGATGCCGTGCGGCTCTTCTCAGCCCGGGCGGAGGCCGCTCGGCCCGGATTTCGGGTAACGAAAGAGAACGCTTCGCATGTCATCACCCTGTGCCGTAGCCTCGATGGGCTCCCCCTAGCCCTCGAGCTGGCCGCCTCTCGCCTCCGATCGTTCACACCGGCCCAGCTTGCCGCACGCCTCGACGACAGGCTGCGAATCCTGGCCGCACCCAGCACCGAGGCTCGTCACCGGACCTTGGAGGCAGCCATCGAGTGGAGCTACGACCTGCTCAGCTCCGACGAGCGGCTCCTCCTCCGGCGCCTTTCGGTATTCGCCGGGAGTCTGTCCCTCTCTTCGGCCGAGGAAGTGTGCAGCGATGATCGCCTCGCACGGGGCCGGGTACTGGAGCTTCTCCCCGGTTTGGTGGAAAAGTCCCTGGTCGACTTCTTTCCCTCCGGAGAGTCCTATCGCTATCGGCTCCTCGAATCCATCCGGTTGTTCGCCTGGGAGCGTCTCGAAGAGCGGAGCGAGCTGGCTCGCCGACATGCCGCTCACCTGATGCAGTTCGCAGAACTCGCTGAGAGCGAACTGCGGGGTCCCAATCAGGGGAGTTGGCTTCATCGTCTGACGGTCGAACTTCTCAACCTCCGCCGGGCTCTCGAATGGACCATCGAGACGGGGGAAGCCGAGTCGGCTCTTCGGATTGTGGCGGCCCTTGAGCTCTTCTGGGACTACGGGGACCTCCGGCGGGAGGGCATCACCTGGGTGCATCGGACGCTTGAGGCGTTTCCGGGCGCCCCGACTGTTTTACGACTCCGGGTCATGCTCACAGGAGCATGGCTGATGGAACCCTGGGACACCCAGACGGCCATCCGGCTGGCCGAGGAGGCATCAGAGCTAGCCGAGACCGCAGGCGAGACCTGGCGGATGCGGACCCGTCTGTCCCTCGGGAGTGCTCTCGTCTACGACCGGTCCCGCTCTGACGAGGTCCGCCAGAGCCTTGAAAGCGCAGCCGTTCACTTCGAGTCCACCGGAGATCGATGGCGGGTAGGCCTCTCCTTCTTGCGGCTAGGTGTCCTCGTGGAACTCGAGGAGGCCATAGAGTGCCTGGAGAAAGCGGGAAGCTGCTTCGCCCAAGCGGGGGACCAGGTCCAGCTCGGCAACGTTTTCTATTTCAAAGCCGCCAAACTGCTCCGCCTTGGAAGCGACCTAGCGAGAGCCGCCTCCTGGGCGGAGCAGGCAGTTGAGATTGCCGAGGAGCTGGGTAGTCAGCAGGAGATGGCTCACGCTCGGTCGCTTGAGGCCATCGTGGCGCTCCGCAGAGGTCATTGGGATCGGACGGTCGCTCTCTCCGATGAGTGTCTCGCTGTCTTTCGGCGAGTGGGGGACGTGCGCTGCATGGCCCGGATGGTCACCTTGAAGGGAGTCGTCGCGCTGCAGAGCGGTGAGATGATCGCGGGAGAGGGCTACCTCCGAGAGGCGATAGCCGACGCGCTCCAAGCAGAGGACCTGGCCACCGTTGGCGAGTGTTTAGACGGGCTTGGCTCACTGGCCGAAGGGCGAGAAGCGGTTCGCCTACACGGATCGTCCTCGGCTCAGCGCGCGGCAGCCGGCGTACCCATGAACGTCTCGGGGATCTCCTACGAGGAGCGGTTGGCGGAGCTACGCCGCCAGATCGGGGATGAGGCCTTCTTGGCCAGCTGGGATGAAGGGCTCGCCTTCGATCCGCACGAGCTGCACTGACGGGAGAGCCGGTATCGGAGCTGGGAAACGGCGGCTATGTGGAGGACATGGTTGAGTTTGCGGCTACCTCTCGGCACTCATGGGCGGCGCAGCGGGACTGGCCGACATCAGGAACGCAGCCACAGGTATCCGAGGTCGGTAACTTGGTGTTGGTGGTGTCCGATACTGAGGCTCGAAGTGAGTTGATGGGGTATCTGATCACGACGGCTAACGCGCATCACGAGGCCACGGGAGGCGTGAATCCTCAATGGGCCGAGTGGTACGCCGGAGACCTCATCGGCGATGTGAACCGAGTTCTCGACGCAGACATGAACGTTGATGAGCTGGCAGAGTGGCTGATCGGGGCAGACCGGAGATACCGGGAGGAAGGCCCCGAGATGTCATGGCCGAAGGCATACGCCTCTTGGCTGCTCGCCGGTCCGGACTAGAGACCTCAGACGGACATCTCAGGCACTTGGGCGGTAGGCGGTGCCAACAGCGCCAGACGAGGTGGGTTATCCGCACCTCGAGATTGGTGCGGCCAATCGGGGCACCATCCCGGGTCCGGCATGGAAGGAACGCTCCACGTCGCTGAGGGTTGACATCGCAGCATGTAGGCGAGCGAATCCCACGTTGGCCGCCGTGCCTGGCAAGCCTCCATATCGGCTGCCGCCTCAGTTGGGTGGCTGGTCACCAAGTATGAGCCGAGCCGCATTGTCCGGCTCGATCTCCCCATCGGGAAACAGCACGTAGTCCCGCTTGATCGGCGAACTGGGGAAGTAGCGGAGCGGGATCGCCTCTCCGCTGTCTAGAAGCTTTTCTCGGACGTCGGTGGGCACTTTGAAGGCGAGGCCGACGGGTGTCAGCGAAGCGACGATGGTTCCTTCTCGATACGCAGCCGCTCCCGAGAAGAAGTGGCGGCACTCGAGGGCTCCGACTCGGTCGTCCGACTTGATCCATTGCTCTGCCAGCTTCTCGAGTTGGGATAGATAGGGATGGGCGATTTCGACACACTAGATCCGCATCTAATGGCACTTCAGGATGGCGGATCTCGTGAACCATGTCTGGCGCGTCTAGAAACTTGCCCGTCGCGGACAATGAGCTTTAGGGGATGTCTTGCTTCCAGTGCGGTCATGAAAGTCCCGAACTCGATCGCTGGCATTGTTTCTTGGTCCAGTCGTCTCGATGCCGGGTCATCGATGGATTCTGCTTCGTGGATAAGGGGCGGTCGACCGGCTCCCCTAATCGGAGCACAGAGAACTTCTCCAACGACGCAATCTCGACCGGGCGACAGGCGTCCTAACCCACATGAGCCGGCCGCTCGAGAAATGAGTACGAGTCCGAAAGGAAGAGGATGACCACCAAGACGAAGAAGACCAACGGCATCGACGTTGATCAACTGATCGGCACGATTGATGCCATCAAGGCCGACGACAACCTGGGCAACTTCACCTTCAAAGCGGCAAGCACCTGGGTGGATGGGACCTACAGCAAGGGTTGGATCCAAGGATTCACCCATGCAGGGGCCGAGGACGAAACACGGACGGAACCGTTTGAGTTGGCCGGCGATGAACCACCGGTCCTTCTGGGAGAGAACCGGGGTCCCAACGCTGTCGAACTCCTCCTTCAGGCACTCGCCTTCTGCTATTCCGTCGGGTTCGTGGCGAACGCCGCTGCCCAAGGGATCGAGATCGAGAGCATGAAGTACGAGATCGAAGGCGATATCGATGTCCACTCGTTTCTGGGTCTCGAGGGTCAGCGCGCTGGGTTCACTGAGATTCGCGCCAAAGCGATCGTTGAGAGCCCGAACGCAACCCGCGAGCAGCTCGAAGAGCTGTGTCAGTACGTTCAGGACACCTCACCAGTTCGCGACACGCTCGCTAACCCTGTCCCGGTCGAGACGTCTCTCGAGGTCGTCTGACCGAGCCGACGTCATTGCGCGTCCCGCGACATCTGTCGCGAGACGCGCAATGTCAAACGCGTAGTCAGCGTCCTTATGCTCATGCCGGCGTTGTTGGCCAAACAAGTAGCCTCTGACCCACAGGGTGGGCTAGGTACCCATGCCACACCAAACAGATCACTCTTTCAGTGTGATAGCCAGACAGCAGTTGCCGTGGCTGTACTCCTTGGCGCGTCGCGTCGCCGGCAATCGCGCCGAAGACGTGGTCCAGGATTGTCTTATTCGTGCCTACAAGGCTTACGGCTCCCTGGAGGACGTCCAGGCGGCTCCCGCCTGGTTCCGTCAGATCCTGATCAACTGCGCCCGCGACATGCATCGCAAGGAGAAGCGGCGTGTTGACGAATCACCCCTCGATGACACACCCGAGCAGACTCTCTACCGGCGAATCGTCGACGAAGATCCGCTTCCCTATTCAGAAACGGTGCACATCGACTTTCTCCACTCTTTCTCCGAGGAAGACGTCTGGAACGTCCTCGACCAACTGCAACCGATTTACCGAATTCCCCTGGTCCTGGTGCACATGGAAGGCCAATCAACGGCCGATGTGGCGAGGATGCTGGGGGTTCCGAGGAACACCGTCCTGTCCTGGCTCCACCGCGGCCGGGAGAAATTCGAAAAAGAGATGTGGGAATATGCCGACGAGAACGACCTCCTCAGGGATCTGGCAGGAGCCGAGCGATGATCGATTGCACTGAAGCCGTTCGCCAGCTCTGGGACTTTCTCGAGAACGACCTCGAAGCCGACGATAGAGACAACGTAGAGGAGCATCTCTCCTTCTGCCGGACGTGTTGTGGCGAAGTGCGGTTCGCCGAGGAGCTGCGCGATGTGATGAAAGATGCGGCCAGAGCTCATGTTCCGGACGATGTCGCCAAGCGTATGGGAGATCTCCTCGACGAATTAGAGGAGTCGCAGCCGTGAGCAAGGATCTGATGTTCCGTGACGAGATCGAAGCGCTCGTCGCCGACTCGTACTCCGCCCTTGAGTCACCGGATGGTCCGGCGTTGGTGTTCTACTCCGAGGATCAGCTCGAAGGGTTGCCGAACGGCGCTCAATCCTGGGCTCTCGGGCTGGGCAACCCGCTGAAGCATGCTGGGCTCCAGCCTGGCGAGACCGTTGTCGACCTTGGGTCGGGATCGGGGATTGATGTCCTTATCGCAGCGAGACAGGTTGGTCCTTCCGGTCGTGCCATTGGAGTCGACATGCTTCCCGAGATGATCGAGCGCGCCGAGAAGAATGCAGTGGAGGCCGGCATCGACAACGTCGAGTTCCTGCTTGGGCAGATGGATGACGTTCCCATGCCCGACGATTCGGTGGATGTGGTCATTTCCAACGGCTCGATCAACCTGGCCGCCAGGAAGAGCCGGGTGTTCGCAGAAGCCAAGCGTATCCTCGTTCCAGGTGGTCGCCTGTGCGTCGCCGACCTGACCGTGGATGAGTCCGAACTGCCGACTGAGATACTCACTCATCCGTCGGCTTGGGCGGGCTGAGTGTCTGGAGCCCTGTCGGAGCGTGTCTTCGTCCACAAACTCAAGAGGGTCGGTTTCTCAGATGTCGAGGTCATCGAGAGGAATGCCTTCAGTCTCAGTCAGGCAGCGTTGTACCCGTTGTTCACGGGTGAGGTGATCCAACTCATGCGCGACCTCATTCCGGAGGAGCGCCACGATGAGCTAGCGGTGTCCGTCATCGTCACGGCGAACAATCCTGAATAGATCGGACCCAGAGGCCTCCCGGCACCAGCCCACGGCTCCGCGAAGTCCCTGATCTCCACTTTCAGGGTTACTGGGCCGGCGGCCCGAGGGCTCGAGGTGATTTCTGACGGTTCACCTCTGGAGGAATGTTCAAGATCGACTCGCAGAATGCCGACGTTCTTGACGGAGGTACGCATGCGATTCAAGGGACAGCTGCTATTGCCCAGTGAGCAGGGCCCAGGCCTGCCCGTGGACCTCGAGATTGCAGATCATCATCTGGCCCTCGTGTCCGAGCGGGAAGAATTGGGTGCTTGGCCACTCGAGGCGATCAGTGCGCGCAGGATTCGAAGCGACACTTTCGCCATCACCGTCGCGGGTGAGGACCTACATTTCGTGGCGGACGACACAATCTCGTTCGCGTATAGCGGTATGCCCGCTATCGAGCGGGTCGGCAGCCGCTCCCGGTCTCGATTTCCGCTGCGTGCCCTGCTCGATCTGTTTGGCCAGGACACATCCAAACCGCACCGTGCCCCCGAGGTGACGTCGCCCTCGCCACCGGCGACAACCGACGAGTCTGTTCAGTCTCGTGAAGATGACTCGTCGCCACATGGGCGGATCCGAGATGAAGCCGAGCCTCAGCTTCATGCTTTGGAGACCCCGCAGCACGTACCCGACCCCCAACCCGAGCTTCCCTCCCCGTCGTCTGGTGGAACCGGATCCCCGAGATCCCGGATCTCTGAAGATGAGTCGACCCATCCGTCTGACCTGGAACGGTCGACCCAGCATCCGAGTATCGAGACTACGAATCCGCAGCAGGTGATCGACACGAAGTCGGAGACAGTCCCTCCCCTGGAACGAGACGACTCCTCGAGCGACGCCGACGCGATCGAGCAGCTCAACCAGGACCAGCCGGTGGAGCATGAACCGACGGCAAGCCCTGCCAAAACGTTGCGATGCCCCGGACGGCGCAACGACGGTCTTCCCTGTCGGTCGCCGATCATCGGTCCCTCGGGGTATTGCTATCCACACGATCCGGCACGCGTCTTCGGGCAAGGGTTTCGCAAGGCGCAAGACGCGAGGTCACGCCTCGTGCGGAAACGGACGGCCCGGCTCACCAGGGTCTACACCCGCCTCGACAAGGCTTTCAGACAAGTGGAACGTGGTGATCTCGATCCCGACAAGGGGATGGCGATGGCACAGCTGGCACGGACTATGTGCGCGATTCTCGAGTTAGGCGAGAAGGCACCTGTCAATGCCAACAAGGGCTCGTCTACTCGATCCTCAGATCGATCACCTCGTCCTTGAATGTGCTCGACATCGCAGCGGGCGACGACTGTTCAATATCGCACCCTCGCAGAGAACCGCTCGCCAGAGCCAGACCTGGTAAACGATCTCGGAGCGGCATCAACGCCGCCCTCCACCGGGCTTTGATGCTGGACTAGATTCAGACGAGCAGGTAAACCAAGAGGTCGTGACGATGACCACTCTTGCCTCGACGCGCATTGCGATGCGATTTCGTCTGTCGAACGCATTGATTATCGCTTTGGCACTCACGGTTGCCGGATGCGCCGAAAATGACCCGATCGCCACCTTCGATGGGACCGGATGCAGCTTCGAAGGACAGCGCGAGTTCACCCTCGATTACCATGCGACATTCGCATTTGTCAACACGTCGGATGCCCGCGTCGGCATTGAGATCTGGAAGGTCCCCGACGGCACCACCATCGGAGATGTCGCTGCCGGTGACATCGTCGAGATCGCTGACTTCATCGCAGACCTCGAGATGGAGGGGCCCGGCCACGCCGATGTGGCAGATCCCGGAGGAGGAGCCGAGGTCTGGACTTTCTTGGATGTCGCCGGCGATTGGCTCCTCAACTGCATGGTTCTTGACGACGACGCCACGGCTGCAACTCTGGCCGGAGACTATCCAGCTTTGATCTTCCACGTCACGGATGGTTGAGCGGCCGGTGATAACCAACAATGCCGGCAGCGCCCCCAAGGATCTTGCATTCAGAGGAATTTGAGCAGTTTCCGGGCCCGGCCCTTCACAGTTCGCCAGAGGACAGTCCTGTCAAGCGACCACTTGCCACAGGCTGACCTGGATCGTTGCGATACGTAATCACGAGGGACAGGTAGGCGCTTGCCTCCGTTATGGAGAGCATCCGCAGACCATCGAGGCGGCTCATCGAGTTGCCGTGGACGATGATCACCCAGGTGTCCCGATTCCCAGGAATGAACCAAGCCAGATACTTCCCAAGCTCGCCCGTGTACGCGAGATCCTCGAAGTCGACCCCGAGCCCGGTTTTCGGGTCCTCCGGGAGTTCAGCTGGTGAGGTTGGTCCTGGTGCCGGCCGCCAGTAACTATCGAAGTTTACCCCTATTCGCGAATCCTTAGGTTGGTCAATCGAATGGCATCCCGGTTCGTTGATCGAGGTTCGCTCAGGAGCATGATCTTGTTCTGCATCTGATTCTCCTTTCCGATTCGATCTTCTCTAATCCCTGAGTGGACGGCAAGAGAACGAAGCAATGATCACTGACGCCTCCTTCGTTCGCTCTTCATCCCACAGTCTTCGGAAAAACGAGAGGAACTCTCAATAGGGGGTTTACCCCACCGCCTTGTCAATGTGAGCCGCCCATATCCACGGTCCACACCGCCAGAGTCCACCCCGGCTTAGGATTGGCATGTGACCTCGCACGTTCGGCTCAGAGTAAAATACGGCGGTGGAATGCCTCCCGAAGCCGACTGGGGAAAGACTGGACTTGATGGGTTCTTGGACTTCAAAGATGACCAGCTTGTAGTCACACTTCTAAGTCACGCCCAACAGACGGTCACCACCTATGACGTGACAGACCTTCGATTCATTTCATACCAAAGCGCCGACATTCGGTTTCGTACCGGCTCCTTGATCACCGTTGGATTCTCAGACGGCGAAGTTCAGTTCCTGATTCGAGAGCCGGTCCACAACATCCGTGAGCACCTCGACAATGCCGCGAGAGATTGTCCGAGCTTGCCGCCCTTACTTCAAGAAGGACCACCGCCCACAACGACCCGACCCTTCTGACCAACGACCCGCGAACCGGCTGCCGAGCCAACAATGCTTGATGATTGGATGTTTGGGGTGTTGACGTCTCGCCGGTAGCTATTGATTTCGCTCGTGAATTGTCATCGGTGAGTGGATCAGTCTCAACACTGAACTCACGAAATCTTGTGATTAGAGCGAAATCTTCTGAGAGTTTTCGCTGCCAATGCTCATTGCGCATCCGAACAGGAGGAGCGATTTGAGTGAAAATGATCACGCTACCCATGGTCAATCCTCACGCCACGCCTCAATCCACGATCCAATCCGACCAGGATCAGAGCCGGTCTAGCGAATCGCGACGGCGTGGGCGGCTCAGGCGCCACAGCCGCCACGACAGGACGATGACGGCGATGAGACCAACCACAGCGGAGATGGCGAAGATGCTGGCCGCGAGGTCGGTGACGGGTTCGAGTGCGCTGCCTTCGAGGCCACCGACCCCGGCGGCAACCGCAGATCCGATGACCAGGCCGACCACGAGGATGCCGAGCGTGAACATCATTGCGATCCCGCGCAGGGCATGGACGTGCCGGTCGAGATCGCTCGTATCGAGCTCGACTTTGAACCCGCCCTTTTTGAGGTTCGTCAACCACTTGAGCGCTCCGTCTTTGAGCGATGGGATCTGTTCGATGGCTTCCCGGGCTATATAGCTGGCTTGTCGCACGACGGCGTCCTTGACTACATCTGACGTGAGCGCGCCTGGAACTTGCTGCTTCAGGGCATCGAACGCCCGGTACATGAACTCGGTGCCCGTCCAGCTCGGCACCAGGGCGGCGGTGATCGCCTCGGCCTGGGCCATTGCTTTCATGGCCAGGGTGAGGTGAGAATCGAATCGGTAGCCGGCGTCCGTCAGGACGTCGAGTCCCAGCGGCAACACCTTGCCCACAACCTCGACCTTCTGTCCTGGGGGTGGATCGAGGTAGGGGGTCAGGGTGCGCTCGAAGTTCCGGTAATACCGGTCGTCATCGGTTTCCCGATATGGCGTCGACAGCGATTTCAGCGTCTGGGCGAGGCCGATCACGTCGCCGTTGCGCACGGTGAGCAGCAGACTCCCCAGCTTGATCCGTTGCTGAAAGGTCAACTCGCCGACCATACCGGTGTCGAGCATGACCACGTCGCCGTTGTCCAGATCGACGAACACGTTGCCGGGATGGGGGTCGCCGTGGAAGAAACCGTCGATCATCAGCATCTTCACCGCCCCTTGCACCACGCGGTCGGCCAGCTGCTCCCGGTCGAGCCCAGCGGCGTCGATGGCTGCAGCGTTGGTCGACTTCACGCCGTGGATGAACTCGAGGGTGAGCACTCCCGAAGACGACAGCTCGTAGATCACGCCCGGGACTCGGATACCTTCGATGGGGTCCAGCACCCTGCTGAGTCGGCGGGCGTTGTAGGCCTCGATCTTGTAATCCAATTCCCGGAGCAGGGTGGTACCGAACTCGAACACGATGCCGGCCAGGTCCATGTCCTCCGCCCAGCGGGCCCGTCGCTCCATAGCCTGGGACATGCGGACCAGGATGCGGACATCGGATCGCAACTGCGCATGAATGTCCGGGCGCTGGATCTTCACCGCAACATCGCGGCCGTCGTGCAATGTGGCGCGATGCACCTGGGCGAGGGAGGCTGCGGCCAGCGGCTTTTGATCGAACTCGGCGTACAGCTCCTCGGGTGGTGCCCCGAGCTCGGCGATCACGCGGTCGCGCGCCTGCTCGTAGGGGAAGAAGGGAACGTCGCTCTGGAGTTTCTCGAGTTCCTCCTCCCATTCCACTGGCAGGGTTTGGGCTCGGCTCGAGATGATCTGACCGATCTTGACGTAGGTTGGACCAAGGTCCTGGAGCAGGAGTCGAAATCGAACGGGCGGCGGCACGCGGGTCAACGGGACTTCTGGGCGCCACAGCCTGGTCTGAAGACGTCGTCGGAACCGAGCGATGGCGCCGTCGCCGTCGAAGAACGCATCGATACCATGGATCTGGAGGGTTTGTCGAACCCGCAGCAAACGGAGGCGTTCCTCCGCCGTCGCGCTGAATCGCAGAAAGCCCACCCGTGTGGGCTCACGAAGGACCCCGGCACCCTCAGGGACGACCGGCGGCGTTAGCCCGAGGAAACCTATCGACGTCAGTCGTAACAGACCAAGCACAAAGCCGCCGACGAGAATCTGCCAGATGGAGTCGGCGTTGAGAGAACTCGAGAACAGCAACAGCAGGCCAAAGATCACCGCGTCTACAAGCACTATGACAAGCCCGTAGGTCTGCACGATAAACGGCATCAGCAGTAGGTCGAGCGCCGGCCGGACGAACGCGTTGAGCAGCCCGTAAATGACCGAAAGGACGGTGATCGAGGTGAGCGTCAGCTCGAAGTCGGTGCGGATGCCGGGCATGAACCCGAGCACGAGCCCAATGAGCACGGTGTCGATGACAAAACCAACGATCCCGACTCGCCAGTTGACCCGGCTTCGACGATGTGGAGTTGACTGAAT
Organism: Acidobacteriota bacterium; assembly: GCA_022573225.1. Classification (GTDB taxonomy): domain Bacteria; phylum Actinomycetota; class Acidimicrobiia; order Spongiisociales; family ZC4RG35; genus JACZUI01. Next base: position 13,867 of record JACZUI010000040.1, read on the forward strand.
CGACGTTGGCGCTTCGGCCATGAAGTGAAACCCTTCCTTGGTCGCAGACCGCGGAAGATAGCCGCTGTCGCTGGTGTCGCCTAAGCCGCGAAGTGGCCAGGATCAGAGAACTGGTTCGCCCTGTTTCTCCTAGCGTTATGGCGTGAGTGAGTTGGTCGTTCAGTTCACCGGGATTCTCTGGGAGTACCGAGGCGAAGCACCTTGGGTGTTCATAACTCTCCTCGCGGAAGACGCTGAAGAAGTCAGGGACCGAGTTCCAGAACGCGCTGGCTTCGGTTCAGTCAATGTGAATGCGGTCATCAGCGAAAGTCGATGGCAAACCTCAGTGTTCCCCGACAAAGGTTCGGGATCGTTTGTGCTGCCAGTCAAGAGAGCTGTCCGAGAGCAAGAGGATCTAGCTCCAGGTGATATCGCGCGTGTGACACTTCACATCGACGTCGAATGAAGCGGCCAATCAAAGGGCTCCTTCGCTACCACGCCGCACATACCGGTACTTATGTGCGGCCTAGAAGCGTGTAGGTTCCGTCCCGGTCGCCAGAGCAAGGCGAAGCCACTGTAGGAGAAGAATGACCGATTCCACCCAAGATCACACAGACAAAACCCCGGAGCCGGGCCGTCGTGAATGGTTCCGAGATGCGGAAGGGGCCCTCGACCGGACTACGGAGGCATTGCACGCTGCCTGGGACGCCACAAGGGACACTCGACTCAGTTCGTTGGAGTCGGCGAAGCGAGCCGCCATAGAGCTAGGTGAGGTAATCGATCGAGGGGTCGCTGTCGCCAAGGAGCGTTGGGAGACCAGCCGCGATGAGGCGACCTCGGCTGCCTCGCCTCAGGAGCCTGCCAGTGAAGCCGACGACGGGGCCTGAACCGGGCCAATCTCACCGGGAACAATTCGGAAAGCACCAGTGGGTAGGGCCACTTTGACGGGGGCAGGTCCCCTCGCACATCAGATTTTCCTGCCAACTTGATCCGCACATAACGGCACTTATGTACGGTCGGGATGCGACTCTTCTTGGGGTTGCACTGTTTCTATCCAGGCAGGGAACTCTTCGGCTTTTCCCTTCAAGTCGAGGAGTCGTTTTTCGAGGTTCGTAGTGTCGATGTGTGCAGCGGAAACGATGTCATCGCTCATTGCTAGTTCACCGCCTGACGCAGCCGATCCGAGACGGGCAGTGGTGTTGGGTGCGTCCCCGAGAACAGTGAAATCGTGCGACCCTGGTTGTCCGACTACTCCGACATATGCGATGCCAGTGTGGACTCCCACTCCTGCGGGGAAAGAGTCCCCTAGATCAGGAGCAGCGAAAAGATTGCGGGCAAGCTTCTTTCCTGCCGCAACTGCCCGCTCTGGGTGGGACCGTCCAACGAAACCGGGTATCCACATCGCCATCACGCCGTCACCGACGATGTGATCGATTACCCCGGATTCGGAGTCCACAGCCTGAAAGACTGTCGTGTAGAACCGTTCGAGTGACGCTGTGTAATCGGAAGGTGTCATCTGTTCGGCCAGGGTTGTCGAACCACGGACATCTGCGAACAGAAGCGAAACAGGGATCTCGGCTCCACCTTTGTGTTTGTCGAGGTCGGTGACACACCATCGACATAACTGCTGGTTCAGCGCCCAGCGTCGAAACCCGAGCAGTCTGAAGAGCGGTGCAACCGGACCCTTGAACGGTGCTTGACAAAGTTTGCATCGTGGCGCTGACGGAATCGACCGGAACACTCGACTGAGCAGGTCGAGACCCTTGTCCTCACCGGAGAGGAGTTGACGCCAATACTCACCTTCATCTACACCACGACGCTGCTCGCCTGTCGGCTCGCCACCCATCCCGTCGAATCTACACGCCGCCCCTCAGAACAAACCCCGCCCTTCACCTCTAATGGCGTCGAAGCCGCCTAAAACCACCCGCACATAACGGCACAAGAACCGTTGAATCACAGGCACATCGATTCGCCGGCGCCTTCCTCGCACCAAAGGAAGCGATCAGGCCCGAGATACCCAGAGACCTGGACTGGAAGTCCTACCTAGCCCTCAAAGCAAGATGGGGCGTCTCCATGGCAGCCCTCATAAGACGAGCCCGCGACCTTGATGTGATCGATGACGAGAAGTACGCCAGGGCAATGAAACAGCGCAGCGCCTATGGATGGCGAACAGTCGAACCGGGAAACGAGCTGCGACCGCAACCAACCCCAACACTCCTCTCCAAGGCTGCGGACATCGCAAGGCTCAGCATCGACGACATCGCCAATCGGGCAGGCATCCCAACTGCGGTGGCGAAGCGGATAATCGGGGAAGGACAACGTCCTGCCGTCGTGCCCTAGCCAAGGCACCGCCTAGCCCGAACGCACCTCACGACCCCGCGGCCCCCTGACGGGTTGTCGTCAATCGCTGGCGGCGCCACAGTCGCAAGTTCCACAGATCGCAGGGCGACATGCCACGAGGTCTGGGCATTGCCCCACCCGTGGCTCGACCCCTCACCTGGTCGTCAAACCGCGCGATATCGGCTTTGAGCGGGGGTTCGGCCACCCGCAACAGCTTGTGGTCGGGTTCATGTCGCCAGGGTCGCCTTGACGAGATCGCGAGCACGAATCTCGCCTGTTAATCGAGAGCTGGGGCGGACCTCGTAGTAAGAGGCGGGCAGCGGCATCAGAAGCGAGGCTGAGTTCGATGGTCTCGGGCAGGCCTCGCCTAGAACGACTTGCGCTTTTCGATGAGTGCCTTCTGAGGACTCTTTCCAGTACAGCGACCTCCTATCGCGCCAAGTCAGGTGGCCTGACGTCCTGGCCTCCATGCCCACACAGGTTTCGAGATTCCGCCCAGCACCACTCCGATCAACGGCAGACTGAGTACGAGACCGTTCAGCCCGTCTTCGTCTGCGATGCCGATCGCCGCCAGGAACCCGAGTCCGGTGCACACCAGAATCACCGCGGTAACCGGCTGCCACCAGGGTGGTGCCGGCCGGATGTCACGGCTGGGCCTTTCGAAACGACCGAATAGGGCGATCAGTGCGAGAGTCAACAGGGACAAGACCGCAAACCAGACCGGGCGGGTCACCCACCACTCCAGGGACAAGGGCTCGATCCCGAATCCGATCCCACCAAGGGCCATCCCGATTCCGACTGCCATGATCATCGCCGTCAGATGCCACAGGTACAGGGTCATGATCTGAGCGCTGACTCCGACCACGAAGATCCAGGGCCTGGAGCGTTGCACCAATCGGTTCAAGACGGGCTCGAGGGCGAGGACCAGCCCCGCCTGGAACATCCCGAGAAAGATCAGAGTGACACGGGGCGGAAAGGAGTTGGTGATTTGCGCCGTGTCCAGGCCCACCATCGCCACCGGGTACGGCCCCAGCCACACCAAGGCGAGTGTGCCTGCGAAGCCAAGGGCGCCTAAACCCAGGCGGCGGGTCGTGCCCTTGAGCTTGCCGTCGAGCCAGGCAAAGCCCAGTTGGTGCACCGTGGCCCACACGAATATGTAGTTGAGAAATCCAATCGGGACGATTCCGCCACCGATCGACAGTACGTCGGCGAGCCCGGCGAGTGCGGTCCCGCCGATTATCGACCACCAGCCGAATCGTTCCCAGATGGCCAGCGCAGCCGGCGCCAGGGTGACGATGAGCAGGTAGGCGGCAAGGAACCAAGTGGGCACCAGCGCCACCTGTGAGGCGAGTTGCAACATCCTCCAGTCCAGGCCGGCTCCTATCGCCAGCCACCCCCCGACACCCCACACCACCAGGAGCGGGACCACCGGAAGGATCAGGCGTCGGAGACGAGCCCGGAGCCATGTCCCATATGATTCGTTCCTACGACGCGCCGATCTCCACGAGAGCGCGTTGGAGTAGCCGCCTACGAGAAAGAAGATGGGCATTACCTGGAAGAGCCAGGTCAGCGGGTGAGTCCAGTCGGCCAGGATCAAAAGGTGCCCTGGCACCAGCTCGCCGTCGGTGAAGGTGACCGCCGCCATGAGCCAGTGGCCGAAGACCACCACGAGGATCGACACCACCCGCAGTAGGTCGGCCACACGGTTGCGATCATCCGGCGTCTCCGCCGCGAGGCGTCGTACCGTGGCCAGGTAGCTGATGTCCGAGATTCTCGCAGCAGAAGCGGCCGCATCGGTTCGACGACTCAAGATGTCGCTCCGGCGAGGAACTCACCGAGGGTCGCCTTGTAGTTGTCAGGGTCGATGTTCCAGCTCTTCACATGGCCGGCCTCCGGGGTTTCGATTAGTAGGACCAGGTCGGGTGCCTGAGCCTGGAGACGTCTGGACACATCGACTGGCACTATCTCGTCGGCGAGACCGTGGAAGACCAGGGTCGGGACCCCAATGATCTCGGCTGCACGGTCGGCGTAGTTGATCTCGTCCCAGCCAATGTCCCAACGGAGATCGGCGATGAGCATGGCGGAGAAGGTCAGCGAACCTGGGATAGGTAGTGATGTGCCCGGGATGGTCCTGTCCGCCGCGGCGACTCGCACTGTCTCACCCATGTCGATGTTGGGCGAGTCGAACACGACGGCGGTCACGCGGTCGGCCAGGGCCGATTGCTCGAGGAACGCCATGTGTGCGGCTGCTCCCGTGCTGTACCCGACGAGGATGATCTCCTCGGCCCCGTTGTCGAGAGCGAACCGAACCGCTCCCTCAATGTCCTCCCACTCGGTTCTTCCGAATCGGTAGAACCCGCTGGGGTCGTCGGGGGCGGCCGGGTCGTTGCGGTAGTCGATCACCAAGGAGGTGATGCCTGCCTCGTGATAGGTCGGAAGACTGCGCACGGTCTCGCGACGGGCCGCTCGCCAGCCATGGGCGTGAATGGCCCAGACCGAACCGTCGCCCGAGTCGACTTGCCAGGCGCCCATCGTGCCGAGCGAACTTTGGTAGCTCACTTCGGCGGAAGCCAGGCCGACATCCTTCGGGCCGGTCTGGTAGGTGTACCCCTCGATGTCGACAGGGTCGCACTCGGCGAGTGGAACAGAGCAGGTGTCGGGCATGGTTCCCGACACGAGCTGGAACGACCTGGTGACCGTCAGGCCATCGCTGGAAAGGATCTCACCGAGACGGCCGTATCCGCCATTCCAGGCCAGACCGGCAAGGCCTGGATGCGTGGTGTCCTGTCGCTCCTTCTCCGAGGTGATCGTGATGGTGTCTGCATCGACCGTTACCACATATACGCCATAGTCCGGCGTCGGTGGTTGCGGTATGAGGGCATCGTCCCGGATCATGTCCGCAAACACGAAGCCGCCTCCTACATGGAAGAGGAGACCGAACAAAGCGATCAATCCGATCACGATCTTCGACCATCGGGGCAAACGTTTGATCGCAGTCATGTTTTCTCCCATATACGTCTGTCCAATGCTGCGGGAGGGGAACGAATATGGATATCGGGGTTTGCCCTGATGGGAGTTAGTCGGTGTGGCCGGATTCCACGAAGCCGGTACCGAAGGCAAGGCGGTATTCCTGGGAGCGGTACGCCCACGATGCGCCGACCGCCGCTCCCACCGTGTTGACAATCAGGTCCTGCATGTTGTTGGTGTAGCCGCCGACGCTGTCGTTCTCGATGAGGAGTGAGCCGAAATACTCAACGACCTCGACCAGGGCGCCTGCGCCGATCGCCATCATCGCCGCACTGAACCCAAGGATGGGCGTGCGCCGAAGGCCCCAATTCCCCAGCGCCTCCAGGAATGCCCAGGCCACCACACCTGTGGCGATCGCATGGAAGACCTTGTCGTATCTGATCGAGCCAAGTACGGGCAGTTCATACAACGGTGAGCCGTTGACCAGCAGGACACCACCTGCGATGTTGCCGATCGCAACACACGTCAGACCCCAGAGCACGGCCGCTGTGAAACCAACGGACCGGTGAAGCAACGCGACAACACCGGCGAGGATGACGGTTATCAGCGCGTAGTAGGTCACCGAGAAACTGTCCACAGCAACTCCGTAGATCAGAAACCCGACTACGGCCGAAGCCAAAACGACGAGCACCCGGCGCACGGAGGAGTGGGACCTGGATGTCTTGGTGGTCGGTGCGGGTAGCCGTTTGGTCGCAGTCATGGTTTCTCCCGTATTGATGTCTGTCCCTAATGCTGTGGGTGGCGACCGAATATCGATATCGGGGTTTGCCCCGATAGGAGTCAGTCGGTCTTGCCGGGTTCAACGAATCCGGTCTCGAAGGCGAGGCGAGTGAGCTCATGGCGGCTGACCACCCCAAGTTTGTCGAAGATGTGCTTCATGTGAGTTTCCAGAGTCTTGATGCTCATTTCGAGCTCCTCTGCTGCCTCCCGATACTTGAAACCGCGGGCGATGAGAGTCATCACCTCGCGTTCCTTCTGGGTGAGCGACTCGAGCTCTGAGTTCGCCGACGCCACGTCATCGATCTGGAGCAGGTAGTTGGCGACGTAGCGCGATACCGGGCGCCCACCGGCAAGTACCTGATCGATCTGCTCGACGAGCTTGAATCCGTCTGTCGTTTTCACTACGTAGCCGTCGACACCGGCCTGGAACAGACGCTTCACATCATCTGCGTTGGTGGACACGGTGAAGGCGAGAAATTTGATGTCAGACTCCCGTTTTTTCACCGCGTCGATCACGGCGGCCCCACCTCCGCCAGGTATTCGGACATCGAGTAGCACCAAATCGGGTTTCCGCTCGAGGACGAGCTCGATCGCCGGCTTGACCTCGCTGGCCGAGCCCACCAGCTCGTATCGGTCTTCGAGGTACTTCTCGATCCCGAAGAGCATCAGCGGATGGTCCTCGACGAGAAACACCCGGGGGCGATCCGGCTTGCTCATGGAATGGGAAGGAAGAGCGACACATCGGTCCCCCGGCCCGGGGCGGTCTTTATGTCCGCTGTTCCGCCTGCCTCGGCAACACGGTCGACTATTGAGTGCGCCATCCCGCCTTCCCCAATGGTTTCGGGATCGAAGCCACGTCCGCGGTCAAGCACGTTGATCTGGATTCCATCGGGGCGCACGTCGGCATATAGGTCGATGGTGGATGAGCCCGAATGTCGGGCCGCGTTCGCCATCGCCTCCGTCGCTGCTTCGATCAGAGTCTGGAGCCCGGCTGTCATTTCCGCGTCGTCCCTGATGACCTGTTCGATCTCAACCCGGTATCGGTCCTCAACCGAGGCCCTGGCGTCCAGGAGACGAGCCCGAAAGCTGTCTCGATACGGAGACTGGTACTCGTTGATGGTCTTGCGCAGGTCACGTTCCTGGACCCGTGCCAGATACCGAACCTCTCCGGCGTCGCCGGCCGACGAGGAGATGAGCTTCAGCGTCTGTAGGACCGAGTCGTGGAGTTGTCGGGCTATCTCCGTTCTCTCATGGAGACGGGTGGCTTTCGCCTTCTCGGCGGCCAGAAGCTCTTCGGCCTCGGCCCGCTCAGCCTCGGCTTGGAGGCGAAGTGCCTCGTGCTGCCGGAGCGAGTCGAACGCCCATCCCGCGACGAGGGCAACGACCACGAATTGGACGCTTCCAACAGTTCTCACCATCTCCAGGCCCATCAAGGCGTGCAGAATCGCAAAGACACCAGTGGCAACCAGTGCCGCTAACACCGTCCAGCGCAGGTTGGTGGCGTAGGCCACCAGGAACAGCCATGACATCGGATAGCCGCCGGCGACAAAGTCACTGGCGCCGGCAAGCCAGCCCGCCGAAACCAAGAACAGGGAGATGGCGCCGTCGAACACTACGTACCAGATGTCTCCCAGGAAACCTCTTTTGACCGCGAGCAACATGACGCCGGCTCCTGCTGTGGCGATCAGAGCTACGGCCGCCAGTACGGCACTATTGGCCTCGGAATCTCCGACCGCCGTCACAGCCACCAGGGCGATCAGCCAGGCCCATCCGAGAAGACGCATCAAGAGGACAACACGGGTGAGCGTTTGATTGACCGGCGGGACGCGAGTCCCCTCATCCACGGTCATGAGTCCACGATACGCGAGAGAACGCCGCCTGGCCATCTCGACATTCTGTTGGGACACGTGGAGTGGTCAATCGGGGTTTACCCCGATAGGGCTGAAGGCATCGGGGAAGTCCCCGATATCGGGTTTCTCGATGCCGAGCGACTCTGGGTCTATGGCACGCACACCCCAGATCAAACGCAACAATCTCAGCGTCTGGAGCCCCTGGCATTGCCGAGGTCGGCTCCAGCATCCACGGCCACTTCGTTATGGAAGCATTGCAGTGTTGATGGCCTTCACTCTGGCCGTCTCCGCGTGCACCAGCGGTGAGGTCATCACCGACACGACCGGGTCGACGGTTCCAACAGACCAGGTCGTGAGCACCCCGACCACCGGTGTGGTCAGTACCCCAGAGCCGCCGACAGAGGACACCGCTGTCGTTCTGGAGTGGACCGAAGCCGGTCTGTCCGGCGAGACATTCTTCGACCAACTACTAGCCACCGACCACGGATTCATCGCCTACCGCTTTGCCCATGGTGCCCGGGCATGGTTCTCCGAGGATGGCATCGACTGGACCGAGAGGGATCTCGTGCTCGAAGGCGCGGCTGAAGATCCCCACCTGTCCGAGATCACCGCCGGAACTTCCGGATATTTCGCCATCGGGAGTGATTCCGACTTCGAAGAGGTGAACAAGATGTGGACCTCGGCGGACGGCTTCACCTGGAGTCAGCAAGAGCTCGATCTGGAATACCCGGAGCTGGATGGTTGGGAATCAGCCGGCCCAGAGTCGGTGGTGAACGGCCCAACTGGCTTTGTGATTCAGGGCAGCATGAACCGGCAGGGAGTCGACGAGCATAGGTTTGTGGTGTGGACCTCGGCGGATGGGTCCACCTGGAATCTGGTCGCAGACCCCTTCGGGCCCGGTGCCTACGTTCGCGAGATCCTTCCCACCGGTACCGGTTACGTGACGAGTGGCTTCGTAGAAGGAGCCGACGACGGCGGTGACCGCTTTTGGTGGTCCCCCGACGGGGCATCCTGGAAGGAGTCGAGTCCTGACTTCATCAGTGATGCCTATCTCCCCCCCGGCCGCGAATTGGCTCAGTGGGATGACAAGGTCGTGACCGCGGTTGGTACCGAGGACGGCATCAGGTTGTGGACCTCCGCCGATGGCGACACCTGGGAACCACTGCCGGCGAGCCCATCCTTAGATCACACCGATCAGTTCCACATCGTCGTGATCGAAATCGCGGCAGGTCCGCTCGGGATCGTGCTGTTGGCCGAACTGGAGCCACCTCGACAGGCGTTGCCTCCGGTCACCATTGAGAGAGATGGCCTCACGCTCACTTTCGAACTCGAGACCGGCCGAGTGGTTGTCGTCGACCAAGCTACCGGGACTGTCTTGTTTGAGGCCAGCGTCGAGGACGAAGACACATTGATCATCGACGACGAGGATGGCTCAATCACGGTTGTCCACCCTGACACTGGAGAAACGCTGACCACCTTCACCTTTGAAGAGTTTGGGGAAGCCCAGGAAAAGGCGTTCGAAGAAGCGGGCTTTGAGGGTCCCGAGTCCGGAGAACCTCAGCTGACGTCGGTGTTGTTCTTCTCGCCGGATGGGCAACGTTGGACCAGCCTGGTTCTCGAGGAGACCTTCGGATCTTCCGATTTCCCGTATTCTCCTAGCGGTGTGGTCGTGGGCGACGAGGCCGTGATCCTGCATTGGTCCTCCTTCGATTCATTCCAAGTCGTGGACGGGCCCGAAGAAGAGTTCGAGGATGCGCCGGTCGAAGAGTTCGAGGAGGATCCACCTGCCGTCATATGGGTTGGCAGGCTGACCGATGGAGGGTGAGCAACTGCCAACTCCTCCGGCTCGCCCATCTTGGTCGGTGAGCTTCAGGGCGGCCGTTCCCTGGACGTTGCGCTGCTCCAGTTAACGAACGTGGCGTCCCTCCGACCGGCCGCTCGGCCAGCCGTATCTGCCTCGTGGTCGCACGGCCACGTCTCAGCAGACTCCTAAGTGACTCCTCCGTATGCGATACCGGTGAGGGCGGTCATCTCTCGATCGAAGGTGGTGAGGTCATCGACGCAGAATTCATCGAGGCGGGTGTGTCCGCACGCCCTCGCCAGGACAGACATGAGTTCCGTGGTTGCAGCGAAGAACCGGTGGAGCCTCTCGGCAGCTTCATCCACCGGCAGACGCGCCCGAAGATCCTCGCGCTGGGTGGCGATCCCGACCGGGCAGTTGTTGGTGGCACAAGCCCGCATGCCCAAACAACCTATTGCCTGCATCGCCGAGTTGGCGACAGCTACGGCGTCCGCGCCGAGTGCCATCGCTTTGGCGAAGTCGGCGTGGGTGCGGAGCCCCCCGGTGACTATGAGCGTGACGTCACCACGCCCGCGGGCTTCGAGGTGTCGGCGAGCTCTCGCCAGCGCAGGGATTGTGGGAACCGAGATGTTGTCTCGAAACAGCACCGGTGCTGCACCCGTGCCGCCGCCACGCCCGTCAAGGATGATGTAGTCGACCCCGATCCTGAGAGCGGCGTCGATGTCGTCCTCGATGTGCTGCGCCGACATCTTCACACCAATCGGGATTCCGCCCGTCTTCTGGCGGATCTGGTCGGCAAACCGGCGGAAGTCGTCCTCGTTCTCGAAGTCCTCGAACCTGCTCGGTGAGATCGCGTCCTTCCCCGGCTCGAGCCCTCTGACTGCGGCAATCTGCACGGTCACCTTGTTTCCCGGGAGGTGTCCACCTGTGCCCGTCTTGGCGCCCTGGCCGAGCTTGAAGTGGAACGCCTGGGTCTTGGCGACCTTGTCGAAGCTGAACCCGAACTTGCCCGAGGCGTATTCGTAGAAGTATCGCGAGTTGGCTTCCTGCTCCTCAGGCAGCATTCCACCTTCTCCAGAAGCGATCCCCGTTCCCGCCAGTTCGGCTCCTTTCGACAATGCGACCTTGGCCTCGAAGGAGAGGGAGCCAAAGCTCATATCCGACACGAAGAGGGGAATGTCCAGAACTAGGGGACGGTCCGCGTTGGGACCGATCACGACCTCGGTTGAAACGTGAACATCGTCGAGCTGGGGAAGTCGCGCAAGCTGCGCTGTGACGAACTGGATGTCGTCCCAACCGGGAAGCTGATCGCGGGGAACGCCCATTGATCCGACGGGGCCGTGGTGCCCCAGGTAGTCGAGTCCTTCATTTGCAAGCGTGCGGATGAGGCCCTGGAGTGGCTCCTCGGGTGTGCCGTGCGGGTCCTGCCATGCACCCTGATAGGCCGAACGGTCGTACGGCTGCGGGTGAGACTCCTCCCACTGGAGGATCTCCTCTTCGTCTACGTAGAGCGAATCGCCATCGACCCATGACGAGAACTTGTTGAGTTTCTCTTCGTTGGTGTAGCTGCTCACTCCGGTCATGTACACGTAGTCCCACCCGTGGAGGCTGCAGATGAGATCGATCCCGGAGATATGGCCGTCGGCGAGCATCGCCCCCCGGTGCAGACACCGGCCGTACAGCACCGAGTGGTTGTCGTCCCACCGGACGATGACGAGGTCGATGTTCCCGACGAGGGCACCAACCGGCTTCCGATCCGGAACCTCACTCCATTTGGCGATCTCGATTCGCTTCACAACGGCCTCCTACCGATCTTGGGCTTACTTCAATGCTTCGATCCTATCCCTCGACGCGAGTTGGCAATTCTGCATTTCGGAGAGCCTGCTGGTACTTGGTGCCGTTTTGGCCAACGGCAACCGGCCTCCAACCGTTGCAACCGTTTTGCAACATCCACTCCGTACGTTCTGAGCAGAACACGGCGAGTGGTCGGGTGGTGTGGGGTCAGAAATGACTTCTCAGGCATTGAGAGGGAGAGGGAGCGGAGAGAAGCGAACAGAAGGAGAACAAGATGAGGAGACGTTT
>JACZUI010000067.1 GCA_022573225.1 Acidobacteriota bacterium
GGGTATGCCCAGGCCCAACCTGAGTTCATGGGGAACTGGTCGTACCGCCTCCCGGCTGACGCCGCTGCGTACTCGGTCAAGGTGTTCACCTTCACCGGCAAGCTCGAAGAACACGAGCAAGCGATTCGCAACATCTACGGCGGGCCGCTTTGCGTCAGTCTGGCCGATCGGTCGCTGGCCGAACTTGAAGCCATCCGCTCCAGGGTTCAAGAGGTGATCGTCAGCCCAGAAGCGGGGGCTGCGGGCATCTATCTGCTCAACGGCCGGTACGGCGACACGATCGACATCCTCGCCGGCACGGTCGAGTTCTACGTCCTCGCCGCTGACACCGATGGGCAGGCCTGGCTGGAGTGGCAGATCGGTGAGAGCGTCGTGAGTCTCCACAGCCTGCTCACCCGGGTCGGTCAACCCTGATGCGCCGAACAACTCTTTTGGCGCTGCCCCTTCTGCTCACGCTCGTTGTATCGGCATGCACGACCGCCGAGACCGTCGACACCATAACGACGAGCGGGACGGTCAGCCCCGTCCTTACTGCTGGCCAGGTTGATGCGATCTACGCCAACGCCGTCAATCAGAACGGTTGGGTTGATGTCGATCCACCGACATGGGCTGCTCTCGCGTCAGAAGCCTGCGATCTCGGGGCGTGGGATCCGGAGGTCAATGCTGGTCTCACGGAACGGTTCTTGGCCGATCTGGGGATGGTGGATCGGCCGAACGCTGATCAGGTTCCGGGGATCATCTGGATGAACCTGCACGTTGCCTGTCACGACCTCGTCCCAGCATCAGCGTTTCCACTACCGGGTTGGCTGGGTGGCGCCACCGCTCCGGCCGAGACGACGCCTGTGACCGGGGCCTTCGTGTCTCCAAGCCTGGAACGAGTCGAGGGTATGAGGCCGAACGAGTGGCCGTGGTTCTCTGACCGGGTACCGGTTCCCCTCGACGCCGTGGTTGGAGGAGGCGAGTTTGTGGACGTGCTCCATCAGGTCCCCGCTCTCGCCGACTACAAGATCCTGTCAGCAGAGCGAGAGGAGTTCCCCGGCGATGAACGTGACCTCGAATTGCGATTGGCGTGGCTGAAGATGAGTAACCAGGAGCTTCTGTCAATCAACACCCAGCTGCTCGTCATCGAAGGGGCGTCATACCCGCGACCCGGCATCAGAGACACCAAGTGGAGCCCGGGTTTCATCTACACGATGCTCATCATCGGGGATCGACAGGTCGGCGTCAGCGCCCACGCCACGCAACTCGGCGGCGAACTGTCAGTGACTTCTGAGGACCTGCTCGAAATCGCCGAACAGATAATCCTCCTCTATGAGATCCAGCCGTGATGACCGCTCGTGCGAAAGCTTCTACCAGCCGAAAGGACCCTCAGAATGAGAATGGTTGGAGCGACACTCTTAGCTGTAGCGATGGTCGTGGCGGCCTGTGGGGCCCCGACGGGAGCAGGCAGCACAAGCCCCGCCGCTGCCGTCACCACGACAACGCTTCCGGTTGACACGACGACCACCACCCCATCTTCGGTAGTCAGCACCGACGATGAGCCTGGAGACTCCGATTTGGCTGCATTTCGGGCGGTTGACTTGGAGGTCGGAGATCTCGTGCGTTTGGCAGTGGAGGACATCGAGGATCCCGATGTCGTGAGCTTCGGAAATCCCCCAAGTCCCACTGCCGGTGTGATCCGAGAGCGCCGGTCGGATGAGGCGGCACCGACCGAGGCGGAGCTCCTGGAGGCGATACCGCTTCTGGAGGGTGCGCTGACGGATCAGGGCTTCGAAGGACGGGTGACGATCGTGCCACAAGCAGGTCCGAGTTTCAGCGGCATAGCCCCAGCGTTTTCTGAGTGGCTCGACGACGACTTTTACCGAGTCAGCGTCGATGTTCATGCGACCGGCCCCGGGTTATTGAGGTTCCTGGGTGAGCGCGAACTCCTCGCCTACTCGTACATCGAGGAGGACCTGCCGCCCGACACAGTGATCGGTTCGGTGTGGCTCGGGGCGACGGTGGTCTACGGCCACAACGGGAGCGAGAACCCCGATGACTGGGTCCCCGGCCAAGACATCGGCGAGTGGGCGGCGATCGATCTGGGCAACCAGTTGTACTTCGTACGCGTCGGGCAGCGTGACGGGCGCACGAAGCAGATACTTGGTGTGGATGTGTTCCTGGCGGCGGCAGCCGAAACAATCGAGGCAGCACAAGCAGCCGGCCTCACCCGATTCCCCACCACAAACCAAGCAGCTTTCGGTGACAGTCCTGACATCGCTGAGATGCTGACCATCGCCTTTGCGACCGATTGCGAGGGCGCAGTTTGTGGTCCGATCCAGATCCGTACAGGCGGATAGCGGTGACACCAGGTCAGGGCCATCCTCCCGACCAGCAGTCTTTCGCCATCAGATAGAGGCCTGCTGTGCCCTGGTGGCGTTACACCCGACACGAGAAACTTGAAGAGCCTGTCGTACGGCCGGTCATGTCGAGGCCCTTGTGAAGTGAGAGTGCATTGAAAGACAGTACGGAGGACGCTTTCGTGAGGTTTGCTCGATCTGTCGAGCCTGCGCTGCGTATGGCCTTGACTGCGGGTCACGGCTTCGATAGGGGCTTGGAGGCGACCAACGACGTCCTCGTCTACGCGTGGAAGCATTGGGATCGGATCAGCACGCTCGACAACCCCGCCGGGTACCTCTTTCGCGTCGGGCAGCGCAAGGCGCGGCGGCGTCGGCTGGTTCCCGACATTCTGTCCGTGTCACCGGTCGGTCGGTATCCCTGGTTCGAGCCGCATCTATCAGGTGCCCTGAAGAGTTTGTCATCGCGTCAGCGGCAGGTGGTGGTGCTTATCGAGGCGTACGAATGGACCTTCCGCGAGGTTGCCGAGTTTCTCGAGATGCGCCCATCGTCGGTGCAGACCCACCATCGGCGGGCGATGGAGCGACTCCGCGTCCGTCTCGGGGTGAATATCCATGGGTGACATCGGAGACCGGCTCCGCGCACTGTTCGATGACGAGGCCCGTCCCATCGATCCGGCGTACATCCCGCAAACTGTGCAACAGAAGTCCAGCGTGCGCCGCAGGTTCAGCGTCCGACCGGGCTGGCAAATTGGCATCGCAGCTGGGCTGATCGCGCTCGTTTTCGGTGGATCCGCACTCCTGCTTCGCACGGGAAGCGACGGCGAGACGGTCCAGCAGACAATCTCAGCGACCGAGCCGAACGAGTCAGTTCCGGCCGCGTCGTCCCAGGAGACCAGGATCGAATGGTCCCAGGGGACCCTCCCGGAAGAATTCAATGTCCACACCATCACTGCGGCTGGCGGATACTTCTTCGGCCTTGCCTGGGACGAGATCGAGGAACCCGATCCTCGAACCCGTCTGTGGTTGTCCGCGGACGGCGGTAGTTGGGAGGCAGTAGACGTTGACGCAACAGCCTTCGGGATGCGCGCCGGTTACTTCCAGAGGATCGCTGCTGTCGGCGATGGGTTTATTGCGATTGTCAAGGGCATGCCGCTAACTCCGGGGAACCCCGATCGGCTTCTGGTGACCTCATCGGATGCCCGGGTGTGGGTCCCGGCCGCAATCGGAGAGAGCGGGGCGATGCCAGCGGGAATCGCGGGTGACGAGACAGGCGGTGTTGCCATTTTCAGATCGCGGGATGGCGACTTTGACGAATTCGATGTTTGGCACTCCATCGACGGCACTACCTGGGCGCTCGCGGCGTCACAAACCTTCAGCGGTATCGGTTCGCTGAATGTGGAGGTCATAGGAGGCAAGTTCTATCTCTGGCCCCCGGGGGACGGCGAGGGGCTATGGGTTTCATCCAACGCCTCGGAATGGGTACAGATTCAACTCCCACCAGTCGTTGCTGACTCGTTCGGACCAGATGACCTCGCTGGTATCTCTGCCAGTTTGCTTCTGATCACCAACCGCGAGGATTCGGGTGCGCGGCTGTGGCTCAACACGGCCGGTGGTGTGTGGGCGGACGTCACGCCTTCGGGGTTCGATACACCCCTGACCTCGGGGGGTGGCTTCGGGGACCAGTTCATCAGCTCATCAAATGGCGGTCCGGCCATCATCGTCGACCGCGGCTCGAGAAGTGGACCTGGCCCCAACGTCTACGTCCCAGCCAGTATCTGGTGGACCCTCGACGGAGCACAGTGGACGGAACTCACCGGATCCCAAGCATTCGGGTCCGAAGGGACCATCGAGGTCGCTTCGGTAAAGGGAGACACGATCGTTGTCGTCTACTACTCCGAGCCCGACAGGGTTTGGAGCCTGTGGACAGGGGTCCTGCAGGACCAACTGGTCGATCTCGAACTTACGCCAACCACGACCGCTGCTCCGACAGCATCTCCAGTTCACTACACCGTCGACCTCCCCGGATGGGTAATCCTCAATGCATGGGACGGACTGGACGGCTCCGATTCCGTCCAGATCGTGAAGACCGACCCAGAAGACGTGGATCACCCCGAATTCGCCATCATTAGTGGCCCAGAAGCGACCAATATCAGCCTGCAACTCACCGACGGCGTTCTCCCCTCACTCGATACTCGATCAGTCCAGGGCACCGAGGCAACCATCTTCCGTCTCCGACAGGGAGGGAGCTTCGATCTCCTCTGGGTGGACAATGGCGGTGCCCCCGTGGTGTTCGAGTTCACCAAGGTGAAGGATGTCGATGTCGAACGTATCCTCTCGGCACTTCGACCGATGACCGATGAGGAGTGGGCCGCCATAAGCGTTGACCTCTCCACGACGACGTCGAGCGTCCCGGTCCAGACCGATTCGACTCAGGATCACACGGCAATGCTTGGAGACCCGATCTCCGACGACGAGTTCAGGGCGATGTTGTTCATAGGTTTCGATCCGGTGCCTGATTCCGCCAGGCGACTTGCATGGACGTCCGCGTACTTGGGCCGGTACTCCCTTGGGCTGTTCTACGCCGAGGTGGTAATGGAAGGCAGCGATCCTTGGTTCTGCATATTCGAGTACGGCGCCGCATCGGATGGCGATCGCAGTCCCTTCGGCGGCGGCGGCCAATGCGCTCCGACTCCTGAGATGATCTCCTTCGGCGTCGGTGGCGGTGGAACCTGTTTGGAACCGGTCACAAACATGCTGAGCGTCTGGGGGGTACCTGAGTCGGCGGAATCCGTGGTGTTCGAACTCAGCGACGGCACCCAGTTGGTGGGGCAGACAGTGAATGGAGTTGCCCAGGTCGCATGGGGAAGTGACCAACAAGTGCGCTCCGTGACCTTCGAGGGTGCGACGGCGGACCAGATTGAAAAACTCACCGAATTCACCGACACCGACTATTCAACCTGCGCCGAGGTGAATGGTTGAGATGGCTATCGGATCTCATAACTCAGCCGCCACGTCCAGATTGATGAAGCGAGAGAGGGGGCGGGCCCTTGCTAGAACACAATCACCCCCGCCCGTCATCGGGCACGAGATTCAGGGCCCAGGCCTAGGCCACACCACTGGTGGCTCTTCTTCGCCACCTATCGTTACGTCTCGGACCCGCCAGTTCCCCTTGAACGACTTCTCCATGTGCAAGGTCACGGTGCCCTCGATCCCGGCCACTTCGGCAGACAGCTCCGCTTCGTCACCATCGACCGTCTCGTCGGTGACCCGTACCGGTCCGCTCAGATCGATGACGAAGGCGTCGTACTCGTCGGCCACAAGCATCAGCGCATCAAAGAGGAACCAAGTGCCGATCGACTCAGGGGGGAACGACTCGTAGATCTCCTTGTACTCAGCACGGGGGATCGCGAGATGGTCGACCACCACGCCGTACTGCAGGAGATCGAGACTTAACTCAATCATCTTCTGGGAGTCGGGGAGTAACACCAGCCAGACGGTCATGAAGTCATC
>JACZUI010000068.1 GCA_022573225.1 Acidobacteriota bacterium
CCCGCACATACTGGCATTCGTGCACTAGCCGACTTTGAGCAGCCTGCTCAGGATCTCGTCGGCGTGGGAGTACATGATGAAGTGGCCTTCTCCTTCGTAGAAGGTCGCCTCCGAATTGGGTATCTCATCGCGGTAGTACTCACCCATCTGAATCGGCACGTTCTGATCGACAGTGCCATAGAAGAGTGAGACAGGAATCTCGATGTCTTCACACTCGAACCCCCACTCCCCGAGGAAAGTACGGGCGTCCCAGTAGGCACCTTGCGACCCGTTCTTGACCATCTCTCCGAAGTTATCGAAGAACCCATCAAACCGTGGGGTGTCTAACAGAGCCAACTCATCGTCGGGCAAGAGGGAACCGATCCCTTTCGCGATCGAGTCCGGGTTCTTGACCATCCTCCCCATCAAGGCGACGTAGGGGCGGGTCAACACCGGGGCACTACCTCCTAGCCAGAGTGCCAAACGAACAAACCCGGGCATCCCCCGGGTCGCCCCCTTGAACGAAAGCGGTGAGATGCCGGCCACGATGGCAGCCGACGTGATCCTGCCGGGAAGCTGATAAGCGCAGGCCGCAACGTACGGCCCGCCAAATGAGTGACCGCAAACCGCGAACTTGTCTAATCCCAGCGCGTCGGCCAGCACAGACACGTCGTCTGGCCAGTCCAGTAGCCGGCGATGTTCCTGGAAATCCGACGATCCACAGCCGGGCCGGTCAACCGAAATCACCCGCACGCCGAGTTCTCGGGCTACCGCATCGTTGGGTGCGAAGTCGAGTCGCGAGCCGATCCAACCGTGGAAGAAAAAGACCGGACTGCCTTCGCGATCTCCGTACCCCTGAAACCCGATCTGCCTGCCATCGGGAAGCTGCACATAGTTGGCTTCAGGCATCAGATTTCCACTTTACCCACCAGTCGACGCCCGCTGCCTCGAGACACCCGTGGGCAGAGGCTGGTTCAGGAAATACGGGACTACCGTCCACCAAACCGGCTACGGATCGGAAAAGGATGCGAAGGTTTCGGCCTGTTAGCCCTCGACGACAATGCCCAGATTGATGGCTTCATCAGCGTCGATCGCCTGCTTGGCAAGCTTGCTGTAACCCTTCGCGGCCTTGCCGATCTGGTCGATCCATTCGTCCTCGACGACGGCAATAAACGCCGAAGTGCCGGGTTCCAGGTCTTTGGCGGCTTCCCAAAGCTCGTCGCTTTTGAGGGCTTCCTTGCCGATTTTGCCCGAACCGGCTCCGATGCCGGCCCCAAGCAACGCCCCGCCGATCAAGCTCGGTGGAAAGATGAGTCCGATGACTCCACCGATGATCGCGCCCCGTTTGGCCCACTTCTTCACACTCGGCACGGATTGCTGTTTGACCTTCACGTCGCCGTCGTCGTCGCGGGTCAACACGGCTGCGTCAACGATGTCGATCGTGCCTTCTTTTGCCATGTCCTTCAGGACGTCCATGGCTCCCGACGCCCCATCTTCGGTGGGGTAGGTGGCCATCATGATTTGATAACTCTGAGTTCCCATTACGTTCGTCTCCTTTGTACATATCGCGGCGAAGTCACGGGGGATCTCACCGGCGTCTCTTATTCTCAGTCTTCGACCGCGTCGGAGAGTTGAGCTGTAATCTCCGGCTGCAGGGTGGTGTGGAGGATGGTGCCACCCTCGAAACGATCAAGGGTCTCCATAGCCGCTTCCACATTGGTGAACTCGACGGTCGCCACGATCGCCGAGCTATCCGGCCCCAGGCTCTCTCCGACTTCATTCAGAAAGTCGTCGTCGAACCCGAGGTCCAAGCCCTTAGCGGCCAGGGCGCCTCCGCCCGCACCCAACAGTGCGCCTCCCATCAGACCTCTACCGGTCAGCATTCCTAAAAGGCCACCGGCAACCGCTCCGGCTATGGCACTGTCTTTGGTGTCCATGTCAGCGGTCTCCTCGATGCCGATTTCACCGTCGGCAGCACGTTGGATCACCGCCGCCTTGCCCAACTCGACAAGTCGGTCGTCATCCAACTGCCTGAGGGTTCCCAGCACCTCATCGGCTTGGCCTACACCATCGAAAGCCACAACAAACATCTCGGTGGGACCACCCTTGGTCTTGTCCACTGCGATGCCCTTGGCTTTTCCGTAGATGGCCTTGCCCCCTTTGACGAATCGATCCGTTCCGCTCTTCTCATCACTCATACGACCTTCTTTCCGCGTGACCAACAGCAGTCACGCACTGACGTTTGCCATCCCAATTGACCCTACGCCAGAAGCTCAAGTCATGCTTAGGAGAGGTCGGTTCCCTCAGAGTCCGGGGAGGCTGATCACTCGGGCTCTCGTCGAGCTGCGGAGATGCGGACGGTCGCACCTCGACACATAGAACCGTGTAGTCAATCGGTGCGCTTGTGGCATCTGTTCGATGTGTCGGGCTCACAGTACGGGCATTTGTCCTTGTGAGCGCATATCCGACTGGCCTTTCCCATTGTTCCCTCGTTCCCTCCGATACCATCGTTTGGTCTTGGCAGGTGAACCGACCCGAAGCGATGACAGCACGACTGCGCATGACCGAAGACTCCATGGTGTCCTCGGCTCGCTGCTCAACGAATTGAGGGCTCTGGACCATGCCATATACAGGGTCATAGCCGAGACACCGACCGCCGGCCTCGATAAGCCACTGCGCAAGCTGTCGAACGCTGCCGACAATTCACAACTCTGGCTGGCCATCGCGGCAGGCCTGATGGTGTTCGGAGACCATAAGGCCCGACGAGCGGCACTGAACGGTGTGGGCGCAATCGCCGTGACATCGTTTCTGGTCAATGTTGTCATCAAGTCGTTGCCTCGTCGCGCCAGACCCGACCGAGATGCCTACGCCGTACCCGAGGAGCGGAGGCTGCCGATGCCAACCTCAGCATCTTTCCCGTCGGGCCACTCGGCTTCCGGCTTCGCATTCGCTACCACCATCGGCGACTACCTGCCTCCAATGGCACTCCCACTGCGGTCACTGGCCGCGGTGGTTGCCTACTCACGAGTTCACTCCGGAGTCCACTACCCCACCGATGCTGTCGCGGGCTCGATGATCGGCTGCGCGATCGGCCTCGTCGTGACCAGAGTTCGCAGAAGGCGCCTCGAACCCCGCCGCTAAGCCTCACCTCGAGCGATCGCCCAGAGCCTCCGGACGTTGTCGCTCCTCAGCCTCGACGCAGCTGCGATCGCAGCTGGGGACAGGCCAGGGGCGTGACGCGGAAGTCTGACTCGAAGAGCACCCGGCATGCTGGCGAATTCCAGCGGCGGCTCAAGGACCACCGCCTCGCCGTCGATACCGGCCTCGATCGGGCTGAGAGAATCAACGGTGAAACCCGACGCCGTCCACTCGAGCCAACCCCGAAAACGCCCGATCTGACCGGCGGCTTCAAGCGCTACCAACTCCGCGATGTATGAGGCGTCGTCGATCCGCACAGTCACAATCCCCAGCAGCCCGGAATCCATTCGTGCGCGGGTGGCGCGGCCAAGGATCTGAGTCAGCTGATAGGGGTTGTTGGAGACCAGCATCATGTGCGCTGACGGATAGGCGTGTCCGTCCGGCCCGACAAATCGGAGGTCGAACGGTTCTGCGTCCGGTCCAAGTAGATCCGGAAGCATGGTCAATGCCGTCTGCGCCTTCGCGTCTCGGTACTCGTCGGCCTGAACAACCTTGGCGTAGATACCCAGCGACACATTGTTGACGAAAACCCGATCGCCCACCTTGGCCAGGTCGACCCGTCGTTCCACACCGTCGGTGAAAGCATCCAGCGCACCTACGAGGTCGGTTCGGTCCAAGCCGAGGTCCAATGCGAAGTGATTGCGGGTGCCCGCGGGAACGCAGACATAGGCAACATCGTGTTGGGAGGCGACGGTGGCGACCAAAGCCTGAGATCCGTCGCCGCCGGCCATCCCGATGACATCTGCTCCGGCTTCGACTGCGTCCATAGCGACCTGGTGTAGATCGTCACCGGGTTTGAGAACGACCGGCTCGACTCCACGGCGGCGGGCTTCATTTGCGAGATCGAACTCCGCGACCTTTCCGCCACCTGAAATGGGGTTCATAATCAGAACGCCTTGTCGGGACGGTCCCACTGCCACTCCAGGGGTGGGACTCTCCTGGAGGGTCGCCACGTCGAGGTGCATCGCATAACGGGCTGAGGTCACCCCGCCGAAGGCGAAAACGCTGACAAGGAGGATCGATGCCAGATCTTCAGGCTTGTCGATCACGAGTCGAACCAGCACGAAGAGCACGACGCCGACGACAACCCACCCGGCGAAGCGCACCCAATCGCGCCTGGTGACGGCTACGAAGAGGGAGGCCGCTCCGACCGAAACCACAAAGACCACTATGAGTAGGCGGTCGAGGTTCCCAAGCAAGAGAGCCACTGCCACGAGTACCGCCGAAGCAACGAGAACAAGGGCAGCCACGGCCGCAAGCCGACGTCGTCGTGGTCTGTGATCGCGATCCGACATATAGGCGAATCTACCCGGGCGTATTCCGTCGGTCGCGGCCCAGATCGCAGTCGGTCTAATGCTCCCCCGCCCAAAGGGCCAGCCGCTCCGGATCAGACAAGCGAAAGCGACGAGCTCAGACGGTGGTGTGGGCCAAATTCAATGTGGGTCGACATTCTGAACGGAGCCACAGACAGGAGACTACGAATCCGACGGCAGTCGTCGTCGCGCCCTTGAACGGGACCTTGATGCGAACTGTAAGCTTCCCGCTGTGACCGACGACGAGTCTCCGAGGCGCATCCGCCGCGGCCTGAGGTGGGTTTTCTGGCGGCATCTGCCTTTCGGCGGCCTCGTTGGCGCTCTCATCCTCTTCAGTATTTCGCTCACACCCTCGCTGCTTCCACGGCCGTGGTACCTCCAGGGCGTAGTGAGCGGTGTCACGGCACTGGTCGGCTTCGGGATCGGCAGCGCCATTTCGGCCCTTATCCGCTTCTTCGGCGTGCGCGAGCCGAGCCCCCAATTCAAGCGGTGGGCATGGCGGCTCCTGCTTCCAGCGTCCTTGCTCATTGGTGGCGTCTTCTTGTACCTGGGAGCGCAGTGGGACAAGGTCGTAAGGGACCTGATGGGCTCTCCCCAGCAGGCAGTGTTGGAGTGGGGATACATGGTTATCGCCGCACTGGTGTTTGGCTATCTGTTCCTGGTGATCTCCCGCCTTTTTCGGGCCCTGGGCTTGGGAATCGGACTGCTGCTAGATCTGGTCATGCCCCGCAAGATCGCGATGATCAGCGGAGCCGGTCTTGCGGTGTTCCTCTTCGTCGGCTTTCTATCAGGATTCGTGTTCGACAACATGGTTTATCTGGTGAACGGCTTCTTCTCGGTGGTTAACGAGGGAACATCAGAGGGAATCAACGAGCCCACTTCGACCCTGAGGTCGGGCGGCCCCGCTTCGCTCATCTCCTGGGACTCACTGGGCGTAAAAGGAAGGGACTTCACGGGAACTGGCGGCGGACCGACCATGACCGACATCATCGTTTTCAATGCACTGCTTCGCTCCCGACCCATCGAGGACGCCTTTACCCGGGAGCCGGCGACGGAACCGATCCGGGTTTACGTCGGGTTGGAGTCGGCCGGGTCGGTCGAGGAACAGGTTGCTCTGGCGGTTGCAGAGCTGGACCGGACTGAGGCGTGGGATCGGTCGGTGATCATGATCGCCACCACCACCGGCACTGGCTGGATCAACGAAAAGGTTGCGGCCTCGCTCGAGTACATGCACAACGGAGACACGGCCATCGTCG
>JACZUI010000041.1 GCA_022573225.1 Acidobacteriota bacterium
GGCCTTCGGCGTCATCCCGGCTCAGCCCGTAAGTCATCTGGGTGAGGTCATTGGTGCCAAAGGAGAAGAAGTCGGCGACTGCGGCGATGGAGTCGGCGGTGAGCGCGGCACGGGGCAGTTCGATCATCGTCCCAATCGGTATTTTCAGCTCCAGCCCGGACTCTTGGGCGGCTTCAGCCACTACTGCCTCGATGACCTGGCGCACCCGATAGAGCTCCTCGGCGTCGGCCACCAACGGCACCATGATCTCGAGATGGGGGTCTCCACCCGCTTTGAGCCGCCTCACCAGAGCGGTCGCCGCGGCCCTTGCCTGCATGTGGTAGAGGTCATCGAGCATCAGGCCCAACCGAACTCCGCGTAGCCCCATCATCGGGTTGTCCTCCTCCCAGCGGGCGACCTGGTCGGACATCGCTTGGAGATCGTCAATGGGTTGGCCGGCGCGGAATCGTCGCAACATCTCCTGCTCGAGTTCCAGTCGCGATGGAAGGAACTCGTGTAGTGGCGGATCGAGGAGTCGTATAACGACCGGCATCCCGTCCATCGCCACGAGCAGCCCCTCGAAGTCGCCTATCTGGAGCTGTTCCAATTCGCGCAGCGCCTTCTGTCGGTCGTCGTCATCGACTGACAGGATGATCCGCTGGAACACCTCTAGCCGGTCGCCCATGAACATGTGCTCGGTCCGGGCGAGCCCGATGCCCTCCGCGCCCCGACGCCGTGCAGTGGCCGCGTCCTCCGGCGTATCGGCGTTGGCGTGGACTCCCAGAGTCCTGATATCGTCGGCCCAGGAGAGAAGCTCGACGAGCTCGGGGAGGGGCTCGGGCTCAACGAGTTCGACCGGTCCGAAGAAGACGGCTCCCGTAGCCCCGTCGATAGTGACCAGGTCACCGGCCCGGATGTCGTGGTCGCCTGCGCTGGCGACTCCGGCGTCGATGTCGACCACCATGTCGGTCGCCCCGGTTACTGCGGGCTTACCCATCCCTCTTGCCACGACTGCGGCGTGGGAGGTCTTTCCGCCGTGGCTTGTCAAGATCCCGGTTGCTGCTGCCATCCCATGGATGTCGTCGGGGGTGGTCGTGGGGCGGATCAGAATGACTGGCTGTCCGGCCTTGGACCTTTCCACCGCCTCCTCGGAGGAGAACACCGCCTTTCCGGCGGCAGCCCCAGGAGAGGCGGCCACTCCAACGGTTATCGCAGTGGCCTGGTCAACCGTGTCGGCTACTTGCGGCCGATGAAGCTGTTCGAGCGATGCCGGAGCGACCCGACCCACCGCGGTGCGACGGTCAATCAAGCCTTCCCTCTCCATCGCCACGGCGAGGCGAACCGCCGCTGCCGCGGTTCTCGCGCCGACCCTCGTCTGGAGGATGTAGAGAGTGTTCTGCTCGATGGTGAACTCGATATCCAGCATGTCTCGGTAGTGCGCTTCGAGATCACTCATGATCTCGACGAGTTGGGCGAGGCACTCGGGGTGGCGCTCACCCATCTCGTCAAGGGTGAGGGTGTTTCGCATCCCGGCGACGACATCCTCCCCCTGAGCCCTCGGCAGGTAGTCCCCATAGAGGGTTTTGGCCCCTGTTGCCGGGTTTCTGGTGAAGCACACCCCGGTGCCCGAGTCGGACCCCAGATCGCCGAAGACCATCATTTGGATGTTGGCCGCGGTGCCGAGGTCGTCGGGAATGTTGGTCATCCTTCGGTACTCCACGGCCCGCCTGTTGCTCCACGACTTGAACACTGCGGTGATCGCTTCATGAAGCTGTTTGATCGGGACAGAGGGCAGTTCACCCGGTCGTTGGTCCTCGACGATTTGTTGGAAACGCCGGGTTGCCTCCTTGAGGTCGGTAGCCGTCAACTCGGAGTCGTGATCCACACCTCTGTGGGTGCGCAGCTCTCTGAGCACCGTCTGGAAGTGGTCCTGGTTGATCCCCAGGACGACATCGGAGTACATCTGGACAAATCGCCGATAGGCGTCCCAGGCGAAGTGAGCATCCCCGGACCATCCGATGAGGGCCGCCGCCACTTTCTCGTTGATCCCGATGTTGAGGACGCTGTCCATCATCCCCGGCATGGAGAACTTGGCACCCGATCTCACCGAAAGGAGGATCGGGGCCGGCCTTACCCCAAAAGTCCGTCGGGTCTGTTGTTCCACTCGCTCGATGGCGTCGTCAACCTGATCCCACAGGTCGGGGGGAACTTCGCCGCTTTCCATGATGTACCGGCAGACGTCGGTGGTGATGGTGAACCCGGGTGGCACCGGAAGCCCCAGCGATGTCATCCGGGCCAGGCCAGCGCCCTTGCCGCCGAGGAGGTCTTTGTCGGACCCGTCGGTCGCCGAGAAGTCGTACAAGTGGGGCAAGGTGCGGAGCTCCTGTTATCGGTGACCGGAACATGTCTTTCCCTTCACAACCAGCCACCCACACACACTACGACGACCACAGGGAGTGGTCAATCAGGGCCGGGGGCGTCTTTCTGGCGATCCACACATCTCCTGCGAAATCCGACCTCCTGGCTGTAGCCAGGGGGGCCGATGCGCGCTCTAGCAACTTACGTGCCTTGAAGAGAATCGGGATCTTGACTTCCGGCGGCGATGACCCAGGCATGAACCCGGCCATTTTGGCGGTTGTTAAGGGCGACCTCCACTACCACTCGTCGCTCTCAGGGGATGGACGCTCAACCCTGGGCGAGATGGTGGCGGAGGCTAAGAAGCGGGGGTATCAGTACGTTGCCATCACGGACCATGGCGAGGACCTCACCATCAACGGCGCCTCTCGCAAGCAGATGAGGCGCAGCGCAACAAGATCACCAGGCTGCAGGAGCGATACCCGGATCTAGCGATTCTGCACGGCTGTGAGCTCAACATCGGCAAGACCGGAGGGGTCGACTATGACCCTGACTTCCTACTCGGGTTCGATTGGACCGTCGCCAGCGTCCACTCCTACTTCGACCTCGACCAAAACCAGCAGACCGAGCGAATACTGCAAGCGATGGCCAGTCCGGCCGTCAACGCCATCGGCCACCTCTCAAGCCGCTACATCGGGCGTCGACCCGGCATCGAGCATGGAGTTACCTTCGTCATCGATACGCATTCCCATCACACCGTCGAAGGAGTGTGCATGGAGTATCGGGTCTTGAATGCTCAACGAGGCTGGGTTGACAAGAAGATGGTGGCCAACACCTGGCCCAAGGCGCGGTTTCTCGAGTGGTCCCGGAGCAAACGAGGGGCGTAGCCAGACGGGTGATAGTCGGTGAGATCAGGGGGTTGCGCTGCCGATGTTTGCCTCGAAATCAGTTCGAGCCTGAGCAACAATTCCGGGGTCTTCCCAAAACCCCGTGATGGCTCTTGCCAAGACCTCTGCGGTCACGATCATCACCTGCTGCCCATCGCTGCTCCGGAATTCCCTGTCGCCTTCGAGGTTGTGGAAGTGCCAACCACCTTGGCGTCCCGTGCCAATAAGAGCGCTGGGTGCCCGCCGGGAGATATTGCCGAAGTCAGTGGCGAAAGGCAACGGATCCGGGTCGGTTAGGACATCCAATTGCATATCGGCCATGGCTTGCTCTACGACCCTGGTGAGCGTCTGATTGGGGACGACCCCCATATACGGTTCACCAATCCGTTGTAGGTCAATACGGATTTCAGCATCGGCACTGACCGTCGCAACCGCAGTTTCCAGCTCGGCCACGCGCTGAGCGACATCCGCATTGGTCAGGCCGAACAAGAGGATCTGCATGTGTGCGCCAACTCGGCAAGCATTTTCAACGTCGCCGTTGACGGAGAGGTTCTTGACCATGACGAACTCCTGCGTATGGCGCTCCTCCATGGAACGAACCTCGCTCAACATTGCCTGAACCGTCCACAGTACGGACCCGTCTAGCTCGCCATGCTGTTCAAGATTGCGAGGCGAGTGCAGAGACAGCCGGTAGCGCTCCATCCAGCGCGAGACCTGAGAGACGGTGTTGTCGAATTCCGGATGCGCGTAGTACACGGCGTCAAACGCGTCCCATTCACCTGCTGCGGCAGTCAGTGCCTTGCTTCCTCCTCGCTGTGCCACCAGGGGTGCACCGATCTCGTCGCCCGGAAGTCCGATGACCGTGACATTTCCGGTACGCTGCACGTCAGTCAATGCAGCGATGGCTCCCACCACGGCTCCAGAGATCACGCTGTGTCCACATGAATGATTTGGGAGATACCTGCCGTCTTCATCCACGGCCGGGACGGCATCGTAAAGCATCACCAAGCCCACTTTCGGTCCACCACCCTGTGAGCTCGCGAGTGTTGCCTTGAAAGACGTGCGGATTCCCACGAATGGCCAATCGACGTCCAGGCCCAGGTCGCGGAGGACCCCCACCAGATACTGCGCACATTGATCTTCCTCGTAGCCAAGCTCAGGGTTTGAGTAGACGAATTCATTCACCTGTTGCATCAAGGCTGAGTGGTGTTGTATCGAGTCCTGGATTGGCGTATTCACGGGGATAACTCCTTCGACGATGCTCAGTTGGCGGGCAACGGCTTCTCACACATCCTCGCACTGCCGGGCTTTGAAGGTGCACTCAGCTGCCGGATGGGTTCTCCTCCCGTGTGTACGCGGTGGATCCTCTGGTTGGCACCGGCTTCCCGCCAGTTCGAGAAAGTCCCTGTTGCGGCACTTGCCGCCTCCGGTTCCGGTTAGTCGACCTCGGCTCGCCATCGAATCCGTTTGGTAAGCTTGGAAGAATTGAACGTTCGTGGGAGATTCCTCATGCACTTCGGTGTCAACCTGAATAACCGTGAGCCGCTCATTGCTCCCGAGTACTCTTTGCAGGATCTGCTCGACCTTTCCACAGTCGTTGAGGCAAATGGCTTCGATTCGGTTTGGGTAGGGGACAGCCTGTTTTCCAAGCCTCGTTGGGAAGCAATCAGCCTGCTGTCGGCTATCTCACAGCGTACGGAGCAGGTCAAGCTCGGAACGTCCTGTCTCGTGACGTCGACGCGGAACCCGCTGTATCTGGCCCTTGAGTGGGCAACGCTCGATGTCCTCTCGAACGGTCGGACCATCCTCGGAGCATGCATGGGGAACCCCGAGGAAGGGGTTCGTCGCGAATTTGCTGCGCTCGGTCTCGACTTCAAGAAAAGGGCGGGGATCTTCGAGGAAGGCCTCAGTGTGCTGCGAAGCCTTTGGAGCGAAGGGTCCGTGTCGTTCCAAGGCGAACATTTCACCTACGACGATGTCTCCTTCTATTCCGGTACGGAGATGGGCCCACTCATGCCGGTGCAATCTCCCCCACCGATCTGGGTGGTATCCAACATCCGACTGTTGGGGGACCTGGACAGCGAGATCGCCAATCGTCGCCTCGAGCGTGCCTGCCGACGCATCGTTGAACTCGGACAAGGCTGGCTGACGTGTTGCCGTGCCCAGCACCCTGAAGAGGTCGTTGAGCAGTTGGGCTACCTCAACGAGGCTGCGGCCGCGATGGGAGTCGATATCTCCGACTACGCCATCTCGTATCAAGTTACGATGAATATCAAAGACTCCGAGGCGGAGGCCGAGGCCGCATTCGACCAATACATATCGCAGTACTACCCGGAGCTGAGCCAGTCGATGGATCTCTCTAACTGGGGGCCGGTGGGTAGGCCGGACCAGATCGTCGAGTGGCTCGACACATTCCGTCAGGCCGGGGTGACTCATTTCGTGTGCCGTTTTGGCGATCTCGACCAATTCGGTCAGGTCGAGCGTTTCGCGAAAGAGATACTCCCGCATTTCAACCAGAACTAGCGCCAAGGAGGAATCGTGGCAGAGAACCAAGAACAGCCCCGCACCGAAGAGGACATGAGGAAGTCGGCTGAGCTCATCGTCGACACGTGTTTTGCGGTAGAAAAAGACGATGTCGTCACCATCATTACCGACAACCGTCGAAGCGAAGAAGCGGAAATGGTCGCAACCGTCGTGTCCGAGCGTGGCGCCTGGCCGGTTGTCATGAATAACGACACACAGGTACGCAGGGCCCTCAAGGACACACATTTTCCAATGGTGCCACCACGGAACCTTCACACCGCGATGGTCACAGCAGACGAAATCATCATCAT
Organism: Acidobacteriota bacterium; assembly: GCA_022573225.1. Taxonomy (GTDB): domain Bacteria; phylum Actinomycetota; class Acidimicrobiia; order Spongiisociales; family ZC4RG35; genus JACZUI01. The sequence goes on from JACZUI010000041.1 coordinate 6,056, forward strand.
GACTGATCTGGAATGGGCCAACCGCTTTGCACACGTCAGCGCGGTGAAGGAGTCGTGTGCGGCAAACGCGCGGATCGGCTCTGTCGAAGAGGGATTCGGCCGCTGGCCGATCTCCTTGGACGACATCGAGAAGACGATAGGAAACGCCAAGGCCGGCATCGCGAAGCTGGAGGGAGCGACCCAGGTCCGGGTTACGTCGCCGGCAGGGACCGATGTCATCGTCAACATCGAACGGCGGCCTGCTCTCGAGATCGTGCCTGTGAAGCAGCGTGGAGCGATGATGGGGCCTGTCCCTCTTTGGGGGGAGGTGGCCTACGCGGCGGTCGAGGACAAGACCGAGGGAACGATCGTGGTCGATGGGAACATGCTCGGGATCGGTGTTCCCCACAACGTGGAAACGCCGATCACCTGGCACATCGAGGGCGGTCGCTACCAGGCGATCGAGGGCGGCGCAGAGGCCACGAGGCTCCGGGATACGGTCCGAGACGTCGACGGGGCAAACGTCGTTGGGGAGTTTGCCTTTGGAACGAGCGACTTCGCACCCTTGGGTTCGCCATCGGAGAAGGGCCGCAAGGGTACCGTCCACTTCGCTCTCGGAGACAACCAGAACTGTTACCCGGGGGGCCAGAATACCAGCCGGCTGCACCTCGATGGAGTGGTGCACAACGCGACGCTGGAGATCTTGGACAACGGCACTTTCATTCTCAAGGACGGGGTCTGGCAGTTGTGAGCGGCGTGCGCGTCATCGCTCTCGACGATGTCGATCCGATACCCCTTCCCCGGGGGAGCTGGAGTCGACTGCTCGTTGGACCTTCGACAGTGGCTGGCAACGTGTCCAGTCTCGGTTACTCGGTGTTCACGCCCGGTGCTGAAACCGATGATTTGTCCCACGCGGTCGAAGAGCTCGTCTTCGTCGTGTCGGGGAGCGGCGAGCTTCGCCTCGAGGACGAGGTCGTTGCGTTGCGCGCTGGGAGTGCCGTGTTCATTCCGGCGCGTCTCTGGCACACCGTGGCCAACTCGGGCGACGAGGATCTCATGATGGTCTTCACCTTCCCCGACCAGGGATACCCGGAGACCGAGCACAGGTTGGGCCGCTCGTCGTCAAACGGAAGTGGCTGATGACCCTGGACGACCGCGGCGACACCTCGCATGCAGAGGCCGTCGAGCAGGTGGCCCTAGCGTGCCGGATCATTGCCGCGTTCGGCTATGAGGATTTGACGCTGGGTCACGTCTCGCTCAGACCTGCAGGAGACGACCGTGCATTTATCAAGAGAAAGGGTGTCGCGCTCGGTGAGGTGACTCCAGGAGATGTCATCGATATCTACCTCGATGATCCCGACTGCCTCACCACCCCCGGGATGCACCTCGAAGCCGCTATCCACGTGGAGGTCTACCGCAGCCGGCCCGATGTCGGAGCGGTGATCCACGGTCATCCCCTATATGCAACCGCCCTCAGTGCGACGTCGACGGATTCGGCGTACCTCGAATTCCTTACCCACGATTCGGCTCTCTTTGTCGATGGTCTGGGGATCTACGACGATTCTGCAGAGCTCATCACCACCATTGAGCAGGGGAAGGCAGTCGCCGATGCGCTCGGGAGCCGCCGCGCCGTGCTGCTCAAGAACCATGGCGTGGTCATTGTCGGGGAAGACATTCGGTGGGCAGTCTTGGCTGCCGCAACCCTCGAACGAGCTGTTCGCCTGCAGGTCCTGGCGAGGAGCCTGGGGCAGATCGACCCGCTCTCTCGAGAGGCGGCCGAGTCCCTCTTCCCTGCCAAGTACCAGGACGATTTGCTCGACGAGTACTGGGCGTTGTGGGAACGCAGATTCGGCGCCCACGATTGAGCGCCGACTCGTGCAACGTAGAATTAGGAGTCTGAGGATACATATCGACACGGTCATCAACGGGGCTCGCTTCGGCGGTGACGTCGAAGCGAATGTGTTGCTCATCGACTTCTTGCGCGACCAAATGGGTCTTACGGGCACCAAGCAGTCATGCGAAGTACAAGTGTGTGGCAGTTGCACGGTACTCGTCGATGGTCGACCGGTTAGTTCTTGTGTGTACCTCGCCTACGAACTGGACGGATCGGCGGTCGAGACGATTGAGGGCGCGAAAGATTCCGACTTCTACCAAAAAGCTGAGTCAGCTTTGGTACGCCACGCCGCGGTACAGTGCGGATTCTGCACTCCCGGCCTTGTTATGACCTTGAAGTCGATCGCCGAGAACGGAGACGCTACCGACGAGGCTGGGCTCCGTCGAAGTCTGAGCGGCAACTTGTGCCGGTGCACTGGCTACCGGTCGATCCTTGATGCCGCTGCTGAGATCGTGGGTGGCTCGTGATGTCGTCAATCGTGATTGAGCGAGAGGTCGTCAGGCAGGACAAGGCCATCGGTTCGAGTGTTCCGCGAGTCGACGCGACGGCCAAGATCAGCGGTGCTGCCGAATACGTGGGCGACATGTCAGTCGCTGGAATACTTCATGGCAAGGTGCTGCGTAGCAATGTCGGGCGCGCCAAGATTCACAGCATTGATACTTCGGCAGCGGAGGCTATGCCAGGTGTCGTTGCCGTACTCACAGGTGAGGACCTCACCGACATCGATCCCTATTACGGCCACGCCCTACGTGACCGGCCGATCGTCGCCATCGATGAGGTGCGATTCGCCGGCGAGCCGATCGCTGCTGTCGCTGCCAGAACTGAGGCGCAGGCCGAAGCTGCCCTGCTCTCAATTTTCGTCGAGTACACAGATCTCCCGGTGGTTGCCAGCCTTGATGCCGCACTCGCCCCTGATGCTGCTCTCGTCCATGAGGGACCGACCAGGGAGGGTTTCGCACATGGCCTCGGACAGCTCCCCGAGCGAGAGGGCAACGTCTGTTATCGGTATGGCTTCGAGCGGGGCGATATCGATGAGGCAAGCGGGCTCGCAGACATCGTCATCGACCGCGATTACGAATTTCCCGCCGTCTACCAGTACTCCATGGAAACCCATTCGGTGATTGCGCATCACGCCGGTGACGAGATCAGTTTGTGGGCCAACTGTCAGCACCCCTTCCTCGTTCGGGCCGAGATCGCGGCATTATTCGGGCTTTCTGTCAATCGAGTGCGCATCGTTGTGCCATACCTTGGCGGAGGATTTGGCAGCAAGTCCTATACGAAGATGGAGCCCATCGCTGTCGCTCTTGCCCGCAAGGCCGGGCGGCCAGTGAAGATCGTCAATCGTGTGGACGAATCGATGGTCACGACGCGCCGGCACAACATGAAGTGTCGAATGCGCACATTTGCCACGCGGGACGGAGAGCTTCTTGGCCGCCAGGTCGAGTTCTGGCTCGACACCGGAGCGTACGCGGACAACGGCCCGCGCGTGACCGCGACTACAGCCGACGCCGCGCCAGGGCCATACCGATGGCCGTCGGTGCACATACGGGGTCATTGCGTCTATACCAATACCAGTCCGGCCGGGTCGTATCGGGGGTTCGGGGCAATTCATCTCCAGTGGATCGGAGAGTCCCAGATCGATGAGATCGCCAGAGCTGCAGGTATCGATCCGCTGGAGTTCCGGCGACAGAACCTACTTCGGCCGGGCGAGGAGGTTCGGCCGGGGGGTCGACCTCTCGATGCGGATCTCGTCGGCGACGTCGAAAAAGCGGCGGCTGCTATCGGTTGGGGTAGAGAACGCATCGTAAATCGCGGACTCGGAGTTTCCGTTGGTCTTCTTGCCGCTGGAGCGCACCCCGTTTCGAGCGCCTCAGTTCGGATGGATGCCGACGGCGAAGTTGCCGTGCTTGTGGGGTCAACCGAAATGGGTCAAGGAACGAGAACCGTCATGGCCCAGATCGCGGCCGAGGTTCTGTCCATGGACCCTGCGGCCATCACAGTGCCAGGTGCCGACACCCGCTTCACACCCTACGACCGCTCTACCGGGGCAAGTCGCTCGACTACCGTTGCAGGGAAGGCAGTGGAGTTGGCGGCGCGTGAGGTACTCGATGCGCTGTTCGAGACTGCCTTGTTCTTTTTCGATGCGGCCGAACGCGAAGAACTCCACGCGGACGACGGTCGGGTCTGGTTTCGCGACGAGTCGGTTGCGTATCCAGATCTCATCGCCAAACGGTTCGGGTTCGTCGGTGGCGAGCTACGCGGGTACGGCGAGGTGAAGCCCGAAAAGGGAAGCGGTTCGTACGCAGAGGGACCCGTGTTCTGGGAGGTATGCGTAGCCGGTGCCGAGGTAGAACTGGATCGCGAAACCGGGGTCGTGCGAATTCTGCAGACGTCGAGCGTCGCTGATGTTGGAAAGGCGATCAACCCACAGCTGATAGAACGACAGGATGAGGGTGGCGCGATGCAAGGACTGGGGAGCGCGCTGTTTGAGGAGATGCTGTACACAGATGACGGTGTACTCCTCAACGACACCCTTCTCGACTACCGCATCCCAGCTACAGAAGATTTACCAGAGAAGATGACATGCATCATCGTCGAGAACGGCGACGGGCCTGGGCCCTTTGGGGCGAAGGGATGTGGGGAGGGCGCTATGGCTGCACTCCCTGCAGCGATCGTGAACGCGCTCACAGATGCTGGCGTATCCATGACGGAATTGCCGCTTACGCCTGAGCGCGTATGGCGGCGAATCCAAGAGATCGAAGGTCAGCAACAAGAAGGGAAACCGTAATGGTCGCGTACGAGACGGCAGCGATAATTGGTACTGGCACAATGGGGCCAGGAATGGGAGCGGTGCTCGAACGAGCCGGCTTAAAGACCTTCCTGTTTGACATCGATTCGGCTGCACTAGACCGGGCGAGGGCTGGTGTCGACCTTGCCAGCGGGGTGCTCGACAGACTTGACGCACCGCAGGTCCCAGGCGGATCGATCCATTTCTCTATGGGTCTCGAAGAAGCGGTCAGGGAAGCGGATCTCGTGATCGAGGCGGTATCAGAGAATCTCGATCTCAAAAAGAAGGTGTTCGAGGACCTTGTTGCGCTCGCTCCCGAGGCTGCGGTGCTCGCATCGAACACGTCTGGTATCCCGATCACGAAGATCGCAGAGGGCAGCGATGGTGCGCCCCGAATCATCGGCATGCACTGGTCGAACCCACCTCACCTCATACCGATGATCGAGGTGGTGCAAGGAGATCAGACGTCGGCCACAGTCAAGGATGAACTTAGAGAGTTCATCCAGTCTTTCGGATATGAGGCTGTCAGCGAGCGCGAGGTTCCAGGGTTCGTGGAGAACCGGATCCTCTACGCGATTCTTCGCGAAGTTGTTGAGCTCGTGGAACGCGGGATCATCAGCCATGCCGACATGGATACCTGCGTGAAATGGGGCATCGGGTTCAAGCTGGCCGTAATCGGACCCCTTGAGCTCATCGACATGGCGGGGTTGGATATCTACAACAGCGTCGGTTCCTACCTAAATCAGGACCTTTCGACGGCTTCAACGGTGTCGAGCATGATCACAGATCGAGTTGCCGAGGGCAGACTCGGTATGAAGACTCTTGGAGGGATTTACGACTACGACGCGGATGATATCAAGGCACTTGGGGCTGCCAGGGCGGCGAAACTGATCGCAGTCCGTAAGGCACTCGAAGGCAACAAAGGAGGCGAATGACGAATGGCTGACAAGAAGGTATACATACTCGATTCCGGGACGCTGGTGATAGATCGCTCACAGGTTCTCTGGCATATCGACGTGGGCACACCTGTGAGATTCCCCGTGTATAGCGTTCTGGTCGAACATCCAGACGGCCTGTTTTTGTTCGACACCGGCTACGACCTTGAGCACGTCGAGAAAGTTCTTCCGTTCGAACTTCCCGAGCAGACTGCGGACCAGACGATCCCCTCCCAGCTCGAAAAGTGCGGGTTCAACTCCGAACAGGTGGACTATGTCGTCAATTCACATTTCCACTTCGACCACGTCGGCGGGAACAAGTACTTGACGAACGCGACAACGCTCGTCAACAAGGCAGAACTCCGGCACGCCAAAGTGCCCGAGCCCTTCGAGCACCTCGGCTACTCCGATCTCTCGTTCGACTTTCCTGGGACAAAGTACGAGCAGATAACGGGAGACATCGAGATCGCTGAAGACTTGTGGCTTTTCGAGACCCCGGGACACACAGCGGGCCACTACTCGCTGATGGTGGAAATGGATGGGGGACCTTCGATGATCTTCGCCGGCGATGCCGCATACACGTTTGAGAACCTGGAACAGGAAATCATCAGTGGCTTCCACCTCGATCCGACAGCGAGTATCGAATCGATCCGACGCCTCAAGCGCCTCGCCAAAGCGCACGAGGCGGAGATTTATCCGTCACACGAGATGGAGCCGTTCGTGGAGTGGAAGAAGGCACCCGAGCACTACGCAGGTTGACGTAGCCGATTGGCAATATATCGATTTGGACGCGAAATGGAAGATATGACATGAACCATCAAGATCGAGTGGCGATCATCACCGGCTCGGCACAAGGCATCGGAACCGCGATCGCACGGAATATGAGCGCCGAGGGCGCGGCAGTCGTCATCGCTGACCTCAATGGTGAGGGCGCTAGCGAAGTCGCCGAATCCCTGCCCAACGCCCTCCCCGTGACCGTAGACACAAGCTCCGAGGACCAGGTCGGCGCTCTCGTCGATGCAACCATTGAGCGATTCGGCAAGGTCGACGTCCTCGTCAACAATGCCGCAATTGTTCCCTTCACAGAGTGGGATGACGTTGATTTCGCAGAATGGCGCCGGATTATGTCGGTGAATCTCGATGGCGTATTCCTGACGAGCCGCGCGGTATATCCCCACATGCGTGACGCGGGCTACGGGCGCATCGTCAATATCGCGTCAAACGCTTTCGTCGCTGGCACCCCGAACCTTGCGCACTATGTGGCATCGAAGGGTGGCGTTGTGGGTTTCACCAGAGCACTTGCAACAGAGCTCGGACGCTATGGGATTACGGTGAATGCAGTCGCCCCCGGCCTTACAGAGACCGAAGGTACTGTGGCGAGCCCGCACGCCCAGGCGTTCGACTTTGTTCAAAGCCTGCAGGCGATCCCGAGACGCGCCATGGCCGTTGACATTGCTCCCGCGGTTTCGTTCCTCGCATCTGAGGAGGCTGCCTGGGTTACGGGGTCGCTGCTAGTGGTAGACGGAGGGCACACAAGACACTAGGAGGTAGTCGTGGCTGAGTTTGAATTAGAAGAGGTTGGGACGGTCCTGGCAGTGGCCGATTTTGCTGCGTCACTCGAGTTTTACACCAAGCACCTGGGCCTGGAGCCGGTGATGATGTTCGATGACCCTCCCTTTGCCATCCTGGGGCGTGGTTCGTTCCGCCTCTGCCTCGCTGAGGAAGGCCATCCGGCCGAAGATAATCCAGGTGTCTTGATGCAGTCGCTGCCCGATCCTCAGAATCCGCCGGTGAGGTTGGTCTTGTGGGTTTCCGATTGTGCCGCCACGTACGAGTCGCTGGTGGCGGAGGGGGTACGTTTTCTCGGCCCACCTTGGTCGCCACCCTGGGGCGGATCGCGCTGTTTCGCGGTCGACCCCGACGGCTATCACGTCGAGATCGAGCAACTTCCGGCCGAGGCATGAATCTGAGGTTTGTGCGAGCCAAGCGAGCACGTGGATCGTCTGTTCGGTCCCGCCCGGAGTTGGTGTCGTGAAGCTACCTCCCTTCACGATGCACCGGCCAACGTCCACCAGTGCTGCGATCGAGCTACTTGTCGAACTAGGGGACGACGGCGTCATCTACAACGGTGGAACCGAGTTATTGCTCGTGATGAAGCTAGGTCTCGCGGACTACGACCATCTGGTGGACATCAAGCGGATACCAGGTCTTGACGCCATCACCGTCGATGGCAACGTACTCAGGATCGGCGCTGCGGCCACCCACCGCTCGATCGAGACCAACAAAGCTATCGGTAGGGGGTGGCCAAGCCTGGTGATGATGACGCGGCAGGTGGCAAATGTGCGAGTGCGGAACGTAGGTACGCTTGGAGGGAATCTCGCGTTTGGTGATCCAGCGTCGGATCCGGCAACTTTTCTTTTGGCACTTGGCGCATCGATCGAGGTTCGTAGCGTGGGCGGTCTACTTCGCGAGGTTCCGGTTGGTGAGTTCCACGTTGGTGCTTATCAGACTGCCCTCGACCCCGCCGAGTTAGTCGAGTCGATCGTTGTCCCTCCTCTTGCCCCAACAACCGTCGTTGTCCACGAACGAATCCGCTTTCATGAGCGTCCCGCAGTCACTGTGACGGTGGCAGCGGATGCGGACGAAGGCCAGATGCGTGACGCGAAGATCGCCGTAGGTTCGGTGGGCCCAGTTCCGATCCGTGTCGCAGAAGCGGAGACAGCGCTAGTCGGGGCCGAGGTGGATTCCGTTGCGGCTGCCGCCACGGAAGCTGCGGCAGCTGTTGAGGCTGTTGTTGAACCGACCGACGATATGCACGGATCAGTCGAGTACAAGCGTCATCTCGCGGGCGTCCTCGTCGGCAGGGCTGTGGAGCAATGTCTGGGTGAGGCGCTGAAATCCGGTGTGTCCCGATGAGCGCGGAGTCGCGTTTTCAGACCGGAGGCCTGGATTGAATTTGTCGAACAGTTTTCGAATCGCGGCACCAATCGAGGAGACATGGGAGGCTCTCCAGGACTTCCCGATGGTGGCCCGTTGTATGCCAGGCGCCGAGTTGGACGAGGTGCGCGGCGATGAGCTCATGGGATCTATCACTGTGCGCTTGGGCCCCATGAAGATCAAGTATGAGGGTGTGGCCAGCGTGCTGGAACAAGATATTGCTCTCCGGCGGATGGTCAGCGAGGGGTCTGCCAACGACAGGCGGGGAGGCGGAACCGCAAAGGCGACCGTGGCTGTCACTCTTGTCGACGACGGCGAAGCGACTGTGGTGAACGTCGATACCGAACTCGCTATCACTGGTCGACCGGCGCAGATGGGGCAAGGCCTTATCCAGGATGTTGCTGGGCAAGTAATTGATCAGTTTGCGGATTGCCTTCAAGCGGAACTGTCCGCCGGTCACGACGCCCAGTTGACGGAATCATCAGAAGGTGCAGACGCTCTCGATCTCGGCACCGCCGTGATGGGCCCACTCCTAACTCGGGCGACTCCTGCCATGGTCGCGGTAGGGATTGGGCTTCTGGTGGGGTGGTTGCTGTTTCGTAAGCGCCGATAGGGAATTTCAGCTGGGATCAAAGGGTATAGTCGGGCTCAGACGCTCGCTGCCGACGCAGTACGTCTCGATTGCGACAAGGAGGATGCCCACGTCCAACAAATTTCCGGCTTTTACGCTCGCTGCAGGCCCCACCACGGTGTCCGCGCGTGTTCTCGCAGCGCAAGGATCACCCGTTTCGTATCACTACGACCCCGTGTTTCTCGACCGTTTCCGGACGCTCGGTGAGCTGGTCGGGCAGGTGTACGGAACTGATAACGACATCATTCTTTTGCAGGGCGAGGCCGTCCTGGGACTCGAAGCAGCCGTTGTAAATGTGGTTCGCCCAGGGATGAAGGTCATCAACATCGCAAACGGTCCCTACGGCAAGGGAATGGGCTATTGGCTTGCTGGACACGGAGCGAAGGTGATCGAGGTCGAAACCGGTTTCCGTGAAGTGCCAACGCCGGAAATGATCGAAGAAATCGCATCCGCTCACCCCGACGCTGAGGCACTCGCGGTTGTCCATGTTGAGACGCCATGCGGCACCGTTGCTCCGCTGAAGGAAATCGGTGAGATCTGTCGCAAGTATGGCTTCGTATCCATCGTCGATGCGGTCGCTTCTATCGGAGGTGTCGAGCTTCGCCCCGACGAGTGGGGCCTCGATATTTGCGTCGCTGCACCTCAGAAGTGTCTCGGAGGTCCGAGCGGTATGTCGCTGATCGCGGTGAGTCAGGCAGGGTGGGATCTCATCGAGAAGAATCCAGACGCTCCACGCGATTCGTTCCTTTCGATTCTCGATTGGAAGACCAAATGGTTAGAAGGCAACAAGTTCCCGTACACGCCCTCCGTCTCGGACGTGAACGGTGTGATCGCCGCCTGTGAACAGATTCTCGAAGAGGGCGTGGATGCGGCCGTCTCGCGCCACGCCCGCACTGCTGAGGTCTGTCGCGCCGGTGTCCTGGCCATGGGCCTCGAACTCTGGCCTTTGGATTCTGCCACCGCAGCGAACTCGGTTACCGCAGTGAAGCTGCCAGATGGTCTCAACGACGCTCAGGTGCGCGATCACATTCGGGAACGCTACGGAGTGATGATCTCTGGTGCACTCGGTGCCGGCGATCTCGTGAGGATCGGACACATGGGGGAGACCGCGCGGAGTCTTCACCCGATCATCGGACTTTCTGCTCTCGGGCAGGGCCTGCGCGACCTGGGGCACGATGTCGATATCGGCATTGGCATCGAAGTGGCAATGAAAGCGCTGAGCGACTCGCCGAATCCGTGATTTTGACGCAGTAGCCAATGGCTCGATTACTGCGAGTCTCCGGGATACTTGGGTCTCGGCTTGGTTGTGAGGGTTTGGGGTTGAGTGTTCCGACCGAAATGGAAGGAGTAGTTCGATGAGGGCCGTTGTTCTGGTAGCGCCGGGTGACGTACAGGTTCTGACCGTTCCGGATCCCGAGATCATGGATCCGGGGGACGCGATTGTGCGGGTCCGCCAGAGTGCGATCTGCGGTGCTGATCTCTTCCCTTTCCACGGACTCACCCCGGGCTTCGAGAACGGGACGGTGTTGGGTCACGAGTTCGTCGGTGAGGTCGTCGCGACCGGTACCGCGGTCGATCGAATCCAGATCGGGCAGCGGGTGGTCGCCACCAGCACCATCTCGGACGGTGTCTGTGACCACTGTTTACGTGGCCGGCCGTCGCAGTGTCGCGGACGCAGTCTCTTCGGGTATTCGGGGGTGTATCCCCGACTCGACGGCGGTCAGGCTGAACTCGTCCGTGTTCCGATCGCCGACCGGGTGCTGCTGGTGCTCGACGATGCCGTGTCCGACGAGGCGGCTGTCTTCCTCGCTGATGTGCTCCCAACCGGATACGGCGCTCTGAAGCGTGCCGGTACGACCCTCGGGGATGTCGTGGTGATCGTCGGTTGCGGCCCAGTCGGGCTCATGGCGGTGATGTGTGCCATGAGGCTTGCTGTGAACGTGATCGCAGTCGATACGGTTCCCGAAAGAAGAAATCTAGCCGAGCGCCTCGGAGCCAGGGCAGTTTCGCCGGAGGGTTCTTCGGCGCTGGTTGATGAACTCACCAACGGCCTTGGTGCCGATGTAGTCGTCGAGGCGGCTGGGACTCCTGGAGGGCTGACGCAGGCTCTCGGACTGGTGCGTGGCCGCGGTGTTGTGTCAGTGGTTGGCGCCCATTTCGAACCCGATTACCCACTCGACAACGGCCATATGTTCGAGCGTGAAATATCGCTCGTGTTTACCATCGGTGATCCCTTCAACGACCGAGCTCGATTGCTCGACCTGATGAGGAATGGTGTTCTCGATCCAACAGTGGTGGTTAGTCACCGCATGCCGCTAGAGAAAGCCGCGGCAGGCTACGCCCTCTTCGACTCACGGAACGCCACGAAGGTGGTCCTGGACTGCTCACTCTGAGAGACGCGAAACGGTATGGCCGAGCCCCGCCTGACCCCATTTTGTCAGTCACCAGCTAGTACAGAGTCTGAAATGACGAGTCCCACCAAATGCCAAGCTTCTCTTCAGAACGGTTTAGCGGGATCGGACTAGCATTCGCCAGGAACGAAGTTCGATGGAATCGGTGATTCGTATCTGGCCATCGGTTTGGACCAATGAGAGGAAACGATCATATGGATAAAACAACGGGGATTAGAAAGCGAGCGTGGCTACTCATGTTCGTCGTTGTCGCTCTTGTTACCGCAACTTGCGGCAACGGCGCCGACGATACGACCACGACAGCCGCTGCGGCGGCCACGACCACGACAGCCGCTGCGGCGGCCACGACCACGACAGCCGCTGCGGCGGCCACGACAGCCGCTGAATCAATGACGGTGGCGAAGGTGGCGGTCTTAGTGCCAGAAGAGCCGACCGACTTCGGCTGGAACCAGCAGGGCGTGGAGGGGGCGGTGGCCGCGGCTGATGCCGCGGGAATAGAGTCTGAGGTGGCGGGTGGGTTGGGCTACGACGCTCCGACCGCAACGCTCCGGCAACTCGCTGAAACATCAGACCTGATGTTTGCCCACGCGTCTGGATTCGCCACAGCGGCTAAAGAAGTTGCTGTCGAGACCGGTGTTCCGGTCGTGGTGTGGGGTTCGCCCGACGACAGAGAACCCGGTCTTGCCGCGTTCGTAAGTACGAGCGCTCAGGAGGGTGGATATCTCGCAGGTATCCTCGCAGCAAGGACGACACAAACGGGCCAGCTCGGAATCGTCATCTCCGCTGATGACTTCAACTGGACCAGACATTCAGGTGGATTCATTGAAGGTGCGTGTTCCATCGATCCGACGATCGATATTGAGCTCGTCCAGATTGGCGAGGGTGGTTACGCCGACGTTGAAGGTGGAGCTCGAGTAACCGCGATTCTCATTGCCGGTGGTGCTGACGTGATCTTGGGCAACGGCGATGGTTCGTCGTTCGGCATGATCCGTGCCGTGGAGACCGAAGACCCTCCGGCAGGGGCCGACAAGGTCTGGTTCATCGATGTCATCGGTGACAAGACGTCCATCGACACTGAGAACATTCTGCTGTCGTCGATACTGTGGGACTTCCAACCGACCTACCTGCAGGCGATCAGAGACGTCGAAGCTGGAACGTTCGGGGACGTGAACTACGACCTGAACCTGGCGACAAATGGCATTGCTCTCCTCAGGACAGAAAACATCTCAGATGAACTGTGGGCTGAAATCCAGACCGCCAGGGACGGGATTGTGGACGGATCGATCTCCGTGCCTGCCGCTGACACGCGCGCCGCAGCCGAGCAGCTCCTCGGTTGCGGAGCTTGACCTAGGATTGGGTGGACCCGGCGCTACAGGAGTGCCGGGTCCACATCCGCCCACCGGGAAGCCATCCCTCTGGGCAAAAAATCGACCTGAGGAAGAAGCGCCCACATGGACGCCGAGTCAGCCGGATCTGTCAAGGACTCCATTGCTCCCCTGATCGAAATCACCGGTATCACGAAGCGGTTTCCAGGCGTTCTGGCGAACGACGATATTTCCCTCTCGATCGAGAAGGGTGAGGTTCATTGTCTCCTGGGAGAGAACGGCGCCGGGAAGTCGACGTTGATTAGCATCCTCAGCGGGATGACTCGCCCGGATGCAGGAACCATCCTGATTGAAGGGACCGAGACGGAGATCAATTCTCCCCGCCAAGCGCTCGACCTAGGTATCGGAACCGTGTATCAACATGCGACTCTGGTGCCAACCCTCACTGTGCTCGAAAACCTCATCCTGGGGAATACCAAAGGAGCGACACTCGACGAGTCCGAGGGACGCCGGCGCCTCGATGAACTCGCGAGCATCTTGGGAACTGACGTCGATCCGAACGCAGTCGCCGGAGACCTTGCTCTGGATGAACAACAGGTCATCGAGATCATCAAGGCCCTGTGGAAAGGTAAGACCGCTCTCATCCTGGACGAGCCGACAGCGATGTTGGCTCCGGCAGGTGTAGCCGAACTCGGAAAGATGTTCCAACGACTTAAAGCCGGCGGCCTGGCGATCGTGTTTATCACTCACATGCTCCATGAAGCCATAGAGATGGGAGATCGAGTCACTGTCCTCCGGCAGGGCCGCGTGGCTGGGTCGATCGGACCAGACGAGCTTCGATCGGAACAGTCGGAGCGCCTTCGGGACCGAATCGTCGAGATCATGTTTGGCTCCGAAGCGACCGAATTGGGCGATGTCGCCGAGCTGCATGTCGACGTCTTGGAAGACCATCCTGATCAAGGGTCACTGGAGAAAGCAACATCGGACGCCGGGGGCCGATCAATTGGAGCGCCGATCCTGAAGTTGGACAATGTGTCGCTCGAAGCCTCGCCGGCGAGTCATGGTCTCCACAACATCAACCTGACAATCGCCGAGGGTGAGATTCTGGGTATCGCGGGTGTTGGAGGGAATGGACAGGCGGAACTTGCCGAGGTGCTCGCAGGTCAGCGCCGCGTCGACAGTGGCCAAATACACCTTCTGCACGATGGAAACCTCCAACGTATCGACCGCTTGGGCGTCCACGCCCGTGGGCAGATGGGTCTGCGCTACGTCAGCGATGACCGAAGGGGGGAGGCGACCGTTGGTTCGATGAGTGTCTCGATCAACCTGGTTCTCAAGAAGATTGGTGACGCTCCCTTTTGGCGGTGGCACATCATGCAAGCAGGGGAAATTCAGCGGAATGCAGAGTCGGCAATCGAGAACTTCGACATTCGTACACCAAGCGCGGATACGAACATCAGCAAGCTGTCTGGTGGCAATATCCAAAAGGTGATCCTTGCCCGTGAAACGATGTCCAATCCTCGAATCGTCATTCACAACAAACCGACGCACGGGCTCGACGTTCGAACCATGCTGATGGTTCGTGAGCGGATTCGGCAGATGGCTGCCGAAGGCGTAAGCGCCGTCGTTATCTCAAATCACCTCGAAGAGCTCCTCGATCTTTGCGACCGTTTCGCAGTGTTGTCGAAGGGCCGTGTTATAGGGATTGTCGAGAACGGGCCAGACGCAGAGCGTCATATCGGGGACCTCATGGTCGGCGGGACCGTTTCATGAAAGCTTCAGACCGCGTGCGGACCGAACTCACCGATGAGAACGCGGACGGTCGGGCCAGCGCTTCTGACAGGCGGAACGGCAAAACCTCTGGGCCATCGGAGTCGAGCCGAACGGAGAAGATCCGTCGCGCCATGCTGCTCACGATTCTGCCGCTGCTTGCCGCCATTCTCACCGGTGGGCTCCTGATCCTCGCACTCGGTGAGAACCCGATCGCGTTCTACGGCACCATCATCGACAGAGGAATCGTGAGCCCATCTGGGCTTCAAGAAACGCTAATTCGTATGGCTCCCTTACTCCTTATTGCCGCCGGACTCATCGTTGCGTTCAGCGCAGGTATCTGGAACCTCGGTGGCGACGGTCAGTTCCTGCTCGGTGCCTCTCTAGTCGGCGGCCTCGCGGCAACGGTCTCTGACGCGATGCCCCGTGGTCTCATGCTGATCTTCATGCTCGGTATGTCGGCTGCAGTTGGAGGCGCGTGGACGATTGTCCCGGCGCTCATGAAGGCCCGCTACGGGATCAACGAGATCATTACCACATTGATGATGAGCGCCATCGGTGTCAACCTTGCCAGCCTTATTGTCAAGGTCTGGTTCCTTACTCCCGAACGGGGTCTGCAGATCCCACGCACCAGGATCCTGGATGTATCTGATCGTTTGCCGACCCTGTTTGGCACCCGGGTACACTCCGGGCTTGTAATAGGGCTCGTCGCTGTTATCGCCGTGCATCTCATGATGAGGCACACAACTCTCGGCCTCCGGTTGAACGTGCTCGGTGCCAACGTGAAGGCAGCGCACCATTCCGGCCTGAAGGTCTCGAAGTTGATTGTCGTGACGTTCCTTCTGAGTGGAATGTTCATGGGTCTGGCAGGCGGTGTCGAAGTGCTCGGGGTACAAGGACTCGTGCGGGCTGGCTTTAATCCTGCCCTCACGCTTGTCGTGGTTCCGCTCGTTTTTCTTGCTCGGATGAATGGTTGGGTAACGATTGCCTTCGTTTTTCTTCTGTCGGTGTTAACCATCGGCGGCGAGCTGGCGACCCGGCAGGCAGGTCTGCCTAACGATTTCGGCTTGCTAATCGTTGCGTTGGTTCTGATCTTCATGACCGTTGCCGAGTACTTCGAGGCGCGTCGTATTCGCGGGGAACGGACTGTCTGGCAGACGATGTCTGATCGGCTCCTTGCGAGGGGAGGTGCCGGTGTTTGATGAGACTCTGATAACAGCGGTGCTCGTCGGCGCCATTGCGGCCTCAGTTCCGCTGATGCTGGCAGGGATCGGAGAGCTCATCTCGGAGCGCGCGGGCGTACTCAACATCGGGCTTGAGGGCATGATGCTCATGGGGGCATACGGCGGCTTCTGGGTTGCCATTGAGACTGAATCGATTTGGCTGGGTTTCATCGGGGGAGCGGCCGCCGGCGCATTGGCGTCGCTTGTGATGGTGTTCCTGTGCGTGCGATGGGGTCTCGACCAGATTGTGGTGGGTATCGGCGTTCTGCTCGGTGCAGAAGGCCTGACAAGCTTGCTGGACGCGGCAACTTTCGCTGATACTCGCCCGAGGATCGGCATAACGGCCAGGCTGGACATCCCCGGGCTGTCCGATATTCCCGTTGCCGGCCGGGTGGTGTTCGGAGAGCCCTACATGGTCTACGTGACGCTCTTGGCCGTTGCTGTGGCGGGATGGGTGCTCTGGAAGACACCCTGGGGTCTGGCGATCCGTGCGACTGGTGAGCGGCCGGAGGCCGTTGACGCGGCCGGAGTCAATGTAGTCGTGGTCCGCTCGCTGGCGGTGCTCAGTGCCGGCGTATTCGGCGGCCTGGGTGGGGCGTATCTTTCGCTGGTGAGCGCAGGGAACTTCATCCCAATGATGACCGGCGGGCGAGGGTTCATGGCCATTGTCCTAGCGATGCTGGCCCGAGGACGTCCACTGTTGCTCGCGGCCGGGGCGCTGCTGTTCGGGTTCGCCACTGCCGGGACCACCGCACTCCAACTCGTTGGCGTCGAGGTCAGGCCGGAGATCGTCAACAGTTTGCCGTTCGCCGTGGTTCTCGCCGCTCTGGTGCTCCTCGGACGCAACGAATTCTTGCCGAGCGCGCTCGCGTTGCCCTATGTAAGAGGAGAGCGGTGACCGACACCCGTCGGGGCCGTATTAGTAGATGGGCTACTGGGGTGCTGCTTCTCGCAATCGCCATCACGAGTTGGACAACGCGCGATGCCGTTCAAACCGACGGTGACCGTCCGGTGTACCCCAATGCTCCGATCGAGATCACGTCGCGGTGGTGGCTAACTCCAGATGTCGCCCAAGTGCCCGACAGCAGCGATCCAGAGGAGCAAGCCGCAGCCCAGGTTCTCCAGAGCTTCTTCGGGTCGGACTCGGCCGAAGCAATGGCACCGGTCTCGATAGGCCCTGCCCGGGTCTTCGCCGACTTCATGATCGTTATGGAGGCGATTAGCGGACGTCACCCGATGGAGGAAGTCATTTCCCGAAGGGTGCCACGAGTTGTCGGCAGCGCCGGTCTCGCCGACTTGCAGATCGAAGGCGAGATCACCGAAGATCGCAGCACCGGGTCGGGCACGGCGAATCGCACGATTTTTGACCAATTCGTGATGAGGCCCGGCTCAGATGGGCAATTGCATTTGGTCGATTTCCGCCGCGATGGCATTTGGATTTCCGAGCTCGTTGTGAGGGGCGGCGACGTGAGATCTGTTGAGACCGCAGTACGTATCGTTGCTGTTATTCGTTCTACGCTGGGTCGCTACATGGTCGCAGGGGTGATCTCCGAGACTGCCGCTGAACAGTGGTCACTGAGCGACGCTCAACTCGCGTCGATCGATGGCGAGCAGGAGGCAAGCCCGTCTTTCTCAGAAATCGGTGCGGGCGTGTCGGCGGGCCTTTTGCCTTTCCTGATTACCTTCAACGACGGAGGCCTGGCGGACCAAGGGGGTAGGCTCGTCTTGCCGCCGCTCGATGACGTATCGCAAAGCGATCTTGTTTTCGAGATACCGAGCTTGGGCGTCCCTCGTGACGGCGGCGACGTTTCAGGAGGTTGAGCAGACGCCACGACGGTGGCTTGATCTGGTAACGAAAGGAGGGGGAAATGGTGTTCGACGCACACATGCATATCGGCGATTTCCCGATGTTTGGCGTTTCTCTGGACGGGCCCGGCTTGGTAGCGGCGATGAGGGAAGCCGGCATCGACGACGGCGTCGTGTTTCATCCCGACAACTCCCTCGTCGAGCGCACCGTCCAAGAGCTCGGGTCTGTGCACGCACTCGTGTGGGCCAACCCCAGGAACGAGGATGTTGTCGCCGAGACGTCGCGGCTCCTCGACTCCAAGGAATTCGTCGGTGTGAAGCTCCATCCGCTCCTCGATGGGTACCACCCGAACGATCCGGCCGTCCATCCCATCATGGAAACACTCCGGGACCACGGTGGGGCAGCCCTTATCCACTGTGGGCACCCCATTTTCACGTTGCCATGGAGTATCGAGGAACTTGTGGTGGAGTTCCCCGACGTGCCCGTGATTCTGGGCCACATGGGCCACGGCAACATCATCTATATCAACGCGGCGATAGATGTGGCCGAGCGTCATACCAACGTTTACCTCGAGTCGTCAGGAATGCCGATGCACACAAAAATCGCCGAGGCCGTCCGCCGCGTGGGGCGGGAACGAGTCCTCTTTGGATCCGACGTCCCGTTCCATGATCCGGTCGTGGAGCTCCTCAAGGTTCAAAGAAGCGGCCTCTCCGACGAGGACCTCGAATGGGTCATGGGCCGAAGCGCCGAG
>JACZUI010000042.1 GCA_022573225.1 Acidobacteriota bacterium
CCCCCGATCTTCTCGTCAACCGGGCCTGCCAAGACTTCACCTCCGTACTGAGCCTCTACATGACCCCCACCGTCTAAGCCCCAGGAAGCGCCCCCGGCATCGCACCAACGATCCGGGGGCCGACATACGGAAAGGAACTTCCGAATGCACCCACAAGATATCTCCCAAGCGCCACCACTCCCCAACGGCACCTATGTCGTCGAGGGTTGGGGCATCAGAATCCACGTCTACAAACGCCATTTGATCGTCGAGGACGGGACCGGACCTGACCGTCGCGTCCACCGTTTTCACAAGGCAACTACCGACCTGAAACGCCTTGTCATTTTGGGCGTCAGCGGATACGTCTCACTGGAGGCAGTCCGTTGGCTCGCCGACGCCGGAGTTGCTCTCACCCAGATCGACTCCGATCAAAGACTTCTTCTGGCGTCTCAGCCGATGGGTTCCGACCGGGCCGGTCTCAGACGAGCTCAGGCGTGGGCGATGACCAACGAAACCGGACTACGAGTCACCCGGTATCTGTTGGACAGGAAACTCGAAGGCCAAGCCCATATCGCAGCTCAACTCGGTGGGAGTCGAACCGAGATCGACGAAGCAAACCGCCAAGTCGAGAAGGTCGACTCGCTCGATGAGCTGATGTGGTTGGAAGCTCAAGCAGCCAACCACTACTGGTATGCCTGGGCCGATGTGGAATGCAGGTTCGTCACCCGGGATCAAACGAGCGTGCCGGATCATTGGCGACGCTTCGGAAAGCGGGGTTCGGGTTTCAACTCGTCGGGACCGCGGGGCGCTGCCAACCCAATCAACGCCATCCTCAACTACCTCTATGCCCTCCTCGAAGCCGAAACTGTGATCGCATGCCAGGTTGTTGGTCTCGACCCTGGAATGGGGGTCCTGCACGCCGACCAACGTGGGAGAGACTCGTTCGCTCTTGACCTGATGGAGCCGGTGCGGCCGCTGGTCGATCAATGGGTACTCCGTCGACTGTCCCAACATCGGTTCAAGGCTTCAGACTTCGCTGACACCCGCAGAGGCATCTGCCGTCTCAAACCGGCCATCACACATTGGCTTGCTGACACCACCCGGGAGTGGGCCGACGCCGTCGGACCCCACGCAGAACACGTAGCCAAGATGCTTGCCAGTACTCCCGGGGTACGAGTCGATCGTATTCCCACACCACTCACCGGAGAGAATCGATCACTAGGCAGGCCACCCAAACGACCCAAGCCCACGGTTGACCCGACGCGACCCTCTCACTGCCACACCTGCGGAGGACCCGTCGACCAAAACAGAACCCAATGCGACGCTTGCTTGCCCACATTCCAAGCGTCCCATCTCGAAGAGATGATCAGCGGAGCCCACCAACGACTGCAACAGCTAAGGAGCGACGGGTTAGACCCCGCCCACGGAGGAACGGCAGCCGCACAACGAGGACAAGCGAACCGAATCCACCAACTCGTCGTTCACCAATGGAACCAGGAGAACGAGTCGAGACCGAGCTCGTACTTCACAGAGAAGATCCTGCCGAGGCTCCAGACCGTGAGCTTGTCGGTGATGGCCGAGGCAACCGGACTGTCGAAGGGGTACTGCTCTTTCATCAAACGGGGGATCAAAACTCCCCACGAAAGGCATTGGCCAGCTCTGCGAATACTGGGCGAAGCTACTTGATGCGGTCTTCGAGCCGTTCGGCAATCCCTTGACGGCCACGAGCTGACAGTTCAACGATTGTGGCTTCATTGAATACCTCTTCATATTCGACATGCTGGCGAGCCGGCGGATTCCAAGCCCAGTAAGGCGTCCACTGAGAACCCTCTTGTCCGTCCTCCCGGAGAATCTTCAGGAGAACTCCGTACCTGTAGGCATACGGCTCGCTGAGGAGAGCCCAGATCTTGCTCCTATCCCCTTCGTCGTTGTCTTCGTTGACCTTGACTTCGATGGCAATCAGGTTGCTCTCATGGTCCCCACGACCATGCACCAAGATGTCGGGTATCGCCGCAGCCTCGATCGGATCTCCGTACTCGTCCGTGGCAACGGCCTTCTCGAATTGCCGAAGGTTCTTGACGTAGTGGCCGCCAACCCGGTTGTACTCATGATCAACGCTCACACCATTTGGGATTCGAGGATCGCCCGCTAGGCACCGAAAGAGCTGAGACGTGACCGCTCTTTCGTGGGCCCCGCTAGTGAAGAGGTCGAAGTTCTCTTCGACAAGACGGGCAAGGCAATCCCGCAGCAATTCCTCAGCTTCTCCTCTTTCCAATCTTGACTCCTCTATTGACTCTATTGACTCTGAATATGCCGGGCTACTCCCGACCCAAACCTGTGGGGGGCACAGGACAACACCATCACCCGAGAGGCCCGCTCGATATGTGCCGATATCACTCGCTCTCAGATATGAGCGAAATCGCTCCGGAATCGACGCCGTCCACGATGCACGGAAACGGCGTTGGCCGATTCGGTAATCGACTTGAGCGACCGCCACAGCCCTTCGCCCCCGCACGTCTAGAACTGCCTATCGACTCTCTTCGCCAGTCGAGTCATCAGTTCCCTCGGCGAGTGCTCCGAGCAAAGCATCGTGGAGGGTCCGGTCCTCGACACGTAAGTCTGAAAGAAGAGATGGGTTGGCCTGTACGTAGTCAGAGAATTCCACCCATCGGGGGGAACCAGGTTTGATCGGATAAGCGCCTTGGCAGTTCTCAAGAAACACGGCACTCCGTCTTACGAAATCCTCGGCCCGCCACTCGGGCCACCACAGTCGAGGTCGATACACCCCGTCGAAGGCCATCCTTTCGACCTCCCACACCTTGTCCCAATCAACCCCGGAGGTCTTGACGAGTATTGTCACCGGGCCGAGAACCTGCCCGTAAAGGACTCCAATGTCCCGATATCGGGAGCCGCCGCGGCGATTCGATATGGAACTCAGTTTCGCGATGCCCCAATCCACGGCGTCAGTGATTCCTGAGGCGCCATTCCTTTCAACGTGTCGATGAAAGATCTTCATGAACTTGTCAGAAAACTTGACGACGTCCAATGCCAATCTTTCGTTTTCTTCCTCGACCAGCAATTCGAGGGGAGGGACCGCCAGAAAGCCATGTTGAACAACCTTCATAGCGCCAGTGGCGTGGAGGGCATCCCCCATGCTCTGTCGGCTGATTCGCTGTTCATCGACTTGGGCGCGCAGCCGATCGACAACCGAAACGCTCACATTTGCAAGTTTAGCTGGTCGAAGAATCGACAGAGGGCCGCCACGGGAGTTTGGTGGCCCAATCCGGTCCGGGAAAGTACTGGTGTTCTATCCCCGTAGACGCTGGAATAGCGAACGCCACTCGATCCTTGTTGGCGAGTTCGCAAGTTCGTCCCACCTTCCCCGCTCCCAGTCTTCAAGCTCCTCAGTTCGGAACGGGATTCCGAGATAGTGAAATGCTCTGTTCATTGAGGTTGCGAAATTGTACGAGGCAGCCCCTTGCACTGAGAATTCGAATACGGGAGCCTTCTCGGAGTCGGCGGTCGATTCTTCGAGGACTCTGGCGGCAAGGGTTTGGTTGTAGATGGGCCAGAGGTGTTCCTTGGTGTGGAGCCACGAGTTCGCCATATGCACCGTAACGATTGCGCCTTGAGATGGGACGAAGAGGTCGAGCGAAACCTGGGTGATTTGGCTTACCGGCACCGAACGTGGACCGAGAACATCGTGGTCGGTGTTCTCCGCCAGAATCTTGTCTGACGCGTCGACGCAGGTCAGACCACCTTTGTAGGTTCGATTCGGACACCAACGGAGATCGCTTTCAGTCAGTAGCACGACGGACATGAATGGGAAGATGTCGACAGGTCCGGGCAAAGCGACCCTCATTTCGGAGGCTGAGGTCGGGGGCATGGGCATTCCCATAACGGATGGCCACAACCCACCGACAAATGCCGGAACTGCTTCGATCGGCCGCTCTGACTCCGCAATATCGAACAGGCCTACGTATAGGTAACAAACTCATGAGAGAGCTAGGGGACCCGGAGGGGCGTGGTCAGAATATGTGTCCACGAGCCCGAGCCTCCGATTCGATCACCTTTGAGCCGATCCACCAATAGGCCGAGATGCCGACCATCAGCCAGTTCCTCTGAAACAGTCCGAAGACGAAGCCGACGATGGCGACAAATGACCCAAACCCCAGAACCACCTGACCAACCGTGTAGGGCGATCCTGGGCGGGAAGGGAATCTCAGGATGCTCAGGATCAACATCAATGGAAGAAACAGGGTTAGCGAGAGGACGCCTTTCCACTGACTTCGTCGCCCCATGTCAGACCGATCGCTCTGCATCAAGCCGATCTGTTCGATACCTTCATCAAACGCCACAACATCTGGCTCGTCGAGCATTTGCATTCCAAGGTCGCTGACGTACCAGTTGGACTTCTCATCTGTGTCCAACTGTTCGACGATGTTCAGATTCCAGCCGCTTCCCGGTTCAGGGAAGAACCCCGCCCCCATCGGCGGCAGGTTCTCGGAAGCCAAGCGAATTGATTCCAGCGCCCTCAGTCGACGCCAATACTCGGCGAAATCCTCGTTGTCAGGCACACGTACCCTCGCTGCACTAGTCAACTCGAAGGGTAATCCGGGCTCCTTACCCTCTGACACAACCGGCGTCGGTGTGCGTCCCTTACGGGAGGTTGATCGATCAAATTACTGGCGTTTGAGCCGCCCATAACCGGCATTTTGTGCGGCTCCTGACAACGTGATCAGCCGCCCATAAGTGCCGTTATGTGCGGTTCCTAACCTGAGGCCGCCAATGGCCCGTTTGCCCCCTTGCTCCAGGTAACTGAACGTTGTCGGAAAGTGTCGCATACGGTTGGAGTAGTTGGCCCAGGAGGAACGACATGGCAAAACCACCACCCAAACCAACAACCCCGGTAGTGCCGCCAGTGGGATCAATCATCGCCTGGCACAAGAACATGGGGATGTCACCGCCACCGCCGCCGCTGCCGGAACCGGAACCGCCGGAGCCGCTGCCGCCCCCGCTGCCGCCGGATGAGCCGTTGATTACCCTTCTTCCGGAGCGGGTCGAATGCGACGGTATGCAGATCAATGATCCTGAGAGTCCCTTCGACGGCTTCTACACGCCGAACCTGAACACTTCGTGGATGACTGGATACCCCGGGGGTTACTTTCTTCGCGGGAGCCTGACCTTGGGCATGATGAACAGTGACACCTTCAAGGCCCACACTCATCAAGACACCGATTTCGGTTGAGTGTAAGTGAACGTGTGTCAGCGTTCTGATCAACTTGCGTGGGTGCGCGTGAGAATTCCGACTCCAACCGGTTCGGGGTGCGTTCGCTGAAAAAAGTAGAAGAGCCCCCAGGGGCCTCTTCTCTTGAGCAGGGTGGAGCAGAGTAGCTCGCCGGGCCTATAACCCTGGTCTCGCTTACGTAATTAAGCCTTCTTCGTCTGCGCCCACGCCCGAGCGGCCTTACGCGTCGTTTTCCCTCCGACCTGCTTTATGTAGCCGTCCTGGCTGTGTTGACGCTTGAGTTCTCCCTCGCGCCGTTTGAGGTCGGTGGTGACGCCGGAGTGGATGAGCTTTCCCTCTTTGTCGAGGAAGTCGTACTTGTAGGTGTCTCGCTCACTCTGTGCCATGGCTCGAAGTCTAGGACGCCCAAATCGTCTTCCAGACGAGCATGGGGGCGGTGTCGGCGAGCTGATGCGCTTCCAGCAGGCGCTCCAGCCCCGCGCCTAGGACCCACCTGTCTGAGTCCGCGGCGTGGGCTCCCTTCTGAGGACGTGTTTACCACGTCCCGTGAGGGGCGATTCCGCGTCCTCAGCACCGAACCCCCGGAAGACCTCACGTCCAACCATTGCGACTGGACTCAAAGGGCCGGCCGGGGGTTCTCTTGTCAGACTTACGACTGCCCATAAATGCCGTTATGTGCGGTCCAGCAGGTCGGGCAGGCGCAGGAACATTTTCGAGCGAGGTAGCGCCTCGCGACAGCCCTTCGCGACAGCAGCGTCGAGTGCGTCGCTGTCGACGTGAGGGCCATACGCTACAATCGGGCGGTCCAATGGCCACCGCGTCGGCCGGATCAATCCCGCTGGTTAAGTCGAGAAGGATCACCTCGGCCCCGGCGAGGGCCTCGGCGTCGAGCGAGCGGGCGACGACTGCGTCGGGCACGGCCGATTGCACCCGACTGGAGTCCATCAGGTTAAAGGTGAGTACGACAACCCGGCTCACGGCTCGACCTGCCAAAGGGCAAAGGCAGCCTGCCGTTTGCGACCGGTTTCTGCCATTCGGCGAAGGTAACAATCTTTCCGGGCGTTGTGTCCAAGATCCAGCAAAACCTGGCCGCCCATAAGTGCCGTTATGTGCGCTCTGGAATGTGGGTTTGGCCCGGGTTGGCGACGGCGCTACCGGCGATCAATCCCTGTGCTCAGTCTCCGCGCCTGTTTCGTTCCTCGTCGAGGCGATCCCGTTTCGCCTTGCGTTCACGCTCATGGCGCTCGTGGGCTTCCTCACGCTCGCGCTCGGATCGCTCAGCGGATTCTTTGCGTTCGCGCTCGTAGCGCTCAGCCCGTTCCTGATCGGTCTCGGTCACGGTCTGTCCTCGCATTCGGCGGGCTGGGGAAAGGCTTCTCACCCAGACCGTACCGCCTTCCCGGAATGGCTCCCGATTGGCCCCGGATGATGAAGCGGGCGGACGGGACATCCGATGACAAGGCCGGGGTACGGTGGTGCAACAGCTTGTGGGTCTGAATACCCACAACGCCAGCTCCGCCGCCGTTCCGTCTAGCGGGGCAACTGCGTGACACGGGACACCGCCGAAGGCACTCGGGAGCCGGGCTCCGGTCTGTGACAAGCGGGGCGTCAGCCCTGGCGGTCCAGCCCTGGAGGAGTCTTCATGACACCGACCTGTCCACGTTCTGCACCCCGCAGTGACTCGAGATGAGCCGCCTTAGCGCAGACCCGGTCCCAATAAGACTGCGGCGGTGTGCAGTGTGCGGCCACCCGAATCGGGAGCATCGCAGCACGGTCGGATGCACCGTCCCCAGGTGCGAGTGCGACGACTTCGCCGACTCGGAAGCACATCCCTCTAAGCAGACGCCGCCCAACTAGACCGGTTGGGTCGTTCGGGATCGACCTGTGATCAATGCCGGACCAGACCTTGTTGAACTCCCTCGACGCCGGAGGGACAAGTTGTGTCGCCATCGGCACTCAAACAGGCCTTACACCCCGTAGAGCCTCACCACACAGCGGCCGCACGACAGGAAAAGCCCCAACCCCGCCGCCCATAACCGGCATTATGTGCGGCCACCAGACCGACGAGGTTCGCCCCAGAGCGCGTGTTCCGTGGTGAACCGGCAAACGGAAAGGACCGAAATGCCACTACTCGGCTCCATGTCAGACGAAGCAAGAACCGCTCTAGTAGAGGCGATCGGTTTCGCTGTCCAGGAGTGCCCCGACAACACGCTCCACGGGGTCACTTGCTTCGCCGCGGGGTTCGCTGAGGGCGTCGTCGAGCAAGGGATACTCGGCGACGAAGAGGCTGCCCTGGTCGGCTGGTCGTTGGCGTCGTTCATCGTGAGGGACCGCTTCCTCGCAGCCCTGTTAGGAGAGTCGTGGGCCCGGTTCGAAGAGTTCTGGGATCTCGGCTAGCGGAAGGCTTCGAACGCGGCGACGCACGCCTTCTCTGCGTCGACGTGCTCCCACCCTTCGTCAAGTTCATCGAGCCAATCTTCGGCGATGCCTTCCGATCCGCCCTCAGACCGCGGACCTAAGACGCTCCACTGCTCGAATCCGTCCTCGGTGTCCCATCCGATACCTCCGAAGAAGCGGGGCGGCACATTCTGCGCCACTGAACGCATCTGTCGGAAGGCCGAAAGTGCAGACTTCTCCGACAGGTCCGCAAAGGAGTCATCTGGATCGTCGGAGACGACATCCAGCGAGCGGTCCACTAGGTCGGATGGCAACAGGTCGAGTGTTTCCGCTGAGAGGCTTACGAGAGCGAGGTTCGCGTCACACCACACGAGCTGTGAATCAAGAAGGGCGGGAGTCTCATCAGGGTTGAGAGGCTCGTCAGACCCTGAGAAGGCATCGAATAGCTGCACGGTCGCGATAGCGCTGAGGCTTAAAGCTCCGATCCAAATGGCTACCTTCGTCGCCGTTGTCACAACTTGAATAATCTACCGCTCGGTCAGCGAGCGCCTTGGCAACGTGACAAGAGAGGCTTAGGGCCTGTCCCAGAAACAAACGTCCGTACCGGGAGGGTGATCTGCGCGCCAGCAGTACGCGCTGAGTACGCGATCCACCCACAAACTGCCACAAACCGTGACAACCGCCGACAACTGAAACCCCTGGTAGAGACCCCAAAATGCCTAAACCCAGGGCCGACGTATCAGTTTCCTAAACCGGGTGTCGCAGGTTCGATTCCTGCCGAGGGCGCCTCCGCGTGCCTTGAGTGCAATCGGGTTCGGTGGGCGCAACCATCAGCACTTCACACTTGCCAGCCACAGAAATCCGGGAACGCCTCCCGATTCACGTCTATCGGGTAATTCGGGTTCGGCCTATTCTTTGGCGTTCACATGAGTGAATTTCACTACGAGCCTCTCAGCTACCTCGACTCTTCTTTCCTGGCGCTCGAGACGGGGACTAGCCACATGCATGTTGCCGGAGTGGCCTTGTTCGACGCCGCCCCACTCAAGGCCGACAGCGGCGGGATAGACATCGACCGCATCAAGGCGCACATCCACTCGAAGCTTCAATACATCCCCCGCTACCGACAGCGACTTCAGTGGGTGCCCTACGATCGGCGCCCGGTGTGGGTGGACGATCACCATTTCACTTTCGATTACCACGTCCGCCATACGGCGCTCCCTCGGCCGGGCACCGACGAGCAGCTGAAGGCTCTTGCGGGGCGGATCGTCTCCACCCCGCTGGACCGCAATAAGCCGCTCTGGGAAATGTGGGTGGTGGAAGGGATCGAGGACGACCGGTTCGCCTTCATCGCCAAGATCCATCACTGCATGATCGACGGGATGTCCGGAGTCGACTTGACGACGGTCCTTCTCAACGTCATCCCGTCCTCGGAGATCGAGGACTCGCCGGAGTGGACGCCACGTCCAACACCCACATCGACTCAGCTAGCTGTTGCCGAAACGGCCCGATTCACCCGTCGACTCATCGACAAACTCGGCAACCTCTCCGAGAGCATCCGTGATGGGAAAACGATCAGCGACCGTGTCCTCGACAAGTCGGCTGCTGCTCTTTCCTCACTTCGCTCCGGCTGGCTCACCGCATCGGACCGCACCCCGCTCAACCCCGATATTGGGCCCAACCGGCGTTTCGACTGGACCGAGCTCCCTCTCGAGGACGTGAAGGCTGTGAAGAACGACCTGGGTGGTACGGTCAACGATGTCGTTTTGGCTACCACCACCGGTGCCGTGCGACGGTTCCTGATCGACCATCGCGCCTTCGACGTCGAAGGCGTCGACTTCCGCGCCATGAACCCCGTTTCGACCAGGAGCGCGGCGAAGTCGGGCAGCCTGGGTAACCAGGTCGCCATGTGGCTGGTCGACCTGCCCATCGACGAGGAGGACCCGTCCCGCCGATATGAGTTGATCAAGGAACGGACCCGCAACCTCAAGAAGACGAAGCAGGCCCTCGGCGCGGCGACGCTGGTAGAGGTCAGCTCGGGCACCCCGATAACACTCCTATCGATGGCCAATCGCGTGGTCGGACAGAAACTGCGTCCCTTCAACATGACAGTGACAAACATCCCGGGACCCCAGTTCCCGATGTACCTCCTCGAGTCTCAGATGCTGGTCAACTACCCGATGGTGCCGCTCTGGGCGCAGCACGGAGTTGGAGTGGCGTTGTTCTCCTACAACGGGCAGCTCTTGTGGGGAATCCAGGCCGATTACGACGCCCTGCCCGACTCTTCGCTGTTCCTCGAGGCCATCCACGCCTCATTCAAGGAGCTTCAGGATCTAGCTGGGTGAGCCGGCTTGGTCCGGCCGACGGCCTCCACGACACCATCACCATGTTCTGGGTTCGTCTCCTGGCTCATGTTCGGGACGCCGCGTGACGCTCGCCGCAGCTCTCACCGGCGCCATCATGGTGTCGTTCTCGGCCATCCTGTTCGCCCTAGCCGACGTCAACCCCGTGACCGGCGGGTTCTACAGGGCGGCCTATGCCCTGCCGGTTCTTCTGGTCATCTGGCTGATTCGTAGAAATCAGGATCGACGACCTGCAAACCGACGCTGGCTGGCCTTCGGCGCCGGTATCGCCCTGGGTCTCGACGTTGTTCTCTGGCACACGTCGATCAACTTCATCGGGACCGGCCTCGCCACGCTCCTCGCCAACTCACAGGTGATCATCGTGGCAATCGCCGCCTGGCTGCTTCAGGGCGAGGAGCCAAGTCGCCGGGTCCTCGTCGCTATCCCCATCGTCCTCGTCGGCGTGACGCTGGTATCAGGAGTAGGCCAGGGAGGCGCCTTTGGCGAGAACCCTCTCTTGGGAGCCGGCCTAGCCCTGGCCGCGGCCGTTTTCTATGCAGCCTTCCTTCTCGGCTTCAGAGCATCGAACGTCGAGAAGGCACCGTCCGCCGGGCCATTGCTGGAGGCCACCGCAGGCGCGGTGTTGGCTTCGCTGGCGGTTGGGCTGCTCGGCGGGGGAATCGCGTTCGCCCCGACCTGGCCTTCGCACGGATGGCTGCTCGCTCTTGCCCTGGGGGCCCAGGTCGTCGCCTGGATGCTGATTGGATATGCCCTTCCCCGGCTGCCTGCCGTCGAGACGGCCACCATCATCCTCGTCCAGCCGGCCCTGACGATGATCTGGGGATCGTTGATCTTCACCGAGCGGCCCTCGCCTCTCCAGATGGCGGGCGCGGCCCTGGTCCTCATCGGGGTGGGAATGGTGGCCCTGTCGAGTGCCCGCTCCCCGGTTCAACACGCCGAATCTCCCGCTTAGGAGCCCGGAGATCTATCCGCCGAAATCGATGATGACGAGACGACCGGTCGGACCTTCGACTACCGCCACGCCGACCCGATTGTATGCAGCCGTAGTCAGGTGGGTCCGGCCTGTGGTGGAATCCAACATTGCATCGAACGCCGCCCGGACGCTGCTGGCGAGAGCGATGTTCTCCCCGCTGGCACCCAACCGGAGACCAGCAGCGCGCAGATCGTCACTGAGGTTCTGACCTGGAGGATTGTCCCGAGATATGCGGCCGGTCGTGTACATCAGGACTGCCCGGTCCTCGGCGATGCCGGTGAACGCAACGCTGGATTCGAGCGCCCCCAATCCTTCCCCGGTCCGGAACTCATTGATGAATCCAAGAATCTCGGTGGCTTCATCGCGGACCTGACGGATCTCATCTTCGGCAGCCGGCGGAATGGTCAAGACCTCGTCTCCCTCTGGAACAGCCCGTGCCGACCCGAACAGCGACTGGAGGGCCGCCAACGATCCGAGGACATTGTCGGAACCGAATCTCTCGAACAACTGTTGCGGGACAGCCTCTTCGCCCGCGATCAACTCGGCGATGGTCGACTCATCCAGCGCGTCGTTCCAGCTTTCCGGTAGCGGGAACACCCTTGCCACGTTGATCACCACAAGCAGGAGGGCCACAGCCCATGCCGTCGCCACGACGGCGCCACCGAACCGATTGATCAGGTTGAGCCCCGGGAGGTGCATCACCTTGGACAGATAGTGGGCAACGACACTCATCGACACGCCAAACAGAAGGAAGAGAACAATCCCCGCACCGATCACCGCAATCTCGGGAGAGACGCCGAACCGGGAGATGAGGAACTCTCCAAAGGGCCCGCTGAGCTTGAAGGCGATCCAGATGCCAACTACCAGCCCAACCAGATCGAGCGCCTCGCGAACAAACCCCCGGGTCCACCCACGAACAAGCAGGGCGGCGAGGAACAAACCGAGGATGAAGTCGAGCATTAGGCGGTAAGTATCAGGTATCAGGTGTCAGGAGCGACGGCTTTCTATCTGCTCCTGAGTGTCCACGTCCAATACCCGGATCCGCATCCGCTTGTTCGCCTTGCCCTTCGACTCGGTCTTGATCACCCTGATCCGGCCAACCTCGAGCGTGGAAGCGACATGAGTGCCGCCGTCGGCCTGGCGGTCGAGGCCAACGATGTCGACGACACGAATCTCCTGCACCCAATCCGGGATGAGGTTCACCTTCGTCCTGATCAGGTCTGGATCCCTGAGCGCCTCCTCGCGAGCCATGTAGAGAACCTCGGTGGGATAGCCCTTGACCAATTCCTCATTGAGACGCCTCTCCACCTCGAGGCCAAGCTCAACCGACATAGCGTCCAGCTCAAAGTCCATCCGTGCCTCGCCAGGCTTCATATTCCCTCCGGTGACCTTGGCGCCGAAGTCTCTGAAGATCACTCCCGAAAGGGCGTGCAGGGCGGTATGGGTCTTCATCGTCAAGTACCGGCGATCCCAATCGATTGTCCCCTCAACCGGAGTCCCCGGATCGGGGAGAACCGCATCATCGGCAACCACATGCAAGGGCCGCCTCTCGCGCCGAATGGTGTCAACAATCTCTACTTGACCGCTGTCCCATTTGAGGATCCCTACGTCGCCAGGCTGGCCGCCGCCCCTCGCATAGAACACTGTCCGGTCCAGATAGATGCCTCCGTCAGTCACCTCGGTGACGTTCGCTTCGGCGGTCGCCAGGTAGGCGTCCTGGCCGGCTAGCTCTTCGGTTGGTCCCGAGCCACTCATCAACCGAGACTAGGAGCCCGCTGAACAATGCATGTCACTCATCTCGACGACCAACGGCATTAATCAGCAGACTCCCAGTGGTCCGGAATGTGACCGTCTCGGTACCGAGACGGCCCACAAGCCGGGGAATCAGCGGGAAGTGCTCTCGTCGGGGACAAAAGGCACGCCGTGCCCTGGGACGATCAGCGTCGCCGCATCCAGTACCCTCTCGCGGCCCTCGTGCAATGCCGTCTGGTCGGTTCCAAGGGGATCGTCATAAGGCGCCTTCTGATACCACCAGAGATGCGTCAACGCGATCGTCTCGTCTCCGTCGCGGACGATGGTCGTGATGTCCTGGGGCGTGTGCCCCGGGGTCTCCCACAGGACGATGTCGTTGGCGACCTCGAACCCTTCGGCCGGGCGCGATTTCCACACATCGTTCTTGTAGATGGCCCAATGGTCATGAACTCGCGCGTTCGGAAACAACGCGACATTGATGGTGTGGTCCGGATGATGATGCGAAATGACCACGTCGGTCACCTCCTCGGGCCGGTGGCCAAGTGCTCCCAAGGGGTCGAGAATCGCCGAAACGGAACGCACCATTCCCGGGTCGACCACCACAATCGAATCACCGGATTCGATCAACGACACGGTTGAGGCCACCGAGTCGCCGCCGTAGCCGGCACTGAGAAGTTTGAAAGACGCCATTTGCGGACAGTAGTAATGGCCGGCTCGGACACCTAGCGCGCGGGCGAGAAGGCCACGGTCCTCACGTTCTCGTCCTGAAGGATCACGAAGTCGTCACCCG
Organism: Acidobacteriota bacterium; assembly: GCA_022573225.1. Lineage (GTDB taxonomy): Bacteria > Actinomycetota > Acidimicrobiia > Spongiisociales > ZC4RG35 > JACZUI01. The sequence goes on from JACZUI010000042.1 coordinate 13,500, forward strand.
TGGTGAGATCGACCACCACGACCCCGGCTCGTTGCGGATACATAACGTAGTCCCCACCCGCCACGATGTGATGTCGACTCGGGTCCTGAGGGTAGATGGTCGTCGATTCGCCTTCGATCAACGCCATCCCGCGGTTTCCGATTAGCGCATAGCGACCCGGGTCGGGAGCAAAGATCGCGCCCCATAGGTCGCCGACCCCGTCGAGCACGGCGAGAACATCCTGCACCTCGGCACCCAAGCGAACCTCTCTGCGCCGGCCGGCCGGATCGACTTCGACTACTGCACCTTCGTCGAGTAGAAGCAAGTGACCACTGCTGTGCGAATCCAAGAATTCACCCGGCTCCGACCGCAGCAGCTCACCGAACTCGTTGAAGATGTGCACGGTTTCGCCATCGGCGTCCTGAAGCGCCCAACCCCAGTTGCCAAAGCCAACCACGTGGGCTCCGGAAAAGCCGATGGCGTTGGTGACGTTCTGGACCCCACCAAGCGGCGTGGTCCACAGCCCAACCTCGCCGTCTTTCTCCGTGGTGAACGCAAGGAATCCTGTCACAGAGTCGTGCCAGGCGTGACCGGTCACATCGGTGGCCACCGTGTCCACATTGGTGACGGGACCCGCGTACAGCACACCCGCGGGCGAATCGTTCATCGGGACCTCGACCGCCACGAAGTGTCCCGAAGGATCAAGTGTGGGCAGCACAGTGACCCCGAGATCTCCAAACGGGAGCCTCTCCACGGAGACGGGCAGCGGAATATCGGCGGGTGGCCAGTCGATCCAGTCCAGGCCCTGCACGTCGGATTCAACGATTGCCGAGAGCCCTTGCTGAAAATCCGGGTGGAGCGTGTCCGAGGTGACCTGAGGAACCGTCGAACTTGTCCCTGCGGCTGGCACGGTTGTGGTCGCAGGTTGACCCGCGTCATCACCGACACCAAGCAGAAATGCTGCGGCCAGCCCGATGGCGACACCAACCGCTACACCGGCCCACCAGGGTGGTGGCCCTTTCGACGGTGGCGGAGACTCCGAAAGGTCCTCGATGATGAGTTCGGCCATGGCCGAACTCTAGGAAGCGGCTATCCCTCGGAGTCTGCTTCGGAAGAGTCCTGGGCTGCCATCTCCTGGGTGTCGAAGAGGCGGCTCTGATCGGGATTGGACCGACGGCGAATCCCGGCGATTCGCTCTGGTGGATCGGTGTACTCGATCATGTGCTCACTCGCCTCGCGCCACGACTCGCCCAGCATCCTCGTGCGCCAGAAATGTCCGACGACGATCCGGGCCGCAGCGGTCAGGGGAACGGCAACCAGGACACCCAGCAACCCGGCAATCGAGCCGCCGACAATCAAGGCAAGGATGATCACGAGGGGGGACAGATTCACCCGCGCCCGCTGGATCAGCGGTGTTATCACGTGGTTGTCGACTTGCTGGATTGCGGTGAAGATCACAATCGCCACTATGGCCTGAGTCGGATCGCCGTTGAGCAGGGCGACAAGAGCAGCGAGGGCACCTCCCACAATCGGACCGAGGAATGGAATCAGATTGAGAAAGCCGGCCAGGATGCCAATGAGCAGCCAGAACGGGAGGTCGATGATCCACATGCCGATGCTCGACGCGACACCGACGATTACTGCCACGAGAAGCTGACCCCGAACAAAGGACCCCATGGCGGTTCCTACCTGACCCGCGACGAAGGAGGTCTCCTCTCGGTGCTTTGGAGGAGTCAGGTCCAATGATCCCTTCTTGAATCGATCAAGGTCGATGAGGATGTAAAGGGCCAAGACCGGGGCCAAGACCAGGACGGCGAGAGTCTCGGTGACCCCTCTGATGAGTTGGCCGGCGCCGGAGCCGAAGCCGAGCAGGAGATTCTGGATCGTCTCCTGATTGGCTGGGTCATTGATCCATTCCTCAATGGCCTCCTGGCTGAGAAGCTCCTCAATATCGATCCCAAGGCTTGCGCCGAAATCTCTCGCCCAATTGATCGCTTGGGCATAGATCGCGGGTAACTGCTGAACAAAATCCACAGCCTGATCTCTCACGACAGGCAGGATCAATGCAACGGCGGTAAGCAGCAGGGCGGAGAGGCCCAGGAAGGCCAGAATCGTACCGAGGACTCTTGGGATCCTGAGTCGCTCCAGCGACTTGACCGCCGGCTCGAGGACGAAAACCAACCCGGCTGCAAATGCGATTGGAAGCCAAATGACCCGAACGGAGTCGGCAACCAGGAGGAGCACATAGCCCAAGATCACCGCACCTACGGCGACCCAGACGACAAGAGCTGCTTGGCGCAGGCGGTCAGTTGCCACGATGCGCGGCAGTGTAACTAGGGCACGAATGTCCGAGACGAACCACTATGGGTTGACGATTACCAACGTTGCGCCGGGACCAACCGAGACAACCCAGCCGTCGCCGTCACTCGGCGTGACCCAGCCATCAGCCTGCTGTCGCCAGTCACTCGGCACCTGCGCCTCGCCGATGACACGGACGGGGGCGCCCGAAGGAATGGTCAGCTGAAACGAGCCCTCAATTGTCACCGGGGTAGCGGATTGGGTCGTTCCCAGAGAAACATGACCGTCACCAAGCAGCTTCAGCTCAGAAATCGAGAGGGAGGTGAGATCGCCTTCGACACCGCCCTCGAGAGTGAGGCTCCAGGTCGTTTCGTTTGACAGCCTCAGCTCCCAACCCTCGTACGTGTAAAGACCGGGATCAGATACGGGCTGGAGAGCAACCGAGAACGCCGTGCCTTGGGTCCGCTCGACCGCTTCGGCGAAGGGAGTGTCTCCCCCGCCTCGTAGTGGACGGGCCTCGTAGAGAAAGCCTGAGGAGCCCGCGGCAACTTCGATGGCGCCGTCGATCCGCGCCGAGAGCGCGGCAACCTCGGCCGTGCTTGCCTCGGGACCCACCAATTGGAGGCTGGCCGACGGCATCACCGGCCACCCCGCAAAGTAGGCGTACATGAACACCGCCAGGGCCAGTAGGGCGGCCAAGGGGATAAGTCCGGCAACCCGAACCCTGGCCCACGTCACGTTCCGGGCCAGGTAAGTCATCAGCCCCAACAGGACCCAAACCGGCCACCATGCGAGAAAGTCGATCACGATCGCTCGGCTGACCAGGCCGCCGGCACTCGCGACGAGTATCCCTACCAGTCCGGTGAGCGGCAGCAACCAGCCGCGGGCCGGCCGCCGACGGCGCCGACCGCCGACGACGTGGGTCACTCTTCGTAGCCGATTCCCAGCACGACGACGATGTCTGCGCCTGGCTGGAGGCCAGGATCGGGAATCGGATCCACGAGGGCACCCGGAACGAATTCCAACAGCACATTCCCCTCGGCCGAGAATCCGTCTCGGTACCAGATCCGCGACGGATCCTGCTGGGGTTCATAGTCGTCGGGTTGCAGCGTCTGATAGCCCGCATCCGCAAGGTCCCCGGTCAGCCTGCCTGCCGCCCCCGCAATTCCAACCGAATTGAGGACGACAACCCTCACCTCGCTCGGTGGTCGGACCGGAACAAAGACCTCGGCTGTCGTGGTGGTCGTCTCGGGCGCCGTCGAGGTAGTGGTTTCAATGCCTGTGGTGATAGAGGTCTGAACCGGCGCAGTCGAGGTTGCGGTCGACTCAGTCGTGGTCGTCGAGGTGGTGGCGGTGGAACCGTCGCCGACCAACAGGTAGAGCAGCAGGAAGACCGCCGCCCCAACCAGGAATATCCCAAGCAGCATCATGGCCAGGTCTCGATAGAAGCCTCCACCCACACCCGCGCTGTGGCGTCCCTTGGCCATCAGCCGGCAGCCCCGCCAACGGGCGCTTCCAGCTCCATCAACGCCCTGACGCGGGCAACGGTCAGCGGGTCGTACTCAAAGGCGCTGGGACGACCGACAAGTCCACCGAGTGTCTCGTAGTAGATAGAAGAAGACACACCGAGGACGAACTCGATGTTCTGATCTTTTGGTCCCGGTTGAAGCCACCAGGAGCGCTCGAATTCGAGGATGGCCCGTTCCTCATCGGTCAACATCGCATTGAGGGTATTTGGGGCATCACCCAATGATGAGTATTTGCCTGAGTCCCCACCCAGATCCGTTAGCTAGCCCAGAGGGGGTCGGCACTCTGATGGCCTTCCCCCTCGAAAGGACGAATGTTATTGACGGTTCCGCCTCCCATCATCAAAAACCGCGTAAGCGGCTCATTCACAACAACAGAAGAGAAAGGACTCTTCGTTCCCGGACGAGAAGCCGCCTCACTCATCACAGACCGGGGTTAGGTCCGGTTTTGCTCTGTGAGCCCTACCCGGCGTCGTCTACGACCTTGAGCGCCATTTCTGGTTGACCCACATGGACTAGTCATTCTGTGTTGGTTTGGAATGGTCCGCGAGCTGGGGTGGGGGCATGCCGATGGGTATTCATGGCGCCGGGACATAGTTTCGAGGCGGTTATGAAAGACGCCAAGCTGGGTGATGCCTGGGCTTGGGCTGTGATCTACCGCGAGATGGCAGGTCCGGTAACCGGTTTCTTGCGCGTGAGAGGCGTTGCTGCTCCCGAAGACGCTGCGAGCGATGTTTTCTTTGAGATTGCGCGCAACATCGACCGGTTTAGCGGTAGCGAAGACGCCTTCCGGACTCTGGTGTTTGTTATCGCCTATCGGCGCATGGTCCAAGACAAGCATTCGCTTCAGCCGTCAAGATCCCGACTGGCGGACAGGGCTCTCGACCGTATCAAACGTGACGTCGAGGTCATGGAACCCGTGCCGGAAGGTGACATGACCGAAGAGGTGAGACGAGCGTTCGAAACACTGACGGAAGAACAGAGAGATGTTCTGTCTTTGAGGGTGGTTGGTGGTCTCAGCGTCGAGCAGACCGCAGAGGTCGTCCACCGGGATATCGGCAAGGTCAGATCGCTGCAGAGAAAGGCGTTAGCCAAGGTGCGTCGTCTTACCCCTGCCGGGGTCGTCACCTTATGAGAACGTCCATTGTCACCACTGGTGATCTTCGGGATGGTCTGGCCGATCGGGATGTCGAGAGGCTTCTCGCCGGTGAGTCTCCTGTAAGCCAAGATCATGCTCCTATCGTGTCGCTGGTTTCGGCGTTGGTCACATTCGGTGATACCACCCTGCAAGAAACCCTCGTCGATGAATACTCCAAGCTGGCTGCCCAGTTGGTGCGGGAATCACGTCCTGCCCCCATTACTGAGACAACCAGGACCGGAACCCGGCACTACCTCTTCGGATTGAAGAGGCGAGCCGTGGCAGGACTGACCGCCCTGGTGATGATAAGCGGCATGACCGGTGTCGCCTGGGCCTCGGACGGAGCCGTTCCCGGCGACTGGAATTACGGAATCGACCGGGCGCTGGAATCTTTCGGCATAGGCAACGGAGGCGCCGAGGAACGGTTACAGGAGCTAGCCCAAATTCTCGATGGCCAACCGTCCGACAAGACCCGCCGACACGCTCCGCCATCAGAGAGCATCGGAGATCCAGACGCCGGACCAGCAGACGCAGCAGAGTCAGTCACCCGACAGGGAAGTGACAGTTCTCTGGCCGTTCGTAGTGGAGTGTCAGAAATCCTCCGCCACCTGTTCAACGGTGAAGAGATCGACGATGCCGCCATCGCCGAAATGGCCAGAACCCTTGCCGGCCAGCACGGCCCACCAGAAGATCCGCCCGCCAACCAGCAGGCCAGCGCACCCCACCCCGGCCGACCGTCCGACCCCGGCAAACCGTGACCCCTCGAGACAACCCGGACCTCACGGCGGTCAAGGCAACCATCCATAAGTCCTCCGATTTCACGACCTTGCTCGGTGGACGCATGTTCCCATCGGAGGTAGAAAAAGCACTACGTCGCCAGGCGGGTTTGGCGTCTGGGGCTCAGCGCTTAGGCGGCGTGGATGTTCAATGGCCGACAACCTCCAAGACCCCTCAGATCGACGACGTGCCCTAAGCGCGATTTTCGCGGGCTCGTGGGTGTCAGGGGCCAGGGAGAAACCCCCCTCTCTGGAGAACTGTTCTCTATCTGCGTGGCCTATGGAGCGAACCAGCGGCCTAAGCAAGAATCCGGATTTCTCTCAATTTGGAGCCGGGTACCGGAGTCGAACCGATGACCTGCTGATTAGAAAGTATCCACGCCGGAAGGCTGCACTAAGGCACAAAGCCCCTGGTCAGTATTCACCGCATCCGCATCGTCATCCGGCTTGCGAACCGCCGCAGCGAACGCCAAGGGAAGCAGTATCTCATCGAAGTCGAGAGCGAGAAAGCCGTCTATGCCATGCCGCTCACAAGTGCCGTATTTGGGGGTCCATTTGCACACTTGGGCTAGGCGAAGTCTCTCAGCTGTTATACCAAAAGTGACCCAGCCACCAACGTAAGCCCAATACCTAGAACCCATCCGACCATTGTCAAACCAATGAACCGCTGTCGTGGTGTGTCACTTCTGCCGAATCGGCCGCCCAGGTAGGCGAGGCCAATCGAAAAAGGCATCGAGGAGTAGAAAATCGGAAAGAAGATCGCGGGTTCACCCTGGACGATCTGAGCAAGGATCAGCATGCCAAAGGCCCCGACAAAACCACCTACGGTCGCTCCGAGAATGATCGCCAAGATGCCAGAACCCTAAGGTTGGTACCACCCATATCTGGCAATCATGTGCGGCCGTGTCGGCAGTCTCCTTAGCTTCAAATATTGCCGAGGGTTCGAACTCACATCCGTCGAAGTAGGGCAGACCAGGTCCCATCATTGCCCTCGCAGGCCACGTGACATCACTGCTAACCGGTCAGCTGGGGTGCCAACTTCGTCATGCGCTGGGATCTGTCAACGGTGAGGAGTCCTTGGTGGCTGGGCCTGCGTCCAAATAATCGGTGCCGTGCCTGAGTGGACGTACAGCGGATGTTCCGGCTGGAGTCTCTTGGTCAATCGAAGGCAGTGAACCTCTACGTCGCACTGGTTCAGAAGCGCCCTGATCTCATCGCTCCTCGGAGTACCGGTCAGAGGGTTGACGAACGAGCCATGGTTTCCCCACGCCACCACAACAAAGTGACCTGTGGTCACGGCCTCAGCAACTGCGCCATCGTTATCTGGGCCGACCGGGTCACGCGCCCACAGCAGCTTGGTCGGAGATGGCGATCTCAACGCAAACAAGTTGACCACCTCGGCGGCTCCGAAGCCCCAACTACGAGAAAAACTGATCACCCGATTGATGGTTGGGTCTGACCTGAACGCCGATGCAGTTGAAGGGTTGAGCATGCACCAGACCACCCGTGGCAACCTGTCATCCCAGACCCTCGACAGTCGATATCGGTAATCGCGATTCTCATCGAAGGTGGCGGTTGCGAGACCATCGGGTCCGATGGCGGCGTCGACAACTGAGCCGACCGGGTCCTCGGCGATAACGGGATCAGGATCAGCGACTACAGAAGATCCCACCTAGGAATCCTGATCGTCGACCGAGTCTTCCAGCAAGAACCTCGCCCCACAGCTACACGTGACCCACGTCCGCCCCTCATCGTCGATCTCACGAGGCAGCGGGTCCACTGGAAAGAGTGGTCAGTCTTCAAGGTGACTTCGTACATGTCGGGGAGAGTTCTCTGTTCCCACCACGGTGATGTGGGTTCGTCTTCCTGCGGTGTGGGCTCGCCAGCATGTGATATTGACGACGAGGAACCTAGGACTCCTTGTTTCAGAGCTTCGTACTCGTCCTCACCATGTTCAACGCGTCCAACAAACTGATTTGACGCAAAGAGGCTTCGTCATGTTCCCGGGTCACCTCCCTAGGTTGCGGGACGCCTTCGCGGAGGCTCATGGTGGCTTAGATTCGCGGTAAGCCGCTGGCTCGTCGTTGACGTGCTTCAACTCCGTCGATGGGAGAGAAAACTGGGCAGGCCATGCGGTCATCACGTCTAGTGACCCAATTGGATATCGCAAGGATCTCGCAACCTGGGTAATCGCGGGCCGCCGCGATCAGCATCGAAACGCCATAGAAGATGAGGGCGGGAATCGTCACCACGAGTAACAAGACTGCCCCGATTCCATAGTTCGTTACATACCCCATTGTGCCGAACAGACGCAACCCAGGCGCGTTTCGACCACGGAAAGTCAGCACAACAATGACTGCCAATGGCAGGACTATGACAGCAATGAACAAGTCGGCCAGGCCGATCCCCCTCCCAATGGCGACTGTCAATAAGAGTGTCCCAAGACCTATCCGCGCCGCCGTTCCCCAAGGCCCGATCCGTCTTCGCGCCGATCGCACCGACCCGAGTTGTTTCGCTTCGCTCATGCTCGCTCGACTCTCAAGATCAGCTCGAATTCTATCACCGAATAGGGTGTCGTAATGCCCCGAAGGCTTGCGGTGTGGCTCACATTGGACCCTCATTGGTCGACGGGGACACCGACCTTCGATTCGCGTTGAGGATCCCTAAGTGGCCTCAAGGGTTGAGTCTTCCGATAGGGCGAAACGGAACACCGATCTCTGGACGCGGTGTACTCAAATCCCGTCGTTACTCGGTCATTCTCCAAGAGAACCCTGTAGATCTCTGGTGCAACTATGACGGAATGGCACCGTAGCGTCCTGCACGATTCGCCACCTATTGTGGGGCTGCAGCCGAGTAGTCATCCACCCATATGTGCCGTTATGCGTTCCGTTTCTTAGGCGACGGGCCGGGGGTTATGGGCGGTTGAGGCGGCCGACAGGATGGTCTCGGCCACCTTCGGCATCTTGGCAAGCTCTGCCGTGGACCGACAGTCTCGGTCCCGGTTCGGAGTAGCGTCGGAGCTCTGGATGGAGAGAGTCGTAGCAAAAGAGTTCACCGACGCGGTCCGGTTCTTCAACGAACGGATAGGTCTCCAGACGTGAACGCCGACGCGGGCGGCCCGGCGGGGTTCGCGGCGACGAACGCGGTGGTCGGCACGACGCCCGAGCCGAGGATCGTCGGCAGCTTCCCTGAGACATGGGTCAACGGCAGCGAGTGCGGCAACGAGCCCGCGATCCAGGTCTGGGAGTACGCGCAGGACACGTACATCCTGCGCCAGTCGCAGTGCACGAACTTCGAGGGCCCGTTCATGTACCTGTTGTTCGGCGGCGACCAGGCGTTGCTCTTGGACACCGGCGCGGTCAGCATCCAGATCGGTGGGGCTGTCTCCGGCCTGATCGCCCGCTACGCGCAAGCGACCGGTCAGTCCCCGATTCAGCTCACGGTCGCGCACACGCACGCGCATGGTGACCACATCGCCGGCGACGGCCAGTTCCTCGGGCGGCCGTTCACGGACGTCGTCACGCCGAACGTCGGCAGCGTGATCTCGTTCTTCGGATTCACGGACTGGCCCAATGACTCAGTGACCTTCTCACTCGGCGAGCGCGTGCTCGACGTGCTCGGCATCCCCGGCCACGAGGACTCGCACATCGCGCTCTACGATCGCAACACCGCGCTGCTGCTCACCGGCGACACGCTGTATCCCGGTTTTCTGTTCATCGGTAACGCCGTGAGTCAGGGCAACTTCGTCAAGTACCAGGCGAGCATCCAACGGCTCGTCGACTTCACGGCGGACAGGCCCGTGAACTGGGTTCTTGGTACGCACGTCGAGATGACGAGCACGCCCAGTGTCGCCTACCGCTACGGGACGACCAATCAGCCCAAAGAGCGGATGCTCCAGCTCGACCGCGGCCACCTGCTCGAACTCAACGACGCCGTCATCGCGATGGGTGCCGATCCCGTCCAGGAAGTCCACGACGACTTCATCATCCAACCGATCAACTAGCGTCCTGATCCGCACACCGGGACGTATCAGCCGCCCATAAGTGCCGTTATGTGCGGTCAGTATGATTGGCGTATCGACGGACCGGCGCTCGGCCCCTTCCTCAACGAGTGGAGCGAACCCGAAGACCGGCTCACCACCATCGACGACCTCCAAGCATGTGTCACCCTCGACGGACCCCAACTGGCGAGACAACACGTCACCTATGTCGTCGGTTTGGACATT
>JACZUI010000069.1 GCA_022573225.1 Acidobacteriota bacterium
TGAGCGGAAGACCCTTTCGGCCCTACTTGATACCGCGGCGTCCACGCCGCCAAGCTCACGATACGATTCGCGAGTTATGACCCCCTCCGATCTGTGTTCGAACAGCTCCGTGAGGGCGAACTGAAGAAGCGGCAGGGCCGCCGGTTGGTCGATCACGTCAGAGACCAGTTCCGATGCAAGCGCAGGCTCAACTTCGATACCGGCTTGGCCGGCCGGTTCGCGAATGGCCTGATCCAGCTCGGCGGCGGTCATGCCAACGATGGTGATGCCCCCGTCCTTTAGGAGGCGGCCCGCCGTGTGATAGCGAAGAGGCCGGTCGTAGAAGTCGGCGCGTAGCGTGGCGAGGACACGCACATTCGACTCTGGCTCCGTCACCGCCTCAGCAAGCCCGTCGAGGAAGGCGCGTCGGGTGTGCTCGTCCTGCACCAATGTGAACAGCTCTTCGAGCTGGTCGAGAACGAGTAACACTGGCTGGTGGGCGTCGACCGCGGCGCGGAGGATCGCTCTCACCCGGTTGTCTTCTGACTTGTCGAGACGATCGAAATCGGGCTCGGTCACTGCGATGGGTCTGAGGCTGTTCTTCAGGGCGGTGAAGGGATCAGATCCGGGGACCATGTCGGCGATGAACCAATCCCGGGAGCCAGGGGCGGCACCGCTTCGGAGCCGAGGAACGACACCAGCGTGGACGATGCTCGACTTCCCGCTGCCCGACGCGCCGATGAGTGTGATGAAGCGGCTTGCCGCATCGTCCCGACCGAAACGGGCCACGACTTCTGAAACCACGACCTCTCGACCAAAGAAGTCGGCCAAATCGACCTCCGTGAACGGCTGGAGGCCTTTGTAAGGATTGGGGGCGATTGCCTGACCGCGGTCTGCAACTGCGACGCCACCCACAGCTGCGACGAAGTGGTCGACAAACTCGGCGACATCGACGAATCGATCGTCGGAGCTCCACGATGTCGCCTTCCAGATGATCTCGTCGACCGCGAGGGGCACGCTGGATCGTTGGGTGTGGATGGAGTGGACTCGGTCGTGGGGTGAAGCGATGGCCCTGGTGCCAAAAGGCAGGACACCGGTAAGGCTCTGGGCCAGCAGGATCGCGAGCGCGAATTGGTCGCTAGCGGGCTCCGGGTCGTTGCCTGCCAGGAACTCCGGCGACTCGTACCCCGAAGACCGGGGCGAAGCTGCATGCTCCGAACCCTCGCCGATCAAAGTAGCCAGGCCGAAGTCGGCCAGATACACGTTGCCGTCGCCGTCCACGAGAATGTTGCTCGGCTTGATATCCCCGTGAACGACACCAGATCGGTGGGCGGTGGTCAGCGCCGAGCCAAGCTGGCGGGCCATCCGGCCTACCTCATCGAGGCTCATGGGGCCTCGATCGAGGCGTTCTGACAAGTCACCCTCGAGTAGTCGCATGACCATGTACGCCCCTCCTGGCTCCCGCCAGTAGTCGTACAGGGGGACGATGTGGGGATGTTCCAGATTGGAGACGACCTGCGCTTCCGCGTCGAATCGCCGTATGAACGCGGGATCGTCGACAAGTTCGGATCGAATCGCTTTCAGTGCGACGTTGCGGCCGGTACTTGGCTGAATCCCCTGATACACCACGCCATGACTGCCCTCTCCCAAGGTTTTTCCCAGCCGATATCCGCGGAGAGCCCTTCCAGCCGGGGTTCGGAGGTGCAAAGCCGGGTCATGGGCCGCGATGCTTCGCTCCAGAGCCAGCACATCCTCAGAGGGCTCGAGACCAACCTCGATGAGTGAGGTGCGGTAGTAGTCGTAGACGCGCAGCGCCTCGACCTGTCGTCCCGAGCGGTAAAGGGCAAGCATCAACTGGGCCCTGAGACGATCGCGGACCGGGTGCTCGTCAATGAGACGACGCAGGTCCGGGATAACCTCCTCGGCTAGCCCACAGTCCAGCTTTGCCTCGATCAAGTCCTCTTCAGATGTGACACGTTGCTCCTCGAGACGGAGGGCCTCGGGCCTAGCCCAGTCCTCGTATAGGAACTCCTCATATGCCGCGCCTCGCCATAGCGAAAGGGCCTCGTCTAGAAGCCCGACAGCACCCATGGCGTCGCGACCCGTGAGTAGATCCTTTCCGGACGCGGCGATGGCTTCGAAAGCCGCAGCGTCGACGATGTGGCTATCGCTCCGTAGGACATAACCCGGAGGTTCGGTGGCAATCAGATCAACTCCTTTTGCATTCCCATGCTCCAGAGAGCGGCGAAGACGGGCGATGTAGCTACGAATCGTTGTCGATGCCCCGTCAGGCGGGTCACCTTCGAAAACGATGTCGATCAGGCGGTCGGTGGAGACAATCTCATCGGCATGTGCCACCAAGGCAGCCAGCAACCGCCGCTGACGTGGGCCGCCCACGTCGATTGGACCCTGCTCATCGCTGACGACTAGCGAGCCCAGAACACCGAACTTCATAGCCAAGCTCCTTCAACTTCTCCGACCCTATCCGAATCGGCTGGTGTCATTTCACCTCTGCCACGTTGCAATCAGGTTGCAGTGTGAAACCCCAGGTCAACCACCCATTCCACACCCATGGGTTCGGGCTGCGACCGTCCGAGTGTCGAGTCCCGCCGGAGTTGCAACCCCGCTGCCACACGCGTTTCAGACACTGCAACCAGAACTCAGATCGAGTTCCGAAGTACGAAGGAGAACAGCGTGGCACTTCCACAGCAGACAATCACAAAGGATCCGGTCCAGTTGACCGCCGTTGAGGGCGGAAAGTCCGGGAGGCCGAAATGGATCGGATGGTCGATCCTGGGAGCACTACTGATTGCAGTAGCGGTACTGGTGGTGCAGGTCGTCGAGGCCAACCCCAGTGACGGATCTTCCCAGCAAGTAGAGACCGAGCGGTTCAACGGCTTAGCGCCGGTCGGGGACAACTCATCCGAGGCGGTTGAGGCTGTCCGGTTTGGGTTATATCAGCCTGCGACGTCGGATGGCTCATCCGAGGCGGCCGAGTCGAGTCGGATGATCGGGCTTTCGCCATCGGTCAACGGCGGCTCATCGGAGACCGCGGAGCACATCAGGATGATCGGTTTGGCTTCCTGACCTCGCCATTGCGGGCCAGTAGCTTGGCCTCCTGGAAAGCTCGACCCCGCTTAGGCGGGGTCGAGTTTTGTCTTCGTATTGATCTGTCCGGTCGCAGCAAGTGCGACGGCGTTTTCCAAAGCCCGTGCCCGGATCACTTGTCCCGGTTTGCGATCAAGTGGGTGACCGGGATGTCAGTCGCCCGCTGGAGTCGCCGAATTAGGTCGGCCTTGAGCCATCGCGAGATCCCAGGGGGAAAAGTGGAGACGATGATCTCGTCAAATTGCTCATCGCTAAGAATGTCCATGATCGCATAGAAGGGCTGTGGGTTGCCTACGCGTGTGTTTACCACGTTGACTCCGGCGCCTTCCAGTCGACGGCGGGCCGCCGCCGCCTTCTTCAAAGCCACCGCCCGAGATTCGCCTTCGGTCCATGTGGCCAGGTGCTGGACATGAGTCTCGGGAACCAGGAGTACGAACTTGGCATCACCGTCCCGTTCGGCGATGACGCGTACCGTATCGATGAACTCCTGGGCCTCGGATGTCTGGTGTGCGACCACCAAGTATCGAGCCACGCTGCCACCTCACTGGCAAAAACAACGCCCTTTCGGTGCTGATCCCAACGACACCGATTCTAGGGTCGCCATGTCTAAGACCCCCCCGGCAGGTGCGGGGCGGCCTCGAGCCACTCTCACACCGGGTCGAGTACCCCCGCCAACCGCAGGTCGGCCTTCCACTTCTCAACAACCTGTGGATCCTGATATGGGCTGCGCTCGAGCCACTGGTCGACTTTCACGGCTGGGAATCGATCCTTGATCATCTCCGCCGTGGCTCTTGCCCTTCGTTCCAATCCGAGCTCTACCTGGGAGGCGGCGAGAACCAACATCGCCTCCAAACTGTCCGGCCGGTGCGACAGCACATCCTCGGCCAGGGCTGCGGCGTCTTCAAAGCGCCCTCCCATATAGAAGGAGCAGGCCTGAACTGTGGGGTACCAGGGTTTGGCCACGGCCGTCAGACGCATGGCTCGATCAAGCAGGTCCACTGCCTTTTGCCAGTCTCCCATGTATCGGTGGACGCTTCCCTCGAGGGCGTAGGTCACGTCGCAGGTCGGTCTGGTGATTTCGGCAGCCTCTGCTTTCTGAAGGGCGCCTTCTGCGTCGCCTTCCATCATCAGAATCGATGCCAGAACCATGTCACTGAGACCGGTGGGGTCTCCCATCTTCGCGGCCTGGTTGGCATGGGATCGCGCCTTCCTCAGTGAATTCTCCGGATCATCGCTGAACCCTTCGGCTGCGCCTGCCCAGTATGCGAAGGCAAGCAGGCCGTGTCCGGCAGGTTGATCAGGGTGGGATTGGGTCACCTTCGAGAACAATTCCACTGAGCGGTTCCAGCCCACTTGCGTTCCCGAGGTGATCTGAAACCAACCCTGATAGATGTCCTCCTGAGCCTCCGGATCTCCGATCTCGTTGTAGAGACGGGCCGGTTCTCCGACAACCAACTCGATCTCGATCGATCGGGCGACCTCGTCTGCAACCTCATCTGAAAGGTCGAAGATCGACTCGGCGGTCACATCCCATCGCTGCGAGGACACGAGGTTGATGGTCGCCACCTCAACCAGCTTGGTGTAGACCCGAACTCGCTCTCCGATCTGCATCAGTCCGGTCTCAAGCATGTATCGGATGGTCTCGTCGTTGGCTGCGCGCGTTCCTGCATGGGAGGAAGGATCCGTTGCGTCGATCACTTTGAGATTCGGGATCCTCGCCAGTCGATGGAGCAGATCAGAGAGGATCAATCGTCCGGCAGAATGTAGCGCCGGGTCGAGGTCATCCATGTGCGCCGGCAACACCGCAATTGTCGGATTCTCCCAGGCGAGGCGTCGGGCCTCAGTTGTGGCCGGTGCATCCTTTGGCAGATCGGAGAATTGATAGACCTGGATGTGCTCGGGGATGTTCTTCAGGTCTTGCCGGCCGGTGGGCCGAAACCGAAGCTCTGGCTCATCAAGTGCTCGATACACATCGCCAGAGACACTCAATCCGCCGGGTAACGCGATGGCCTGAATGCGCGCCGCAATGTTCAGCGCGTCGCCCATGTACTGCCCTTCATCAGTGATCACCACGGGCCC
>JACZUI010000070.1 GCA_022573225.1 Acidobacteriota bacterium
CCCCAGCGGTTCAAAGATCAAGAACAGGATTATCAGCAAACCGTAGATGACCTGATTGAGCTGGAACACCGATAACCCCGGACCGACACCGGGGAGTGTGTTAATCAGGCCGAAGTCGGTGGATTCCGTCGCCACCACGAGGTCGAGCAATGTTGCCAACAGGTTGTCGCCCGTCTCCACCACATCCTCCATCCAGAGGGTGGCGTCCTGCACCAATCGAGGCAGCAGCGTCACAAATGCGGTCCCTAGGACGACACCGGCCACCGTCCCCGCGCCACCGATGAGGACGATGGCAATGAACTGGATTGACAGGAAGAGGTCCCATCTAGCCGGGATGACGGTTCCCACGAATGAAGCCAGAAGTGCTCCGGACACACCCGCGTAGAACGATGAGATCCCGAAGGCGCGCAATTTGAAGCTCACCTCATCGACGCCCATGATCTCGGCTGCGATATCACGGTCACGAATCGCCTGGAAGGCGCGACCGACCCGGGTCCGCTGCAGGTTCTTGGCTAACAGCATGAACAGGATCGCCACTGCAAGTACGAAATAAAAGGTCTTGGCCTCGGACGTCAACTCGATTCCAAACCACGCTCCATCGGAAGCGAAGTCGATGAGTGGCGTATCCTCCTTCCAGAGACGGAATTCGAGAGGCGGAAACGTCCTTCCCACCTCGGCCCCACCGGTCACTGAGATCAAATTACGGAAGACGTAATCGCCAACAAACACGAGACCGAGCGTGACGAATGCGAGATAGAGACCTCGAACCCGAACGGCCGCAGGACCGAATGCGACACCGATCCCGGCTGCGACGACCCCGGCTGCCGGGAGCCAGATCCACATCGGGAGTCCGAATCCGAGCCGCAGGCCCTCCGGATCACTGCCCAAAACGGCCGCCACATAGGCACCGACCCCCATGAAGAAGGCGTGTCCCAGTGACACCTGCCCGGCGAGCCCCAGCAGGATATTCAAGCCCAAAGCGCCAATAATGAATATGGCCACCGTGCTGAGCAGACGGAGCCAATCGTTCTCGCCGAGGAAGTCAAGCCCCGGCAGCACCTGGAAGGGGATCAACAGTAGGGCGCTGAGAAAGATCAACACCATGACCTTCTTGGTCACGGTGTTGAGAATGGCCTGATCGGCCTCGTAGCGCGTGTAGAGGAGTGGTCGGCCTCTCATTCAGGGCCTCCTGTGGAAGTCGAATTCGTCATACCCGTCGTATCTCTTCGGTGCCGAAGAGGCCATACGGCCTGATCAGGAGTACGAGCAACATCACGATATATGGCACTACCCCGCCGAAACCCGTGCCAAGAAATCCAAAGGTCAGATAGGTGCTTGCCGCCGACTCGGCAAACCCGATCGCAAAACCCCCGACGATTGCCCCCAGGATCGAATCCAGACCCCCGAGGATGATCGCCGGAAAGGCCCGGAAGGCGAAGAAGGCCGTGAAGGTGTCCACGCCGCCGGGGCGCCGGGGAAACATCGAAATAAAGAGACCCCCAATTGCGGCCATCACAGCGCCGATCGCCCATGCCGTAGCGAAGATCCGACCGACGCTGATTCCCTGTGCTCGAGCTACTTCCTGGTCCCAAGCGGTGGCCCTCATTGCAATGCCGGTGCGAGATCGAAAGAACATGGCCACTCCCGCGACAAGGGCGATGGTGAGAATCATCTGAAACACCGTCGTCCAGGGAATGCGAACGGTGCACAGTTCGACGAGATCCACCTCCCCAATGAAACCGCCGTTGGCACAGCCGAGCCCGACAGTCTTGAGCCCGAACGGGTCGCCCATAGGACGCGAGGTTTGACCGATGAAGTCGTTGGTAATCGTCCGAACGATGATGTCGATCCCCAGAGTCACGATGGCGACGGCAAACAACGCCTCACCAATCATCGGCCGGAGGAACATTCGCTCCAGCGCCATCCCGATCAGGGCTGCCAGCACAAGGGCGAACACAACCGAGAGGACCCATTGCAGCCACACGGGGGACCCCTCCATCCATCTCCCTGGGACGTTGATGATCGTGGCGAACGACGCGATCAGAAAGGCACCCATCGCGGACAAGGCGCCGTGGGCAAAGTTGAGGACCTGAGTCGCCTTGAAGATGATGACAAAACCGAGGGCAAGGATCGCGTAGATTGCACCAAGACTGATCCCGTTTACGACCATCCGCCCGAACTCCGATGGCACCACCGTCGACTCCTGGGCAAGGATCAGAAGACCGGAAGTCACGACCCGTACATGTCCTCGATAATCTCTCTTAACAGCTCAGTCATCGCCTGTCGCTTCAACTTCTGGGTGGCGGTGAGCTCGCCATCCTCGTGGTCAAGCGCCTTGGGGATCATCCGGAACTTCCTGATGTTCTCCACACGAGCGAACTTCTTGTTCGTTTCGTTTACGACACCCTGCACCAGCTCGATGACCTCGGGCTTTTCGGAGAGGTCTCTATAGGTGGTGTACGGGATTTCTTTGCGGGTGGCCCAGTCGCCCACCACGTCGAGCTCGATACCGATCAAGGCTGTCAGGTATTTTCTGCCGTCTCCAATGACCATCGCCTCCTTGATGTAGGGGGAGGTCTTGAGACTGTTCTCTATTTCGGAAGGCGAGATGTTCTTTCCGCCCGAAGTGATGATGATGTCCTTCATCCGATCGACGATCTTGACGTGTGTACCGTCGACCCACTCACCGACATCGCCCGTCCTCAGCCAGCCGTCCTCGGTAAAAGCCTCGGCCGTCTTCTCCGGCTTGTTCCAGTAGCCCTTGAAAACTGCGGGGTGCTTTGTCTGTATCTCCCCGGTCTCCTGGTCGATCCTCAATCCGATGCCGGGATAAGGGGCGCCGACCGTCCCAACCTTGTTCGACCCTGGAAAGTTGCACGTCGCCACCGCGGAGTTCTCGGTCATGCCATACAACTCAAAGAGAGGGACTCCCATACCGAGGAAGTATTGGATCAACTCGGGTGCAATAGGTGCCGCCCCAACGGCGGCGTAACGAACACGCCGCATCCCGATGCGCTCTTTCAGAGCCCGAAACACAATCGGATAACCGATGAGGTAGAGGAGTCGACTCAGGAACGTATGGTCACCATCGTTCGCCACCCGCTGGGCACCGATGATCGATACCAGCTTCATCCCGAATCCAAACCAGACTCGCTTGAACCACGTGCCGTCTTTGCCCTTGATGATGATGCCGGCATGAATTCGTTCCAAGATGCGTGGGACGGCAAAGAAGAGGGTCGGCTGAACCTCCCGAAGGTTTTGCTCCACGGTCTCGATCGACTCGGCGAAGTTGAGTGTGCACCCGAATCCGGCCATATGCCACGCGGAAAAGATGCGCTCTGCGATATGACACAACGGCAGGTAGGTGAGAATCGAGTCGGCTGGGTTGGGCGGCTTCCCCGGTATCCGGCCTTCGATACCCACCAGGTTTTCGACACAGAACAAGAAGTTGGTGTTGGTGAGCATGGCTCCCTTAGGAGGGCCGGTGGTGCCTGACGTGTAGACAAGCGTGATTGCATCGTCGAGGGCCGCATCCGACATGACCCGCTCCAGTTGCCCTGGGTTGGCAGCGCGGTGTTCTCTGCCCATTTCGAGGAAGTCGTCCCACAAGAGGAAACGAGGGTCGTCCCGCCACTTGCGGAAGCCTCGGGGCTCAATGTGGATGATCGTTCGGAGATGCGGAAGTGATTCGATGACCTCCATCACCTTGTCGGCCTGCTCCTGGTCCTCGGCAAGATGCACCACGGAGCCTGAGTCGGCCATGAGATACTCGACCTCAGTCGAGGGGTTGGTCGGGTAGAGCCCTGTTGTAATAGCCCTGACCGCAATAGTGGCCATGTCGAGGATGATCCATTCTGGGCGGTCCTCGGAGTGAATGGAGACCCGATCACCGACCTCTACTTCGAGGGCAAGAAGACCATGAGCGGCGTCCTGAACGAGCTCCCAGACATCGGTCCAGGTGTATTCTTGCCATATGCCGTAATCCTTCTCCCGCATGGCCACGCCATCAGGAAGTCGCTCGGCCCACTCACGTACCATGACGGCAGCAGTTCTGATACCAACACCGGTAGGTGGAGCGTCGGACCGTTCAGCCAGAGTTGTCATTCATCTGTCCTTTTCACGGGCTCGTGGAGCCTAGAGAACGCGATCGGATCGCGTCCTGAATCTGCCTGGTATTCACTCAGCTCCCACGACTCCATTCGGCGCCACCTGGCCAGAACTCCTTTTTCCAGATCGGAGCATGCTCTTTGAGCTCATCGATGATGAACCGGGCGGCCTCGAAGGCGTCGGCTCGATGGGCGCAGGCGACGGCCACTGCCACCGAGACTTCGCCAACTTCGACGACCCCTGAACGATGCTCGACAGCAACCGACATCACCGGCCAACGTCGACATGCCTCAGTCACTGTCTCCTCGATCTTCGGCTCCACCATCTCGGCATAGACCTCGTACTCGATATGGGTGACTCCGGTCTTGCCTTCAGAGTGATCGCGGACGGTGCCTAGGAAGAGAACTGTTGCTCCTGAATCGGCGCGTCTCACCGAATCGACGAGGCCGGCAGCGTCGATCACGTCATCTCCGACCTTCACTCTGACCGTTTGCATGGATTCGTTCATAGAATTCTCAGCCTATGACGGATCACGGCCCTCGCGGCCCCGGAGACCATCTCGGCTTGAACGAGTCCGACGACCAGCCTGTCGCCTACGCAGACAGCCCGCCGCCGAGCAACACCCGGCAAGCCGATCCGTGGACCATGATCCTCGGCATCCTTGGTGGTGTCCTTCTCGGGACCGGAGTGACCTTTGCGATCCTCGGATTTGTTGGGGTCTTCGAGGAGCCTCCCCCACCCCCTGTGCCACCGGCTCCGACCCTCACCGCTCCGCCGCCGACCGGGCCTCCGCCGACCCTTGGGGGCACAGTGACTGCCACCGCCGTCGCCCAACGAGTCATTCCGTCGACGGTGTACGTGGAAACGAG
>JACZUI010000006.1:0-57072 GCA_022573225.1 Acidobacteriota bacterium
ACGCCGCCTGTGCAGGCGCCACCGGGCTCCGGAGCGCTGAGACTGCCGGCAAACTCAGCCACGAACTGCTCAAGCCGGGGATCCTCTGCGCTGTCCAACTCAAGCCGATAGCCCCAGGCCGTGGCAGCGATTGGTGAATGTTGGCCTTCGACCGGGCTCGCGAGCACCTTCTCAGCTGGCCGTGCCAGCCGGCGTACGAGATCGAGCTGGCCGCTTGGAAGGTCGACGGAGTAGGTAATCCAAACGGTCCCGTGCTCGAGTGAGTGCACCGCGTTCTCCGCATCTATCGGCTCCGTGTAGAAGCCGCAGTTCGCCCAGATCGGTGAGTGCTCGCCCCCGGTAGGGACCTCGTGATCGTCATAGATGTCACCCTGGACATGGGTAGGCGCACCGCTTGCGATCTCTTCTGTGCCCTCCGGAATGCCACCGATCGGCTCATTCAAAGTACCTGAGAGGACCACGGCAATGAGCAGAACAACCGCGGTGACACCGCCGGCGATCGCCATTCTCTTCGGCCATGGGCTGGTTGTCTCGCTGGTCGAACCTTTGGCGAGCCCTCCCTTATCGGTCTTTGTCATATCCCCTCGTCATCGATTGAGAGCGAAATGGTACAAGGCTCATGGATTTGCGCCCCCCTGTTTCTGATCACCTAATCGGCCGCCGGGAGTCACTGGAGTGGTGTCGAGTCGTCTATAAGTCGACGCCCTCGTCGAAATCGCCCTCGCCGGCGGTCAACCCTCCAGGGAGCGGATCTTTTCCAGCCGGCGGACATGTCTGTCCTCCCGGTCGAATCGAGCTTCAAGGAAGGTCTGGATCAGATCCTCCGCCACCGCAATCCCGATCACCCGCGAACCGAGGCACAGCACATTCACGTCGTCGTGTTCGACCATCTGATGAGCCGTGTAGATATCGTGAGCCACCGAAGCCCTGATCCCGTCGAGCTTGTTGGCAGCTACGGAAGCACCGGCGCCCGATCCACAAACAACGATTCCACGGTCCGCACGCCCGTCGAGAACGGCCTGAGAGACTGCCGTTGAGTAGTCGGGATAGTCGACCGGGTCTGGAGAGTGGGTACCCAGGTCGTAGACGGCATGGCCCGACTCGGCGAGCCAAACGGAGAGGTGCTCCTTGAGGGCATACCCCGCATGATCAGATCCAAGCGCGATTCTCATTTCGGCGGCAGGGTAGCCGTGACCAGGCAGACTCCGGTGGCGTGGTCGGCGTTTGTCGAGACGAGCATTAGATTCTCCGGGCATGTCTTCAATCGTCGTAGAAGGCGGTATTCCCCTTCAGGGCACCATCGGAGTGCTTGGAGCGAAGAACGCCGTTTTGAAGGAGATGATCTCGGCGCTTCTCGCCCCTGGACGCCATCGTCTCACCAACGTCCCGGACATCGTCGACGTCGAAATGATGTGCCAGGTGCTGGAGCACACAGGATGCAAGGTCTCCCAGGGTGAGCACGAGCTCTGGGTCGTCGTCCCTCAGGATCTCAACCCCGAGGCTCCCATCGAGCTGGTTCGCCAGATGCGGGCATCGATCGTTGTTCTTGGGCCACTTCTCGCCAGAGTCGGCGTTGCCCGAGTTGCCCTGCCCGGCGGCGACGATCTCGGGCCCAGGGGAATCGACATGCATATCAAGGGCCTGGAGGCTCTGGGCGCCGAATTCGAACTGGTTCACGGCGAGCTGGTGGGAAGAATTGATGGGAGGCTCAAGGGTGCCGAGGTCGAGTTGGCGTTTCCTTCGGTGGGAGCCACCGAGAACCTGCTGTTTGCCGGGGTGCTCGCGGAGGGCGTCACCACCATCGTCAACGCTGCTCGAGAGCCCGAGATCGAGGATCTGATCGCCCAGCTGATTGCCATGGGCGCTGATATCACGGGCGGCGGGACTTCCCTGGTGACGATTCGTGGCGTCGACCAGCTCCAGCCAGTCGAGCACCAGGTGGTTCCCGATCGGCTCGAGGCCGGTACCTATGCGATCGCCGGCGCGATCAGCGGCGGTGACGTGACCGTGACCGGATGTATGCCGGATCATCTTCGGATGGAGCTGCGCAAACTGGAAGAGGCGGGCTGTGGCGTAGAGCGAGGTGAGGGCTGGCTTCGGGTCAAGGGGCCGGATCGTCCCTCGGCGGTGGACTTCGCCACTCTGCCCTTTCCTGGATTTCACACTGATATGCAGCCGCAGATGGTGGCCCTCTTGTCGGTCGCTGAAGGAACCTCCGTTGTCACCGAGAATCTCTACGACTCGAGATTCAAATACGTCGGTGAGCTGGCCCGGATGGGAGCGGATGTCACCACCGAGTCCCAGCACGCCATTGTTCGCGGAGTGAGTCGGTTGTCGGGGTGCCCGGTCGTCGCCCCCGACATCAGGGCTGGTGCAGCCCTGGTGCTGGCCGGGCTCAAGGCCGACGGGGTGACGCAGGTCCACGATGCTGAGCACATCGATCGCGGCTATGAGGATTTCGACGGGCGTCTCCGTTCTCTCGGGGCGAGAATCGAGAGATCCTGAAACCAGTACAATCTGTGGAAGATCCCCGTTCAGTTAGGTGTTAGAACCGGCAATGACCGAGACAACTCCAGTCACCATTTCCAGCAGCGTCGCCAGCGAAGGCCCTATCGACGAGGCGAAACTGCGCGAGACGCTGGATTACATCCGTCCGGCCGTCCAGGCCGATGGCGGCGATCTTGTGCTGCTCGGAGTCGAAGACGGAGCCGTCAACATCCAGATGGTGGGGGCCTGCGGTGGCTGTCCCCTCTCGATGATGACCCTCAAGGCCGGCATCGAGCGCATCCTCAAGGACCGCGTTCCTGGCGTTGAGACGGTCAACGCCACCGCCGACGCTCCTGGCCTCGACGCCGCGGAGGTCTCCGGCGGGATCCAGATCCCCGCGCTCTGACAGGTAACGAATTCCCCCTTCCTTATCCTGATCGCCCAATGAGCCAGGTTGTGGAAGCGGTGGTAGGCGGCGATCGGCGGGCGTTGGCTCGCTTGCTCTCCTCGATCGAGGCCGGACATCCTGACGGGATTGTCGCCGTCGAAGCCCTCGAAGCATCATCCCCCGCGGCCCACCGCATTGGTGTGACCGGTCCACCTGGGGCCGGCAAGTCCACATTGGTGAGTTCTCTCGTCGAAGAGCTTCGGAAGCGGGACTCCACGGTATCGATTCTGGCCGTTGACCCCTCCAGCCCCGTCACTGGCGGGGCCTTGCTCGGCGACCGTATCCGTATGCAGGACCACATCGATGATCCGGACGTCTTCATTCGATCGATGTCCAGCCGGGGCCATCTTGGAGGTCTTGCCGAGGCGGCGTCATTGGCTATTCGAGCAATGTCCCATGCCGGATTCGATTATGTGATTGTCGAAACCGTCGGAGTGGGCCAGTCCGAGGTTGAAGTCATGGATCTGGTTGATCTAGTTGTCCTGGTGCTGACCC
Organism: Acidobacteriota bacterium; assembly: GCA_022573225.1. Classification (GTDB taxonomy): domain Bacteria; phylum Actinomycetota; class Acidimicrobiia; order Spongiisociales; family ZC4RG35; genus JACZUI01. Next base: position 3,431 of record JACZUI010000006.1, read on the forward strand.
CGGGCTGGGGAGATCAAATCCAAGCGGAGAAGGCAGGGATCGTGGAGATCGCTGACATTTTCGTCATCAACAAAGGTGATCGGCCCGGTGTCGAAGATTTGCAGCTAGCCCTTGGCCAGTCGCTTGGTGACGGGGCCGGCCCGATTCTGGTGACGACCGCGACAATGGGAGAAGGCGTGGTGGCTCTGGCCGACGCTATCGCCGAGGCCCTCTAAGAAATGCCCGACGAGAGAGCCGCCTGCGCCGCGGCAAGCCGGGCGCCCTGGATGCGAGGTGGGCTGCATGACACGTAATCAAGCCCAAGTTCAACGACGAAAGCGATCGATTCGGGGTCGCCGCCGTGCTCACCGCACAGACCCACGATCAGGTCCTCGTTGGCTTCCCGTCCCTCTCTCGCCGCCACTCGCATCAAACGTCCGACGCCGGCACGGTCGATGGTTTGGAACGGGTCCGTCTTGAAGATGCCTTGTTCCAGGTAGTCACGCAGAAAGAGAGCCTCCGCGTCATCCCGGCTCAGCCCGTAGGTCATCTGGGTCAAGTCGTTGGTTCCGAATGAGAAGAAGTCGGCCACTTGGGCGATCTCGGCGGCGGTGAGAGCGGCTCTTGGCAATTCGATCATGGTGCCGATTGGCACCTGGAGATCGATTCCGGCACTGTCGCCAGCTGCGTCGAGCTCCTCGGTGATCACAATTCGCATCCTGGAGAGCTCTTCGACGTCTGCGACGAGCGGGACCATGATCTCGAGATGGGGGTCGCCCCCGACCTTGATACGGCGCACCAGGGCGGCTGCCGCGGCGCGTGCCTGCATCCGGTAGAGATCGCGGACCATGAGACCCAAACGAACCCCACGCAGTCCCAACATCGGGTTGTCCTCCTCCCAGATGCCTACCTGATCCGACATCGACTGAAGGTCGTCGATGGGAAGTCCTGAGCGCACCCGGCGAAGCATCTCCCGCTCTAGCTCGAGACGTGAAGGAAGAAACTCGTGAAGGGGTGGATCGAGCAACCGAATAACCACGGGGAGCCCATCCATTGCCTCGAGAAGGGCTTCGAAGTCACCGATCTGGAGTTGCTCGAGGTGGAGAAGGGCCGACTTTCTCGCTTCGGGGTCGGTGGAGAGGATGATGTCCTGCACGACACCCAGCCGCTCTCCCATGAACATGTGCTCGGTACGGGCCAGTCCGATGCCCTCGGCGCCCCGCCTCAGCGCAATGACTGCGTCCTCGGCATTGTCTGCGTTCGCTCGGATGCCGATTGTGCGGATCTCATCGGCCCAACCCAGCAACTCGGCCAGCTCCGGCAATGACTCGGGCTCGACCAGGTCGACCGTGCCGAAGAAAACCGCGCCCGAGGTGCCGTCAATCGTGATCAGGTCGCCGGCATGGATCTCGAGACCTCCGGCGCTGGCCGACGAGGAGTGAACATCGACCAGCAGGCTGGCCGCCCCGGTCACCGCTGGTTTGCCCATGCCGCGGGCGACGACGGCCGCATGAGATGTCTTTCCACCATGGGTGGTGAGGATCCCGGAAGCGACGGCCATCCCGTGAATGTCCTCGGGTGTGGTCGCGGGACGAATCAAGAGGATCGTTTCGCCGGCCCTGGCCTGATTCACAGCCTCTTCGGACGAGAAGACGGCCCTACCAGTCGCTGCCCCCGGAGAGGCTGCGACACCTATCGTGGCCGCTCCCTCGAGGTCGACCGTATCGGCGATCCGGGGCCGGTGGAGCTGTTCGAGCGAGGCCGGTGACACTCTCGAAACCGCGATGGCCCTGTCGATGAGACCTTCGTGGTACATCGCCACGGCCAGCCTCACGGCCGCTGCCGCAGTTCTCTTGCCGGGTCGGGTTTGCAGAATGTAGAGGTGGTTCTTCTCGATCGTGAACTCGATGTCGCACATGTCCGTGTAGTGCTGCTCGAGACGATTCATGATGTCGAGTAGCTGGTCGTGGCACTCAGGGTGGAGTTGCGCGAGGTCTTCGAGAGTCAGGGTGTTGCGAAGACCGGCGACTACATCCTCTCCCTGGGCCCGCGGCAGGTAGTCGCCGTAGGTGACTCGTGCACCGGTCGCCGGATCTCGGGTGAAAGCAACGCCTGTGCCCGAATCGTCCCCCAGGTCTCCGAACACCATCATCTGCACGTTGGCTGCGGTCCCCAGGTCGTTCGGAATTCGGTTGATGCGTCGATACTCGTTTGCCCGCTTTGAATCCCACGAGCCAAAGACAGCGGAGATCGCACCGGATAGCTGCTCCATCGGGTCCCGGGGTAGCTGCCCTGGTTGGTGATCCTCCACGATCGATTGGAAGCGTCTGGTGGCGCTCTCGAGATCCTCTGCCCCTAGCTCTGCGTCGCTGGATACGCCGCGGAAGGTGCGTAGATCAGTGAGCACCGACTGGAAGAGGTGCTCGTTGACCCCCAGCACCACGTTGCCGTACATCTGAACGAATCGCCGATATGCGTCCCATGCAAAATGGGCGTCCCCCGACCACTCCGCGAGTGCGTCGACGACGTCGTCGTTGATCCCGATGTTGAGGATGCTGTCCATCATGCCGGGCATCGAGATTGAGGCTCCCGAACGCACCGCAAGCAGGATGGGAACAGGGCCTCTCCCGAAGGTGCGCCCCGTGACTTTCTCGAGACGTTCGATCGCCTCCTTGACCTCGGGCCAAAGTTCAGGAGACACAACTCCTGATGTCATTGCCGCCCGACTCACCTCGGTGCTGATGGTGAACCCTGGAGGAACCGGCAGACCTAGCGACGTCATCCGGGCCAGCCCGGCTCCTTTGCCACCGAGGAGTTCGATGTCGGTGCCGTCGGTGGCCGAGAAGTCATATACGCGCGCCAACAGGGGTGAGCTCCTCCTTGAGAATTAGTGCAATCTACCGATTCCGGTGAATGTGGCGGGAGTAGATGTCGCGAAACTTCGGATCGTCTTTTACAACGGGACATCGAGGGCGCTTCAGATGTCTCCGCACACCTCTCGAACAAACCTCACAACCTCGTCCTGTGTCCGCTCCGGCTGGGACAGATGGGGCGAGTGGCCGCACTCCTCGAATTCGAGTCGCTCAACGTGACCGGATACCTGCCGCTCGATTGCATCGATCTGGGCCATCGTGCCGTACGGGTCATTGAATCCTTGAATAGTCAGAACCGGGCATTCGATCTGGCCGAGCACATTTTCGATGCTCCAACTCCTGAACTCCGGGTCGAGCCACACTTCGCTCCACGCCGAGAAGGTGGTCACCGGGTCTCGGTGGTACTTGCTCATCTTCTCTATCAGCCGAGCACGCGCCGGTTGTTGGCTGAGGGCCTTGATCTCGACGAGGCCTTGCTCTTCGACGAAGACGTGCGGAGCCAGCAAGACCAGTGCTTTGACCCGGTGTTGGGCGGCATGTGCCAGAGCGATCGACGCGCCGTCCGAGTGTCCCACGAGGATCGGTTGATGAACGTCGAGCCGGTCGAGCAGCGCCGGTAGGACATTCAGGCCCTCCCGATTGACAAAGTCGAGCGGTCTTGGACTGTCGGCAGCCTGGGACCAACCATGACCGAGCCGGCTGTAAACCAGGCACTGATGATCGGTCTCGTCAGCAACGGCACCGGGAAACGCGCGCCACAGTTCGATGCTGCCGAGTCCTTCGTGGAGGAAAACAAGCGTTGGTCGCGATCCCGTTTGATTTCTGAACCGATAATCGAGGCGGCGCCCAGCCACGTCTGCCTGCGGATTCGGAGAGGGTCGGGACACTCTCGGCCACGCTAGTGGCACGTCCTTGGCGGGCGAAGCAACCGTTGGGTGTACCTCGTTAGGCTCGCCACCGGGTCGACAGAAGGCACCGAATGCAGACTGGACCAAACGTCAGCACCCTCATCGACGGATGGCTCGAAGCCGGCCGAGGGTCGGAAACGGTCCTGATCACGGCAGAGGACCAACCGTGGTCGGCGGACGAGCTGTATCGGGCCGTCTGCAACGTCGCCGCCCGCCTCGGTGATGCCGGCATAAAGCGAGAAGATCGGCTGATGCTGGTGCTTGACGACACACCGGCCTTCCCGGCCGTGTTTCTCGGGGCGCTCAGAGTCGGCGCCGTCCCGGTGCCGGTCAATTTCCTGGCTCGGCCGGATGATTTCGGCTATTTCCTGAGCGATTCCTATGCGGTGGCAGCTGTAGTGGATCAAGCGTTCCTGGAGGCGGTCGGTCCTCAGGTTGCGGCTCGGCCCGATGTGAAGCTGATCGTTGCCAACGGAGATGCGCCCGACGGAGCGGACTCTCTGGACGATTGGATGGAGTCGGATGCGGGGGACTTCGAGCCGGTCACCACTCACCCTGATGACATGGCGTTCTGGCTCTACTCGTCGGGGTCGACGGGTCTGCCCAAGGGGGTTATCCACCGTCATGCCGACGTCGCTGCCACGTGCGACCAGTACGCGGTTCCGGTATTGGGGATTGTTCAGGGTGACGTCGTCTACTCGAGTACCAAGATGTTCCACGCTTACGGGCTTGGCAACAATCTGACTTTTCCCTTATCAGCGGGGGCGACATCGGTATACCTCACAGGCAGGCCCGCCCCGGATCGACTCCTGGAGAGGATCCGCACCCGTCGGCCCTCTTTGCTGTTCTCGGTGCCGGCTCTTTACAACGCCATGTTGGCCCACCCCGACTTCGACGACACCGATTGGTCATCGGTTCGATTGGCCGTCTCCGCTGCCGAGCCACTGCCACCCGAGATCGGGCGTCAGTTCCAAAAACGAACCGGCATCGAGGTCCTCGACGGAATCGGTTCCACCGAGATGCTCCACATTTACTGTTCGAATCGTGTCGGAGCTGTGAAGTTGGGGACTTCGGGCGTGGCGGTGGCCGGCTACGAGCTCGAGGTCCGCGACCCGGACGACCAGTTGTGCGATGTTGACGAAGCAGGCGAGATGTGGGTCAAGGGCCCGAGCGCCCTGAGTGGTTATTGGCACCAACTCGATCGCACCCGTGACAAGATTCGGGGCGAGTGGTTCCTCTCTGGCGACCGTTACCGACGAGATGCCGATGGGTACTACACGTATCTGGGCAGAGTCGACGACATGATGAAGGTCGGGGGTCTGTGGGTCAGCCCCATAGAGATTGAGAACCGGCTGATGGAACACGAATCGGTCCGGGAGGCGGCGGTGGTCGCCATCGACGTCGATCACCGGTCACGGATCAAGGCTTTTGTCACTCTCGACGAAAACGCTGAAGCGGGGGATACCCTGACGACCGGGCTTCAGGAGTGGTGCAAGGCTGCGCTCCAGCGTTATCAGTTTCCCCACGTTGTCGAGTACGTCGAAGACTTCCCTCGGACCATCACCGGCAAGATCCAGCGATTCAAACTGAGGGCCTAGCGGGCCTCTCCGTTACGGCAGCTTCACGTACAGGAAGTCATCCGGCTTGTTCTGTATGCCCCTCGTGGGCGGGGCGATCCAGCCTGCGAAATGGCCTCGTCGGAACTCGGGCTTCATGAGGCCTTCGATAAAGGACCTGTCCTCTGGTGTCGGCAGCCAGGAGTCGCGCTGTGTCGCCCACGCGTCTTGGGCGAGAACCTCACCGACGGGCGATACCGCGATTTCCGAGAACTCCCCTATCGATCTGTTGAATGCCACGTGCGGAAGCCGAATCTCGAATTCGATTCCTGCTCCCGAGATGACCTTGTTCCATCTGGTCACACCCCCAGTGCAATCGCCGATGAAATCGTCGCGCAACCTCGCATTGAGCGCGTTGAGCGCCGGCACCTCGACAGGCCGCAGTACCCCATCCACCAATTTCATGACCGGATAGGTGTCGGAGAGAATCCGATGGTCGTCCTCGAGCCGGGCCTCGTGATAGCGGCCTTTGATCCCGGCGTTGAAGAAGTTCGCGGCATTTGTTGACTCCTCGGAGCCAAACAGGTCCAGTGTCAGGGAGAAATGTAGGTTCGTCTTTCGCTGAATCGTGGGAAGATCGATCACCCCGAGGGCACGTATCGCATCGGTTTCGTACGGATCCTCGATGCGAGCCTCGTTCATGGCTTCACAGGTCCGCTGCACCACGCGTTGGACACCGGTGTACCCAACGAACATGTGGTGAGCCTCCTCGGCCAGCATGAACCGGGTGGTTCGGCTGAGCGGATCGAATCCCGATTGGGCAAGGGCTTCGAGCTGCATCTTCCCGTCTCGATCAGTGAAATAGGTGAACATGAAGAACGACAGCCAATCGGGCGTCTCCTCATTGAACGCACCGAGCATCCTGGGACGCTCATCGCTCCCGGATTGACGTTGTAGGAGTTGATGAGCCTCCTCCCGGCCGTCCCGGCCGAAGTACTTCTGGAGTAGGTAGACCATGGCCCAGAGGTGTCGGCCTTCCTCGACATTCACCTGGAACAGGTTGCGCATGTCGTACAGCGACGGAGAGACAGACCCGAGATAGCGTTGCTGTTCGACAGAGGCCGGCTCTGTATCACCCTGGATCACGATCAGGCGGCGCAGCATGGATCGGTACTCGCCGGGCACTTGCTGCCACGCCGGCTCACCGACGTGCTCCCCGCACGGAATGGTCCTTCCTTCGACAGCAGGCGCGAGGAGGATGCCCCAGCGGTAGTCCGGCATCTTCACGTAGTCGAACTTGGCCCAGCCGTCCTTCTCCACGCTGATGGCCGTTCGCAGGAAGACATCGGCCATCTGAAACCCGTCCGGGCCCATGGACATCCACCAATCGATGTACCCGGGATGCCACTCCTCCAGCGCGCGGCGCAGCTTCGCATCGTCTGCCAGTCCGACGTTGTTGGGGATCAGCGCGTCATAGTCAACGAACTCTGTGGTCATCACACTCTCCTCGTGTCATAGTCGGGCCGCAGCCCGGTGCCATAGCTGCGAAGCGCGCCGGTGTCCCCTGAGGCATTCGGCCGCTGAAACACCCAGTTCTGCCAAGCCGTGAGTCGGCCGAAGATCTTGGTCTCGAGTGTCTCTGGACCCGGGAAACGGAGGTTGGCTTCCATGCCGGTGAGGGCGTCGGGGCTGAAGGAAGCTCGCTCCTCGACGATGATTCGAAGTTCATCGTCCCAGTCGATGTGATCGAAGATGTCAGTTACCAGTTCCGCTTCCAGCGCCTCCTCGGCCGTGAGCGGTGTGTCGATGGCCTTCAGCGCTTTCTTCTTGCCCTTTTCGTTTCCCCAAAAACGAGTCTCGATTCGCGTCAGGTCGTTAGACATTGCGAGGGCTCCTGTGCTCGACTCTGTGAAAAGGAGGGTGGCAGTTGCGTCGTCGTTGTCGTGGGCACCCTCGAACATGTACACACGATCGGACGCCAGGACCAGTTCCGCCAGGAACCCGGCGAAGCAGCTGGGCGGCTCGACGAGGGCAATGAAGGTTCGTGAGGTGAGATCGACGCGCTTGAGAACCCGTTTCCACAGAAGAAGAACCTCCCGGACAAACCAGTCCCCGGCATGGGAATGCAGGAACCGATCATGTGCCGCCACGGCTTCGATGGATCCTCGCGAGTGAATCAGGAGAGTCCCTATTTCCAGCTCATTGGCGCGGAGATGCAACAAGGCGTCGTCGAGCTCTCGGGCGAGTCGCAGCGGCCACAGGCTGGAACCGATCTCAGCGGCTGCCGAAGCGTCCGTTGGCACCGATTCCTCTGGTCCGTCGATTGTGATCGTCGCGACTCTCGCCGACCGATCGATGTCGACGGTCACAGTGGAATACTCAATCCGATCATCTGTGATCGTCCGTTCCAACTCCTCGAGAATTACCCCCTTTGCCTCGTCGGGTCGGTCGGTCGCGAGGGCCATCTCGAGGGCGCGCTCGGCAACCGTCTCTTCAAAAGCAGAGCGGGGCACGAGTTCGTCGACGAGGTTCCAGTCGAGGGCTCGATTCCCTTTGATGCCCTCTTGGACGGTGCAAAACACATCGGCTCGATCACGTCTAACGAATCGTTTGTCTACCAGTCGAGTAAGACCGCCGGTTCCCGGCAGCACTCCTAGTAGCGGGACCTCCGGGAGAGCCACGCTGGTGCTGCCGTCATCGATCAGCATGATGTGATCGGTTGCCAGGGCCAGTTCGTAGCCACCGCCTGCCGCCGTCCCATTGATGGCAGTGAGATATCGCTGTCCCGAGTATCTGGTCGCATCCTCGATCGCGCTTCGTGTCTCGTTGGTGAACTTGCAGAAATTCACCTTCAGTGGATGAGAGGCGGAGGCGAGCATCCCGATGTTGGCTCCCGCGCTGAACATCCTGTCCAATGCCGAGCGAATCACGACTGCACCGACCTCGGGATGCTCGAATCGGAGCCTTTGGACGGCGTCCGCTAGCTCGATGTCTACCGAGAGGTCGTAGGAGTTCATCTTGAGCTGATAGCCGGGCAGCAGGCCGCCGTCGGGGTCGACATCCATCTCGAGGTATGCGACGGGTCCATCTGTGCTCAGTTGCCAATGCCGATATCGATCCGGATGGGTTTGAAAATCGATCACTTCGAAAGAATAGGTGGCCGGCAACCAAGGCCACTGGCCGGAGCTTCAGCAGCCGAGCGCTCTCCTTAAGTTCACAGGCTGATCGCTGATCCCGCCGCCATGACAAGTCCGCTCCATAGATGGAGGCGCGCGGTGAGCTTCAAAGCGCGGATCAAAGCCGGCCCTTCGGTCTTGAGCGAGACGATCCTGACCGGCGCTGTGGCGAACGGCGCAAGGAATCCGGCGAACATCGTCGCCCGGGGTGTCCAACCGAAGGCGCCAAAGATCACGATGGCTACCAGAGCTCCGTAGACAAGGCCGGCAAAGAGACGCCGGGTGCGCCGTCGTCCCATGATCACGGCCGCGGTTCGTTTCCCGGCAGCACGGTCGGTTTCGATGTCTCGGTAGTTGTTTGCCACCAGGATGGCGCTAGCCAGCATTCCCACCGGAATCGCCAGCAGCCAGGCCGACAGAGGGGCAGTCATGTCATAGACGTACCTGCTCCCGACCGTGGCGACGAGGCCGAAGAAGACGAATACGAACAGTTCGCCGAGGCCCCTGTAGCCGTAGGGAATCGGTCCGCCGACATAGCCCAACATCGCCAGAATCGACAGCACACCGATGACCAGGATCAAGGGGCCTGCGATGAGGGTGAGGGCAACGCCTGCGGCAGCGGCCACCAGGACCATCACGGCGACACCGATCCACATCTCCCTCGAGCTGATCACCCCCATGGCAACCATCCGGGGCGGCCCGAGCCGATCCTCGGTATCCGCTCCTCGTCTGGCGTCGGAGGCGTCGTTGGCGAAGTTCGCTGCGATCTGGATGGCCAGCGCTCCGACCATTGTCCAGATCATGGCGTCGCTCCGGAAAACGCCATCGCCGGCGGCTAGACCCGCTGCGACCAATACCGGAACCACTGCCGCCGGGAGTGTGTGGACTCGCGCGGCCGTCTTCCAGGCCTGGACGCGGGTCACGATGTCAGTAGTGCCAGGGGAACTGGCCGAAGTTCGGATCGCGCTTCTCCAGGAATGCGTCGCGCCCCTCCTGGGCCTCATCGGTCATGTATCCCAGGCGAGTCGCCTCGCCTGCAAAAATCTGCTGCCCAACGAGTCCGTCATCGATGAGGTTGAAGGCAAACTTGAGCATTCGCTGGGCCATTGGGCTCTTGGCGACGATCTCACGTCCCCACTCGAGTGCTACCGATTCGAGATCCTCATGGGGCACGACCGCGTTCACCATTCCCATCTGGTGCGCCTCCGCCGCCGAGTATTCGCGGCCGAGGAAGAAGATCTCCCGCGCCCTCTTCTGGCCGACCTGTCGCGCGAGGTAGGCCGATCCGTATCCGGCGTCATACGAAGCGACGTCGGCGTCGGTCTGCTTGAACACGGCGTGCTCCTTGGACGCGAGTGTGAGGTCACAGACCACATGAAGCGAGTGACCACCACCGACTGCCCATCCCGGCACGACGGCAATCACCACTTTGGGCATGAAACGAATCAGACGCTGGACCTCGAGGATGTGGAGCCGGCCAACTCTGCTCGGATCCACGTCCGCTGACGATTCACCGTCGGCGTACTTGTAGCCATCCTTCCCTCGGATCCTTTGATCGCCACCCGAGCAGAAAGCCCAACCACCGTCCTTGGCCGAAGGCCCGTTGCCAGTTAGCAGCACGCAACCGACGTCGGTGCTCTGCCGGGCGTGGTCGAGAGCGGAGTACAGCTCGTCGACTGTGCCTGGGCGGAAGGCGTTGCGAACGTCGGGGCGGTCGAACGCGACCCGAACTACCCCGGCGTCGACCGCCCGGTGGTAGGTGATGTCGGTGAAGTCGAAACCCGGAACCGGTGACCAATCACCTTCATTGAAGATCGCAGAAACCACGGGCGAGAGGATAAGGCGTTTCGTTCTGTGAAGATTCCTTGCCATGAGGCGCCACAGAATCTGCAAAGAAAGTTCTCCCGGACCGTGATCGACTGGATGAGAGCCCGCGACTCGGACCGGGTGTTCCTCGAGACCGATCACGGCAAGTTGACCTATGGCGAGATCGTCAGCCGGGTTGAAGCCGAATCGGTAGAACCCGTCCACGTGTTACGGCCCCGACTCGACGAAGAGTCGGTGGTCCGGCTGTTGGGCGCCGCTGCCAAGGGCGTTGCGGTGGTGATGTCGCCGGGTTCGCCCGATCCAGGCGAGATCGACCCGGGCGGCGCATCCATGGTCGTGTTCACCTCGGGCACCACCGGTGTCCCGAAGGGAGTGCGGCTTACGCTGGCGAATTGGAAGGCGGCTGGTCAGGCATCGGTTGAGCACCTTGGCCACGGGCTCGAGGACACCTGGCTGCTGGCCATGCCGCTCTATCACGTAGCGGGCATCGGCATCGTCCTGCGCTCTGCTTTTGCGGGAGGAAAGGTTCGAATTCTCCCTCGTTTTGACGGAGCCGCCTTTGCCCGGGCTCTGCATCAAGTCACACTGGCATCCGTCGTTCCGACCATGCTCGAACGCGTCCTCGACGCGGATACCGGCCCGTTTCGGGGCCTGAGGGCGGTTCTGGTTGGTGGCGGTCCTATACCCCGGGAACTTCTCGAGCGGGCCTCGGCTGCCGGGATGCCGGTGCTACCCACCTACGGGATGACCGAGACGTGCGGCCAGGTGGCCACACTTCGGCCCAGTTCGCCTGTTGCAAGGAAGGCCCACCCGCTTCCGGGAGTGGATCTCCGCATCGGCGACGGTGGACGGATCGAGGTGAGGGGCCCGATGGTGTCGCCGGGCTACCTCGGCGAGCCAGACCGGGATCCCGATGGTTGGTTCGTCACAGGAGACTTGGGCCGGATCGACTCCGATGGTGCCTTGACAGTCACTGGGCGCGCCGATGACACGATCATCAGCGGCGGCGAGAACATCGACCCAGTTCAAGTGGAGGCAGTTCTGTCAGGTCATTCCGAAGTGGAAGCGGTGATGGTCGTTGGTGTCGCCAGCGATGAATGGGGTTATGAAGTCGGCTGCCTCTATGTGGGCCGGACCCATCCCGCCGGGCTGGAGGCTTGGGCCCGCGACCGACTGCCCTCCTCCGCGGTGCCACACCGGTGGCTCCAGATCGCAGAGATGCCGGTCACTTCGCTGGGCAAACCGGATCGGTTACTAGGGCGGTCGCTACTCGGGTCGGAATCTCGCTAGGAGTTGCGTCTTGCGATCAGGATGCCCTGGCGCAGCGGCACTGCGACAGCCTCGAAATCCGGATCGGATGCAACCAACCGGTTGAACTCGTCGGTGCCATGGCCTTCATCGACCCAGCCGGCACCCGTCGCGTAAACATTGTCGGCCAGTACCAGCCCGCCCGGCGCGATGAGAGGCCGGGCCAGCTTGAAGTAGTCGGAGTACTCGGTTTTGATTGCGTCGAGGAAGAGAACGTCGACGGTGCCTGGTGCCAGCTCGTCACGTAGGCCCGAGAGAACCTCTATCCCGGCTCCGACCCGAACCTCTACCGCGCTGCCCACCCCCGCGTGGTCGAACTGGCTTCTGGCGAACTCGGCATGCTTCGGCTCGAATTCGATGGTGATGAGCCGTCCGGTGTCCGACAGGCCACGTGCGATCCAGATTCCTGAATATCCCGCGAGGGTTCCGACTTCGATGGCCAGTCGGCCTGGAGTCAACAAGGTCAGGATCATCAACAATCGACCGACGTCGGCAGTCACCGAGATGTCGGGCAGCCCGGCGGCGACTGCCTCATCCATCATCGTTGCGAGATGGTCGTCCTGTGAGCCAAAGAGCTCTCTGGAGTAGCGGCCGAGATACCTCCATCGTTCGGGTGTCATGGTCATGAGTCGCACCCTACGCGGGCGGCTGCGGTCCGATACCGAGTCCGTATAGCGCCATATATGGCGCCACGAACCTGAGGTAACGGGTTGGGGGGGCGGGGGTTACTCGAGCTCGGGGGGCTTTCGACCCTTCTTGACCTCGCTTCTGGCCTTCTTCTCGCTGAGTCTTCGCTCCTTCGATGAGCGGGATGGCTTGGTGGGTTTGCGTTCAGGATGGTCGACCATGGCGGCTTCCAGCTTGTCACCAAGTCGTTGGCGGGCCAGGGCGCGGTTTCGCCATTGGGAGCGGGAATCGCCGGCGATGACTTCGACCTCGGGGCCGATCCGCCCGATCAGCTTCTGTTTCATGTCCTCGGGCAGGGAGCTGGCACCGATGTCGAATCGAAGCCTCACCATCGTCTCGTTGCGATTGGCGTGCTGGCCGCCCGGTCCGCCAGAAGTATCGAAGTGTTCCTCGAGATCCCGTTCGGGAATGTGGAACCCGCGGATCCAGACGCCGTCGCTACTCACGTCTCGTCGTAGTACTCGCCGGTTGCGGGTGAGATCTGCTGGTTCTGCGACATTGATTCCTCCTGACCCGGGACGATAGGGGAGGCTGGGCAGCCACCGCGAACCCGCGTTTAGGCTCCAGTGGGTGGACTTCGCTCCCGACTCCATAGGCCCCACTGTCGATGTTGCTCTTCTCGCCGACTCGGTTCAGGCTGTGCGGGGCAAGCTGTTCATCCTCGGGGGTGGATGGGACACCCTCTGGGTCAGGAGCTTTCCCGCCCGGCATCCCAGCCTTGCCATCGGCCTCCGGCTCCGGGTTCCGGTCTCCTGGGGCACCGACGCCTTGTCACTGTCGGTGGAGCTTCAGGATGAAGATGGTGCTCCACTTCTGCCTCGCCCGTTATCTCACAAAATCAGGCTTCCCGATGGGCCGCACAGCCCATCCATGACGGACTTCGGTTTGATCCGCTCATTTACCTTCAACAATCTTCTGTTCCAACGAGAGGGTTCCTATTCGTTCGTCATCTCGGTTGACGACGAGCCCGTTTCTCGACTGAGGTTCGCGGTGCGCAAACGGGAGGCCCCGCCGGAAGCGAACCGTCCCGAAGCGGGCTGACGTCTGAACCTGGTGTTTGCGTAGCGCGAGCACCCCAATAGCCTCGTCTCTCATCTAGACGCCAATTCGCGCGTTATCCCCGACCGACACCCTTGGAGGCTTTGTTTCATGTCGTTCCATCGGACATCACAACGAATTCTCGCAGTATCTGCTGCTGCGCTGGTGGCGGTTGCCGGCATCCTGCCGGTGGTCCCGGCGCAGGCCGCCACCGGGGCTCGCCCGCCGTTCAAGGTGAGCTTCCCCCAGGAAACTCAGGTAACCCGGTTCAGCAACGACTGGGGTTCCCGGCGATCAGGCGGCCGACGTCATGGGGGCAACGACCTGATGGCTCCCAAGATGGCGCAGGTTTATGCGTTTGCTGATGGCGTGGTGGAGGCTGTCGCCACTTCGCAACGTGGTGGTCGCTACATCGTGATCGAACACGGCGACGGCTGGTCGTCGACCTATATCCACCTCAACAACGACAATCCAGGCACCGATGACGGTGATGCCCCTTGGTCGCTGACAGTGGCGCCAACGATCGAAGAAGGCGCCGTCGTGAAAGCCGGTCAGTTGATTGGCTGGGTAGGTGACTCCGGCAACGCCGAGTGGACCGGGTCTCATACCCACTTTGAGCTGGCCATCGACGGTCGCGGGATCAACCCCCATTCCCTACTCGAGGAAGCGTGGGAGCGCGATCAAGACCGCTACATCCGGCAGGTTTTGCTCGCTCTTCACGATGAGAAGTTGATGTCAACCGTCTGAGCGTCGTCGAGATCGACAACTTTCTGTAGAAGCTCGGTGTCGTCGGGCGAAACGACTGCAACCTCACGAATTCGCGTGGGCGGGGGATCCTCGGCCGACACCCATATCACGCGCTGCACTTGCGATGCCTCTACGGCCTTTACCCAGCCCGTCAAGACCTCTGCCTCATCTGAGGCGAACGACCGCTCCCGATCATCCCTCGCTGCTTCGGTTACGAGAACCGCGCTGAAGCACCGGGTCGACGCACCCTCTATGTGGCTGTCATCTGAAACATCGCCGACCGCGACTTTGGCGCCTAATGCCTTCAGATCAGCGCCGACCGAAGGGTCCGACACAAAGGCCCGAACCTCGCGTCCAGGCTCGATGAGCGCCTCAACCAGTCGACGACCGTCTGGAGTGTCGGCACCGACCACGATGACAGGCATGGTCCGAAACCTAACCGGTGAGCTTCGGTAGCTTTCCCTGATGAGCTGGGAAGAGCACCGATCGTGGCACCTGATGCGGCCGCTGGTCTACTACCTGCGAGAGGATCTGATAACGCCGGCGTGGGTATCCGGTCGCGACGTTCTCGACTTTTCGGCGGGTCTGGGCGACCTATCGGATTACGTGCTGGCCAAAGGCGCCCGGTCGGTAACGGCCACCCGACCCGAGCACGACGGGTCGGGTTCTCCCGACCGAATCACCTGGCTGGGTGGGGTTGCCGCCGGCCAGATCGCGTCGAGATTGGGCGAGTCGTCTTTCGATGTTGCGATAGCCCGGATGGTGTTCCAGTTCCCGACCTGGGAAGGCGATCGGGTCGACCCGGACACCATGGTCCAGGAGTTCGCCCATATCCTCCGACCCGGTGGGCGTCTCGTGCTCGCTTTTCATCAGTTTGTGTCGTTTGAACCGGTCCCTTCCTCGGGCGGAGTGCCGAGTGTTGATCAGATGCTCGCTGGCGACGATCGCCCCGGTCTGGCGCGGGTGATCAGGTATCTGGGTCTGCCACCACGGGAAGGCCCATTTGGCGAGACCGGATTTGGACTCAAGGTGCCAATGCTGGTCACCACGCTTCAGGGCCACGGCTTTGAGATCGAGGTTGCCGACAATCCGGAGCCCTTCACGATGCCGCTGGATCTCGATGGTCGGAGTGAACATGAGATCGTCGAGCTCGGGCGGCTCACTATGGACATCAAGCATCGATACCTGTCTGATCCCGACCAGAGCCCGTACGAGCGCCCTGCATCGGTTCGTATGATGCTGGTCGAGTTGGCCGATCTGTACGAGTTCGTGGCCTGGCCGATTGTGCGGATAGTGGCCCGACTTGGCCGCTGAATTAGCGTTGCGATCAACCTGATAGATAGGGTATAATTTGCACTATCGGGATAGTGGAAATACCCGGAGACCTGAGAGGTGATTGTCCCGTGGCAACGGTTGATTTGGATCTCGGCGCCTACCAACTCGGTTGGCGCGACGAAGTAAAGCTCGCTTTCGAGCCCCGCAAGGGTATCGACGAGGACGTCGTTCGCGACATCTCGACGTTGAAAGGCGAGCCCGAGTGGATGCTCGCCTTCAGACTGAAGGCCTACAAGCAGTTTCTCCGCAAGCCGATTCCGCAGTGGGGTGGCGGTGGTCTGTTGGACACCATCGACTTCGACGATATCTACTACTACGTCAAGCCCGAGGGTGAGCAGCAAAAAGACTGGGACATGGTCCCGGAGGAGATCAAGGCCACCTACGAGAAGCTGGGTATCCCCGAAGCCGAGCGGAAGTATCTCGCCGGGGTAACTGCACAATATGAAAGTGAAGTTGTCTACCACCGCAACCGTGAGGATCTCGAAGAGCTGGGCGTCCTCTTCACCGACATGGACACCGCGCTCCGGGACTACCCCGAGATCGTCAAGGAGTACTTCGCGACGATCATCCCGTCTAACGACAACAAGTTCTCCGCGCTCAACTCGGCGGTGTGGTCAGGCGGTTCCTTTATCTATGTGCCGCCTGGGGTCCACGTCGACCAGCCGCTTCAGGCTTACTTCCGGATCAACTCGGAGAACATGGGCCAATTCGAGCGGACCCTGATCATCGTCGACGAGGGGGCCTTCGTTCACTACGTCGAGGGGTGCTCTGCCCCGACCTATTCCACCGATTCTCTTCACTGCGCCGTGGTCGAGATCATCGTGAAAGAGGGTGGCCGCTGCCGGTACACCACGATTCAGAACTGGTCGAACAATGTGTTCAACCTGGTCACCAAGCGTGCCGCCGCCTATCGGAATGCCACTATGGAATGGGTGGACGGCAACCTCGGATCCCGCCTCACGATGAAGTACCCGGCGGTTTGGCTGATGGAGCCGGGCGCTCACGGCGAGGTGCTTTCGATAGCTTTCGCCGGCGAAGGCCAGCACCAGGACGCGGGGGCCAAGATGGTTCACATCGCTCCTGACACCACCTCGACGATCGTCTCCAAGTCGATCTCCAAGAGCGGTGGTCGCTCCGGATACCGGGGACTCGTTCGTGTCGAGCCGGGCGCCGAGAACGCAAAGAGCTTTGTTCGTTGTGACGCCCTGATTCTCGACGATGAGAGTCGGTCGGATACCTATCCCTACATGGAGATCGAGGAGAGCGGTGCCGAGATCGGCCATGAGGCGACCGTCTCCAAGGTGGGCGAGGAGCAACTGTTCTATCTCATGTCACGCGGTCTTACCGAGGACCAGGCCGCCTCGATGATCGTGGCCGGTTTCATCGAGCCCATCATCAAGGAGCTTCCGATGGAGTACGCGGTCGAGATGAACCGTCTCATCGAGCTCAATATGTTGGAGGCGGGCGCCGTCGGCTAGAAGCCGGGCGCCGTCGGCTAGAAGCCGGGTGCCGTCGGCTAGAAGCCGGGTGCCGTCAGCTAAGAGCCGGGTGCCGTCGGCTAAGAGCCGGGTGCCGTCGGCTAGAAGCCGGGTGCCGTCGGCTAAGAGCCGGGCGCCGTCGGCTAGAAGCCTGGACGCTCTGATGGCCGTTCGCATCGGCCTTCATAAATGTAAGAACAGTCTCTTTACAGATTCCTTGCAGAGCGTGGGGACAATGGACTAGTTACCAACCCATAGGATCCCACTACATGAAACGCCTCGCTGCCCTCATCGCGCTCTTGATGATCGTCGTCGCCTGCAGCACTGCCGCCGAAGGCGAGGTAGCCACACTCGATGACCAGGTCGATGGGACCTCTGAAGAGGTCTCCAACGACCAGCTCGACGCCGACGCCGAGGAAGCGATTCTCGCTTTCGCCCAGTGCATGCGCGACAACGGGGTTTCCGATTTTCCCGATCCCGAATTAGACGCGAATGGCAACTTGAGGTTCTTCGGAGGCGGCCCACCTGACGATCTCGGAGTCGATGAGGGCACGTTGGAGGCGGCCTTCGATGAGTGTTCCCCGCTGATCGAGGGAATCATCCAGAACTTTCGGGACGTCGACGCGAGTGAATTGGAGGACACCTTCCTCGAATTTGCCGGCTGTATGCGCGAACAGGGCATCGAAATGCCTGATCCCGACTTCTCCCAGGGATTTGGGCCGGGTGCGGGTGGACGCGCCGGCATCTTCGGCGACCTAGATCCTCAGGACCCTGAGTTTCAGGCGGCGGCTGAGGAATGCCAGGGCATCTTCGAAGGTGGATTCGGGCTACGCGGCGGCGGCGCCGGCCCCGGAGGCGGCGGCTGACCGCCGATTGCTTTCGACTTTACCTACCAAGAGGAGCCCCAGTGACCACAGACACCGACAAGTCCACTTCCGGTGACAGCCAACCCCTGACACACGACAATCGTCCGATGAGTGAAACCGATCCTGCTACGAAGAGTCGCCGAGGCTGGTGGATCTTGGGCGCGGTCACACTCATCGCGGGAGCTGCCGTGTATGGGCTCATCGCCGCCTCCGGTGGCAATGGCAACGAGGCCGGCGAAACAACGGCAGCGCTCAACACGGCCGAAGTGGTTCGAACCGATCTCGTTGACGAGACGACCTACCAGGCAACTCTTGGTCGTCCCGAGGCCGCGCAACTGACGGCCGGACTTTCCGGCACCGTCACCTCGGTCCCCGAGGCGGGCACGGTGATCGATCCCGGAGACAGTTTGTTCTCAATCGACGACTCGCCGGTGCTGCTACTCGACGGTGAAGTCCCTGCTTACCGTGATCTCCAACTCGGAGATACCGATGTCACACTTCCGGCGGGAGTGAGTGGCGTCGTGACCTGGCTTCCGGCTGAAGGGGCCATTTTCGAGAACGGTTCTGTGATCGCACGTATCGACGAGGCTCCGATCGTGGTTCTCCAGGGCGACATTCCGATGTATCGCACTCTTCGCGACGGTGTCGAAGGTCCGGATGTTCAGCAATTAGAGCAAGCGCTCGTCGATCTCGGCTATGACCCGGACGAAGATGTGACCGTCGATGAGGAGTTCACCAGCGTCACGGAGTCCATGGTCGAGCGTTGGCAGGAGGATCTCGGGATAGACGAGACCGGTCGGATCGCAGTTGGTGAGGTCATCTTCGCCCCACTCCCGGGACAGGTCCTGTCGTATCAGACTGCGGTCGGCGCCGGCGTGGGCCCGGCCTCGCCGCTCCTAATCGTCAGTGGAGGATCGGCCCTCTCCGGCCCAGACGTTTTGCAACTCGAGCAGGCTCTCCTGCTGTTCGGGTATGAACCAGGCCCTATCGATGGTGTCTACGACCTGGACACGGCATTGGCCGTAGCGGCATGGACCGGTGATATCGGGCACGGGCAGGATGGTCGGCTTCCGGTCGGCAGCATCGTGTTTCACCCCGGCACCTTGACGTCAGCCGACATCCTTGCGCCGGTGGGTTCTGCCGTGGGCCCTTCGAGCCCCGTGATCACCGCGGCAGCCTTGGAAACGATCGTTCGGATGAGCCTGCCTGCCGCGGATCAGGAGCTCCTCAGCGTTGGCACATCGGTCATCATCGTGATGCCGGATCAGACCGAGACCCCGGGGACTGTGACGTTCGTATCTACGGTGGCCGTGGGTGGCGGTCAGGGAAATCCGGCCACGTTCGACGTGGAGATCGCCCTTGATGACCCGAGTGTCGCAGCTGGGCTCGACGAGGCTCCGGTGGACGTGAGGGCCGTCACCGAGACGGTGGAGAATGTGCTGGCCGTGCCGGTCTCTGCGCTATTGGCTCTCGCCGAAGGCGGGTACGCGGTCGAGCTCGTCGAGGGTGGAAGCACCCGGCTGGTCGCTGTGGACCCGGGTTTCTTTGCTGGTGGTCAGGTAGAGGTCACCGGAGACCTCGAGGCCGGAGACATCGTGGCGACGCCATGAACACCGTTCTCGCCCTGGAGAATGTCGTCAAAGAGTATCCGCTGACGCCCCCGGTTCGAGCACTTGCAGGCGTCGATCTGACGATCGAGGCTGGCGAACTGCTCGCAGTGGTCGGTCCCTCCGGGTCGGGCAAGTCGACGATGCTCCACATCATGGGGACGCTCGACCGTCCGACGAAGGGTGATGTCTCGGTCGCCGGCTATCGGGTTTCGGAGCTCTCGGATGCCGAGCTGTCCGGCCTCAGGTCAAGGCACATCGGCTTCGTGTTTCAGGCCTTCTATCTGCTGACCGGGTATTCGGCGCTGGACAACGTGGCCGATGGGCTGCTTTACACCGGCGTGCCTCTCGACGAAAGGAGGGCCCGCGCCAGTGCGGCGCTGGAGACCGTCGGGCTTTCTCATCGCCTCGATCATGTCGCCACCCAGCTATCAGGCGGCGAGCGTCAGCGAGTAGCGATCGCCCGCGCCATCGTTGGTAAGCCTTCGATTGTGCTGGCCGACGAGCCCACTGGGAATCTCGATTCGACGACCTCGTCCGGGATTGTCGAGTTGTTTCATGAGTTGAACCGTGCCGGCTCAACGATCGTTGTAGTCACCCACGACCCCGAGATCTCGGCGAGCCTGCCTCGCATCATCCACCTTCGAGACGGGCTGATCGAGAGCGATCGCGTTCGAGAACTCAGCTCATGAACAACGGCGACCTCAAGAGCGAGCTGCATCCGTCCGACCTTCCCCGGACGGATGTGACCAACGGCGACCTCGAGAGCGAGCTGTATCCGTCCGACCTTCCCCGGACGGATGTGACCAACGGCGACCTCGAGAGCGAGCTGTATCCGTCCGACCTTCCCCGGACGGATCGAGAACTCAGCTCATGAACAACGGCGACCTCAAGAGCGAGCTGCATCCGTCCGACCTTCCCCGGACGGATGTGACCAACGGCGACCTCGAGAGCGAGCTGCATCCGTCCGACCTTGCCCGGACGGATCGAGAACTCAGCTCATGAACAACGGCGACCTCAAGAGCGAGCTGCATCCGTCCGACCTTGCCCGGACGGCCACGGTAGGCGCCCGAACCCGGCCTCTACGCGCCGCCTTGTCGGCACTCGGAATCATGATCGGCATCGGCGCCATGGTGGCAGTACTTGGACTCAGCGAGTCGTCCAAGTCCGAATTGCTGGAACAACTGGAGCAACTCGG
Organism: Acidobacteriota bacterium; assembly: GCA_022573225.1. Taxonomy (GTDB): domain Bacteria; phylum Actinomycetota; class Acidimicrobiia; order Spongiisociales; family ZC4RG35; genus JACZUI01. The sequence continues at coordinate 24,014 of JACZUI010000006.1, forward strand.
CACGAACCTGCTCACGGTCCAGGCCGGAGCCGGCATCGGACGTGGCGACGCCGTCCTGCCCGAGGAGTCGGTCGCCATGATCGAGAGAATCGGCCCGGTAGAGGCGACCGCATACGTGAGCAGTGTCGACGCCAATGCATACAGAACAGACCTCGTTCCTGAGGCACAGACAGGAGGCATTGCGGTTCGGGCTGCCGAGCCGAACCTGCTCGAAACCCTCGGAGGCACCATGGCGGCGGGCGTATTTCTCGATGGGGCAACGGCTTCATACCCAGCGGTTGTCCTTGGTTCGGTCGCGGCCGACAGGCTGGGCATCCGTTCGCTGGAGAATTCACCCCAGATTTGGCTGGGTGGGGAGTGGTTCGCAGTAATCGGGATTCTCGATGGGCTCACGCTTCACCCCGATCTCGACCGGTCGGCGATCATTGGTGAGATCGCCGCGGACGAGTTTCTCGACCACGACCAGGCGCCAACCACTGTTTACGTACGAACCCAGCCCGAGAATGTGTTGTCTGTGGCAAACGTCCTGCCCGCGACTGCGAATCCTGAGTTCCCCGATCAGATCCAGGTGACCAGACCAACCGACACGCTCGAAGCTGCTGAGGCCGCCGATGACACACTTACCGCTCTGTTCCTCGGTCTTGGAGCTGTGGCTCTGCTCGTAGGTGGCGTCGGTATTGCCAATGTGATGGTCATAAGCGTTCTGGAGCGTCGATCGGAGATCGGATTGCGACGGGCCTTGGGCGCTACTCGTCGACACATCACCTACCAATTCCTCGGTGAAGCGTTGTTACTCGCCGGTGTTGGCGGACTCGCCGGTGTGTTGCTGGGGTCGGGCGTTACGGCGGCATGGGCCGCATATCAGGGGTGGGACACTCTGGTCCCATTGGTGGCTGTGGTCGGAGGCGTGGTTGCTGCGCTGGCCATAGGGGCTGTCGCCGGCCTGTATCCCGCCCTTCGGGCAGCCAGGCTCAGCCCGACAGAGGCACTCAGGGGCTAATGGCTGCTTCCTAGCGACCCGTCGCCGAAAAGTGGTGATAGTCCTTCTTGGACGTCCAATCCCCGCCCCACAGCCATCCAATCGACTCGAACGCCCGAACCACCAGGTCGTCGGGCTGGATCATTCCCGGATCCTTCAGGGTTCGGTCCACGTATCGCTCCGCCTCAGGCGGGTCGATCACGGTGCCATCGATGAACGGATTTTGCTGAGGGTTCAGGTCAATCGCGAGACCCTTGGCATGCTCACTCCAGGTGGTGGTGCCTTCGATGAACCTGCAATTGAAACCCGAGGTGTTGTTCTGTCCGGGTGACCCGAGCCGACTCTCGTCGAAGTCACCGACCGGCCGCATCTCCTCGATGGGAAAGCCCGCCGAGAACAAGGACCGGAACACGCCCAGGACTCCGTCGGCATGCGTGTGATGAACGATCAGCTCGCCGCGGTGGACCGCGCCATCGAAACCCCGATGGGTCACCTTCACGAGCCGAAGCTCGCCGGGTGGCACCGGACACCCATCCGTCCAGGAGTGGGATAGTCGCTTCGCATCGACCAGCTCGATTCCGCCTTCGAATCGAGGGGGCGCGGAGGCTGTGGTCGGGTCGGCGATCGTGGTCGTGGTGGGCGCGGTGTCGACCGTTGCCGGCGTGGCCGTCGTCCCCGCAAGCCCGCCATCCGGACTGCACGCTGCGGCCACGACAAAAAGCGCGACTGCGACGCGATGGGATGTCGGGCACCATGGAGCCTGCTGAGTGATGCCGTTGGTCAGCGGGCTCTTAGACGTTGCTGTGTCCGACGACGTACCCGAGAATCAAGCCCCCAACGCCTCCCCAAACGACCGAGAAGTCTTCTCCGACTGCATAGACGGCAGGCCAACCAGCAATCCGGAAGATGGTTGCCAGGGCTATACCGCCAATAATGCCCATGAGAATCGTCCCCAGGAGGTTGTCGGCTCGAGCGACGAAACCACCGACGAGCCCGCCCACGGCGCCAACGCCTCCGATGATTGCGAGCGACTGCCAGATCTCAGCGTCAAGGAACATCAGGGGCAGACTAGCGGTGCGGGCCTGCCGTTCTATGAGTCTCGGGGCCTGCTCTACGCGGAGATGACCCTCTCTTCGATCACGCTGGTGATCGGGAACCGAACTGATCGTCCTGCCAAACTGAATGGTTCGGTCAGTAGAAGGACGATCGTCGTTGGTCCTCGGCTCACGACATGACCCGTGTAGGTATGGACCCCGTCCTGTTCCTCGGTGATGAAGGTAACGACCATCTCATTTACTCCGACTCTTGTTATCGACATTTGGTTGCCGAATCGGTACGGCGGGCCTTCATACTTGCCCGCGCCACATGAGTTTCTCGGTTTATTGGAGTGTTAACTGAAAGGCTATAGGTTCGGAGAGAATGCGTCTGTTAGTAGTTGAAGATGAGCCAGATCTGGCCAATGCGCTCGCCCGCGGCCTGCGTCGCGATGGCCACGCCGTTGACATCGCCCTGACTTCGATCGACGCCGACATCAGGCTTCGCTCCGCCACATACGACCTCGTCTGCCTCGACTGGAACCTTCCGGACGGATCCGGGCTGACACTGTGCCGCGATCTGGTCAGCGGAGACCTGCCGACACTCGAAGGCGAGCGACCGATGATTCTGATGCTCACGGCGCGTGACGACATAGAGGATCGAGTCGAAGGTCTCGATTCGGGCGCAGACGACTACCTGGTCAAGCCGTTCGCTTTCACTGAGCTGTCTGCCCGGGTCAGGGCACTGTTGAGGCGCGACGACGATGTCAGCCCGGTGATAGAGGTAGGTGAGCTGCGCCTCGATCCGGCCCGGTTCGAGGCCAGTCGGAACGACGACGCGGTGGAGCTCACTGCGAAGGAGTTCTCGCTTCTTCACTACTTCATGGCACACGCCGGCGAGGTGTTGAGCCAGGAGCATCTTCTCGAGCACGTATGGGATGAGATGGCAGACCCGTTCACCAATGTCGTGCGGGTTACGGTCAGCAACCTCCGCAAGCGACTCGGCGAGCCTCAGCTCATTTCGACGGTGCCGGGCAGGGGATACCGGTTGGCGGACTGATGCCAAACTTCCAATCGATACGTTTCAGACTCTCGGTTCAATACTCGGCTGTGGTGTTTGGTCTTGGAGGCGCCCTCCTCGCGCTGGTCTTTTTCGCGATCCGGCGGATGCTGCGGAACCAGACCATGACGCAGTACGTGATCACCGGCGAGCCGGTTTATGTAGATGGTGTGCTGGTCGGGCGGGTGCCAACTCTTCAGGAACACGAGCTGCGAACACTCGAGTCGTTGTTCAACGAACATGTTCTCGACGAACTCGCTCGCTTCACAGTGTTTTCGCTTATTGCGCTGTTCATGCTGAGCCTTGGTGTGGGTTGGGTGATGTCTGGACGATTCCTCAAGCCCGTTGAAGAGATCACTGACGTGGCGAGCGATATTCAGGCCTCCGACTTGAGCCGTCGGATCAACCTCGAAGGGCCGGATGATGAGATGACCAGGCTCGCCGCCACGTTCGACCGCATGTTGGAGCGACTGGATCATGCGTTTTCGAGCCAGCGGCGCTTTCTCGCCGATACGAGCCACGACCTGAGAACTCCCCTGGCAGTAATCAGGTCCAATGTCGAGGTGGTGGCATCTGAAGAGGACGCCACCGTGGAGGATTGGAGGGAGGTGGGCGACATCGTGACCCGGAATGCCAAGAAGATGTCGGAGATGATTCATGGTCTTCTTGCCGCGGCCAGGCTCCAGACGGGCAAGGCCCAAGCAGTTATGTTCGATCTCAGTTCGATAGTCGACACCAAAGTCGCGGAGTACCAGAAAATGGCTGCGTCGAAGAGTGTCGAAATCGAGGCGCACCACACCTCTGTCATCTTGGAAGGGAATGAGGTCGCTCTGGACCGCGCACTCTCGAACCTTCTCGACAACGCCCTCGGGGTCTCGAAACCAGGCGACACCATTCGAGTCGGCTGCGGTATCGATGGCGGCTGGGCCTGGCTTGCGGTTGAGGATGAGGGTCCGGGCCTGCCTGACGAGCCCGAAGGCGGTCGTGTGGGGCTTGGCCTTTCCATCGTCGAGCAGATCGCCGACGGCCATGGGGGCTCTCTCGACTCCCAACCGGGTCCAGACGGCGTGGGCACGACCATGGTGGTATGGCTGCCGACAAGCGACGCCGAGGCTTCACACCCTGATGTCTCGCCGTTTACGGGTACTTGATCACTGCCCGATACCGTTGACCTTGCCAGGAGGTCACAATGATTGATGTGGAACAGACACGAGAGTCGGACGACGCGCGTAGGAAACGCGTCTGGCCCCCCATCATGATGGTTCTAGTCCTGACGGTCCTGGCTTTGGGGGCATCGGGCGTCGGAATCTCCTACCTGTTCGCCGACGACCCGAGCCAGCCAGGGACGGCGGAGGTCACCGATCCGGAGGCTGTCGCCACTGCCACGGGCGGCAATGAGCCGGTCGGGGTTGAAACGCCATCGTTCCTAGCCGGCGACGAGCCGATAGCGGACGCCGCCGAGGTCATCCTTCCGTCAGTCGTGCAGCTTCAGACGCCCGACGGTGGTGTCGGGTCCGGAGTGATCTATGACTCCAATGGGTTGATTCTCACCGCCGCCCACGTTGTTGAGGGCAGCGACACAGTCATCGTCCGGTTCTCCGATGGCGAGGAAGTCGTGGGGACGGTGGTCGGGGGCGCGGCCGAGGCCGACGTTGGCGTGATCGAGGTCGATCGGACAGGTCTGCCCGCAGCCACCCTGGCCCTTGACGAGTCACCAAGAGTGGGACAACTCGCGATCGCCGTCGGGAGTCCGTGGGGTTTGCAGAGCACAGTCACGGCGGGCATTGTCTCGGCGGTCAATCAGGCCATTGATTGCAGGCTCGGCGGGTCGTGTCGATCGATGCTCCAAACCGACGCCGCTATCAACCCGGGTAACTCCGGAGGTGCCCTCGTCGATCGTTTCGGACGTGTCCTCGGGATCAATGTTTCGATTTTCACCCTCTCCGGCGCCAACGATGGAGTCGGTTTTGCGGTTCCGATTGACATCGCCTACGACATCGCCGAGAGGCTCGTCGCCGGTGAGAGCCTCGCCAGCGCCTACCTCGGCGTGACTGGTTCGGATGTCGAGACCGGTCAGGCGGGTGCTCTGATCACCGAGGTGCAACCGGAGACGGGAGCAGATGAGGCCGGTGTACGGGTCGATGACCTTGTCATATCGATCGGCGGAGTCAGAGTCCAGGGGATCGCCGACCTTGCCTCTCAAGTCCGCAGCCATCGGCCCGGCACGACGGTCGATTTGGTGGTCGTCCGCGACGGCGTCGAGGTCGATCTCGTTGTGACGCTGGGTGAACTCGCCTCGAACTGAGAGGTCGGTAAACTGGCCGGGTCCCGCCACTACCGGCGGGGTGCCTTGGAGGCCAGCGAAGTCGGTTAGATCCCGGCGCTGTCCCGCAACTGTGAAGCCCTCTGACGACGAGTCAGCAGGGACGAGCCAGGTCGCCTGAATCCAGGGCCACGACGAAAGTCTCGGATGAAGACGTAAGCGTGGGCTCAGGGAAGCCACCGGCCTCTTCATCCTCCAAACGGAGGATGTATCTATATGAGAAGGGTTGCGCTCCTCATTGCGCTGCTGTTTTTCGTCGCGGCATGCAGTCCCGCGGAAACGATCGACACGACCACGTCGTCGCCGGATGCTACGGCCACGTCGTCACCGGAGACCACGACCACGGCGGTCGAAACCACTACGACAACGGTTGAGACGACCACCACCTCGAAGGCAGCCGCATTCCCGGTGACCGTTACCGATGCCCGTGGTGAAGTCACGATTGTGACGATGCCCGAGTCGATCGTCTCGCTGTCGTCGACCGGCACCGAAATGCTCTTCGCCGTCGGGGCCGGAGACCAGGTGGTGGCAGTGGATGAGTTCTCCACCTATCCCGAAGAGGCACCCATCACCGATCTGTCCGGTTTCACTCCGAATATCGAGGCAATCCTCAGCTACGACCCAGACCTCGTGATCATCTCCTTCGATCCGAGCGATCTTCAGGCCAGTCTCGACGCAGTCGACGTTCCCAGCCTGCTGCTGCCTACTGCGGCCAGCCTCGATGACTCCTACTCGCAGTTGAACACGATCGGGACTGCTACCGGTCACGCCGACGAAGCGTTCGACGTCGTTGCGCAGATGCAGGGGGATCTCGACTCCATAGTGGCCGGCACCGACGTTCCGGAAGGCATCAGCTTCTATCACGAAGTCGACGCCACCCTCTACTCGACGTCCTCTGCCAGTTTCCTTGGGCAGATCTACGGTCTGCTGGGCATGGAGAACATTGCCGACGGGGCCGACGATCCCAGCGGCTTTGGATTTCCCCAACTCGCCTCGGAGTATGTGGTGAGTGAGGACCCTGATCTGATCTTCCTCGGCGACATCGACTTCGGGGTCACTCCCGAGAGCGTGGGAGAACGTCCGGGTTGGGATGGGATGACAGCAGTTCAGAACGACGCGATCGTCGGACTCGATTCCTACCTTGCTTCCAATTGGGGCCCCAGGGTGGTGGAGCTTCTGGCTGTCATCGCCGATGCAGTAGCGGAGTACGCGCCGGCCTCTTGAGACTGGACACGCCAACCCAGGCTGTCGCCCCGCGTCGAGTTGGGGCGGGCAGTTGGGTGGTCGCCATCCTCGTTCTTGTCGCCATCGGAGTCGCAAGTCTGTTGATCGGCTCGGTTGAGCTACCCGTCGCAGGTGTTCTCGGAGCCCTCGTTGACAAGCTCCCTCTATTGAGTGTTGATCACGGTCTTACCGACACGGAGTTGCGGATTCTCGGCGAGATACGGTTTCCCCGTGTGGTGATGGGCGCGGTGGTGGGCGCGGTTCTTGCTGTGGCGGGCGCCGGCTACCAGGGAGTGTTTCGGAATCCGCTGGCTGATCCATATCTACTTGGCGTTGCGGCCGGCGCCGGGCTGGGCGCGACATTGGTGATCGGGTTGGGTGCGGCAACCGCTCTGATCGCTCCGGTGGCGTTTGTCGGCGGACTGGCCGCCGTGGCAATCACATACGCCTTGAGCCGCACGGTAGGCGGGAGGACGACCACCTCCTTGATCCTGGCTGGCGTCGCCGTGGCGGCGTTTGCCACGGCCTTTCAGACTTTCCTCCTTCAACGGAACTACGACACGCTGCGTCAGGTCTACGCCTGGATCCTGGGTCGCCTCGGCACCGTGGGTTGGGGTGATGTGGTCACTTTGCTCCCGTACGCAGTGGTGGCCAGCGGTGTCTTGCTGGTCCTGCGGCGTTTCCTCGACGTGTTGGCTCTCGGCGATGAAGAATCGGCCGCTTTGGGTGTCAATGTGCCCAGAGTCCGCGGTTTGGTGGTTCTGGCTGCCACCCTCGCAACAGCCGCGGCGGTCTCAGTCAGCGGACTGATCGGATTCGTGGGGATCATCGTCCCTCATGCGGTGCGTCTCCTCACCGGTTGGAGCTATCGGGTGATTATTCCGTTATCCCTTGTCTACGGTGCCGCGTTCTTGATGCTTGCCGATCTCTTTGCTCGGACTGTCGTCGCGCCGGCCGAGCTTCCCATCGGTGTGGTGACTGCGTTCCTCGGAGCCCCATTCTTTCTGCTGGTCCTGCGCACCATGAAAGGCAGCTCGTGATCTGTTGGCGATCCATCGAGGTGTCTTTCGACGGTCTGCAGGTGTTGGGCCCCATTGACCTTGCCGTGTCCGGTGGACAGTGGCTCGGGCTGATCGGCCCGAACGGCGCCGGGAAGTCCACATTGTTGAAGACAGCCCTCGGGATTGTGCCTCATCGGGGAACAGTCGATGTAGGTGGCCGCACCAGTCGCGCCGGGCTCGACATCGCCTGGATGCCCCAACGTCCCCTCCTCCCCGCCGAGATGAGCGTGGCCAACTATGTGTTGTTGGGGCGGACCCCGCACATCGGCTACATCGGATCCGAATCGCGACATGACCTGAGATCGACGGAGCTGGCTCTCAATCGGCTTGGCCTCGAGGAAATCGCCGCACGCGAGTTGTCGACTCTGTCGGGCGGCGAGGCGCAGCGAGCGGTCCTGGCGCGGGCGCTGGCTCAGGAGGCACCCATCCTGCTTCTCGATGAACCGACTTCGAGTCTTGACATAGGGCATGGTTTGGAGGTTCTGGAAATGATCGACTCCCTGCGAAAGGCGGACGGTCTGACGGTGGTCACTGCCATTCACGACCTGACCCTGGCCGGACAGTTTGTCGACAGGCTGGTGCTCTTGGACAAGGGGACAGTCGTCGCCGATGGACTTCCAACCGAGGTACTCACCGAGGACCGCCTGAGGCCGAGTTACGGTGTCGGCATACGGGTCGTAGACATTGGAGACGGACCTACCGTGATCCCTGCCAGGAATCGAGATGACTGATCCGACGACACCACCCGTGGAGCCGCCCCGGCGGGCCACCGAGCGGGAACCGTCGTTGGTCTTGGTCAACACGGGTGACGGCAAGGGGAAGTCGACCGCCGCGTTCGGTACCGCGATGAGAGCAGTTGCGCGGGGCTGGAAGGTGGGCGTCGTCCAGTTTCTCAAGTCGGGGGAATGGAGCGTCGGGGAGGAGAAGGCCGGTAGGGAGTTGGGGATGGACTGGTGGGCGCTCGGCGACGGATTCAGTTGGGATTCGGTGGACATGGATGAGTCCGAGGCGACGGCGCGAGAGGCCTGGCGATCGGCTCGGGAGAAGATCGAGTCGGGGGAGTACGGGTTGCTGGTCCTCGACGAGATCACCTACCCGATCAACTGGGGTTGGATCGCTATCGACGATGTGGTCTCGGCTATCAAGAATCGGCCGGACACCGTCAGTCTGATCTTGACCGGCCGAGATGCTTCAGATGAGCTGATCGAGGTTGCCGACACGGTCACGGAGATGAAGAAGATCAAGCACGCCTTTGATCGAGGTGTGATGGCGAGGCGCGGAATCGACTACTGAGCAATGCTGTGTCCGGCTGTCGAATCCCGGCCATCGATATTGCGCCGAGTAACGGTAAGAAACGTCCATAAACCTCTTGACATCTAATCAGGTGTGAGGTTACAATCGAACATATGTTCGGGCGACGAACATGGGGAGTTTGGAATGAGTGCTTTACGGTCAGCGATCCAGGAACTGGCCAACGAGAATCTTGATGATCTGCACGTTGATCAGCTAGCCGACGATCTCGTGGAGATCGAGTTGGTCAGCGGGCTGTTGGAGACGCAACGGGTGCGTCGACTCTCGGTCTATGGGAGTAAGGGTGGGCCTCTTTCACACGGCTTCTCCTCGCTGACTGCGTTTCTCAAGACCCGCTGTCGGATGGCGGCAGGTCGGGCCCGTCGTCTGGTGGCCGCCTCTATTGCGATCGGTCAGGCCAAAGAGGTCTTTCGTGCCTGGTGTGACGGCCGACTCTCGTCGGATCAAGTTGGGAGGTTATTCGAGACGTCCGAGGCGGTGCATCAGGAGTTCGTCGCTATCGAGTCGACCCTGGTCGATGCCGTGGACGGCCTGTCAGTCTCAGATACGCGGAGGCTGTTGGATTACTGGCGTCAGTCGGTGGACGGACCAGGAACAGTCGCAGATGAGATCAAACAAGATCAGGCTCGTGGGGTTTCATTGTCACTGACGATGGGTGGGATGGCGCGCATCGACGGCTGGCTGACCACCACGGCAGGTGAGGCCCTCGCCACGGCGCTGGACTCGCTGATGCCCCCACCAAGCCCCGATGATCCGAGACCCCCGAGGCAGAGGCGGCATGACGCCCTGGAGGATCTCGCTCGTGGGTTTCTCGATCATGGCGAGACACCGGTGGTCGGTGGGGAGAAACCTCATATCAATATTGTTTGCGATCTCGACGCGCTCCAAGGTGTTGCCGGAGGCGTCCACGAAACCGAGACAGGTCAGGTGGTCACCGTCGCAACGCTTCGCCGGGTCGCCTGCGACTCCTCGGTGGCCCGGATCATCCTCGGCCCTGCCTCAGAAGTCGTAGATGTGGGGCGTCGGACCCGATCCATCCCGGCTGGGATGCGAAGAGCGGTGATCGTGCGCGATCGACATTGCACCTGGAAGGGTTGTGATCGCAAACCCCGGTGGTGTGATGTCCACCACAAGAAGCACTGGGCCGACGGAGGCGAAACCGGCCTGGAAAATCTCACCCTCTTGTGCCGCTTCCATCACACGCTCATGCATCGGGGCTATGGACAGAGACGAGGTCCACCACCGACTACGCATCGATCAGGTAGGCGACCAGCGCATCGAGTTCGTCCGGCTCAGTCGACGGCTCGCCGGTACTGACGAACCGCCCAGGGTGCGAACACGAGCAGAATGCCAGCTGTCCATGCCAGCGATTGAAGAATCAACGTTCCGGTGTCAAGCCCGAGGGAGGCGGCGACCTCTTCGGGGAGCATCAGCGAGCGTGCGGTGTTGGTCAAAATCGTGATCGGCTGGACCTCCGCGAAAGTCTGAAGCCACGACGGCATGGTTTCCACCGGCACGAACACCGAAGAGGCAAACACCAACGGGAAAATGGGGAGGAATCCGGCAGTCTGGGCGGCTTCCGGGCTCTTCACTGTCAGCCCGATCGTGGCCATCACCCAGGACATCGAGTAGCCGAACAAGAGGACGATGGCCACCCCGAGCACCATGCTGGGGAATCCTTGCTCGAACCTCCAACCCAGCAGGAAGCCCACGAACAGCATGAGGGTATTGACGAAGACGTTTCTCACGAGATCAGCGATGGTTCGCCCGGCCAAGACTGCGGAGCGGGCCATTGGCAGCGACCGGAAACGATCTATGATCCCCGTCGCCAGATCCTCGGTAAGGCCCAACGATGTCTGGGTCGCCCCGAACACTGCGGTCTGAACCAGGATCCCTGGGATCAGGAAGTTGATGTAATCCTCGGGTGCGGCGGGCGTGCCCTCGGTGATGGCGCCCCCAAACACGAAGTTGAAAAGGAGGAGGAACATCACCGGCTGGACCGTGGCGAAGAACACCAGTTGTGGCAGCCGGATATTGCGGAGCATGTTCCGTTTGGTGATCACGCTGATGTGATTGAGGGTCTCTCGAACCCCCACCCTCTTCTGAAGTTTTTCGGCAGTTGCGGTCATGACTGCCTCCTTCGTCCTCGGCTCGGTGCCGGTTTCTTCTCCTCTTCGGCCTTGTGCCCGGTCAGCGTCAAGAACACGTCGTTCAGGGTGGGCTTGCGGAGGGCGATATCCCTGGGGGTCACCGACACCGCATCGAGTTCACGTACGACCTCTGTCAGCGTGTGCGCGGCATTTGGTGCCGGGATTGTCAGCGAGTTTCCCTCTTGCTTCGGCTCCTCGGTCGCCACGCGGGTCAATGCAGCAAAGGCCGAGCCGCGGTCGTCATCGGTGACGTGGATCTCGACGACGTCCCCGCCCATCTGGTTCTTCAGCTCGTCTGAGGTTCCTTCCGCGATCAGTCTGCCGTGGTCAATGACTCCGATCCGGTCGGCCAGCCGATCGGCTTCTTCGAGGTATTGCGTCGTGAGGAGAAGAGTGGTGCCGGTGTCCACCAACTCCTCGATCAGATCCCACAGATTGAGTCGGCTTCCCGGATCGACCCCGGTGGTTGGCTCGTCGAGAAAGAGGACCTCCGGGCGACCCACCATTGACGCAGCCAGGTCGAGGCGCCTTCTCATGCCCCCCGAGTAGGTGCGCACTTGTCGGTCCTTGGCGTCGGTGAGCTCGATACGCTCCAGAACCTCATCGGTCCTGGCTCGTGCGTCCGATGGGCTCAGGTTGTAGAGCCTCCCCACCATCTCGATGTTCTCCTGGCCGGTCAAGTACTCGTCGACGGCGGCGTTCTGGCCCGCGAGACCGATCCTTTGTCGTACCGCCACGGCATCGGTTACGACGTCTATCCCTGCCACGCGAGCCGTGCCTGAATCGGGCTTGATCAAGGTGGTCAGAACGCGGATCAAAGTGGTCTTGCCGGCGCCGTTGGGGCCGAGGAAACCGTAAACAATGCCCGGTTCGAAGCGGACGGTGACGCCGTCCAGCGCACGCACATCCCCGAAGGTCTTGACGATATCAACGGCTTCGACTGCATACATTTGCGGTCTTCCTGGCGCGGCCGATGGATGGTAACCGGCGGGTTTCTAGTTCCGTCTTTCCGCGGCCAGTTCGAAGAGGCGGCGGGCTCCCGCGCCCAGGGCCTCGAATCTGTCGTCCTGAGTCTGCCCACGGCGCCATCGGATATATATCTGCTGGAGGATCACCGCCAACTTCCACGATCCGAAGACCAGGTACCAATCGACGGATTCGGGGTCTCGGCCCGACTTCTCGGTGTATCGAGCGACTGCATCTGACCTATCGAGCCATCCGGGGCTGGTTGTCGGCATCATCCCGAGACCTTCCGGCGCTTCGCCGGGGTCGAACCACGATCCCATCAAGGTACCCAGGTCGGCCAGAGGATCGCCTCTTGTCGCCATGTCCCAGTCATAGACCGCAACACAGATACCGGGGTTATCGACCGCGACCGCCATGTTGTCGAGACGCCAGTCGTTGTGTAGGAGGGTTGTCTGGATCGACTCCGGCAAGTTGTCGGAAAGCCACTGGCCGACCTCGTCTGCAATCCGGTTGTCCTCGTGTCGGGCCTTCTGCCAGCGCTCCCGCCACCCGTCCACCTGTCGTTGAAGGAAGCCGTCCGGATACCCCAGCTCACCCAGACCGCACTCGGCCGGGTCGACCGCATGGAATTCGGCCAGGGTGTCGATTACGACCCGGGACAGCTTCCGATTCGCTTCGATGTCCGTGCCGCTGCCAAAGATGTCGGGCACCGCACCTCGAACCACCACTCCGTCACGACGCTCCATCAGAAAGAATGGCGACCCAATAATCGAGAGGTCGGAGGAGTAGGCCAACGCTCGAGGTGCCTTCTCGAACGACTGCCACAGCTTTGAAAGAACACCGAACTCCCGTCTCATGTCATGGGCGCTGGTCGCTACCGGTCCGAGCGGCGGCCGTCGCAGCACCAGTTCCGACGCATCGGGAAAGGTCAGCAGATAGGTCAGGTTGGCCTTGCCCCCTGCGAACTGATGAACTTCGGGCGATCCGGCCGGAATATCGGACTGTCGGGACATCCAATCGGTGAGGCCGGCGACGTCAAAGCCCTCATCTGCTCGTACATCGATCAGTTCGTCCACGAGACGAGAGTATTCGGTGCTTCAGAGTGGAGTGTCGCGCGGGGTCTACCCTCCCGTCGGGCGATGACAGAAAGCGGACGATGCCGACACCATTCGAGATAGCCGACTCCTTCACTGAGACCTGGTCGGACTTGAGCCCCATCAGCGCGACCTTTGCCGGCGTGGCGGGTCGCGATCACCTGATGGATGACCTATCTCCAGACGGTCACGCGGCCAGGATTGACGAGTTGAAGGCAACACGCGTCTTGCTCAGCGAACATCTGAAGAATCCAGATCCCGTCCAGGGGAACTCGGCCAAAATCCTCATCGCCTGGATCGATGAACGGATCCAATCCCACGACGACGGCAAGTGGAAACGGGATCTCAACCACGCCGCCAGCCCCTTCCAGCGCCTCAAGATGGTGTTCGACCTCATGCCTACCGAGGGCGCAGGGGCCTGGGACGACATTTCGGCGCGACTCCAGGGTCTCGACAACGCCCTCAGGGGCTATCAGGCTTGTCTTCAGGTCGGCATCGATGAGGGTTCGGTGGCTGCCCAACGTCAGGTACTGAGTCTGATCGATCAGGTGCGAGCCGTCACCGCCGACGACTCTCCCTTCCTGGGTTATCCGGCCAAGGCTGCAGCATCGGGTGGGGACGCCGATGGCGTGTCTGCCGCGGTCGATGCGGCAAGGTCCTCATGGTCGACGTTCGCCGACTGGCTCGAGAACGAGTATCTGCCTGGGGCAACGGTCAGCGATGCCGTTGGTGAAGAGCGATACATCCTGGGCGCCGATGAGTTCCTCGGGATGGAGATCGATCCCCACGAGACGTATGCATGGGGTTGGGACGAAGTCCATCGGCTCAGGTCAGAGATGGAGAAGACGGCAGCCTTGATTGAGCCGGATCGCCCGGTTTCGGAGGTGATCCAGCTTCTCGACACCGATCCCGCTCGGTCTGCGCCCGACCATGAGGCTTTTGCTCTGTTCGTCAAACAGATCCAGATGACGGCAGTCGATCAGCTATCCGGGGAGCATTTCGACGTGCCGGACCAGCTACGGGAAGTCGACGTGAACATTGCCCCGCCGGGTGGCGCCCTCGGGGCCTGGTACAACGCTCCGTCGGAAGACTTCAGCCGTCCAGGCAGCATTTGGTATGCCCCAGGGGAGAGGGTCCGACTCCCCTATTGGCAGGAGGTCGCCACTGCATATCACGAAGGCTTTCCCGGTCATCACCTCCAGGTCGGCATCGCCATGTTGTCGAAGGAGCAGATTTCACGATTCCATCGGCTGTTCGTCTGGTACTCGGGGGCGGGCGAGGGCTGGGCGCTATATGCCGAGAGGCTCATGGACGAGCTCGGCTACTTCGAGAAACCCGAGTACCGGCTTGGGCTTCTCGCCAGCCAGCTTTTCCGGTCGACCAGGGTGGTGGTGGATATTGGAACTCAGCTCGAATTGACGATCCCGAACCATGCCCCCCTCTATGTCGGAGAAACCTGGAACTACGACATCGCAGTCGACTACATGGACGAGATTGCTCTCCAGGCTCGGGATGTTGCGGAGTCGGAGGTCAAGCGTTATCTCGGCTGGTGGGGACAGGCCATCTCCTACAAGGTGGGAGAGCGCGAGATACTTGATATTCGAGACAAGGTCATGGCTCGAGACGGGTCGGCATTTGATCGGAAGGATTTTCACCGCCGGATGTTGGAAGCAGGGGCCATCAGGCTCGATCACCTACGAGAGGCGTTGCTCTGAACAAGAAAGTATTCGACCTGACCACCAGCGAGAGTCGTGATCGCTACAAATTGCTGACCGGTCTGGTGGTCCCCAGGCCAATCGGATGGATCGGAACAAGACGCGACGACGGGACATACAACCTGGCTCCGTTCTCATTCTTCAACGTCGTGTCGTCCAGCCCACCCACCGTCCTCTTTTCTGGCGGCCGGCATCCCGACCGTCCCAAGGACTCCGTGGAGTTCGCCGAGAGGACAGGCGTCTTCACGGTGAACATCGTGTCAGGCGAGTTGGCGGAGGCCATGTCGGTGACGTCGGGAAGCTTCGGCCCTGATGACGACGAGTTTGCCATTGCCGGGTTGACGCCGACGAGAGGAATCAAGGTCGACGCCCCTTTGGTTGCCGAGGCGCCCGCAAATCTCGAGTGTCAGGTGATGGAGATCATGGACTTTGGCAGCGACGGTGCTATCCGCATGGTGATCGGTGAGGTGCTGGCGATCCATGTCAGGGAGGACGCTCTCGACGGAACGCGTATCAAATCTGAGGTGATAGACGCCATCGGTCGTATGGCCGGCAACTCATACATTTTCTCAAGGGACCGGTTCGAGATTCAGAGGCCCAGTTAGCGGATTCAGGCGGAGCCGCACCAGTTCCTCATTTGCAGCCGTTGGCAAGGAGGCTTGGGTATGGGTTGACCCACATGTGGTTCCAATGCATCCCGAAATGGAGGTGAGGGCGGGATCCGACCGCGTTCCCACTGGTACCCAAGTATCCGATAACGTCCCCTGCTTGGACGTTGCGGCTCTTTCCCTCCACCGACTCCATATGACTCCCGATGTATAGGACGCCGTCGGCGCCTGAGAGGTTGAATTGGTTGCCACCGATGCTGCCCACCTTGAAGATGACACTTCCCGACACTGGCGCCCGAACCGGGGTGAGAAAGTCCCCGAAGATGTCGTTGCCTTCGTGGTAGCGGGAACCGCGCGGGAATCCCCAGTCGTTGAAGAATCTTCCACCCCCGACCGGACAAACCCACTCGCTCCCACCCGGGATATCGAGGACCTGCCCGCTCCATATCAGGTTCACATTGGAAATCTCGTTCACACTGGCGAGCTTCGAAACCGATGTGCCGTATCGGGCGGCAATGTCAACCAGCCGATCGCCCTTCTTCACGGTGTATGACGAGCTTCCCTCTGTTCCACTGGCGATAAACCCGGGTCCATCCAGAAACAATCGGGTTCCCGAATAGATCGTCCCGTTCACTATCCCGTTGGCACTGATGATCCCCTTGGCCGACACGCCCTCGTATTGCGCGGCGATGGACACCACCGATTCGCCCCTCTCTACGATGTGGTATGCGCCGGAGCGGGAAGTGCCACTCCCAAGGGCCCCGCCTCCGCTGCCCCCGGTTGTGGGCCCAATGACGAGTTCCTGACCCGGACGGATCAGGTCCGGGTTGGCAAGCGAGTTGATTTTGGCGATGCTGGCCGCGCTGACGCTGTACTTGGCCGCGATCTTGTTGAGGGTCTCTCCGGAGGACACGATATGGATCTGGGCCGGCTCGCCCTTCTCACCGGGGATGACGAGCACCTGTCCGGGATGAATCAGGTTGGCGTTGGAGATGTTGTTGGCTTCGACCAGCTCGCTCAGCGAAACACCGTGGTCACGGGCTATTCGACCAAGGGTGTCACCTTTCTCGACGGTGTAGTCGACGGAGAATGCGACCACCAGAAGAGTAAGCGTCAGCCCGACGACGAGGGCTCGGACGCGACGGGGCTTGGGCATGTGAAGGCACTACTCCTTCGGCCCCTGAACCGCTCCGCCCGGAGGAGACTACCCAGCGATACCCGATTTTCCAGCCACGATTCGCAACTGGCCGCAGGCGGCGTCGATCTCGCGACCCCGGGTGTTGCGGATAGTGACGTTGACTCCGTGATTGGCGAGGAGGCGGGCAAACCCCTCGATCCGGCGTTCTGGCGAGGCGGTCTCCTCGGTCAGTGGCGTCGGGTTGAGCGCGATCAGATTGACATGGGCTCTGAGCCGGTTGGCGATGACCGCCAGCTTGGTGGCCTGGTCGTCGGTGTCGTTGACCCCGTCCATCATCGTCCACTCGATGGACAGACGTCTCCCCTTTTTCTCGAAGTATTCCCATGCGGCTGCCACGAGCATCTCCAACGGGTAGCGCTTGTTGATCGGTACCAACGATGTCCGTAGCTCGTTGTCGGCAGCGTGAAGGCTGATGGCGAGATAGACCGGCCACGGGTCTTCGGCGAGACGTTTGATTCCAGGAACGATTCCCACCGTCGAGACAGTGATTGCTCGGGCTGACAGCCCCATGACTTCGACCATTCTCCGGATCGCCTCCCTTACCCGGTTGTAGTTTGCCAGTGGTTCGCCCATACCCATGAAAACGACGTTGGTGAGATGGTCGGGAACTCCCGGCATTCCAATTTGGCGAAGAAACGCCTGGGCATAGGCGACCTGGGCAAATATCTCACCCGGCTCGAGGTGGCGTTCGAATCCGAACTGACCAGTCGCACAAAACGTGCATCCCAGCGCGCAGCCCGCCTGACTCGAGATACACAGCGTGGCCCGACGGGGGTACCCCATCAGGACTGCTTCGATCGCCGCTCCGTCTGGAGCCCGAAACAGCCACTTGCGGGTGGTACCCGAGTCTGCCGACTGCTCTACCTCCACGGTGAATGGCCAGAGTCTGTCTGAGAACCGGCTCCGCACCTCTTGGGGAAGGTTGGTCATGTCTTCGGTCTGAAGAACTGGAGTCTTGTAGAGCCAGTCCCTCAGTTGATCGACGCGAAATCGAGGTTCACCCTCGAGGAGTTCTCCGAGATCCTCCGGGGCGTGGAGATAGGGCACTCAGCTGAGTCTTACCTAGGCTGCCTAGGCATCGTCTGAGCGCGTTCGATCCACGACCGGGCGCGAGCCGCGCTGACTCCGGCAGCCTCGGCAACTGTGTCGGGTGAGGCGGCGGCGAGGTCTGCGAGATCGGTGAGGCCGGCGCCCCTGAGCCGGGTGGCGAACACCGGTCCGATGCCGTCCACGGCGTCGATGCCTGGCTCCGGCTCTTTCGGCATGACCGGGCGGAATGCGGGGGCGACAGGTTCTCTGGACACTGCTACCGAAATGAATCGGTCGCGCACCGCCCAAAGCACGGCTACGGCGCCGCTGAGGATTCCGACGATCTTGGCCACTTTCTTCATGAGGTTGCCAGGCTACAACTTCTGGCGGGCATCTACGCTTGCCGGATGAAAGTTGACTATTGGTACTCCCAACCGCCTGATAACGCCGCCGATGCAGCCCGGCTGGCGGTGGAACAGGGTTTTGACGGGTTTTTCACCGCAGAGACTCAGTCCGACCCTTTCCTCCCTCTGGCAATGGCGGCCGGTGTGGCACCTGAACTCGAGTTGGGCACGGGCATAGCCGTGGCCTTCCCCAGGTCTCCCATGGTTACCGCGATGACCTCCTGGGATCTGGCACGAATGTCCGATGGGAAGTTCATGCTCGGACTCGGCACCCAGGTGCGCGCCCATATCGTTAGAAGGTTTTCCTCGATCTGGGATAGCCCAGGACCCAGGCTCCGCGACTACATCCTCGCCTTGAGGGCAATCTGGGACACCTGGCAGAACGCAACTCCGCTCGAGTACGACGGCGAGTTCTACCAGTTTTCCCTGATGACTCCCTTCTTCAATCCTGGCCCGATCAAGCACCCTGACATACCCGTCTACATCGCGGGGGTCGGTCCGTACCTGAGTCGGCTCGCGGGCCAGATCTGTGACGGGTTCCATGTCCATCCCTTCCACACCATCCGATATCTGGACGATGTGGTGTTTCCCAATATTTCAAAGGGTGCAGAAGCGGAAGGACGCTCGCTTGACGACGTCGCCACGGTGTCGGCTATTTTCGTCATGACGGGAGAAACGCCCTCCGAGATCGAGCAGGCGATGGAGCCGGTTCGCCAGCAGATCTCGTTTTACGGTTCGACCCCTTCTTATGCCCCGATCTTCGAGGCGAACGATTGGGACTTCAACGGCGAGTTGAGAGCCATGGCCAAGAGGGGCCAGTGGGACCAGATGGCGGCCGTGGTTCCCGATGAGGCGGTCCATGCGGTGGGGGTGGCGGCTCCAATCGACAGGCTCGGCGAGGCGATCAAGGATCGATACCAGGGTCGAATCCAACGGATCGGGTTCTACTCGGTCGGGTCCGTCCTCGAGACCGACCCCGATGCCCGGTCACAGGTGATTCAGCAGATCCGCGCCTGAGACTGCCGTTACGCGGTCTTCAGGTCCGGCAGCATCCGGTTGAGGGCGTCGAGGACAGCCCGAACCACGGCGCGGGACTCATCCTCCTCGACATAGGCACACCCGATCAGCATTCGCTCGGTGGCCTCGGTGACCAGAACGACCTGAGCGATGGCGACCTGGCGACTCCCCAGAACGGGCACATCCATCGAGCTGATGGCCAAGGCCGCATCGCGATGTATCGCCTGGCGAACCGCCTCCAATGTCGCTTCGGCGATCTGACGTCCCCTCATCGCCGAAGCAGCTGCACCAGTGGCCGTGCCGCTGAAGACCTCGCCGCTCCATCGAAGCCTCACCGTCACCTCGGCTCGTGACCCGTCAAGGGTTTCGGCGACATCGACGAGCGCGGGACGAAAACCGCTGGCGAGGTCGGAATCGGCCAACTGGACGATCGACACCACTCTCCGGTCGATCTCGGTGCCAAAAAGGGCCTGACTCAACGACTGGACATCCCGGACCAACTGCTTGGGCGCTTTGTTGCGACGGGCCAAAACGTGGATCTCTTCGATCCGGCCGTTCTCCGCCACCACCCGGGCCGCCTCGACGCCTTCGATGCGCCCGATTTTCTCCTGGAATGCCACTGCGTCCATCTCACCGACCAGCGTAACCTTGGAGACACGGTCGGGTCGGGACCGTTTCGGCATATTTCTTCTTGTCTGAGTGGGCCGGAGCCTTTAGATTACGCCTGGCTGGAGCTATCCATCTAATGGGAGCCGTGGGGCATGTGAGGTCTTTGACCCGCCTGCCTCGGCCCGTGGCGGGCGAAGTCAGGGGCCTTCTTGACATGTGAAGGTTCCCGGTATTTGCCGGGGAAAGGGTGAGTCCGGCGTCAGAAGTCGGCCTTGTGAAATTGAACGCACATCTACCCAGCGGAGCGGAAAGTCATCGTCGGTACACAATTCCGGCGAAATAAGACATCCAAGGTGAGCGTCTAACTCATGCAGGCCCGTATCAACGGAATCCGATTTGCAACCGCGCACCGAAGGAACTCGATGCGCCGAGGCGTAAGGATCGGCTGATGAAAGACGCCGGCTCACCGGACTGATCGGGCAACATGTCTCCTGGGCTCCCCTATGGAATGGAAACAGAGAAGATCGTTGCTGGGACGGTATGACCGTCTCCAGCCGATGGCGCAGCGCAAGTTCAAGATTGCTGCGTCCTATTCCGCTGTGGGAATCGCGGCGCTGGTGGTCAGCTTCCTGGTGGCTGATCCTCCCAACTGGCTGATCTGGCTTCCCTTCACCGGTCTGTTCGTCCTGCTCGAGTTCTTCGCAGTCGAGGTCAACGACCGGATGATGCAATCGTCATCGGTGATGGTGGTGATGACCGCCGGGGTGATCTTCGCCATCCAGCCCGGTTCGGATGCCATGTTTGGAATGGCCCTGATGGGTGCGACCGCGCTGATTACTCCTCAGGACATCAAGGAGAGGAGATGGTTCCAGCCGGTGGCCAACTTTGGCCAGATCGTTGTAGCCGGCGCCGTCGCCGGTTTCATCCTCGATGCCAACCTGGGTCATCTCCAGGGAGCCTCCACCGAGTCGCTGGTGCGGGTGGCCGTAGCCACCGCGTTGGCTTCACTCGCCTACGCAACGATCCAGAACATCATGGTTCGGCACGCAGTCAAAAAGGTATTTGGCCGGGACAATCTGGAGCCCTGGTCCCAAATGCATGTTCTGTTCACCTCGGAGGTGTCCATGGGGCTGCTGGGCGGGCTGATCGGGGCGGCCTATCTGATCGCCGACCGACCCGCCATGCTGGTGCTGATCGTTGCTGTGTACGGGATCGGTCATATGTCCCTCTATGCGTTCTCCCAGCTCCGCGATGCACATCTCGGCTCGATCCGTGGCTTCGTCAAGACGCTCGAAGCCAAGGACATGTACACCCGGGGCCACACCGAACGGGTCGCATTCTTCGCCCAGATGATCGGCGAGCAGCTCGGGTTCACCGGCACCCAGCTGGAGACTGTTCGCTGGGCCGCTCTGATCCACGACCTGGGAAAGCTGGCCGTCCCCACCGAGTTGATCCGGAAACGGGGGCGCCTCGACGATGAAGAGTACGACCTGATGAAGAGACACGCCCATCTCGTCGAGGAAATCCTCGCCGAGGTCGATTTTCTCCAGCCAATGGTGGAGATCGCCTCAGGCCACCACAGCAATTACGACGGATCCGGCTACGGAGGATCGGGTCACCGCGAGGGGCGGACTCCGAGCCTGGAGGCATCGATCGTTGCGGTCGCCGATTCGTTTGACGCGATGACGTCTGCCCGGTCGTATCGGATGGCCCTGTCCCAGCAGTATGCAATCGGAGAGTTGCGTCGACACTCCGGCGGCCAGTTCCATCCCGATGTCGTCGATGCGTTCGAGAAAGCGTTGGAGAAGACTGGCCGCCGTTGGGGTGCCCCCCATGTGAACGACGAGGAGATGGCCCGTCGCCTTGCCGAGGAGCCGGAGCTGACACTCCGTGGCTGACTGGAGCAAGAGCACGATCGCCACGGCCTCCTGGGCGTTCCCGATTGTGGCGGGAATGGCTGGTCTCTACGCAGCCACCAGAGCCACCACCGACCCATTCGAGGTTGTGATCGCAATCGCCTTCTTGGTGTTGGCGTCGCTGGTTGGGGTGGCAACGTCCAATTCGGGCAACCGCTTCACCATGGGGCTGGCAGTTGCGGCCGCGATTCCCTTCGTCCTCACCCGCGGCACCGGCGTCGATCTCGCAGGTTCGGTGGCGACATACGGGGTCGGTCTGGCGATTATCTGGGCTCTCAGGTACTCAAGAGGCGAGAGCCACAGCGAACTTCTTCCCACTCTGATCCGTCGTTTTGCCGGCTATGTGGTCTATGCCGTGGTCTATTCGGCCATGCGCGTCGGTTTTCTTGCCGACCTGTCCGGTGGTTGGGAGGATCTCCTTCCGTTCAGTGTGGCCCTGGTCGCTTGGATCACGGTAGAGGTGACCTTGCGGGCCCTGCTGGTCCTCGGGCCGAGGGAGTTGTCACGCAGCTATCTAGCGCGGGCATTGCTCCATGATCTCAATGTGTTCCTCGGCCTGGCACTCACGGGGGCAATGTTCGGAGAGCTCTTCCCGGAGCTTGGTTGGTGGGCGCTCCCGATCGCATTGCTTCCCTACATGTTTGCCCACACGGCCTTCAAACGGTTCCAGGAGACCAAGGTCACCTACAAACAGACGATCCGGGCGTTGGCCCGCATTCCGGAGGTGTCCGGCCTTGGTATCGACGGGCATGCCGATCGAACCACGGAGCTGGCCTCATCGGTCTCCAAAGAGATGGGCCTCGGCCCGGCCCTTGTCGAGGATGTGGAATACGCGGCGTTGATGCATGACATCGGCAGGGTGAGCCTCAACGAGCCACAGGTAATCCGGATGGGCTATACCGACGATGACATTGCAAGGTGGAGCGCCGAGATCATCGCCGAGTCCCCGAACCTAGACCGGGTTGCGACTCATGTGCTCCATCAGTACGAGCCGTTCCGCAAGCCGGGCGAGCAGACCGACCCCGAGGTCTCCATTGTGTCTCGCATCATCAAAGTGGCCGCCGCATACGACTGGCAGGTGCACGACAAGGGCCTCTCGCCGCTCCAGGCTTTGGAGATTCTCCACGCCGGAGCCGCTTATGAGTACGACCCGGAGGTAGTCGCCTCTGTCCACCGGCTACTTGAAACCCGCGGCGTCCTCACGCCGGTCAGGACCTGAACCCACCGACGGGATCAACGCTCGGCTGCTGAGCCCGGTTGGGCGGACGCACCTTTCCTGAACCAACGGCGGGGGCGGCGTAGCTCGTGTTCGAGGAAACGCCCTAGACCCACGGCGAAGAACACATCCCCAAGGCTGATCACCTGGCCAACCGTCGCCACTCGGAGCGGGATCACATCGGCAAAAAAGGTCAGACGGGAAGTCTTGTCGAGCGGGATGTACTCGAAGGAGTTGGAAAGATCGGGGCTGCTTACGGTGAAGCCGCTGGCCACCTCCGCAGCCTCGGCAAGCACCGGCATTCCCCCGTTGATGGCTATCACGGTGAGATTCATCAGTATGCCGATACCGACAAGCCACATTCCGGTTCGGCGACGGTTGAGGATGACCATCAGCATCAGCAGCCCGAACGAGACCAGGATCATGGCTATGCCCACCGACTTCGACCAGTCGGCGTCGGGCAGAAAGCCGGGAGCAACCTGAAGGGCCAATGAGATAATGAGCAGCCACCAGGCGCGCAGCCGAATGTCCCCGAGATTGGTCAGGCGGCCGCCACGAAGGAGAGCGACAGCGAGAGAAATGAAGAGGACGAGAGCAAGCCATAGCATGGGGTCGAGACGGTAATAGGCCCCGATAGTTGGGCGGAAGGTGGAGAAAATGGTCGACTACGAGACTTCGCCCGGAAGGGCGACCATCACGATAAACGACCCGGAACGGCGCAATCCCCTTTCGGTGGAAACGATGTCTGAGCTTGTCGGGGCCACCGCACGGGCAGTGGCCGACTCCGATGTCGGAGTCATCGTCTATACCGGTTCGGGCGATCAGGCTTTCAGCGCCGGAGGCGACCTCTCGGGTTCGTTCGTGGATGATGCGATGGGCCTCCACCATGCGCGTGGGGCATTTGCCGACCTCTTCCGCCTCATGTGGCGTGGTGGCAAGCCCACGGTGGCGCGGGTCAACGGTCATGCCCTGGCCGGAGGCTTCGGCCTCGCGGTTGCCTGCGACATAACGATCTGTGTCGAAGACGCCAAGCTGGGAGCCACGGAATCGAGAGTCGGGCTATGGCCCATGATGATCTCCGCGGTCTTGATCCGGACCATGCCCCGTAAGGCAGCGCTGGAGTTGATGCTCACCGGGAGGATCATCCAGCCCGAGGAGGCACTCCGTTTGGGCGCCGTGTCGCGGGTGGTGAGCCGGAGCGAGCTGGACGCGGTGGTCGACGAAACAGTTGATTCACTTCTTCGGGCTAGCCCCTCGTCGACGATGATCGGCAGAGACTCGTTCTACGGAATGGCAGAGGTCGATGTGGACACTGCGCTTGACCGTCTCCAACTCGGTCTCACCGAGATCGCCATGTCCGAAGATGCTGCCGAGGGAGTGAGGGCTTTCTTGGACAAGCGCGAGCCCACATGGACTTCCTGATCGCCTCGTGCGTGGATATCTCCTGATAGCGAAGCGGACGATTTAGCCTTTCGAAATGCGGCGCAATCTCCAGATCGTCGGTTGGACGCTCATTTGGGGCGGTCTGTTCGTCTTCAGCGTTCTCGGATGGCAGCTGTTCGGCACCGATGTGATCAACGCTCGGGTCCAGGCCGCGGCCGAGACCGAGTTGATACAGATCCTCGAGGATACGAGGACCGAACTCCCCGAAGTCGAGGAGATCGTCCCGGAATCAACCCCTGATAGCACCGACCAACCCCCAGCTGTCGAGTATCACCCTGAGGACATACCCGCGAGCGGCACCGAGTTCGCGTTCCTAACAGTTCCGAAACTAGGCCTGGAAGTGGTGATGTTCGAGGGAGTGGACCGTGAGACTCTTACCCAGGGCCCGGGACACATGCCGGGGACCCCGCTTCCCGGCCAACCCGGCAACGCCGTCATTTCCGGCCACAGAACAACCTACGGAAGGCCTTTCTTCGATTTCGACCTTCTCGAGCCGGGCGACCTGATCGAAGTGGAAACGGCCATTGGCTTGCACACATACGTGGTTCGTTCCAGCATTATCGTTGAGCCGACCGACGTATGGGTCACCGACGACAAGGAAGGGGCCTGGTTGACTCTGACGACCTGCAATCCCAAGTTCTCCGCCCGGCAGCGGCTCATCATCAACGCGGAGCTGGTGAGTGGTCCAAACCTCCGCTACGTGAATTTCCTCAGCCGGCTGTAGCCGCAAAGACGGAGTCGAGGGACTCTCCGGTGACCGTGCCATTGATCAGCTCGATCACCTTTCCGTTCTCATCGAGGATGTACGTGGCAGGAAGACCGATACTGGGGTAGGAAGACCTGAACTCCGAGTCTCCGATTCCCAGGTCGTATGAGGGCTCCAGCTCGTCGGCGAGGTCGCGTGCGTCTGCCTCCACGTCCTCAACCGCCATGCCGAGGACGTAGACATCGGTGTTGTCAACCGCCCAACGCGAGATCTCGGGGATCTCGGCTCGGCAAGGCGCACACCATGATGCCCAGAGGTTGAGGACGATGGGCCTCCCGTCGCCTGACAGATGGTCCGAAAGACTGAACTGCGAACCGTCAAAGAGAGTGACCGAGAAATCGGGGGCCGGGCGCCCTTCCACCGCCACCGCGACATCCTGTCCTCGAAAGACCAATGTCATCAGTAGCCCGACGACAACCACGGCGATGAAGACTCCGGTCAGCAGCCCGCTTGCCCTGGGGAGTGGGTCAGGCCGCTCGTCAGGCTGAGGCCATTTTCCTGAGGACATAGTGCAGGATGCCACCGTTGCGGAGGTAGTCGACCTCAATGGGCGTATCGACCCGGGCAATCGTCTCGAACTCCACTTTGGAGCCATCATCCCGCGTCGCCGCAACGGCAATCGTCTGTCGGGGAACTAGAGCGTCGTCCACGCCGATATCGAAGGTCTCGGTCCCGTCGAGGCCGAGCGAGGCCGCGTCGGCCCCGCCGGCGAATTCGAGGGGAAGCACACCCATCATCACCAGGTTTGAGCGGTGAATCCGCTCGAAAGACTCGACTATGACCGCTTTGACTCCGAGCAGAAAGGCTCCTTTGGCGGCCCAGTCACGGGATGACCCCATCCCGTAGTCGGCCCCACCGAGGACGACCAGCGGCACCCCTTCGCTCTGATAGTGCAGCGATGCTTCGTAAATCGATTTCACTTCACCATCGAGCAGGTCGGTGGTCCAGCCACCCTCGGTCCCAGGGGCCATCTCGTTGCGGACGCGGATGTTGGCGAAGGTTCCCCTGGTCATGACCCGGTCGTTGCCCCTGCGGGATCCGTAGGAGTTGAACATTGGGGGCTGGACGCCGTTTTCGATGAGATATCGGCCCGCCGGCGAGTCGATGGCGATAGTTCCGGCCGGGCTGATGTGATCGGTGGTGATGGAATCGCCCACCTTCACCAGGACTCGCGCTCCGCTGATCGGCTGGATCGGCTTGACCTCGGGCGTGAGATCTCTGAAGAACGGAGGCTCCTGGATGTACGTGGAGGATTCGCGCCAGTCGTAGAGGTCCGACTCGGGTGTCGAGATTGCTCGCCATTCGTCGGATCCGGAGAAGACATCCGAGTATTTCTCAATGAATTGAGACTGGGTGACGCTCTCAGCCACGATCTCGGCTACTTCGGTTTGCGTCGGCCAGATGTCCGCCAGATACACGTCCGTGCCGTCCCGGGAGACTCCTATCGGCTCGTTGATCGGATCCCAGTCGACAGTGCCGGCAATGGCGTAGGCGACGACGAGGGGTGGCGATGCGAGGTAGTTGGCTCGCGCGTCCGGCGAGATCCGACCTTCGAAGTTGCGATTACCGGAGAGGACCGAAGCCGTGACCAGGTCATTCGCTTTGATTGCCTGCGAGACCTCCTCGGGAAGAGGTCCCGAGTTTCCGATGCAGGTAGTGCAGCCGTAGCCCACAACATGAAACCCCAAGCTTTCCAGGTCTTCGAGGAGATCGGACTTCTCGAGGTACTCGGTGACTACCTTCGAGCCCGGGGCCAGCGATGATTTGACCCACGGCTGCCGTTCGAGCCCCAGCTTCCGGGCCTTCCGCGCGACCAGGCCCGCCGCCACCATGACGTCGGGATTCGACGTGTTGGTGCATGACGTGATTGCGGCAATCACCACATCGCCGTCCTGGAGATGAAAGCTCCTTCCGTCGTGTGTGACCTCGACATCACCATGCGCATCGAGGCTGTTGACGGTTTGGCCACCTTCGCTCACCCAGTCGGAGACCGTTCCGCCGCTGGCATGGCTCGCCTTGCCGAACTGATTGACGATGTCCTGTTCCCACTGACTCTTCATCCCGGCAAGGGCCACCCGATCCTGGGGCCGCGTTGGCCCGGCGAGCGAAGGGACCACTGTCGACATGTCCAGCTCGACCTCGGCCGAGTAGATGATTTCCCGGTCGTCCTCCCTCCACATGCCTTGGGTCCGGCAGTACTGCTCGACTGTGTCGATCAGCTTGTCCTCGCGCCCGGTGAGACGGAGATAGGTCAGCGTCTGTTCGTCAACCGGGAAGAAGCCAACCGTGGCCCCGTATTCGGGTGCCATGTTGGCGATAGTGGCTCGATTGGCGAGCGGCATCTCGGCCAGGCCGGGGCCATGGAACTCGACGAATTTGCCCACCACTCCGTGGGCGCGCAGGATTTCGGTGACCGTGAGGACAAGGTCGGTGGCGGTGGCGCCCTCCGGGAGATCCCCGGTGAGACGAAACCCGACCACCTCCGGCAGAAGCATGGAGATCGGCTGGCCGACCATGGCCGCCTCGGCCTCGATGCCACCGACGCCCCATCCCACCACGCCCAGGCCGTTGATCATTGTCGTGTGGCTATCGGTTCCGACCAGGCTGTCGGGATAGAGGAATTCTCCGTCGTCCCACACGACCTTCGCCAGGTATTCGAGGTTGACCTGATGGACGATTCCGGTCGCCGGCGGGACCACGCGGAAGTTGGCGAAAGCAGACTGGCCCCATTTGAGAAACTCGTACCGCTCTTGGTTTCTCTCGAACTCCTTGGTGGAGTTGATCACCAGTGCGTCCGGACGGGCGAAGGCGTCGACCTGGACCGAATGGTCGACTACCAGGTCGGCCGGGATCAGCGGGTTGACCTTTTGGGCTGCACCCTCATCGCCGGTCATCCGGACGATCGCAGATCTCATCGCGGCGAGGTCGACGATGGAAGGCACACCGGTGAAATCCTGGAGGATCACCCGGCCAGGGATAAACGGGATCTCCTGCTCGCCGACGTCGGTCGCGTCGTATGTGGCGATTCGACTGACGTCCTCCTCGGTGACGGTGGTGCCGTCGAGGTTCCTCAGAGCAGATTCGAGGAGGACCTTGATCGAGTAGGGCAGGTTCTCGGTGCCCTCGATGGCGTCGAGCCGGGCGATCTTCCGGCTTCCCAATGCGGTATCGATGGTGGCAGGAGACCCGAGCGAATCAGTGGTCATGTCGACCTTTCGGGTTGATGAATCTTGTGAGGTGAGGTTACCGGCAAAGCCACTTATGAGTGGGACGCCACTAGCTGCCGCTGATTGTGACCGGTACCTCGGTTACGCACTCGTCTTCCAGCGAGGTGTGAGGGATGATCACCGGGTCGCACGGGAAGGAAAGCGCACCGAACATGCCGGCGACAATGCCTCGATCCAGCGAGCAAATCACCTCGGGGTGATTTATCGCTGCCTCTCCGAAGGGGCAGTGGGAAGTGAGAAGCCGCTGGCCGGCCACATCAGGGTCTATCGAAAACCCCAAACCCGTCATGGCCGAGGCGACGGCTTGGATAGCTCCGTCGTAGCCCGGCTCCTCGGGTCGGCCTATTTCCGCAGCAAGCTCCTCCCCGTATGCTCTCCCCACCTTCTCTGCAACCCCGGAGACGTCTTCCGGCGCCACTTCATCGAGCACCCTGATCAGCATCTCGACAAGCATCTCGAATCGACGAGGGGCAAAGTGGACCGATACTTCCTTGGCTGTCGCCTCATAGGTCTTTGCCGGTCGGCCCGCTCCGGGGCCACCGCGCCGAACCTGATCACTAACGGCCAGGTATTCGTCCTCGGTTAGAAGATCGAGGTGATGCCGGGCGACGTTGGGGTGGATCCCGAACAGCTTCGCAACATGGGACGTGGTAACCGGTTCGGGCGACTCACGAACGGCGACATAGATGGCCCGCCTCGTCGGGTCGCCCAGTGCGGACGTGAGATCGGAGATCCGGCGCTCGAGTGTCTCGGTGTCCATGCTTGGTATCTACCTGTGAAAACTATAGTTTCAACTGTCTCCAAGCATTGCGCCGTAAAGGAAATCATGCCATCCAATGACGAGCTATTCGAGGCTGTCGCGTCTATTGAGTCGCCGCTGTTCGTAGGGCGCACGATTGGCGAACTGGGCTTCGTCAGGGGCGTCGAGAAGAAGGTCTCCGGCAAGGTCAAGGTCGATCTGCTGCTTCCCGTGCCCAATCCTCCTGAGAAACTGAACGAGTCGCTTCGCGAGGCTCTCCAGCCGTTTGGTCGCGGCGCCGACATCAATGCCGAGGTCATGGATGAGAAGCAGGCCCTCGATTGGATGAATGGTCTCAAGGAGAAGGCCGGGCCTCCGATGGGTGAGCCCGGCTCACGCACCCGTGTTGTGGCCATCTCTTCGGGCAAAGGCGGGGTTGGCAAGTCGTCGATCAGTTCCAACCTTGCAGTGGCGCTCCGGCGGTCGGGGCACACCGTGGGCATCGTGGACGGCGACATCTGGGGCTTTTCGATCCCTGCGATGCTCGGGATCGACACCCCTCCCTCCATGATCGGCGAGATGATCGTTCCTCCGGTTGCCTATGGCGTGAAGGTCATGTCGATGGACTACTTCGTTGGCGAGGACAAGGCGGTTATTTGGCGCGGCCCCATGCTGCACAAGGCGATCGAGCAGTTCTTGAAGGATGTGTTCTGGGACAACCTCGACTTTCTGATCGTCGACATGCCGCCCGGCACCGGGGACATTGCGATTTCGATGGCGCAATTCCTCCCGCGCGCCCAGGCGCTCATCGTCACAACCCCGCAGCCCACGGCGCAGCGGGTGGCACGGCGCGCCGCGTTGATGGCTGCCGAGGTCGATCAGCAAGTCATTGGCATCGTGGAGAACATGTCGTGGTTCACCGGTGACGATGGCAAGCGGTACGAGCTGTTCGGGGCCGGGGGCGGCAAGGCGCTGGCTGAAGAGCTTGGTGTCGATTTGATGGCTCAGATTCCGCTGCTGCCTGCCATGGGGCGTGGCGCGGATATTGGTCATCCGGCAGCAGTCGCAGCACCGGGTTCCGAGGTCGAGGAGGCCCTTGATCGGCTGGTAACCGCCGTTATCGAGAAGCGACCTCGAATCCGCACCAACCCTGCTCTAGTCATCAACTGAGCGCACCATGAAACGCGTTATGGAAGGCGCCTCGGGGTGGTTGTTCGGTCTTGCGGTGACCCTCTTGTTGATCAGCATCTGGGGGAGGGCGATCGTGATCGACACCGATGCCCTCGCCGAGAACCTCAGCCCCTTGTCCCAGTCAGTGGCTGTTGTCGACCAGTTTGCTGACTGGCTGGGGAGTGAGCTGACCGGGGCCGGAGTAGACTCCGCTCTTGCCGAGGAGGCGGTGAAGAGCACCCTGGCCGGCTCTGTCGTTGACGATGCGCTCGACGATCTGGTTCTAGAGGTGGTCTTCTCGGCGGCGACGGCAGATCCCGGCGGTGCGAGTGTGGACGTTGCCTCGATCCTTGCTCCGGCAGTGCCCGAGATCGCCGTTTCGCTTACCTCCGCGGGGGTGCCCGTCACCGAAAGTCAGGTTGAGGAAGTGGTCGAGGGTCTCGACCCACTCGTCAT
The DNA here is from genome assembly GCA_022573225.1 of Acidobacteriota bacterium. Classification (GTDB taxonomy): domain Bacteria; phylum Actinomycetota; class Acidimicrobiia; order Spongiisociales; family ZC4RG35; genus JACZUI01. The sequence goes on from JACZUI010000006.1 coordinate 54,729, forward strand.
CATCGAGCCGGGTCAGGCTCCGCCGGTCGGACCGGAATCACCAATCGCCACGCGGCTGGGTACAGCGACGGTCCTGGCACTGGTGGTGATGGTGGTGGCCGGCTCGATATCGATCACCGCCGCGTCCGACCGCATCGGCGCCGCGAGGAAGCTCCTGATTCGGGTCGCCCTATCAGGGTTGACGTTTGGCCTGCTTCTCAAACTGGGCAGTTGGATCCTCGATCCGGGAAGGGGCCGAGCTCCCGTTTCTCAGGCACTCTCCGGATTGGCAGAGGCAAAGTGGCTGGTTCCGGTGAGCGTCGCCGGGCTGGCTACGGCGCTGGCGGGCTTGACCTGGTTGATACGCCGTGGCGTCAAACCGGAGGCAACGATCCCAGAGCCATACGGAGAACCCATACGCCAACCAGGCTGATCGCAGTTCCGATCAGAATGTAGTTGAGGGTTCGGCTGGACATCTGCTTTACCTTCCCAACCCGCCGCAGCATGAACCACACCCAGGCCGCGGCTGCCTGAAGGGCAATCATGGGTATGAGCGGGTGATATCCGATGGCTAGATCTACGTTGCCTCGGATCAGGTGGGAAGCGGCGCGGGTCATCCCGCATCCCGGACAGGCCATCCCGGTGCAGAGCGCAAATGGGCACACCGTTGGCCCGTCGTCGGAGGGCGAAAGCATGACCAGCATCGCCACCCCCATGAAGGGAGCGACGATCAGGAGCCGATCACGCCAGCCGGTGAATGTCATAGGTCCTCGAAAGGAAGGATCATGGCGCCTGAGATGAACAGGATAAGGAAGACCAAGCCGATCCCAAGAAGGACGGTGCCGATGACCCCGATGACCTTGGCCGCCTTGGCAGTGCCTTCGTTCTGCGGGTTCCTCATTCCCGAGGCGATTTCCTCGAGCTCCTTGTTGGCCATGACCCAGGCGACGATTGCGAGGGGCCCACAACATACGATGCCAAGGATGCCCATTACCAGGGCGGTCGTGGCCTGACTGCTTTGGGGATAGGCCGCTGCCTGCGGGAAGCTCATGAAGCGAGACTACCTACCGACCCGATCGAGAGTCCGGTACAGCATCGACGCCGGAGTGAGGAACCATGGCCTGTTCCGGTAGTACCAGCGTCCCTTGTGAGGAACTTTGGTGAACACGCTCGGCGGGTCCTCACCGAGCAGCATTCCTGCAAGCTCATGGCCCAGGAGAGCTGATAGCCCGACTCCGTGGCCCGCGTATCCCATTGCGTACCAAACGCCGTCCTCCTGGCCCATGTGGGGGACCAGGTCGAAGGGGACGCCCAGCCGGCCGCCCCAGACGTGAGTGATCTCCTTGTCGGCGAGGGAGGGCCAGAATCCGATCATCTGACCACGAAGCTCTTGCGCCGATTCCTCTAGATCGAGTCCGGGGTGGAGGTTGCGTCTCCCGCCGATGAGGATTCGGTTGTCAGGGGTGCGTCTCATGTAGTTGAGAAGCCGCCCTCTGGTATAGGACATGCTGTTGGTGGGGAAAATCGTCTTGGCTTCGTCTTCGGCGAGCGGTTCGGTCACGATGATGTAAGAGCCGATCGAGACCATCTTTCTGGCCAGTGCCGGGATCGGCTCGGTCGTCGTGTAGCCATTGGTGGCGACGATGACCTGACCCGCCTTCAGATCCCCCTTGGGAGTTGCGACGATGAACCCGGAGCCGTTCAGGGTTGTCGAGGTAGCCGGGCAATTCGAAACGAGACGCGCTCCGGCGTGAGCCACTGCTTCCGCCAGGCCGAATACCAGCCCTGCCGGCTGAACACCTATTCCTTCGGGCTCATAGAAACCCGAGTTGAAACTGTCAGAGCCACCTACCAGCTCCCCGATTCGATCGGGACCGACCACCTCCCAGTCGACTCCGAATTGCTCCCGGTACCAACCGACCTGGGTCTCGAAGTACTTCAGATCACCAGGACGAGTGCCCAGCCCGGTCATCCCACCATTGATGATCTTCGCCCCGAGGGCGTACGACTTGGCGTGGTCGATGATGAGTTCGACCGATCTGACTGACGCGTCCCACATTGCCCGGCCGATCTCAGGACCGTGTTTCTCATAGACGGCCCGCACCCCGGCCTTGATGTCGGGGGAGACCATCCCGCCGTTGATCGAGGACGCGCCCGATGCGATCTCGTTCCGATCCAGGACGACCACTGATCGCCCACCCTCGGCAAGACGGACCGCGGCCGAAAGCCCGGTCAAGCCGGATCCCACGATGGCGACATCGCATTGGGCAGGGAGATCGGATGTCAAGCCTTCAGGTCGAGGATGATCCTCGACCCAGAAAGACGTTTGCTTCACAGGCCTTCCAGCCCGGCGCGGAATAATCTC
>JACZUI010000006.1:57166-78764 GCA_022573225.1 Acidobacteriota bacterium
GTCAGCCCCGGCATGATCGATTGCCTTCTCCACCGCCTCGGCATCGTCATGGGCGACCACGACGATGTCGGAGACCAGCTCGCCTCCATACCCTTCCTTGTTGGGCGCAAGCCCACCGAGACTGGTCCCATAGGGGTGCATCCCGTGATAGGACCATTCCCGCGAGATGAAGACAGTTCGATCCGGCTCGCCGATGGCATTGAAGTAGCGGCGGGTCATCTTCGCTGCGGTGTCCACCGCGTCGGATCCTCCTGAGCCGAAGAACACCTTCGACTCAGGGTCGGGGGAAATCGCCGCGATCTGAGCGGCGAGGTCCATGGGGGGCCGAGTCGCGTAATCGACGAACGCGTGGAAGGCCGGCAACTTTCTCATCTGCTCGTTCATCGCATCGATGATCTCGTCTCGGCCGTACCCGACATTCATGTACCAAAGCGATGCCGCTGCATCGAGATACCGGTTGCCTCCTTCGTCGAAGACGTAGATTCCCTCTCCTCTATCGACGACGAAGGGGTGGTGCTGGACATTGCTCATGTCGGCGAATGGATGCCAGAAAGAAGCCATGTCGCGGAGCGTAGTGGCAGGCGTTACGGGTACGCTCCCCGCTCGATGCCGGCAGACCTGGTCTTCCTGAACGGGCCGATATACACCTCCAGACGTGATGAATTCGTCGAGGCTCTGGCTGTCGATGGCGAATGGATCTCCTTTGTCGGCGGCGAGAGGGAAGTCGCGCCTCACATCGGTCCGTCGACCCGGGTTGTCGACCTCGATGATCGGCTGTTGACTGCCGGTTTTCAGGACGCCCATGTTCATCCGGGCGCTGCGGGTCGGGATATGACCCGGGTTCCGCTCAGTGGGTGTGTAGACGTGACCGAGGCGTTGGCGGCAATTGGCTCCTACGCAGAAGACAACCCCGATCACGAGTGGATTCGCGGTTCTGGCTGGCTTCAGACCTGGTTTCCCGGGGGTTGCCCCAATCGGGCGCTGCTCGACACGGTGGTCCCGGATCGGCCGGTGTTCCTGGAGAATGCCGACGGCCATGATGGATGGGCCAACTCGATGGCATTGGAATTGGCGGGTATCGACGCCAATACACCAGACCCGAGAGATGGGCGCATCGAGAGGGACAATGGCGGTTTGCCTCAGGGGACTCTCCATGAAGGAGCCAGGTATCTCGTGATGGCGGTGATGCCCGAGGACACGATCGACGACTTCCGCTTGGGGATCGTCGCTGCTCAGTCGTATCTCTTTTCCAAGGGAATCACCGGATGGCAGGATGCCCATGTTGATGAGATCAACCATCGTGCCTATCGGGCCTTGGCCGCCGACGGCCAACTCCTCGGCCGAGCACAGGGTGCTCTGTGGTGGGACCGGCATCGTGGGCTGGAACAGATCGACGAGATGGTCGAGATGAAACGGGAGGCACTCGGAAGGTACCGGCCCATCGCAGTGAAGCTGATGCTGGATGGCATCATCGAGAACTTCTCGGCTTCGATGCGGGAGCCTTACCTCGATGGGGCCGGTGATCCTACCGCGAATAGAGGGATCGACTTCATTGAGCCCGGAGAGTTGATGGAGATCGTCACCAGACTCGACTCGCTCGGGTTCTCATGTCATTTCCACGCCATCGGTGATGGGGCGGTTGGCCATGCCCTCGACGCGGTTGGGACCGCCCAGGCCGCCAACGGCGTCTCGGACAACCGGCATCACATCGCCCACGTCCAGGTGGTTCATCCCGATGACATCTCGCGGTTCGCCCAGCTCGGGGTCACCGCCAACTGTCAACCACTGTGGGCTTGTGATGACGAGGCCCAGACCGAACTCACCAGGCCGTTCCTCGGTCCGGAGCGTTCGGGTTGGCAGTATCCATTCGGGAGGCTGGCTCGATCCGGGGCAAGGCTGGCCATGGGCTCCGATTGGGGCGTGTCCACCCCCGATGTCTTCGAACAGGCTGATGTCGCCGTCTGGCGAACCCATATCAGCCAGGCCGATGCGGCCCCCTTGAACCCGGATGAGGCGATCGGAGCGCAGGATGCGCTTATCGGATTCACTCTCGGCTCCGCCTACGTGAATCACCTGGACGATGTCACCGGGACTCTCGAGGTCGGCAAGCTCGCAGATCTCGCGGTCATGGATCGGAACCCGTTGGCGGAGCAAAGACTCGCGGAGACACTCGTGGACATGACTGTCATCGGGGGCGAGGTTGTCTACGAGCGGTGAGCCGGAGTCCCGCCTCCATTCCTCATCCTTCCACGGAGGTGGGCGTGCCGGGTAACTTGGGCCGATGCACGGCGGACCAATGCGTGTTCTGGAGATCTACGGCGACTCGGCCGATTTCGGGCGTACCCACGCAGCCGAATATGCCCCACTGATCAAGGCCTACCTTGCAGATCGGCTGGATCTCGCGGGCGATGCTCTCTGGTCGGGCCAGAACGCAGATGCAGACACCATTCTCTCTCTCGCCGAATCGACCCTTGGTCACCATGAGGCGTATTCGGAGTCGCTGTTCGAGGAGATGGGCGAGCTAGCTGCAACCTCCGGTATCAGCGCGGCTGAGGCTGTCGTGGTTGGAGGGTTCACAGATCTCATCGACTTGGTTCGCGCCAGCGGCCCGGCGCCGGTGATGGATGAGTGCACCGCCGTCATCGACCCGATTCGCGGCGTCCTGGCTCAGACCTGGGATATGCACGTTTCGGCCGGCGAGTACGTAGTCCTGCTCAAACTCGATCCGCTATCCGGCCCTGCCGCCCTGGTGCAGACCACTGCCGGGTGCCTGGGGCAGATCGGGATGAATGAGGCTGGGATCGCAATTGGGATCAACAACCTGACGTCGATCGGCAAGCCCGGGGTGACCTGGCCGTTCGTCGTGAGGAAAGTCCTCCAGCAGACTGACTTCGACGATGCCGTCGAGTGTGTTCTCGATGCCGACCTCGCCGGTGGGCACAACTTCCTGCTGATGGGTCCCGACGGTGTCGGGGCGAATATCGAGGCGATGCCCGGTGCACGTCATGTGACCCCGGTGGAGGTTCAGCCGTTTGTACACACCAACCATTGCATCGATGCGACGACGAAGTCTGAAGAGGGTTGGCGGGACGACGTGTACGTGATCAACAGCGATCTTCGCTTGGCAAGGGGCAATGTGCATGGCGGCGACGTAGAGGCGTTCTTTGCTGATCCGGTGATATCAAAACGTGCAACTGATCCTCATCTCACCGCCACTTGTGGGGCAATGGTCATGCGACCCTCGTCTCGCAGCCTGGAAGCGATCTGGGGTGTTCCCGGAGATCGCCCCTGGGAGTCGTTTCAGCTTTGAGCGAGTAGCGCTCGACTGCCGGGCCGCTAGCCGCGTTTCCGCTCCGCCATCCCGTTGAGGATTTCCAGTACGAGCCGGTTGGCCAGGTAGACGGTCTGCTCTCCGGGCCCGTCATAGGGAGGCGAGACCTCCACGATGTCGGCCCCGAGAACGTCGAGTTCCCTTGATAGACGCCGAAGAGTGTCGAGGAGCTCTCGCGAGTTGAGACCTCCGGGCTCCGGTGTCCCCGTGCCGGGCGCCAGTCCGGGGTCCACCACGTCGATATCGACCGAGATGAACACACCCTTGGCCCCGCCTTCCAGCGAGTAGCTCACGGCCTCGTCGACGACGTCGTCAAGTCCACGTTCGACGATCTCCTTCATCATGAACGAGCGCATCCGCTGCTCACCCATCCACTCGATGACCTCCGGCTCCGGCCAATAGCCGCGCAGGCCGATTTGGACGAAACGGTGCCCGGGGATCGCCCCCGATTCGATAAGCCGTCGCATCGGAGTCCCATGGCCTAGAAGGGACCCGTTCTGGATAAACCCGGTGTCGGCATGAGCGTCGAAGTGGATCAGGGCGACCTCGCCGAATCCGTGGACCCGGGCCACCCCGAGAGCGTCGGGCCAGGTGATGGTGTGGTCACCTCCCAAAACGATGGGAACCTTGCCTTCGCCGGCAATCGTCTCGACCACGTCGGCGATCCGTCCTATCGAGACTTCGAGCTCGCCGGGGCGGACGTACACGTCGCCGGCATCAACCACACCCAATTCGCCAAGAGCGTCGATACCAGTTGGAAGGTGGGGCCGGTACCCGTCCATCGCCCCGTAGTCGGCGTTGCGGATCGCGGCAGGGGCAAAACGCGCTCCAGGGCGATAGGTCGTCCCCCAATCAAACGGAGCCCCAACGATCACCACCTCGCCGTCGCCTAGATCGTCGAGTTTCACCGCGGGCACGCCGAGGAAGGAATTGCGAGAGGCGAAGGAGATGTACTCGGCAGAGGCGAATGGGATTTCGTCCTTGCGCTTCTCGTAAGGGACATACATAGGCGTCGTTACGCTAACTGGCCTCCAGGATAGGTTCGGTCATGACTCCAGAAAGTGTTCAACGGACATACATAACTCTGATAATTCTCCAGACACTCGCGGCCTCGATGATCTGGGGAATCAACACTTTGTTCCTCTTGGATGCGGGTCTGTCGCTCACCGAGGCATTCATAGCCAACGCCGCTTTCACTGCCGGGATGGTGCTTTTCGAAGTACCAACCGGTGTCGTGGCCGATGCCCAGGGCCGGCGAATCTCGTTCATGCTCGGAGCGGCCACTCTTCTGGTCACGACGATGGCATATCTCGCCCTCTGGTACATCGAGGCGGGGCTCGTCTGGTGGATCCTGGTCTCGGCTCTCATCGGCCTCGGTTTCACCTTTTTCTCCGGGGCAACCGAAGCCTGGCTGGTGGACGCCCTCGACGCGACCGGCTACCAGGGAGCCATCGAGGCTGTGTTCGGCAGAGGTCAGACCGCTACGGGTGCTGCGACCCTGGTGGGAACGATCCTTGGTGGTGTCCTCGGCACCGTGAGCCTTGGTATTCCGTATGTGGCCCGTTCGGTTCTTCTTCTGGTGGTTATCTGGGCCGCGTATAAGTGGATGCACGATCTCGGGTTTGAGCCGACGAAGGCCGACTCCATTCGCGAGCAGGTGTCCATCATCATCAGAGATTCGATCACGTACGGCATCAAGAATCCCCCGATCCGGATGTTCATGTTCGGGGCGCCATTCGCCATGGGAGTGGGGATATGGGTTTTCTACGCATTTCAGCCATACCTACTCGAGCTTTTCGGCGACAAGACTGCGATCTATCTGTCAGGAATCGCCGCCGCGATATTCGCGGTGGCACAAATGGTTGGAGGGTCTCTGGTTCCCAAGATGAGGCGTTTCTTCCGGTCGAGGACCTCAATCATCATTGTGGAGATCACTCTCGGCTCGGCCGCGCTCGTAGCGATCGGGTTGGCCTCGTTGCTCAACAAGCCCCTTGGGTTTTGGGTGGCGATCGTCCTCTTGACCTTCACGGCTTTGGTGTGGGCGGTTTCGGGGCCGATGCAGCAGGCGTACATGAACGAAGTGATTCCCTCGAAGCAGCGAGCGACGGTGCTGTCGTTCGTCTCTCTGATGGGAAGCACCGGGGGAGTCGTCATTCAGCCGGCCTTGGGTCGGGTTGCAGATGTCTATTCGCTCGGAACGGGCTACGTCGTGGCCGGTGTCCTCTACGCGATTCGATTGCCATTCATAGTCGCGGTAAAGCGGATGGGACTCGACGCAGACGAGGTTGCTCGGACGGAGGCCACCGAGGCGCTTTGAGTTCTGGCATTATTGGCCCATGGCTGATTCTGAGAAGACTCCCGCGGCGATCATGGGGGCGGCGATCGTCAAGGGCATAGTGATCGGCCTCCCCGCGGCGATCATTGGCCTCACTGTCAGCGTGTGGCTCATCACCGACCTGGACTGGCTCGGGTCTTTTGCCACCGCGATACTGCCCGGCGTCCTCCTCGGCGCCTTCGGAGGCGGTTTCGCCGGCATGGCCACCACCATGGAGGAGTAGTCGGATCACATTTCAAACCGCACACATGGGCGCTCTCCTGTTGTTGCTTTGGATTTCGGGGCAACTAGAGATTATTCGGTGGACAACCTCGACATTCTCGGCGCCTTTCGTACGATCATCCGAATGCGGCGGTACACCACTCGTCTCCGAAGCCTGGACAGACCGGGCATCGTTCACGCCATGACCGGTGTGATGCTCGAACATGGGGCCAACATCGTTGAGAGTGCTCAGTTCAGCGACACGGATACCGGTCTGTTCGCAATGCGAACGACCTTCGAAACGGAGTCATTGGATATCCGATCAATCGACAGCTCGTTCGATTCTGTTCGTGACAGCATGGGGGCTGAGATCGAACTCAGGGCGATCGATCAGCCGTATCGGGCACTCATCATGGTCTCGAAGTATGGCCATTGCCTCCTCGACCTACTCCACCGTCATGCCGATGGTGAATTAGCCATCGACATACCACTTATAGTTTCCAATCACACCGACCTTGTCCCAGTTGCTGAGCGATTCGGGATCCCTTTTGAACATCTCCCCGTGACCCCCGAAACCAAGGATGTCGCGGAGTCTCGTCTTATCGATCTGATTTCAGTACACAACATCGACTTTGTTGTCCTTGCCAGATATATGCAGGTCCTTTCCGACGCTGTGTGTTCAATGTTCCAAGCGCGGATTATCAACATTCATCACGCTTTCCTGCCTGCGTTCAAAGGGTCACGCCCTTATCACCAGGCACACGAACGCGGTGTCAAGCTGATCGGGGCTACGGCCCATTATGTGACAACAGACTTGGACGAAGGCCCCATAATCGCTCAAGCCGTAGAAGATGTGTATCACTCCGACTCGGTGGAGGACCTCGTCAGAGTTGGGCGAGACATCGAACGCATAGTGCTTTCAAAGGCGGTCAGGTATCACGCTGAAGATCGGGTCATCCTCGTTGGATCGAGAACGATCGTCTTTGACTAGCCGCTGAGCGTGCCGGAGCGATCGGCTGCGATAGTCGGCGATCACGAGTCGAACCCAACTCCAAAGCGGTCGAGCAGGCCGAGCCAGAGCCCTCGTTTGCCCCGACGTCGGTCGGCTCGCTGTATCGCAAATCGGGTCAACTCGATGGCGGCCCAGCGCAACGGCTCCGGAGGAAAGGGGAACGGCTCGCTCCCACACCTAGGCCTGTGTAGCCGGCCACCCAGACAAGACGACCCTCGTGGGCCGTTCCCCAAGTCGCGCTGAAGTGGGTCGTCGTAGCGATGGGCCCACCCCAGCGATGAGTGAACCGCAGACCCTCGAGCTGGGGGAACGTCTCGAAGAAGTGCTCGGCGAGCATGCCGTGGGTGTGGTCGCTCTGGTCGTGCTGCGGATCGAGGCCGTTGTTGAAGTGGTAGGTGGCGTCGTAGCCGCCCCAAAGTATGCGGTCGTCTTCCGAGAGCCGGTAGTAGTGGAACTGGTTGGACACGTCGCCGATGCCTTCGCTCTCCTCCCAGCCGATCGAAGCCAGCTGCTTGGTGCTCAGCGGCTCGGTCATGAGGACGTGGTCGTAGACCGGGATGACGTATCGGCGCGGCCGACGCACCGGACCCGGATATGCGTTCGTGGCCATCAGCACCCGCTCTGATCGGATGGTGCCGCCCGGCGTCACGACCTCCAAGGCTGAGCTGTGGTCTGTGACCGCGGTTACGGATGATTGCTCGTGCACCGCTGCGCCCAGCCTTTCCGCCGCCGCTCGCAGTCCCCAACAGAGCCGGGCCGGGTCGACCAACGAAGAGTCATTGTGACGAATGAGGCCGCCGAGATACGTTGGGGAGTGCACCCGCGCCTGCATCTCGGCTGCATCGAGCAGCTCCATGTCATCGCCGATCGACAGGTGTGCCTCCAGGCTTCGCTCCATACTCTCGATATGCCAGGGCTCGGTGGCGACGCCGACCTCCGCGGCCCGCCTGAAGTTGGCCTCGATCCCGTAGCGGTCGATGCCGGCTTCGATCTCGTCGAGGTTCTCGTGTCCGAGGCGGATTAGCACCTCGGTGTCAGCCGGCCAGTGGGAGAACCCGTTTTCCAGGCCATGTGTGAGCGAGCTGTCGCAAAAGTCGCCGTTACGTGAGCTGGCTCCGAAGCCACATCGTTCACTCTCGAGAACGACCACCTTCAGGCCGGGCTGCTCCTCGAGCGCCTGAATGGCCGCCCACAACCCGGTGAACCCTCCACCGATGACCGTGAGATCGGCGGTGATGTTGGCTCCGAGCGGCGGGGTAGCCGGCGGCGCGTCGTCCCGGTCGGACCAGAACACCACAGGCTTCGCGTGGGCCAGGGCCTGCGCAGCCCAGCCCTCAGCCCCCACAGCCAGCCTGCTTGATGTGGCGGGGAGAGTCCGTAGTCGCGCCTCAGCCGTCAGACGCCGTTTGGGCCACGGCCGCCAAGATCTTCGCGTACCCGGTGCATCGACAGAGATTGCCCGACAGACCGATCCGGATCTCCTCCTCGGATGGGCTCGGATTGCGGTCGAGCAAGGCGCGCGCCGACATGATGATGCCGGGAGTGCAGAACCCGCACTGAACGCCACCCTGCTCGAGCAGGCTTCGCTGCAACGGGTGCAGTCCGTCGGCGGGCGTCAAACCTTCAACGGTTGTCACCGACCTGCCCTGAGCCTGCAATGCAAGGTACGAACACGAGTTCACCGGCTGACCGTCGAGCAGCACCATGCAGGCACCGCATTCGGAGTCGTCGCAACCTTCTTTGGTGCCGGTGAGACCGAGCTCGTTCCTGAGCACACTGAGCAGGTTGCGCCCCATGTCGACATTGACGCGGTAGTCAATACCGTTGACCGTCAGCATGACCGGCTCGGTCATCGCGACGCTCCAACGCCGATCGCCCTGTTCACGGGAACGCTGATCTCCTCACCAGCCGCTCTGCGAGCTGCAGCGTCCACTGCCCTGGCAGCCATGACGCCGACGGTGTGCCGGCGATACGAGTCGCTCGCCCTGAGATCGCTGATGGGCTCGGCGGCTTCAGCAACTGCGGCAGCGATTGCCGCTCCCACGGCATCAGGCAGGTGGCCAGCCATAAGTTCTGCGACGCCGTCGACCTCAATGATCGTGGGAGCGACCGCCGAAAGCGCCACCGAGCCGTCTGAAATGGTCCCATCATCGGCCAACGTGACACTGGCTGCCGCCCCTACTACTGCGATCTCCATAGCCCGGCGATACTCCAAACGCACGTAGGCGCTCCCCGAGCGCGCCGGGCGGGAGGGGAGGTCAATGGCCACGCACAGCTCATCGACTTTCGCGCTCGTCTGGCCGGGCCCGGTCCACAGATCTGACAGGTCTACGGTCCTCGATCCCCGCTCAGACTGGACCTCTGCGACTGCGCCCAAGACCATCAGTGGCGCTCCAGTATCCATGGCCGGGGAGGCGTTCATCACGTTGCCGCCGAGCGTCCCGACATTCCTCGTCGACGGCGATCCGACAAGTGCGGCAGCATCCGCGAGTGCGGTGTAGTCGCTCACAATCGTCGGGTCGGTCAGTAATCGGGCATGAGTCACCGAGGCGCCGATCCGAATGCCCCCATCGGTCGGCTCGATTTGGGTCAGCTCAGCGAGGCGATCGATGGCCACCAAGGATGTCGGCAATGGTGCTTTTCCCTGCCGGGCACCAACCACCAGATCGGTTCCGCCCGCTACGGGGCGAGCTCCGGCGGCCAGCGCGGTCAGCGCCTCTTCAAGCGACCCAGCGATCATGAAGCTCACCCACCACCTCGTCCCTGCATCAGCCCCCAAACTCGCTCAGCCGTCATCGGTAATTGGGCGACTGGTCGACCGACCAGTTTGGTGATGGCGTTTGATATCGCAGCGGCAGTGGCCACGTTGGGGGCTTCGGCGATGGGCTTCGAACCGTGCGGGCCCACTCCGGGAGTGAAAATCTCGACGAAGTGCACCCTTATCGGTGGAGCGTCTGCAATGGTTTGCAGCTTGTAATCGAGAAAGGCCGGATTCTCCTGTGCGCCATCCTCGGAATAGACCGTTCGCTCCGTCAGAGCCTGGCCAATCCCCATCAACACGCCACCTTCGACCTGGCCGGAGGCGCCAATCGGGTTGATGATTACCCCCGAGTCGTGGGCGGCGCTGACGTCGAGGACCCGGACCACACCAGTCTCCCGATCCAGGCGAATCTTGACCGCATGACATGAGAACTGGGGCCCGACCCAGCCTGACAAACCTCGGTCGCCAATACAATCCACGCCCACCGCAGACGGATACTCGGGCGGCGTGCCTGACCCCTTGCCCAACAGCATTTCGCCTTCGGCCGCCACACCCGCCAAATCGGCGATCGACACCGCCAACTCGGGTGAGCCGGCTACGTGCGCTTTGCCATCTGCCAAAACGATGTCATCAGGCGAAGCCTCCAACTTCTCTGCTGCCAGGCTCTTTAGTTGGACGGCGATCTGCTGCGCGGCCTCGACAGTGGCACGCCCATTGTTGAGGATTGTTTGCGAACCAGTCGCGCCTTCGTCGTAAGGTGCGGCGCTGGTGTCCTGATAGACCAGTTCGAAGTCTTCCGGCTCCATGCCAAGTTCGACGGCAGCAAGAATGGGAAGCGTCATCACCGAACCGGTACCGCACTCTTGGGCGCCGGTCGTTATCACCCCTTTCCCGTCGCTGTCGATCTTGACGAAGGCCCCGGAGGGGCCGGGGAAACTCGGCCACCATCCAACAGCTACGCCGATGGCTTCGTTTTCATCGAGCTCCTGGCTGTAGTCGATGGCGGACACTGCTTCTCGGATGCAGTCCTGTAGCCCGATCTCGTCATATACCTGTCCAGCCACGCCCGTCTCTCCGGTGTCGACGCAGTTCTGCTGCCGGAATGCGACCGGGTCCATCCCGATCGCGGCCGCAAGCTCATCGGTGTGCGACTCCAAGGCCCAGCAGGCTTGCGGTGCGGTGGGGGCGCGCACCGACCCCGACGGTTGACGGTTGGTGTAGATGCTCGACGCTTCGACGTGAATGTTGTCGATCTTGTACGGCCCGAGAGTTTGCATCGCGGCCATGTGCGGAAAGAATGAGGCGTCGGAGCTGTACGCACCGTTGTCGAGCAGCACCCGCGCCCGCCGCGCAGTCAAGGTCCCGTCGTTCCTGAGCCCGGTTGTGATCTCAATGATCATGCCTTCCCGACGCCGATCAGGAGCGATGAATTCCTCCTGCCGTGAGAACACCAGTCGGACGGGTCGCCTGGCGGCCCTGGCCAAAGCGGCTACGTGTGCCTCGTAATGGAAACCGCATTTGCCTCCGAAGCCCCCGCCCATGTGGGGAACGATCACCCTTACTCGATTAGTGGGGAGATCAAGTGTTTCGCAGACGCCATCGCGGGCCTGGAACGGGACCTGGGTGGAGCTCCAGATAGTCACCCGATCGCCCTCCCACTGCGCCAGCACTCCCCTCGGTTCGATGGGGGCAGGTTGCGACGCATCGGATACGTAGCGGCTCGATACCACGTGGTCGGCCTCGGCCATTCCCGCCTCGACGTCACCCCTGATCATCGATGTGAACGACGCAATGTTGCCGTCTCGCTCGACATCGGCGGCCTCATAGTCGGCCCAGCCCTCGTGGACCAGCTGTGCTCCGTCGGCAATCGCCGCTTCCAGATCTGTGACAGCCGGAAGTGGCTCGTATTCGAATACGACAGCATCGAGGCCCTGTTGTGCGGCTTCGGCGTCTACGGCTGCGACCGCCGCGATCACTTCACCCTCGAATCGCACCACATCCTTGGCGAACAGGGTGCGATCGGCAACCGAACCGAAACGCCGCTCCGGCACGTCTTCCTGGGTCAGCACTGCAAAGACGCCCGGGACCTGACGGGCTGCTGATATGTCGAGCCGGGTGATCCGCGCATGTGAGACCCCCGCGTAGAGGAACTTTGCGGTCAGCATCCCCGTAAGCGAGATATCCGCCACATACCGGCCGCTTCCCGTCACTTTGTCGGGACCATCAGGGCGGATGAAGTGTTTTGACTCGGTAAGTAGCGGCATGGCTCCTTCTCTTGGGCAGCGATCGTAAACAGATCGCCTGCTGCCGTGCTTCTTCCCTTATCCAGATGTGACGTCTCTGGCGAACTCTTCGAATACGTCGATGAAGTGTTCGATTTCGGCATCGCTGTGCGCCACGGAGAGGGTCCACTGCTCGTCGGCTCCGGGCGTCATGTACACCCCATTGACCATGTGGTACAGCCAGCCGAGGTAGTTGAGGTCGTCGTTGAAATGTTGGGCGTAAGACCGGTAGTCCACGACCCGCTCGTCGGCAAACATGACGCAACCTTTCGAGGCCACACCTATCGCATATGCCGGCAGTCCATAACGGTCGCATACCTGCTGGCATCCGTCGACCATGCGTTGACCGATCTGGTCGAGCCTGCGGTAAGCCTGTTCGCTGAGGACTTCGGTCAGGGCCATTTCCGCTGCCGCCATCGTGAGGGGATTCCCGTTGAATGTTCCGAACTGCGCCACAGTCCCATTGGTGATCTGAGCCATGATTTCGTCGGTGCCGAGAATCGCTCCTATCGGGGTGCCACCTCCGGTGGCCTTGGCCAACGCAATCAGGTCGGGGACGACGTCGTATCTCTCCACCGCGCCCCCGGCTGCAATGGTGGCCCCGGTCTTGACCTCGTCGAAGATCAAAACCACACCGTGCCTCCGCGTTATTTCTCGAACCTCCGCCAAATAGCCCGGATTAGGGGTAACCACCCCAATGTTCAGCATTATCGGCTCGATGATCATGGTGCCGATGTTCGGATTGGCGACGAGGGCCGCTTCAAGCGCATCGGGGTCGTTGAAGGGCACTACCGACGTCAGGTCGATCAGGGCCTTGGGGATGCCGGCGGACTGTGGCACCGACACCGGGTGGGCACGGGGGCCGATCTCCGACGGATCGGGATGCACGGAGACCATCACAGCGTCGTGATGGCCGTGATACGAGCCCTCTATTTTCAGCAGGGCCTCCTTGCGGCTGAAAGCTCGCGCCAGGCGAATGGCGTCCAACGTGGCCTCAGTACCCGAGTTTGAGAACCGCACCTGAGGGAGCCGAAAGCGCCGTACCAGCTCCTGGGCCACGCGCACCGCGACCTGATTGGGTGCCGCGAAGTGGGTTCCTTTTGACGCGGCGTCCGCGATGGCCTTGGCAATCAACGGGTGGGCATGACCGACGACCATCACTCCGAACCCGTTGTGGAAATCGGTGTACTCGTTTCCATCGAGGTCGACGACCCTGGAGCCCTGACCCTCGACGATATAGATGGGATGGGGCGATTGCTCCTGGAAAGACGAAGCCACTCCGCCTGGTAAGACCTTTTGGGCCCTCTCGACGTACTCGCCGGACTTACGTGTGCGGAGACGAAGCGATTCCTCCATGGACTTGGTTAGCGCCGCCACCCGGTCCGGGTTGATCTTCGCCGCTTTAGGGTCTCCGATGGGAGTTGTCAACGCATAGCCTTTCTCAGATTTCCAGTAGTTCTATCACGTCTGTCGAGTGGTTCCCAACGGGGCCTAGGTATGTGGTCGACTCTCGTTCCGCCCGGACAGCGACTTTTTCTGCCCTCTACGCGACATGTCCTAAAGTGCCACGTCACCACATGAGGAGTTGGATGGTTTGGGGGAGTGGACACAGATCGGGGAGATCGCTCTTTTGCAGATCCAGCCCGGAGAATTGACCGGACAGGGCAGCTATGACGACAGCATGCTCGTTCCGGTCGACACCCTGAGACTCACCCGTGACGGGGTACTTGGTCTCTCTGACGGTGCGTGGATTGTTGACCGTCACCATCGACATCACCCTGCCGCCAGGCACTGGCGTGCCGAGGACACGCTGTCCTTCGGTTTCACCTCTCATTACGACCTGATGTGGGATCTGTTTCGCCCTACTCCTCTCGGGGTTGCCGGAGAGAATGTGATCGTGGTAGCCGATCAGATGATCAGCCTCGAGGACATCGCTGGAGGAATCCACATCGAAACCAATGACGGTCAGATTGAGCTAGTCGAGCCCGGAGTACTTGAGCCCTGTGTCGAGTTCACCCGGTTCATGACATCCCGACCAGATGCGAGCGCACGTGAGGTCAAGCCTGATCGCGAGAAACTGCGGAACGGTGTCCGGGGTTACACGGTGGGTATCGGCGAACCAGATCCGGTCGAGATCGGTCTCGGGGATCGGGTGTCAGCTCGGACAGCCTGAGGCTCGCCACTGGACTCGCCCGAGAGTCAGGCGATCACCGACGCTGCTCTCAACGTGCCGAGCGGGAGCCCGAGATCTCGCTCAGTGCTATTTGCGGCCCACTGAGCCGCCTTTCCACGCTCAATTACCGTCGGATGTGCGACCACCTGAAGCGACATACCATCGAGAAGTGATAGCGCTGTCCACGACACGGCTTCCGCGTCGACCTGGTTGAATTCTCCACTCGCAATGCCGGTTTCTATCACTTCGGAAAGGAGCCCTTGCCACTCGATGTTCAGCGCACGCGATCTCTCCTGGACCGCTTCGTTTCGGCTGGCTTCGGACCACGCGTCGAGCCAGAACTGGAAGATGTCGTCGTTGTCGGGGTCTGCCCAGGCATCAAAATATGCGGCAAGCCTGCCCGTTTCTGATGTGGCACCGTCCATCCGCTCGCGGGTTGCCGACAGATCCGCCTCCGCGACCTGGCTGAAGACTTCGGCGAGGAGCTGATCCATCGAGGCGAAATAGTGATGGATCAGGCCGCTCGATGTGCCCATCTCCTCGGCCACATCGCGCACCGTGGTTGCCGACAGGCCTTTTCGCCTTGCGACGGCTTGGGCGGCTTCAACGATGGTCTGTCGTCTTGCGTCTGGGCTCATACGCGTCATATCGGTAATGTAACTCTATTGCGCGTGCGTCCAATAGCGAATACCGTGGTGTTTCCTTGTCGAGACTGAATCACATGCGAACGACGCCGTTCTACGAGCGGACGAGCGCGCTAAATCAGACAGGTCTCTGGGACCATTGGTCCGGTTACCTTTCAGCGAAGCAGTACCACCTGTCGGAAAAGCTCGAATATTTTGCCGTCCGAACCGCCGCCGGCGTATATGACACATCGCCTCTGTACAAGTATCGAATCCACGGCAGAGACGCAGAGGCATTCCTTTCAGGTGTTCTCGCCAACGATGTCCGGAAATGCCGACCGGGTCGGGCGCAATACACGATCTGGTGTGACGATGACGGCTACGTCATAGAAGACGGGATGCTCTTTCGATCATCTGAGACCGAATTCATGCTCACTGCTGCCGAGCCGAACGCTGCATACTTCCAAGACCTTGTGGGACGTGGATCGGTACAGGTCGATGACGTTTCCGAACAGGTGGCATCGCTAGCTGTTCAAGGACCTAGGTCTAAAGCCATCCTCTCGTCGGTTGCGCCCGACATCGCAGAGCTTCGGCCTTTCTTCATCACCGAGACGAAGTTCGACGGGTCGCCTATCACCGTGTCTCGTACCGGCTACACCGGAGATCTCGGCTACGAGCTGTGGATCGATTCGGATGATGCGCTTCGGGTGTGGGACAGCTTGTTCGAGGCCGGCGAGGGCAATGGAATCATGCCCTTCGGTGAAACAGCCCTGATCATGACGAGAATCGAGGCCGGTCTGCTGTTGATTGGTGCCGACTTCGGGTCGAGCCGCTACGCGTGGACCGACGGGGAGCGCTCAACACCGATCGAACTCGGCCTCGGATGGATGTTCAGGGACATCGACAAAGACCAAAGGCACTTCATCGGGCGAGACGCTATTCAACGGGAGTTTGCGGGAGGAGCCCGTTGGCACCTGGTTGGACTGACTCTCGATTGGCAAGAGTGGGATGACGCCTACAAACGAGTAGGTCATGTGCCACCCAAGGACCACACTCCGCTAGCGGAGGAAATCCCCCTATACGACAAGGAAGGGGAGAGAGTCGGGTTCGCCACAAGCTCGATGTACTCCCCGATGGTGCAAAGTCATATCGCGATCGCCCAGGTCATTCCTGAGTTGTCTTCCGTCGGAAGTGAGGTCGACTTCGAGGTGACTATTGATCATGAGATCAAGTACATCAAAGCCGCCGTCACCAAGATGCCTTTTTACGACCCGCCGCACAGGAGGGCGTGAGGATCTGACATGACCGAAAGTCGAACCTACGACGCGATCGTGATCGGCGGTGGCCATAACGGGTTGATCAACGGTGCCTACCTGGCCAAGGCCGGGCTCCGGACCTTGATCCTCGAGCAACGCAACATCGTGGGTGGCGCTGCCATCACCGAGGAGCTCTTCCCGGGATTTCAATTCACGACTTTCTCCTATGCGCTGAGCCACATCAGGCCGGAGATCGTCAAGGAGCTCGACCTTGTCAAGTACGGGTTCATGCCCCTCCTCATGGAGTCGACATTCGCACCGATGGACAACGGCGACTACTTGCTATTGGGTCAGGACGAGCAACAAAACATCGTCGAGATCAGACGGCACTCCAAGCACGACGCCGATGCCTACGAACAGTTCTCCCACGACGTTGCGATGGTCGTTCAGGCAATAAGACCGCTTCTGGACTCGATACCTCCGGACATAACAAGCAACGACCCCGAGGAGTTGATGCGTATGGCCGCCCTCGGCCAGCACGTTCGGAGTCTCCCGCCTCGAGTCGTCCACAACGGCATGCGTCTCCTCACGGGCAGCGCATCGGACTTCCTCGACGATTATTTCGAAAGCGAGATCCTCAAGGCCTTAATCGCCAGCTCCGGGACGATCGGAGCGAAGGTAGGGCCGAAGTCTCAGGGCTCTGGGCTCGTGCTGCTCTATATGGCTGTGGGTGAACATGACGGGGACCAGGGCGCATGGTCATTTCACAAGGGTGGCAACGGAGGATTCACGCAGGTTCTTGCTCGCGCGGCTGAGGGTCTCGGGGTCGAGATAGCGACCGATTCGCCCGTTTCAAATGTGATCACAGCCAATGGCAAGGCGACGGGGGTCGCCCTCGCCGATGGGACCGAGCTCGAAGCAGACATCGTGGTCAGTTCTCTCGATCCCCGCCGAACTTTCCTAGAACTCGTAGAGCCCAGGGAACTCCCCACCGATTTGGTAGATGCGATAGAGCGAATGCGTTTCCAGGGCATCTCGGCCAAGGTGAACTTCGCCCTAGACGGTCTTCCGACATATCCGTCTCTGGCGGAACGTGGCGAAGGTCCATTCCGTGGATTCATCAACATTGCTCCGACCGTCGACTATCTCGAGCGTGCCTTTGATGACGCAAAGTATGGGTGGTTTTCCCAACACCCATATCTGGATTCGTGTGTCCAGTCCACGATCGATCGCGACATGGCTCCTCCCGGCAAACACGTCATGTCGAATTTCGTGCAGTACGCACCGTACGAATTGAAGGGGAGCGATTGGGACACCGAGCGTGAGAACCTGGGGGACACGGTCCAGGCGACGCTCGAGAAGTTCTTTCCCGGTTTCGGCGACTTGGTACTTCACCGTGAGGTAGTGACCCCTCTCGATATCGAGAGGGTCACCGGACTGACGGAGGGCAACATTTACGCGGGTGAGTTTCTTGCGCCCCAGATGTTCTTCTTCCGACCGGCTCCTGGCTGGAATCAGTATCGGACACCGATATCCGGGTATTACCAGTGCGGGTCGGGCACCCACCCGGGCGGGTGTGTCATGGGAGGGCCGGGCAGGCTCGCTGCCACCCAGATCATTGGCGATCTAGAGGCACTGCGGTAGGGACATATGGCCCGGATCGTTGTCGTCGGTGCAGGGTTGGCTGGCCTCACTGCTGCTCTGAGGCTCACCCAGGCAGGCCACGATGTCACTGTCCTCGAGGCCAGAGACCGAGTCGGGGGCCGGGTGCACTCGGTGACGTTGAGCAACGGCGAGGTTGGTGAACTTGGCGGTGAATGGCTTCGCGACGATCAGGTATCGGTGGCAGGCCTGGCCCACGAAGTCGGTGTCACGCTGAGCAAGGTTGGGGTCGACTTCATCAAGCGAGACCTCATCGGCTCGCCTCCGATTGCCGCCGGCGAGCACCGCCGTGTGGCAGCCCTCGTCGCAGATGCAATTGAGTCACTTTCCGACGCTGAACGAGCGCGACTCACCGTCGATGCGCTGCTTGTGGAGTTCGACGACGGCTCAGACGCTTTCACGGTTCTGCGTCAAAGGGTCGAAGGCTCTGCCGGCGTGCCCGCCAAGAGAATCGGAGTGACCGAACTCGTAGGTGACTTCGGCATCGGAGAGGCGACCTATCTGCGGGTGGATGGAGGCAATCAAGGCCTCGCAGAGGCGGTCGCCGACCGGCTCACCGATGTTCGGACAGGTCGGCCCGTGGAAGGTATCGAATCGACCGAGGCCGGTGTCTCAATCGTCATGGAAGACGAGATAATCGTCGCCGACGGTGTGGTGGTAGCGGTGCCCCTGCCACTGATATCGAGACTCCGCTTTGAGCCCCCTTTGAGCACCGAAATGACCAATGCTCTCGAAAGCCTTGTCATGGGCACCGCCGCCAAGCTCGTCTTGTCGACCGAATTGGAGCCAGCCCTGCTGGCACGTCAGGACGGCAACACAACATGGTGGTGTTATACGGGTACCGGCGCTGACGGGCGCACTCGGAACGCAGTGACGGCCTTTGCTGGTACCCAGTCTGCGATCGATGCGGTGTCCGAAGACTGGCGAGACCGGATAGCCGAGACTCTTCCCGAGGTCAGGCTTGGAACCGACTCAGCAACGCTTGATTGGGGTCAGGAGGAATGGTCTGGTGGTTGCTATTCGGCTCTCGGCCCGGGTGACGAAGCTCTTCTTGATGTCTTCGAAGAAGAAGGAAGTGTTGTGTTTGCAGGTGAGCACACGCTTGGGGCCGGTTCGATCGACGGCGCGATCGAGAGCGGGGAGCAGGCGGCGATTCGACTCGGAAAGTATCTGACCATCGCTCAGTGATGCGGCAACTACCACTCCACGAGAGGACCGGCCCCTCACAGGGCCGGTCCTCTTCTATCTTCCCGCTTTCGAGTCGAGGCTTGGGCTAGCCCTTCGCCCTCGTAAAGGCGTCTGCGTAGTAGTTGTTGAATTCACCAAGGTCCACGAAGAACTCCAGGATCGCCATGGTCTCCGGTACCGGATAGATCGACGGATCTTCGAGAATCTCCTCGTAGATGAACTCCTCCGCGGCGCCGTTCGGGCTGGCGTAGTAGTTGAAGTTGGTCAACTCCCCGCCGTTCTCAGCATCAAGCATGTAGTTGATGAACGTGTGCGCCGTGCACGGATGCGCCACCGTTGTCGGTATTGCCATTGTGTCGACCCAGGCCGCAGAGCCTTCCAGGGGAATGGCATAGCCATAGTCCTCGTAGGCGTCGTAGTCCTCCGTCGATATCGAGTCATACTCGGCCAGGAAGTCCCCGTTCCAGCCCTGGGACACGTTGAACTCGCCGGCTGTGAGCAGGGTCCAGTATGAGGAGGAGTTGAAGGCGGCGATCCATTCATTCGTCGACAGGATCAGCTCCGCGGCCTCGTCCACTTCATCAGGGTTGAGCGTGTTCAACGAGTAACCCAGATACTTCAGGGCCGATCCCAGCGTCTCCCGCGTGTCGTCAAGCAGCGAGATGAATCCTGCATTCGGTGCAGCCAGATCCTCGTCGAAAAGCACTCCCCATGACACGCCGTTCTCGTCGTCGATCGAACCATAGAGATAGCCGATGCCGGTGGTTCCCCATTGGTAGGGAGCCGAGAACAGGTTCCCGGCGTCATACCCCGGATCCGAAAACAGCTCAGCGATGTTCGCAAAGTTGGGAATCACGTCCCGGTTGAGCTCGACGAGCAGGTCGGCGTCTCTCATGGTCGTAACCATGTAGTCCGAAGGCACGACCACGTCGTAGGAGGCGCCGGCGTCGATTTGGGCGAGCATGTCCTCGTTGGAGTTGAAGAAGGTGAGGACGACACTCACGCCGAACTCATCCTCGAAGCCGGCCACGAGGTCTTTCACCTCGGCGTCCTCGGCCAACGAGCCCGTCGGGATGTAATCGGTCCAGTT
This sequence comes from Acidobacteriota bacterium, assembly GCA_022573225.1. Classification (GTDB taxonomy): domain Bacteria; phylum Actinomycetota; class Acidimicrobiia; order Spongiisociales; family ZC4RG35; genus JACZUI01. The sequence goes on from JACZUI010000006.1 coordinate 77,081, forward strand.
GTACAGGTTGAGGTCACCGTCGGTGGCTCCGAGCGCGCAGGCGTCGGAGATGGCCTGAGCCCCCTCGGGCGGCGCTTCGGTGGCCTCGGTTCCCCCGGTTGCCTCGGTCGTCTCTGTGGTATCAGTGCCGCAGGCCGCCACCATCAGCGCCATCACAGCCAGTAGAGCGAATATGCGTTTCATCGTTGCTTCTCCTTTGATCTATTTATCTGAGTAGGCCACATGTGTTTAATGGTTGTTTCTCCTTCGATTCAGCCTTTTCGGTCAGCCGTACGCGTTTCATGGTCTGTCTCCTTCGATTCACTTCTTCGTCCAGTTCGCCCCTGGAATATCAGTGAAGCCAGGACCAGCACCATCGAAACTGCGATCATGAGCGTTGAGACTGCGTTGATCTCGGGCGTGACCGAGCGTCTGATGAGTCCGAACACGTAAACTGGCAGTGTCGTCGATCCGGGGCCCTGGACGAAGCTCGTGATCACGACGTCGTCTAGCGACAGAGTTAGAGCGAGGAGGGCGCCTCCAAGAACGCCGGGCATGATCAATGGAAGGGTCACTCGGCGGAACGCCTGCCATCGGGTGGCATAGAGGTCGGCTGCGGCATCCTCCATTGCCGGATCCATATGGGCCAACCTGGCTCGGACCACGATGGCGACGAACGAGATGTTGAAGGCTATGTGTGCCAGCGTGATTGAACCGCGACCGAGCGGAATGACGCCGGTCGAGGTGAACCACAACAGGAGCATGACCGCCATCGTGACGTCGGGGATGATGATCGGCAGGTACAACAACCCGTCGAAGGCACCGCGGCCGACCCATCGTCGGTACCGGTCCAGGGAGAGCGCCGCGGCGGTGCCAAGCACCGTGGCGATGACAGTCGACCACAGCGCAACCACGACCGTGTTTTCAATGGAGTTCAAGAGCTGTTCGTTGCCCAGCATCCGTTCGTACCAGCGGAGGGAGAACCCGCCCCATATCCCAACATTTGGGGAGGCTGAAAAGGAGAACACGACGACAACCAGGATGGGCAGATAGAGGAAGGCGAACACCAACCAGCCGAAGATGCCCAGGGATCGGTCCACGCCGGGGCGTGCCGCCACACCCTGATGGAGTGTCATATGGTCCTCTCCCCGGTTCGGAAGTACAGCAGCGTTGCCACCAACATGACGATCAGTATTGCGCCCGAGAGGGCGGACCCGAACGGCCAATTTCGAGCCGCACTGAATTGGGTAACGATGAGATTGCCGAGCAGATTCGTCTTGGCCCCACCCAAGATGTCAGGGGTCACGTAGGCGCCGAGGCTCGGGATGAAGACGAGAATCGATCCAGCGATGATCCCTGGCTTCGACAATGGGAGCGTGATCTTCCGGAACGCCTTGGAGCCCGAGGCGTAGAGGTCCCGTCCCGCCTCGACCAGGCCCCAGTCCATGCGCTCGAGGGCAGCGTAGAGGGGGAGAACCATGAACGGCAGGTAGCCGTAGAACAAGCCGATGACCACGGCGGGCTGGGTGAATAGCATCCGGCCCCACAACCCGGTGAGTTCCCCAAGCTGGGTGATGTACCCGTCGGAGTCGAGCAGCATCCGCCAGGCATAGGTGCGGACGAGGAAGTTCGACCAGAACGGGACGAGCACCGCGATCAGCAGAAGCGTGCGCGTTCTCTGCTTCGCTCTAGTGGCGATCCAGTA
>JACZUI010000071.1 GCA_022573225.1 Acidobacteriota bacterium
GTGGTTTGGAATCGAGTTGACGTCCGAGGCCAAGACCTTTTATTTCGTACTTGCAGTGGCGATCCTGTTCATGCTGTTAGCCAAGAACCTGCAGCGGACCCGGGTCGGTCGCGCTTTCCAGGCGATTCGTGACCGTGATATCGCAGCCGAGATCATGGGCGTCGATGAGGTGAGCTTCAAATTGCGCGCTTTCGGGATCTCATCGTTCTACGCGGGTGTGTCCGGAGCACTTCTGGCTTCATTCGTGGGAACCGTCATCCCGACTAGATGGGACCTCTTCCTGTCAATCCAGTTCATTGCCATCGTCCTCATCGGTGGCGCGGGGACGGTGGCCGGTGTCGTCCTAGGGACCGCATTTGTGACGCTGCTGCCTCGATTGGTGCAAGACGCCACTCTCTGGATGGAGGATGTCGTTGAGACGGGCGACAACCTGTTGGCAACATTGCTCGACCTCGTGGTGGCGACGGAATCCACCGACTTCGGCCTGATCAATACACTCCCCGGTGTCGGTCCGGGGTTATCGGTGTTCCAGCTCAATCAGGTCATCTACGGTTTGCTGATAATCCTGTTCTTGATCTTTGAACCGCTGGGGCTATTCGGGATATGGATCAGGATCCGCAATTATTGGAAGGGTTGGCCGTTCACCTACTGAACGGTGTGCAAGGGAGACCTCTGGTCTCTGTAATAGAGGAGGAAGGAAAAACATGAAGATGAAAACCAAGTGGTTGGCGATTCTCCTGGTGTTGGGTCTCGTTTTGGCCGCATGTGGCGGCGATGACGCCGCCGATACCACGGAGGCTGAGACTCCGGATACCACCGAGGCCGAAACGCCGGATACGACCGAGGCCGAAACCCCGGATACCACCGAGGCCGAAGCGATGATCCTCACCGACATTGGTGTCGATCTCGAAGCAGGGACCATCACGGTCGGGCTTCTGTCCGATCTGACCGGTGTGTTCTCTGCTCTCGTTCAGCCGGTCGTCACCGGCTACGAGGCCCAGATTGAGGCGATCAACGCCGCGGGTGGGATCCATGGGCTTGATATCATCCTCGAGGTTCGTGACACCGGGTATTCGGTGGACACCCATGTCCAGCAGTACAACGAGATCAGGGATTCGGTTGTGGCCCTCGGGCACTCGACCGGTTCGCCACATACAGTCGCGATCAAGGATCAGTTGGCTGAGGACGACATGTTGGCGATCCCGCTGACCTGGTATTCGGGATGGAGCGATCCGGCTCTGAACGCCAATCTGGTCCCTCACGGAACTCCATACTGCCTGGAGTCGATGAACACCATCGGCTATATCGTGTCCCAGAACCCGGATGCGGCGACCATCGCAATCGCGTCCAACGCCGGTGACTTCGGCCAGGACTCGGCGCAGGGCGCCAAGCTTGCCGCCGAGGCGCTCGGTCTCGAGGTTGTCTATGACGGCGAGGCCAAGGTCAACGCTGCCGATGAGGCGACCCTCGCCGAAGTGGCAAACGGGATCATCGGTTCCGGCGCCGACATCGTGTGGGTGACCACCTCACCTGGTGCCTATAGCGGCATCTACGGTCAGGCCCTCGCCGCCGGTGTGACGGCCACATGGTCTGGCTCGTTCGTGGCCTGGAACTTCGGGTTCTTGGGCGAGGAGTCACCGATCAGGGATGCGATCCAGCGCGACTGGATATTCGCCTACCCGATCTCCCCGTGGAGTGCAGACACCCCCGGTAGTGCTGCTGCCCGCGAGTTGATTCAGGCATATGACCCAGATGCGCCAGCGTACGAGTACTACCTCGAAGGTGTTGTAGAAGCCCAGCTTCTGGAGGTGATCCTGAACGCCGCATATGACAGTGGTGACTTGACCCGCGCAGGTGTCCTGGCTGCCGCCGAGAACCTGGAGTTTATGTCATGGGATGGACTTGCCCCGGATCAGTCGTTCGTGGGCGAGCCCAACGACATTGTGCAGAGGACGGTCACCATCGTGAGGCCCAGCGCTGCCGACCTCGAGGCCGGCGGTTCCGGACTAGCGGTTGTCGAGGCTGATTACACCAGCGACATTGCTGCGGCGTATCAGTTCGACAAGACCTGTTTCGACGCATTCGGATAAGTAACTGACGGTAATGGAGTGGCCTTCGGGCCACTCCATTACTCGACGTGAGTTCTGTGTTGTGAGTGGGAGCGGTCTCATTCACAACCCAAAGCCCATGGGACACATTCAGTGCTAGCCGTCGAGAATCTGGAGGTCGTGTACAACGACGTCGTTCTGGTTTTACGTGGCATTTCGATCGAGGTTCCCGACGGGAAGATCGTCGCTTTGCTTGGTGCCAACGGTGCCGGCAAGACCACCACGTTGCGTGCCATCACCGGGCTTCTCGACATCCATGAGGGCGATGTGACTAAAGGCGAGATCCGCCTCGAGGGGGTAGACATCACCGATGAGCTTCCCTCCAAGAGAGTGCGACGCGGCATCTCCCAGGTGATGGAGGGCCGACGCGTGTTCGCCGAATTGACGGTCGACGACAATCTGAGGGCCGGGGCATACATCAACAGGAACGCCTCCAAGGTCAAGGCCTCATACGACCGGGTGATGACCATGTTCCCGAGGCTGGCCGAGCGAAAGACGGCTACTGCCGGGTATCTGTCGGGGGGTGAACAGCAGATGCTGGCCATCGGCCGGGCTCTCATGCAGGATCCAAAGCTGCTCATCCTCGACGAGCCCTCCCTGGGACTGGCGCCATTCCTCGTCCAGGAAGTCAGAGACGTGATCGTGGACATCAACAGTCAGGGTGTCTCGGTGCTGTTGATCGAGCAGAACGCCAATATGGCGCTGACTATCGCCGACCACGGTTACATCATGGAGAACGGGAAGATGGTTATGGACGGCGACCCAACCAAACTCCTCAAGGACGAGGATGTCAAGGAGTTCTATCTGGGTTATCACACCACCGGCGAGCAGAAGTCGTTCCGCGATGTGAAACATTACAAACGTCGCAAGAGATGGCTGTCGTGAGTGGCCGATTGCTGAAACGCAGGGCCAAGAGGTCCGGGTCCACGGATTATGACCACCTACTCGATGTCAAGGACGTCCATCTCGCCTTCAAGGGTGTCAAGGCCATCGACGGTGTGTCTTTCCATGTCGATGATGGTGAGCTTTTCGCCATCATCGGTCCCAACGGCTCCGGCAAGACCTCACTCTTCAACTCGATCAACCAGGTCTACAAGCCTCAGAAGGGTGACATCTTGTGGAAGGGCGATTCTCTCAGCGGTCTCAAGCCAAACAAGACAGCTGAACTGGGAATTGCTCGTACGTTCCAGAACATCGCCCTCTACCCGCACATGACGGTGGTCGAGAACCTCCTCACCGGCCGACACGTGCGGATGGAGGCCGGCTGGCTGGCCGGGTCGATCTGGTGGGGCAAGGCCAAGGCCGAGGAGATCGAAAACCGGGGGATCGTCGAGGACATCATCGACTTCCTCGAGATCGAGCAATGGAGAAAGTATCCGGTCGGCCTGCTTCCCTATGGCATTCAGAAGCGGGTTGAATTGGGACGGGCGCTGGCCATGGATCCTGAGTTGCTACTCCTGGACGAGCCGGTCGCGGGCATGAACCTCGAGGAGACCGAGGATATGGCTCGGTTCATCCTTGACATCCAGGACGAGCTGGGGATCGCCATCATCCTCGTTGAGCACGACATGGGGCTGGTGATGGATATCGCCGACCGGATCCTCGTGGTCGACTTTGGCAAGCCGATTGCCACCGGGCTCCCCGCCGAGGTGCAGCGGAACCCGAACGTCATCAAGGCCTATCTGGGCGAAGAACTGGAGACCGCCTGATTTGGTTCCACTACCGGCTTCCGAGCCCCCTGGCTCGACAGCATGGTTGACGTCGTTTCGCGTTCCTGATGCATGGGGCGTCGCATTTGATCATTTGGCCGTTTAGAAAGCGATTACAACGGGTTTTGGCGTTCTCCCAACAATCGCCAGGCTCCAGGCAAGAGGAGTCCGGCGCCGGCGGCCTTGATCAGGTCACCTAGCAGGAATGGCACCACACCCTTCTCAATAGCCTCGGGCAGGGCCCATCCGGTGGCCAACATCAGTCCGATCACGCCAAACAGGTAGATCACGGCCGATCCGAGAAGAAACGCCGTGAACATGGTGGCAAAGGTCCGATCATATCGACGCTCTGCCATCCAGCCGATGAGACCGGCGGCAAAGATGAACCCGATCAAGTATCCGCCGGTAGCCCCCCTGATTACCTCGACACCGCCCGAAGCGTCGGAGAACACAGGGAAGCCGAGGGCTCCGACTGCGACGTACAGCATCTGCCCGGCGGCTCCGAGCTTCCAACCCAGTGCCGCACCGGTGAGCAACACGGCGAAGGTCTGGCCTGTGATGGGGACGGGTGTGAAGGGGAGCTGAATCCGCCATTGGGCGGCGAGGGCTGTCAGGGCGGCGGCCGCAACTACCAACAGGACTGAAACGACTCTCGTCTGGGGAAGTACCCGCTGGCTGATTACCGCTGTGGTCATCGCTTTATCTCCTGGAAACCGAAGCTGACTGACAATACGTCTAAGACTCGAAGTGCCAGATCATCGTTACTCTCGTGAACGTGGAAGCTGAGAAGAAGCGCAGCGCTTCCTGGCCCCTTTATCTGATAGGGGTCTTGTTTGTGGTGGGCGTCATGGGCGTCATTGCCTGG
>JACZUI010000043.1 GCA_022573225.1 Acidobacteriota bacterium
CGAGGTAGCCGATATCGACCATCTCAACATCGTTGTCCGGAACCATGTGCGACTCGACGCAGCCCAGATCGTGCCCGAGGAGGTGTGGCCCACCACCGAGCGGGTCACGGCTCACCTCGAGACGATGATCAACCACGAGGTCACAGTCGAGACTTTCCTAAAACCCGAGGGATGCGAGTCCAACGGCTGTTGCGGCCACGGGACCTGCGGCTGCGACGCCCAATTCCAGGTGTCGCTCAGCCGCTTCGGTTCATCGCTGGTGGTGGAAGACAAGGTATACGACATCGTGCGTAAACCGAAGCCGCCGGGTGTCAATGAATGGGAAAGCTGGGAGCTCCGTCCGGTCAAATAGGACAGTCGATCGCCGCTGGCGCCACCATCTTCCCGAACCATCCCATCAGCACCGGCAGAGACATTTAGAACGCATCGCGCCTCAATTGGCGAAAGCCCGCTTAGCCTTTTTCCAACGAGGAGACGAACCAATCGATCCCAATCGCGTGGTCGCGGAGCCAACTCGACCAAAAGACGTCCCTTCCGACCGACGGCGCCTCGCAGAGTGCAAAAATCGTGAAGAGAAAGGTCTCGGCCCCGACGCCGGCGCCGACAAACTTGCTGGTGAACCCTTCGCCGTTGATTTGGACCGCGGCGCCCCCATCTTGCTCAATCACGCCTTCAGGCAGAGGAGAGTCAAGCGAGCTCCCCGGCAGCAACGATGTTGCCGGGTCGATCCCGGTGACGAGCCATCGCTGGAAGCCAATCGGGACCTCTCCGTACCAGGCATTTCCGCTCGCCAAAATGTCGCGATTGTGGTCGCTGTCGACCACCTGAACGAAAATTACGATCTCGGTCGTGTCGACAGGCACACCAGACCACTGAAAGGCCGGAGTGACAAACCCGCTGTCGTATGCATTCCTTTGAGTAAACCGATCGGGGATCTCCTCGCCCACATCCGGGCTGGTGAAAATGAGGCTGTCACTCGTGAGGGCGAGATCCTCGCACTCCAACGCGGCTGAGGTATCTTGCCCTGTCCCGGTGGTGGCCGTATCAAGCTCAGTCGTGGTGATACCCGAGAGGCTCGTCGTGGTCGTTCCCGAGCCGGAAGCTCCCGCCTTGGTGCAGATGGATGGTTCCGTCTCGAAGATGAACGCGACCACATCGATGGTGTCTCCCGGAGACATGTCGAGCAGCTTTACTGAGCCACCACCGCCGGCCCCCACGGAAGGCGGCGGCTTCGTTAGTTCCCCTGCCAGCCTTCTTGAAAACTGGACGAACCCTCTTGGCACGGGTTCGCCCCTGCTCAGCAGCGTCAGACTAAACGCCGATCTCGACACGAAATAGGGTTTTGTTTTATTGGGTCCCAAGCATGTTGAGGAAGCCGGCGACGTCTCCCATTCCAAAAACTGTGTCTCTATGATCTTCGCGCTTCGCACCTTGGGGTTCCAAAAGCGGATGCCACGACTCCACCTGATCTCAGCATCTCCGAAGGAAACCGGCTCCTGGAGTGCCGCGAACCTGAACAGTCTGAACGTGTCTTCTGGATCAGATTCTTCGAAGTAGAACCACATCGAGATCGGATCGGTTTTCGCCGCGATCGTGGCGGCGGCATCCTGGGTTTGACCCACAGAGACCTGCTCGGGATCCAGCGACAGCGAGGCCTCGAAGAAAGGTCCGGGGGATAAGTACATCACGCTGAAGTGTCCGATCGGCGTTTGGAACGAGAACGCCCCGTCGTCCTGTTGGATGATGTCACCGTTGAGGAACTCGATCGAGTCGCCCGACTGGTGGATCGCCATGAACCCGCCTTCCAGGGCCTCGGGTAGGGCAACCGTCAACGTGGCAGGTTCTGTCAGGACCAGACCGTCGGGCAGAAGCTGCACCGCCACCACCGGGGCACCAGGCTCTGTGGTTTCGTCGACGAGCACCTCGAGTTGCACGTCGTCGGGTGACACTCCATCGGGAAGACTCCCCGGCTGAAGCGACAGAGTGGCCCGCCCGTCCCCGGACTCGACCACGCCGTCGGAGGCACCCCCGCCGCAGGCCGAGACCAGCACGACAAGGAAAACCATCCATCGCCAGCGCCTCACGTCAACCCCAGTCGATAAGAGGGTGCGACCGTACCAGAGGCGAATGAAGCACGACCCGCCGGCATATCGGCTTCACGTCGCCACAACCATTCTGTGAGTCTTTCTTTCCGTGAGCCGCGAAAAAAGGCTCACAGAAGGACCATTCGCGGATATCGGTGGTCTCATCAGCATTAGCCTGCGTTGAGTCATGACCGAGTGCCTAAATGAGAATGTCACCTGGCACAAGGTGGCCGACCTGGACGATCTGCCCGAGGGTCGGGTCAAAACGATCACCGTGGGGCGCCGTAGTTTCGCTCTCGTGCATCACGACGGCGCCTACGGCACCCTTGACAACAAATGCCCTCATCAGGGGGGGCCACTCGGCGAGGGGTCCATCGAAAAGGGATGGCTTCGCTGTCCCTGGCATGGCTACGACTACAACCCGCTGACCGGGCTGCCCCCGGAGGGTTTCAGCGATCGCCCTTCCTGTTTCACCACCGAGGTGCGTGACGATGGCGTCTACGTGGCTCTGCCTCCCGAAACGGAGCGTGCCCGCACCGTTAGTGACGTCCTGGTAGAGACGATGGTCAATTGGGGTGTCACCCATGTCTTCGGGATGGTCGGTCATTCGAATCTCGGCTTCGCCGACGCGATGCGAGAGGCGGAAGAGCGGGGTGAGCTCACCTACATCGGCATCCGACACGAAGGAGCCGCTTCCTTTGCTGCCAGCGCCTACGGAAAACTGACGGGCAAGCTCGCAGCGTGTTTTGGCATCGCCGGCCCCGGGTCGACGAATCTCCTCACCGGTCTCTACGACGCGAAGGTCGACCGTGCCCCGGTACTGGCGATATCCGGACAGGTCTCATCGAAGACGAAAGGTCGCGGTGCCTTCCAAGACCTCGATCTCCAAGCAGCCTTTGCCGACGTGGCCCGTTACTCCGAGACCGTCCAGGCGGAATCGGATCACGCCGAGTTGATGACTATCGCTTGCAAGACAGCCCTGGTGGAAAGCGATGTCAGCCATCTCATGCTCCCCGACGAGGTCCAGGTGTTGGAGAGCGATAGCGAGCCTGGATCGTCGAGAGGCCGCACCGGAGACCGGCGTGCGTCCCCGTCCCCGGTGGTCCTGGAAGAGGCAGTGTCAAGGCTTGCTTCGTCGGAGCATCCCCTGTTCATCGTTGGGGCCGGAGCCCGCTTCGACATGGACCCGATCATCGAGTTGGCGGAGCGGGTCGGCGCTCCGGTGGTGACCACCTTCAAGGCCAAGGGCCAGATCAGCGATACCCACCCTCTGGGATGCGGGGTGCTCGGCCGTAGCGGGACTCCCATCGCCTCCTGGTTCATGAACGAAAGCGACCTTCTCGTCGTGTTTGGGGCGAGCTTCTCCAACCACACTGGAATCGCCGAGTACAAGCCGATCATCCAGATCGACTACGACCCCATGTCTCTCGGGCGGTTCCATGCCGTGGACATCCCCGTCCTAGGGCACGTGGGCGTGACCGCGACGCTGATGAAGGAAGCCTTGCCCAAGAGTTTCCAGACCATCGATTGCATCGGTGAGGTGGCCGAGCGGTGGAAGATCTGGCGCGAAGAGAAGCACTCCCGTGCCATGGACGACAGTGGAACCGGGATCAACTCGGCGGCGATATTCGAAGGCCTCAGCAGGGAGGTGGACCCCGACGCGGTAATTGCAGTCGACGTAGGCAACAACACATATTCCTTTGGCCGCTACTTCGAAGTTGCCAACCAATCGGTCCTGATGTCGGGCTATCTGGGCTCGATCGGCTTTGGGCTCCCGGCTGCGATCGGGGCCTGGGCGGCGGTTGGATCCCGTCGTCAGGTTGTGGTCGTGGCCGGTGACGGTGGGTTCGGCCAATATGCCATGGAGTTCACGACCGCGGTCAAGTACGGGATGAACATCACCGCAGTCGTCCTGGTCAACTCCGAACTGGGGAAGATCTCCAAGGAGCAGCGTGCGGCCGAGTACGACGTCTGGCAGACCACACTCAGCAACCCCAACTTCGCCGTGTTTGCCGAGAGCTGCGGCGGCTTCGGCGTTCGGGTGGAGAGGGTCGAGGATCTCTCCACCGCTATTAGGAGTGGCCTCGACCACCAAGGGCCGTCGCTGGTCGAGGTGATCACCGACCCGTTGTTGGTGTAGTCAGCAACCAGGCTCAGTACCATGCACTTCCGGACATGACATCTCCATTCTCTGGAGGCAATTCTCATGAGAACCGTCCACATTGTGGGTACCGGAACCATCGGTGAGCCCCTGATCGGCCTGCTTGCCGACAACAAAGAGCACTTCGGGATCGATGAGGTCACCTTTCACAAGCGCACTCCGCTGGTCACCGAGAAGGCCAAGGTTTCCGACCTGGAACGTCGCGGTGCGGTCCTCACTGTGGATGAGGAGAGAAAGTCGGGTTTTGAGGAACTGGGCCACGCCCCCAAGTACGAAGCCTGGGAAGCAATCGAGCGGGCCACGATCGTCATCGACTGCACTCCTGTGGGCAACAAAATGAAGGAGCAGTTCTACGAGAAAGCCGCTGGCCCGATTGGCTTCATGGCCCAGGGCTCCGAATACGGCTTTGGGAAGATGTACGCCAGGGGCATCAATGACGAGGCTCTCGTATGGGGCGAGGACAAGTTCATCCATATCGTCTCATGCAACACGCACAACATCTCGGTGCTCGTCAAGCAGCTAGGTCTTGATCCCGATGGTTCCGACCACCTGGTCGACGGGCGGTTTCTTTGCATAAGACGCGCCAACGACATATCCCAGGACAGCGGATTCGTGGCTAGCCCGACGGTGGAGAGTCACAGCGACTCGAAGTTTGGGACCCATCACGCCCGCGATGCCCACGCCCTGTTCGGCACCTTGGGCTATGACATCAACGTCTTCTCGTCGGCGTTGAAGCTGAACACGCAATACATGCACCTGATTCACTTTTCGCTGACGCTCGATCACGAGATCACCCTCGACGAGGTCAAGGAGCGTCTGATGGCCAACACCCGGGTGGCGCTGACCCACAAAAAGTCGGCCAATCAGGTCTTTTCGTTTGGCCGCGACCACGGCTATTTCGGGAGGCTGATGAATCAGACGGTTGTCTCCGTCGACACGCTGGCTGTGAGGAATGGCAACGAGGTCGTCGGATTCTGTTTCACGCCGCAAGACGGCAATCCATTGCTCTCAACAGTGGCCGCCATGCTCTGGTACCTCGATCCGGAGTCGATGGAGGATCGTCTCGACATCCTCCGTCGCTATCTGTTCCGCGAGATCTGATGGACCAGGAGGCCGAGGCCTGCGCAGAAGAGGCAATCCGCGCTCTCGGCCGCCGCGACGCGCCACTGGCCCGGACCTCGGTCTCCCAGGCCTACGACTTCGATCACAAGCTCGGTGCGCTGGCCGACGTGGTGTACCTGGCCTGCTCTGAGATCGACGACGACGGAAGGGTCACGACCGCGACCTGGAACACGCTGGCTGACGCAGTCGGGCCCAAGCCCTTGCTGGCGGTGGTAGAGGCCAGCCGGACTGGTTGATCGCGGCCTGGTCGCAGGTCGACTTGAGCCAGGCGAGAGATCGTCACTTCACATCCCATCTAACCTCACCTCAATGTCAGGTCCCACTGTCTATCTCGAAACCCTCGGTTGCGCCAAGAATCAGGTCGACTCCGAGAAGCTCGTCGCGATGCTCTCGGAGGCGGGCTACGGATGGGCCGAATCGCCAGAAACCGCCGACGTGGTGATGGTGAACACCTGTGCTTTTATCGAAGAGGCCCGGGCCGAATCGGTCAACGCCATTCTCGAACTGGAGCAAGCCAAGCGACCTGGGGCACGATCGGTGGTGATCGGCTGCATGGCGCAACGGTTCGGCACCGAGGTGGCGGAGGCATTGCCCGAGGTCGACGCGGTGCTGGGCATCGACCGGTATGGGGAGTTGGTGGGAGTTCTCGACAGCCTCACCGACTGGCACCCGGTGGAGATGCGCCGCAGGCCGGTGATGGACATCCTTCACGCGACCGGTCGCCCGGGAACCGGTCTGCCCTATGCATACCTCAAGGTTGCCGAGGGTTGCAACAAACCTTGCACGTTCTGTGCCATCCCGTCCATCCGGGGAAAGCAGCGCTCCCGAAGGCCGTCTGAGATCAGGTCCGAGCTGGCTGGTCTTGTCGCTTCCGATGTCAGCGAAGTCGTCCTCGTCGCGCAGGATCTGGCCGCCTATGGCCGAGACATCAAGGTCCCCGGCGGCCTCCCGGACCTTCTCGCCTTTGTCTCAGATGTCGAAGGTCTGCGTCGACTCCGGCTCCTGTATCTCCATCCCCGCGAGATAAGTGAGCGACTGTTGGCCGCGATGACGTCAAACCCGCTCGTGGCGCCCTACTTCGACCTGTCGCTCCAGCATGTCTCCCGTCACCTCCTCCGTGCCATGTTGCGCCCCGGCAACCCCGAGAAGCATCGGAGCCTGGTCGGGACAATCCGCGACCTCGATCCGAACGCGGCACTTCGCAGCTCGTTCATCGTCGGGTTCCCCGGAGAGACCGAGGCGGACGTCGATGAGTTGGCCGACTTCCTCGAGGATGCCCGGCTCGATTGGGGCGGGTTCTTCCCGTACTCGGCGGAGCCCGGGACGCCTGCGGCAACAATGGACGGCCAGATCCCACGTGAGCTCATCATGGAGCGGCTTCGTCATCTGACAGATATCCAGGACCAGATCACCGAGGACAAGAACCGCGAACTGATCGGCATGGTCGACGAGGTCCTCATCGATCAGATCGAAGACGAGATTCCAGTAGCCCGATCGCATCGGCAGGCGCCTGAGATCGATGGAATCATCAGACTGGACCGGGGTCGGCCGGGGGAGTGGGTCACTGTTTCATACGAAGGTGTGTACGGCCCCGACATGGAGGCGACGGTGCATTGATCGTCGAGGTCATCGCGGTCGGAACTGAGTTGCTGTTTGGACAGATAATCAATACCAACACGGCGACTATTGGCGCTGCTCTAGCCGAGCGAGGATTGGACGCGCACTTCCAACAGACCGTTGGTGACAATCTGGAGCGGATCGCGAGCTCGATCTCAACTGCCCTCGATCGCGCCGACGCCGTGATCCTGACCGGTGGCATCGGGCCAACTCAGGATGACATCACGAGGGAGGCCGTCTGCGCCGCGACGGGCTTGCCCATGGTGTTCAACGACGAATACGCCGAGCGGCTCCGAGAGTGGTGGGCGGGCAGGGGCAAGACCATGCCCAAGAGCAACCTCCGTCAGGCTTATCACCCTGAGGGGGCCGAGTTGATGATGAACCCGAGGGGAACGGCCCCCGGTCTCGCAATTTCTCATGGCGGCAAGCTGATTTTCTGTGTTCCCGGGGTCCCGGCCGAGATGGAGTTTCTTCTTGCCAACGATGTGATTCCGCGGCTGGTGGCGGCGTCGGGTGAGGAGAAGGTCATCGTCAGCCGTCTGATCCGAACCTGGGGCAGATCGGAGTCAGACGTGGCTGAGACGCTCGATGATCTATTCGAGGGAGCCAACCCGTCAATTGCCTTTCTGGCGTCGGCCTCGGAGATCAAAGTCCGGATCACGGCGAAGGCAGATTCGACCGTCGAGGCGCTAACGCTCATCGAACCGGTGGAGACCGAGGTCAGGAGTCGCCTGGGGAATACTGTCTTCGGCATCGACGACGAGACCATCGAACGGGTTCTGCTACGCCTCCTATCGGATCTCGGCTACACAATCGGAACCGCCGAGTCGATGACGGGTGGTCTGGTGGCCGCCCGTCTCACCGACCTCCCCGGTTCCTCCGCAGTAGTCAGAGGTGGCCTGGTTGCATACACCAACGAGCTCAAACAGCGATTGCTCGGAGTCGAGGACATCTCGTCGGTGGTGGACGCTGCCACCGCGGTGGAGATGGCCACCGGCGCACAGTCGCTCCTCGATGTAGATGTCGCAGTCGCGGTCACAGGATCTGCCGGCCCCGATCCGTTGGAGAAGCCACCGGGCACAGTGGTCATAGCTGTGGCCACGCCTGAAGACGCAAGAGCCAAGGAGCTTCGATACAGCGGCGACCGGGAACGAATCAGAGCTTACGGAACGACTGCCGCTCTCCAGTTGGCGCGACTCGCCCTGATCGGGAGTTGGTGGAAGCACTGAGGCGGATCTTTGTCGCAGTGCCCTTTCCACAGGAGATCCGGATGGCCGTGGCCGACCGGTTCGGCAGGGTCGAGATCCCGGGGAAAGTGACGCCGCCCCAGAACTGGCACATCACGCTCCGTTTCCTCGGGACCATCGACGACCCCACATATGACCGGTTTCTCGGATCCATGAACGCCGACCACCTCGGTCGGTCATTCAGGATTGGGTTGGGCGGGCTGGGCGCCTTTCCCAACCTGAGGCGGGCCACAGTGTTGTGGTCGGACATCAATCGCGGAGCGGGAGAATTGGGCGAGCTGGCGGGCGTCGCCGAGGAGTCGGCTCAATCAGCTGGACTCTCCCCGGAAGATCGTCCTTTTCGAGCCCATCTATCTCTGAGCCGGATCCGTCCGCCGGAGAATGTGACTCGGTTGGTGGAGTCGACGCCCGACCTCGACCTGTCATGGCGCTGCGACTCGGTTGTGGTCTACGAAAGTGTGCTCGGGCGTGGCCATCCCCACTATGAACCCCTTGAAACCTTCCGTTTGGTGCGGTAATACACACTACGAACACCTGTTCGGCCTAGTATCTGCCCGACGGAAACGTTCTTGTCGGTGCCAGGCGATACCTTGATCGTCACACCGGTTTGGAAGGAGAAACTGTGGAACGCGAGAAAGCCCTGGAGATGGCTGTCAGCCAGATCGAACGCCAATATGGCAAAGGCGCCATCATGAAGTTGGGCGCGGCGGCAGACCGCCAAGTGGAGGTGATTTCGACCGGAGCCCTTTCTCTCGACGTTGCATTGGGAATCGGAGGTGTCCCCCGAGGGCGCATCGTCGAAATTTACGGTCCAGAGAGTTCGGGAAAGACCACTCTCGCGCTCCATATTGTGACTGAGGCGCAGCGCAACGGGGGTATCGCCGCCTTCATCGATGTCGAGCATGCCCTCGATCCGATTTATGCCAAGGCAATCGGCGTCGATGTGGATGAGTTGCTGATCTCTCAACCCGACACCGGAGAGCAGGCCCTGGAAATCGCGGACATGCTGATCCGGTCCGGTGCTCTGGACGTTCTGGTAGTCGACTCGGTCGCAGCCCTCGTGCCCCGCGCCGAGCTCGAGGGCGAAATGGGCGATGCCCACGTGGGTCTCCAAGCACGACTGATGTCCCAGGCATTGAGGAAGCTGACGGGAAACCTGAACAAGTCCAAGACCACGGTCATCTTCATCAATCAGCTCAGGGAGAAGATCGGCGTGACGTGGGGGTCACCGGAGATAACCCCGGGTGGCCGTGCGCTCAAGTTCTACGCCACGCTCCGGCTCGACATTCGACGTATAGAAGCAATCAAGGACGGCGTCGAGAATGTCGGCAACCGGGTGCGGGTCAAAGTGGCCAAGAACAAGATGGCTCCACCTTTCCGCCTCGCCGAGTTCGACATCATGTTCGGCCAGGGCATTTCTCGGGAAGGAAGCTTGCTCGACGTTGCGGTTGACAATGACGTCGCCAAGAAGAGCGGCGCCTGGTACACCTTCGACGACGACCAACTGGGTCAGGGCCGAGAGAACGCCAAGCGGTTCCTCAGGGAGAATCCAGAGGTTGCCCTCCAACTTCAGGCCAAGGTCTTCGAGGCGGTCGGATTCGGCGATGTACAGGAGGAAAAGCCGGCCGAAGTACTGGCCGAAGAGCCGGCCGAAGAGCCGGCCGAAGAGCCGGCCGAAGAGCCGGCCGAAGAGCTAGCCGAAGAGCCGGCGGGTAGAGACGAATAGAACCTGTTCTCGTAAGCGATCCACCGTGTAGCATCTAATGAGCACACGAAAACAACCTTGAATTGCAACCGGATCTAAACGAAACCAGGAGGAGAAGACGACCTAGCGGGTGACAGACTGCCCTTGTTGTTGACTTCTCACGTGTGCCGGGCCCTCTTGGGCTCGGCATGTCTGTTTTGATAGCCGGGGAAGGAACGGAATGAGCAACGCTCTGGCGATAGGGCTGTCGGCCCTCGGGCTCGCCATCGGATTGGCCGCCGGCTATTTCGCGGCCCGGTCCTCGATACGACGTCGTCGGGAGGTCGATGGTGTCTCGTCGGAGGACATAGTCACCACCGCCCGTCTCGACGCCCAGCGAATCCTCACCAAGGCCGAGGAGGAAGGTAGGGCAAAGGCGGAGGGCTATCGGGAGCGGGAGGACGCGAGTCTGGAGCACCGTCGCCTCGAGATGTCGAGCCAGGAGTCGCGCCTCGCTCAGCGCGAGGAGACTCTCGATCAGCGGGCTTCGAATCTCGCTCAGCGGGAGACGATGTTGATCAGCCGCGAGGAGGAACTGACCAGTTCCCGAGGCGAGTTGGAGCTGCTCAAAGAGGATGCCCGTTTCCAGCTGGAGCAGGTAGCGGGCGTCGATGTGGCTGCCGCCAAGGAAAAAGTGCTTGCCCAGGTTGAGGACGAGGCTCGCCGGGAGGCCATGATCGTGGTTCGCGATCTGGAGATAAAGGCAAGAGAGGAGGCCGACCGTCGGGCGCGTCGCATTTTGGCTACTGCCATACAACGGTTGGCGTCGGAGGTGGTCACGGAGTCAACCGTGTCTGTTGTGCATCTCCCCAATGACGACATGAAGGGCCGCATCATCGGTCGAGAAGGTCGAAACATCCGCCATCTCGAATCGGTGACCGGTACCAGCCTCATAGTTGACGACACCCCTGAGGCCGTGTCTGTCTCCTCGTTCGACCCTGTGCGACGCGAGATCGCCCGTATCACCCTCGAGAAGCTTGTCGCGGACGGCAGGATTCACCCAGCCGCGATCGAAGAGGCATTTGAGAAGGCTCAGTCAGAGGTGGAGCAAAGCATTCGGGACGCGGGGGAGTGGGCCCTGGTCGAGGCAGGGGTGTCTCGTATGCACGGCGAGTTGGTGACGCTGATGGGACGGCTCAAGTACCGAACCTCGTATGGGCAGAACGTCCTCAACCATTTGATCGAGACGGCCCATATCGCGTCGATGCTCGCTTCGGAGTTGGGGATCGACCCGGTTCCGGTCAAGAGGGCCGCCCTGCTCCACGATATCGGCAAGGCGGTGACTCACGAAGTCGATGGCTCTCATGCGCTCATCGGCGCGGAGATCGCGAGACGGTTCGACGAGGACCCAGCAGTGGTTCACGGCATCGAGGCCCACCACAACGAGGTGGAGCCAAGAACCATTCTGGCTGTCGTCGTTCAGGCCGCCGATACAGTGTCGGCAGCACGACCCGGTGCACGACGTGACACGCTCGAAGGCTACGTGAAGCGACTCGAGCGTCTCGAAGCTCTCGCTTCAGAGTTCAAGGGCGTAGACACTGTTTATGCGCTGCAAGCCGGTCGCGAGGTCCGGGTGGTTGTCGACCCGGGCGATGTGACCGATCTGGAGGCCCGGGATCTCTCACGTCAGATTGCCCGTAAGCTGGAGGAAGACCTTCAGTATCCCGGACAGATTCAAGTGACGGTCATTCGGGAGTTCAGGGCGACGGATTACGCCCGTTGAGGGTCCGCCCGACATGACCCAAACAGTTCTGCTTCCCAATCCGTCTTTGCGCGAGCCCGCCCGCCGAGTTCCGACTCGCGTGGGCCGGCACTACTTCGTGCGCACGTTTGGATGCCAGATGAACGTGCACGACTCCGAGCGGATAGCGGGCTTGTTCGAGGCTGATGGAATGCAGTCGACCGATGGCTACGAGAGTGCCGATGTCGTCTACATCAACACCTGCACGATCCGTGAGAACGCAGACAATCGGATGTACGGCAACCTGGGTCAGCTCAAGGCGATAAAGGACCTCAACCCCGAGATGATGTTGATCGTTGGCGGTTGCGCGGCTCAGAAGGATCGAGACATGATTCGGGAAAAGGCTCCTTGGGTGGACGTCGTGATGGGAACTCACAACCTCGACCGGGTTCTCGACCTCCTGGACCACGCTGAACAGTGGGGGCCCATCACCGAAGTCGTCGACGAGCTCCAGGCGATGCCTTCGTCGTTGCCGGTCAAGCGAGAGCTGTCCCATTCCGCATGGGTCACCATCCAGGTGGGATGCAACAACACATGCACATTCTGCATTGTCCCGTCTGTTCGTGGAGTCGAAGTGTCGCGTCGCCCCGGCGACATCGTCAGAGAGGTCGAGCAGCTCGGGGCCACCGGCGTGGTGGAGGTGACGTTGCTCGGCCAGAACGTCGACACCTATGGACGCGATCTCGCCATTGATGGGAGACGGCGTCCCATTTTTGGCGAGCTGTTGCGTCGGGTCGGCTCGGTCGACGGGATCCGGCGGGTTCGCTTCACCAGTCCCCATCCCAATGACTTCCGTGAGGATGTCGCCTTGGCGATGTCGGAAACGGAGGCCGTGTGCGAGCAGCTGCATTTCCCGCTCCAGTCAGGTTCCAACCGGATCCTGAGGGCCATGCATCGCGGCTACACGCAGGCAAAGTATCTCGATCGGTTGAGCATGGCCCGTGAGATCATCCCCGGCCTTGGCGTATCAACCGACATCATCGTGGGATTCCCTGGCGAGACCGATGAAGACTTCGAGATGACCTTGGAGGTCGTCGAAGAGGCGCGATTCGACAGTGCTTTCACGTTCATCTTCTCGTCCCGCCCCGGTACACGAGCCGCCGAGATGACCGACAAGTTCGTTCCCAAAGAGGTCATTCAGGAACGGTTCGACAGGCTGACCGACGTCCAAGACCGAGTCTCGTACGAGCGCAACACGGAGGCGGTCGGGCAGACGATGGAGGTTCTCAGCGAGGGCCCCTCACGCAAGAGAGCAGATGTGGCGACAACCAGGTCGCGAACCGGAAAGCTCGTTCACGTGGCCGGACGTCACCCCTGCGGGTCGTTTCTAGATGTCGTGGTGACCGAAGCAAAGCCGCACTACCTCTTAGGGAGTCCTGTCTGACCCGGATTCTGGCTCTCCTGGGGCCGACGGCCTCTGGGAAGACCGAGGTCGCCGTGCGATTGGCTCATCACTTTGATGCGGAGATCCTCTCAGTCGACTCCATGCAGGTCTACAGGGGCATGGACATCGGGACCGCCAAGCCGACGGTTCTGGAGCGAGAGGGGATAACCCATCATCTGATCGATATCGCGGAGCCCGATGAAGACTTCACGGTGGCTGAATTTCGCCGGACGGGCAAGCGGATCATGCAAGATTCCGACGCTTCGGTTCTCATCATCACGGGAGGATCCGGTCTTCATTTTCGGGCGCTGGTTGACCCGTTGTCGTTTGCTCCAACCGATCCTGCGATTCGCTCGGAGCTGGAGAGGGTGGATTTGGAAGGACTCGTATCCGAGCTGGTGGCGGCGGACGATCTTGCAGGCGAACATGTCGATCTTCTGAATCCGCGCCGCGTTGTCAGGGCCGTGGAGGTCTTTCGGCTGACAGGCGAGACACCGTCGTCCCGAGCCTCGACTGCGGCAGCCGAGAATGTCCGGAGGTATGAGGCCGAGATCGAGTTCACCGCGATGGGGGTGGACCCGGGCGGCTTGCTGGAACACCGAGTCCAGAAACGTATGGAGGCGATGCAGCGGGGAGGGCTGGTCGATGAGGTGATCTCACTGAGACACCGGCTGGGGCGGAGCGCGAGGACCGCCGTCGGCTATCGGGAGATCCTCGAGGCACTCGAGGCCGACGGTGACATCAGGGAAGCGATCACCCTTGCTGCCCGGAACACCAAGAAGTTGGCTCGGAGGCAACGAACCTGGTTTCAGCGTGATCCGCGCATTCGCTGGATACCCTGGACTGATGATGTCGATCACCGGACCCGGCGTCTCCTAGACGCCTACGGACAAGCCAGTTGAGATTCACGAAGATGCAGGGGTTGGGAAATGACTTTGTGGTCATTGACGGGCCGCTGGATCTTGACAGGGCCCAAACGGAGGCCATCTGTGATCGACGCTTCGGTGTGGGTGCGGACGGGGTTCTGGTGGTCACCGCCGGGAACCCGATAGGCATGGAGTACTGGAATGCCGACGGATCGCCAGCCGAGATGTGTGGCAACGGTCTCCGCTGTGTGGCCAGATACGCATTCGACCGGGGGCTGGTTGAGGCGCCGGAGTTTGTGGTCGATACGCCCCTTGGCCCGAGGCGAGTCAACGTGCGCTCCGACGAAGTAGAAGTGGAACTAGGAGAGACCCGGGTCACCGGCCATGTCTCAATCGATGATGCTCAATACCACCTGATCGATGTGGGGAATCCACATGCCGTGACGATCGTCGGAGATCCGGACACAGCGCCAGTCTCGGAGATCGGCCCCAGGGTTGAGACCGATCCACAGTTCGTCGATGGGACCAACGTCGAGTTCATCGCAGTTCGGGACGGTCGGGTCTCAATGCGGGTGTGGGAGCGTGGTGTGGGGGAGACTCGGGCATGCGGCACCGGCATGGTCGCCGCTGCCATGGTGGCCTCAAAGGCGATGGGCCTGACCGGGGTGATTCCAATAACTGCGCCAGGTGGTGAGGCTCGGGTCGAATTTCGGGATGGCGTGTCATGGCTGACCGGGCCGGCCGAGTATTCCTTTACCGGCGAACTGGATCTTACGGATAGCGCCTGAGGACGCTTACGACCTTGCCAACCACTTCCACACCTTCGGTGAAGACCATGGGTTCGTATGCCGGGTTCTCCGACTCGAGAATCACCTTTCCGTCACGACGGCGGAGGCGCTTGATGGTGGCGTCTTCTCCATCAATGAGGGCGGCCACGATCTCACCGTCGTTGGCATCCTTCTGGCTCCTGATAGCCACGAGGTCCCCTTCGAGGATTCCAGCGCCGATCATCGAGTCACCCTTGACCTCGAGAAGGAAGACCGGGTCGTTGCCTACGAGGTCGACCGGCAGAGGGAGTACCTCCTCGACATGCTCGGCAGCCAGGATCGGGGTGCCGGCGGCGATCCGCCCCAGCACCGGGATTTCACGGATTCGGTCATCTTGGATCTTGGTGGCCGGGGTGCCCGGATCGACCACAACGATGGCTCGCGGCTTCGACGGGTCTCGCTTCAAGTAGCCCTTTTCGACCAGGGTCGACAGGTGGGAGTGGACGGTCGAGGGGGAGGAGAGTCCAACGGCCTCGCCGATCTCCCGGACCGACGGCGGGTAGCCGCGTCCCGTCGACGTTTCCCGGATGAAGTCCAAAACCTGTTGTTGTCGGTCGGTCAGCACCTGACTCCTCCTCGAACTGGTGTTCCCTTGAGACTAACCGGCGAAGCCCTCAGAACCAAACATCTGTTCGACTTGACAGCGAACGTCTGTTCGATAGAGTGACGAACGGGCGTTCGATCAACGAACTGCTCCAGCAACCACCCGCAAGGGTCCGATCCGGAGGAAGACCAATGCAGATAGCCCCGCTTCAGCTGTCCGTCCGGCTGGCGTTGCTACTCGCAGCTGTTTGCGCGGTCTTCCTCATGATCGGGGGGCCGGCCGAGGCCGACACTCCGGGCGCGTCTCCCATAGAGCACGTTGTGAAGAGCGGGGACACGCTATGGAACATTGCAGTGGCACATGCCACGCCGGGGAGTGACGTCCGACGTGTGATTCACGACATCCGCACGCTGAGTGGCATCAGTGGTGGAATCATCGTTCCCGGTCAAGTACTTCTGATTCCGGCGGGCTGAGCTGCGCGATTGGGTTTACGCTGGCAAACATGCTCTGTCCCTCCTGCGGTGCTCCAGATACCCGCGTCATCGACAGCCGACCGGCTGAGGGCGGCCAATCCATCCGGCGACGGCGTGAGTGTGAGACCTGTTCCGGGCGCTTCACCACGTATGAGCGTCTAGAGCCACAGCTTGTTGTGCGAAAGCGGAACGGTCGGCTCGAAGCTTTTTCCCCAGCCAAGCTGGCCGCGGGGATTTCGGCGGCTCTTGCCGATCGTCCCGTCTCCGGCTCGGCGGTCGAGCTACTCGGGAGGGAGGTCGAAGCGTCGCTCCGCGAGGAGGGAGGTCAGGTCACCACCGAGGACATTGGGCGAGAGGTGCTCGATCGGCTTCGGTCATTGGACGAGGTGGCTTATCTGCGCTTTGCCTCGGTATACAAGGAGTTTCAGGATGCCGCAGACTTCGAGAAGGAAGTCGCGGCTATGGAGTCAGCGGACTAGGAGTCAGCGGGCTCCTAGAGAGTCCAGCTGGGTTTGGGTGTCTGATATCAGGACGCTGATCTCATTGGAAACGGCACGGAACGAATCTGAGATCTGCGCACGCAGTGCGGCCAGCTCGGTCTCGGTCTGCTCAACGACAGTTGCCGCCGTGCCATCGCCGGTTCTCAGGCCATCGACATATGACGTCTGTGTGATTGCGAGTGAGGCGCGGAAGGAGTCGAAGCTCGAGAGCAACTCCGAATCGACTCCATGAGGAAGGCCGGCCGATAGTTCATCTAGCTGCGCCCGCCAGATACCGAATTCCTGGACGGCGGTAGCCAGGTCTACGAGGTCTGGATCTGTCTCGAGTTGTGGAAGGACTAGGGCGGGTTCGAGGACCATTCGGAAGGCAATGGCGTTCTCTATTCGACGGGTCGCATCCAGCGCGGCTCCGGCAGCGTCGGCGGCCAGGGCTCGTCGGCCGTCGTCTCCAGAGACGAGTTCAGCTGAAGCCGTGAAGAGCGACCGAGCTGCGGCATCCGCGGCGAGAAGATCATCTGTGTAGCCCGCCGGTAGATCGTCCTCCCCGAGATGAACAGCAATCAGGGCCACCGGGTCGAGGGTTTCCGACAATTCGGTGGCATCCGAGATGACAACAGCCACCGCATTCGAGGCCAGTTCCGCTGGTCGCTGGTAGAGCCAGTACGCGAAGGCCGATGCGCCGGTGATCATCAGGAGAAACACCACGAAGACCGACCATCTGAAGTTTCTCTTGTCTAGTCCACGCGATGTCTCCCGGGGAGCCCAGTCAATCAGAGCCGGGGCGTGGATCTCGGTGTTATCCCATAGATCCTGAACGTGGCTACCGTTCGCCTGCCCGTTCGTGTTGTAATCACGGTTGTGGGGTGGGGACTCGGCTTAGTCGCTGATGAGTCGAACGGCGCGTCCAGGAATCCGAGCGATTCCATGGAGGCAATACGAATACGACGTCGATGTCTGGTTGGAGATGTCGTGGTCATGGTAAGGATTCGCTTACAGTCGGCTGGTCATCCCGCCCGATGCCCGACGACAACCATGCAAGCTAAGTTCAAACGTCTCGATTCACAAGTAGAAATTCCCGCTAAGTCACATATCGGCGACGCGGCGGTCGATCTTCATGCCCGATCTGAGGTTTCTCTGGAGCCGGGGGAGAGGGTCGCGGTTCCCACCGGAATCGCAGTCGCCATACCGGAAGGCTTCGCTGGGTTGGTCCTAGCCAGAAGCGGTCATGCTCGCCGAGCGGGAGTCGGCATCGTCAACGGACCGGGACTCATCGACTCGGGCTATCGAGGGGAAGTGTCCGTCTTGTTGATCAATCACGGAGACGAGCGTGTGACGTTTGCCGAGGGAGATCGGATTGGCCAGTTGGCAGTGGTGCCCATGCCGCAGGTCGAATGGGTAGAGGTCGACGAACTCGATGAGACCGACCGTGGTGAGGGCGGCTTCGGGTCAACCGGCGGTTGACATACCTTTTGGTACCCAACCGGCGACGATTACAATGCCGTTTTCTTAGTGCGGAAGTAGCTCAGTTGGCTAGAGCGCAACCTTGCCAAGGTTGAGGTCGCGGGTTCGAATCCCGTCTTCCGCTCCGACGAACGACGGAGGTCGAGTCGTCCGGCATCCGGCGACGTGGCCGAGTGGTTAGGCGCGGGTCTGCAAAACCCGTTACACCGGTTCGATTCCGGTCGTCGCCTCCAACCAAAACCCCAGCTACCGCCTGGGGTTTTCGCCTATCTAGATCCGAGCGTCGCTATAGGCGATCCTGTTTTGGTCCGTATTTGGTCCGCATGGGAGGCGGTCCACACCCCATCGAGAGCTTCGGCGAGCCGGTCTGCCTCATCGGGGAAGAGATGCCCGTAAAGGTCGTAGGTGACCTGGATCGTGGAATGCCCGAGTTGCCGTTTTACAAGTTCGGGATTCGGGTTGGCTCGGATCATCGCGGTCGCCGCCGAGTGGCGGAGGTCGTGAGTGCGGATTCGGGGATCGAGATCCGCTCGGACGAGTGTGGGCTTCAAGATGTGAGTGCCGAAGTAGGCGGAGGTCACTCGGTTGCCCGTCGAAGTCGTGAAGATAAGACCGTCTGCATCGCCGGGATATGTAGCCAGATGCTCATTGAGTGCCAAGCTCAGATGCCGGGGGATCGCTACATGCCGGTCTTTGCCACTCTTCGGGGTGCTCGTTATCCATTCGGCGGGTTGTCCCGGCGATTGCACCTTCGCCACCGCCTCGAAGATGTGAATCCGCTGCCCTATCACATCGACGGCGCGCCTTCGGAGCGCGGAGGCTTCGCCGATTCGCAACCCTGCGACTCCGAGAGTGAGGATCATCGCCCGATACCGAGGGTTGATCTGATCGGCGACCGCAGAGATCTGATCGGGGGTGAGATACCTTTGCTCATCCTTGCGGGCCTTCGGTAGCTCGACCTGGTCGGCAGGGTTAGCTCTGATGATCCGATGAGACACTGCCCCACCGAAAAGCCCGCTCATCACATTGAAGACATTGCGGATGCGATTCGGAGAGAGACCTTCGGAGACCATCGATGAGACCCATCCCTGCAGCTCGGCGTGAGTGAAGGCTGAAATCGCCACGGGTCCATACCGGGGGAGGATGCGAGCGGAGAGAATTTGCTGATATCCCGCTCGGGTTGAAGGTTTCAGGTCAACTCTGCCCGAGATCCAGATCGGAGCGAACGCGGCGACGGTTGTCACCTTGCCGGGAGTCGGATCGAACCATTCGCCGCGGTCGAGGTCGGTCTCAATCTTCCGTTTTGCTCGGTCCGCTTCGATCCTGCGGGTGTACACGCCCGCGGAGCGTTCCCGTCCCGTAGGGTCCCGAAAGAGAACTTGCCACTTATGTCGGTGCTTGCGAACTCTTGCCATTACAGCTCTCCTGCTTGCCGAAGTATCTCCCGAGCCTTGTCGGTGATTGCGCCGCCCACACGCCCCGCACCTGCTGACGTCAGATAGCCCTCGGTCCGAAGCTCTCGAACATAGGTCGAGATCGTGTGTGGGCTCTTTGGAGGATCAAACTCTGCCGCAAGGTCAGCATGCACTCGATTACCGGCTCGCTCGCCGGATCGCGTCAGGGCCTCGTAAGCCGCCGCCAGGCGAGCCTTCGCTAGCGGGTCGCGTTTGTGCCGCTTGGAGCCTGTCATCGATGATCTGAGGGCTTCTAGCGCCGAATCAGTGCGGATGGGGAAATAGGGCTCATTGACGTCTTCGAGGCGATCGAGGATCGCTCGTCTGATCTCCGAGATGCGGAGTCGCTTCAAGATGGCTGGGGTCACGCCGCTCTCGTTCGCGCCTCGCCAGATGATCCCGTTTGAGAGCCAGGGACCTTGATCGGTACTCGGATCACCGAAGGCTTGTACCAAGGATCGGGAGATACAGAGGTCAGTAATGACCCATCCGCTCGATTCCTCTGCGACCTGAACGGAGGTTGTGAACCCTCGGCTTGGGTAGTCGTCGAGGCGAACCCATATCCAATACCAGTGCGTTTGATCGTAGAAGAGTTGCTGATCATCGGGGTGGATTCGGATCTCGGCGACGTCTGAGTGTGCCGGAGGGTTGTCGGGGTTGACGGTTCGCCACCGTCCTCCCGTCTTGGGCCTGTACTGGCTTCGCAATTGCGGAGTCACC
The DNA here is from genome assembly GCA_022573225.1 of Acidobacteriota bacterium. GTDB lineage: Bacteria > Actinomycetota > Acidimicrobiia > Spongiisociales > ZC4RG35 > JACZUI01. The sequence goes on from JACZUI010000043.1 coordinate 19,946, forward strand.
TGTTGTCCTTTTGCTGCTGGAATCGGTCCAAACCTGGGGACCCAGAAATCCTCCGGATTACCCCAGGTAGCACCTCCCAGTGTAACTCCACCAAGGGTACTATCCGCTTCCCATGACAGTCAAAGAGACGGTGCAGAAGGAAATGGCGAAGCGCCCGCCGTTGCCCGAGCCGTCCGAACGTCAGGCGCTCAGGAAGAAGGCTCGACTCACTCAGGTAGCTCTCGGCTTGATCGTCGGCGTCGATCGCAAGATGATTTCCCAATATGAAAATGGGATAGCCGAGCCGACGGGAGCGCGCCGCCTTCGCTACGTCGAAGCCCTCAATGTTATGGCGGACGAAACCGCACCATGAGCCTTCCCGATCGGCTACTCGACGATGAAGCCCTCGGAGCTTTCCTCGGAGGGAAGAGCGCCGCCGCGGTGCGTCAGATGAGGCATCGGGACCCTGGATCGCTCCCTCCGGTCATCCGAGTCGGAAATCGGGTCTTCTACGATCCCCGCGACGTCGAGGCATGGCTTGCCGAGAAGAAAGAGGAAGCCGCAGGAGGGGCGACTTCCTTGATCGTAAGCGTTTCCAGCAAAAGGCGACACGTTGCAGGCTAACGCCTCCCTCCGTCAACACCGGGCTCGGAGATCGGCTGGCTCAATCAGCGCAGTCGTGTAGTCAATGAATAGAGACCGCCGACGACGACAGTGGGCCGCGTTCCCGAGCGACTTTCCACTCGATCTTTTTGGAACGCGGCTCCTTGACGAGTTTGGAGCCAGTGGCCCCTGCGTGTGGATCGCATTGTGGACGGCTGCCAAACGAGCCCGGACGCAGGGCACTGTGGCGCTCGGAGCCGGCGAGGCCGAGGCATGGTCAGCGCTTGGCCTCGAGACCGTAGCTCACACCTTCGACTTCACTCTTGACGAGTTTCTCACCGTGACTGGGCACCTTAAACAGACGCGTAGAAGCCATCATGGACGCATCAACTACGTCGA
>JACZUI010000044.1 GCA_022573225.1 Acidobacteriota bacterium
GCGTTCGGCTATTCGGCGGGCGCGCACTTAGCGGCGATGCTCGGCGTGACCGACCCCTCGAACGGACTCGAGGGAGAGGCCGCCGCCGACCTTCTCGATTTCCGCCACACCCAGTCCAAGTTCGGAATCACCTTGGCCGACCTGTACGAGACACTGGCGGACCCTGGAGCGAATCGCCTTAGAACGCTCCATGAGGAACTAGATGAAGCTGTTCTGAGCGCCTATGGGTTCGGTCCGGACGCAGACCACCTGAGCCTTCTGCTCGAACTCAACGCCTCATGCGCCGACAGAGAAGGTCAAGAACTCCCAGTAACCCCTCCTGGTGATCCTGGATACGACGCAGCCAGGATCAGCCAGTTCCGAATCACAAACTGAACGTTAGTGTTCAATTCGTTTAGACTGGCCACATGCCGTCCGATGACAAGCTGTATTCAGCCAAAGACGTTCAGAACACGGCTGGCCTCACATACCGGCAGCTGAACGATTGGGAAAGCCGCGGAACACTCCCTCACGGCCGAGCTGAGGATGGTGGTTGGCGTCGATTCTCGCCGCTCGACATCTTCGTCCTCATGGTGACGAAGGAGATTCAATCTAGGTTCGGCGTTCCTTTGCAGAGATTGAAATGGATGCAGGAATTCATGCTCCAAGAGGGGGCGAATCACTTGGAAGCCTCTGCACGCCTAATGGCCATGCTTGGGGTCGGCGTGTGGCTACTGACCGATTTGGAAGAGACGTTCATAATTGACTCGGAACTCGAAATGCTCAGCCTGATGGAGATGGGTTTCTTCGGCGGCGAGAAAGACGCTGGATACCTCTTGCTGAAACTGAATCCGGTGATCAACCGCATGCTCTCGGCTCTGAAGGACCCCATTGAGATTCCTGCGGACGGCCACGGCTACAACATCCTGCACCAGATCCGCGAGATGTTCGCGGCAAGCAACGATGGTGAGCGGAAGGTCCTCGAAGCCATTAAATCAGGCGACTTTCGGAGGATCGAAGTCCATCTGGTAGACGGAGAGGTTCGAACGATCCGGACACTCGCTAACCGACCTACCAGTTCGGGGTTAAGCGAGTTGCTGGGAGAACACGACTACCAGAAGGTCTCGGTTGTGATGCGCGATGGTCGCGTCGTATCTGTCGAACAACAAGTGACATTGAAGATTGCGGATACCCCATTAGAAGCCAACAACGAGGAGGAGGCACCTCACGTTGAACGCTGACCAAAAGACATTCGTTTCCAGCGGCGGGAGGCACCCGAGCTGGGCAGCAGGCGAACGTTTGTGCGCCAGGGAGAGTTGCCTTGATCGGGATAGAAGAATGCCGCGATTTGCTGGGTTCGGAATGCCCATTGACCGACGAGCAGGTGGCCAACCTAAGAGACAGTCTCTACCTGATTGCCGCATTCGTGATGGACGACCTTCAATGGTCCGACATCGGGGAAGACTGGGAGCCTGAGGTGTGAGGTCCGTTATCTATGTCCGCGTCAGCACGGAGGAGCAGGTTGAGAACTACTCGCTTCTGACGCAGCAACGCGCCTGTGAGGACTACTGCGCTCGGCGGGATATCAGCATCGAAAGAGTCTTTCGCGAGGAGGGTGCTTCCGCTAAGACAGCCGCCCGACCGGTACTCCGTTTGATGATCGACTTCTGCGTCACACATAAGACCGGAATCGACTTCCTGATCATTCATCGCACGGACCGACTCGCCCGGAATCTTCACGACTACTTGATGATCAAGGCAGCACTGGCGAAGGAAGGGATCAGAGTCAAATCGGTCCAGGAGGACTTCGACGACTCCGCCGCCGGTCGCTTCATCGAGAACGTCATCGCCTCAGCAGCTCAGTTCGACAACGACGTTCGATCATCTCGGACCACCGAAGCGATGAAGGCCGGGCTTCTCGAAGGCCGCTGGATGTGGGGCGCACCAATCGGGTATCTGCGTCCAGCCGGCTCGCACCAGCCGAGTTTGATCCCGGACCCTGCCACGGCACATCTCGTGCAGATGGCATTCACCGAGTACGCGGGCGGAGGGAAGTCAAAGAGAGAGGTTTGGGACGAACTAACGGACCTAGGGTTGGGACGTTCCGGCAAGCCACTCTCAATCCAGTCTTTCGGCGAGATGCTCAGGAATCCCATATACAAGGGTCGTGTACGCTCAAAAACGTTCGATTTTGAAGGACCTGGCGACTTCGAGCCTCTTGTCTCAGACCAACTTTGGGAGCGAGTGCACCAAGTCGATACCAAGTACAAGGGTCGTGCTTCGAAACGGGTCTGGGACAATCCCGACTTCCCTCTCCGACGCAGCGAATGCTCCACACCACTGACAGGAAGTTGGTCTACTGGTCGCTCGAAGAAGTACCCCTACTACCGCTGTCCGAAGACTGGCTGCGGCGCTGTAAACGTTCGCCGCGAGAAGCTTGACGAGGAGTTTCAAGCGTTTCTCGAATCGCTCAGCATTCGTGATGATGCGATGCGATTGCTATCCGCTGTCGTGACAGACTCTTGGACGACGCACATCAGAGATTTGGCTAGCAGACGCTCAAATCTCGACCGAAGAATCGGCGGGCTGGAAGCCAAGAGAACCAGATTGGTCGAGGCGTTCGTGTACTCAGGGTCTATCGACAAAGCGACCTACGACATCGAGAAAGGTCGGTTGGATGACCAACTCGAATCTCTCTCACGAAGGCTTGATGAATACAGCAACCCGCGGATCGATCTCAGGCAAGCACTCCAACGGGAAAAGTCCGTTCTAGGTGACCTCACAGGCTTTTGGAACCGCCTGAAACCTATGGACCGGCCTGCTTTTCTCCGCGCCCTGTTTCCTGACGGAATCAGCTACTCGAATACTTCCATTGGAACCGGAGAATTGCCATGGATTCTATGGCCTTCCAGGATTCTTAGCGAAGAGCACGCAGGTTGGGCAGTCCCGACCAGATTCGAACTGGCGTTTCCGGCTTGAAAGGCCGGCGTCCTAGGCCCCTGGACGACGGGACCAGGGTGGCAGAAGATTACGTCCGCAAGGCGTTCAACCCAACATTCCTCGTGCGATCTCGATGCGTTCCAAAGAAGACTCCCTGCCAAGTGCGGCCAGTGATTCGAATAGCGGCGGGCTCACCGACGACCCTGTGATGGAAACCCTGATCGGCTGGAGTGCCTTTCCGACCCCGATCTCCAATTCCTCGATCATCGCCCGAAGGGCTTTCTCTATGGAAACTTTGTCCCACACCGTGAGCTCTGCCAAAGCGCCCCGGGCAGCCTCGAGGATATCGGTAACACCATCCTTGGCCATCACCTTCGCCCACGACTTCTCGTCGTAGGACTCGATGTCGTTGAACAGAAAAACAACTTGCTCCCCTGCCTCCGGCAGCAGCTTGGTGCGCTCTTGAACCAGTTCCGAGATTTCCTCGAAACGGCTCCACTCATCATCGGTCAGTTCTCGACCGACCGCGCCTTCGACATGCGGCCGCACCATCTGGCTGAAGTGGTCGGTGGACATGGCGCGGATGTACTCGCCATTCATCCAGGCCAGCTTCTCAGGGTCGAAGGTCGCCGGGTTCTTCGACACGTCGATGAGGTCGAAGGAAGCGACTGCTTGCTCTCTCGAGAAGATCTCGGTTTCGCCATCGAGTGACCAGCCGAGCAAGGACAGGTAGTTGAAAACAGCCTCCGGAAGGTATCCCTCGTCCTCGTAGGTCGCCAGCGATGCCGCCCCGAGCCGCTTCGACAGCTTCTTGCCATCGATACCGAAAAGGAGCGGCAGATGGGCATAGACAGGCACCTCCGCTCCCAGCGCCCTTGTCAGCAGGATGTGTTTCGGGGTGGACGGAAGGAGGTCCTCGCCGCGGGCAACATGGGTGATTCTGTAGTCAACGTCATCAACGGTCGACGCAAGGTGATAGGTCGGTGTGCCATTGCTCCTGAAAATCACAAAGTCGTCCACGTCCTGAGGCTCGAATGAGACCGAACCTCGCACCAGGTCGTCAAAAGCGATCGGGCCCTCCTGGGGTATCGAGAACCTGATCACACCTTCGGTGACCGACTGCTCCGGGCGCCGAATGTAATGCCCGGGATGCTTGCCCTCCTTTTGGGCCTGTTGGCGAAGGGCCTCGAGCTCATCGGTCGGCCGGTCGTCGTAGTAGGCCGCCCCGGTCTCGACCAGACCCTCGGCAACCTCCCGATACCGCTGAAAACGGTCGGATTGGCGGTAGCTGCCATGAGGACCGCCCACTTCAACGCCTTCGTCCCAATCGAGTCCCAACCAGCGCAGCGACCCGAGGATGTTCTCTTCATACTCTGAAGTCGACCGCTTTTGATCGGTGTCGTCGATCCGGACGATGAACTCCCCGCCGCAATGACGGGCGTAGAGCCAGTTGAACAGGGCAGCGCGGGCCGTGCCGACATGCAGCGTTCCCGTTGGCGATGGTGCGATGCGTACTCGGACCGTCATCGCTCGACTACCCGGTTGATCAGGGTTCCGATCCCGTCGATCTCGACCTCCATGATGTCCCCTGGCTCGACTCTGCCAACGCCTGCCGGGGTACCCGTGAGAATCACGTCACCGGGAAGGAGAGTCATCACCGATGTCACAAACTCGAGGATCTCAGCGACTCCGAACACCATGTCCGATGTGAACCCAGCTTGACGAACCTCACCGTTCACCTTGCAGATGATGGCAAGCCGCTCCAGCGGGTCTAGCTCCGTCTCGATGGCAGGGCCAAGCGGGCAGAAGGTGTCGAAACTCTTTGATCTCGTCCACTGACCGTCCTTATTCTGTAGGTCACGGGCGGTGACATCGTTGGCAGCGGTGTAGCCGAGAATGTATTGAGAGGCGTCTTCTGCCTTTACGTGCCGGGCCACTTTGGACACGACCACAGCGAGTTCAGCTTCGTGGTGAACCTCCTTGGATTGCTTGGGGTACACCACCGAGGCGTTCTGTCCAATGACGGTGGTCGCCGGCTTGATGAAGATCAGCGGCTCATCTGGGACGTCGCCATCCATCTCGTCGGCATGCTCCGAGTAGTTCTTGCCGACACAAACGACTTTGGTCGGGAGAACCGGGGATAGAAGCTGGACGACGTCCCAGGGAACCACGGCTTCGGTGGGTTCCCAGGCAACAAACGGGGAGCCTCTGTAGATGAGAACTCCCTCGGAGTCTGCCATGCCATAGGCGATGTCGTCGCCGGCCTTGATGCGCACGATCTTCATGGGTCGAATGACGGTAGTGGGTGCTCATGGGTGTGTATCTCACCGGGCTGTCGGTGGTGTTTGCACACGCTGGGCCCGCCCCTGCTGCGAAGCTGGCAGCCGTGGACGACCTCCAGCGCCTCAAAAGGTCTTTCTACATCCTGACCGGGCTCAGATGGCTTCCTGTTGGCGCCGTGATCCCCTTCATGGTTCTCTTCATGCTGGAGCGGGGTCTCGAACTCGACCAGATCGGGGTGGCTGTCGCGGCGTACGCCATCACTGTTGCCGTGCTCGAGTTGCCTACAGGGGGGCTAGCCGACACCCTGGGGCGAAGGCCGGTTCTTCTCGCCGCCGAGACTATAAGTGGCGCCGGACTTCTTCTCTTCCTGTTTGCCGTGTTCTTGCCCCAGTTCGCCGTCGCCTGGGCTGTATTGGGCGTCGGCAGGGCGTTGAACTCAGGAGCCCTGGATGCCTGGTTCGTCGACGAGGCCATGAGGATCGAACCCGAAATAGAGCTCCATCAGCCTTTGTCCGTTGCGGCTGTGGTGGGTGGACTCGGGATCGCGATTGGCGCGATCGGAGCCGCGTTCATCCCAAAGGTCATCGACTCCGGGTGGGCCCTCGGCAGTGTGGTGGTCTCCGATGTGGCCATCCCGATCATCGTCGCGCTTGTCCTGGGACTTGTTCATCTCGTAGCCATCTGGATTCTCGTTCGAGAAGAGCGCCGCGAGAGCGATGGAAGCCGGATCCGAGAGGCCATTGCCGATGTCGGCCCCACCATCAAACGAGCTTTGCGGCTGACAGCCAGAGTTCCGATCATCAGATCCCTCATGCTGGTGATGATCGCCTCTGGTCTTGCGCTGAGCAGCGTCGAGATTCTCTGGCAGCCGCATTTCGCCGACCTCGCCGGAGGTGCGGAAGGACGAACCGAGCTCTTCGGGATAGTCGCGGCGATCGGGTTCGCCGCCGCCGCCGCCGGCTCCGGGCTCAGCCCCCGCTTCGTACGTCTCATCAAGGGCCGTTCCGCAATTGCCGGGTTTGTCGCGATGCTCGGAGTGAGTGCCGCCCTCCTCGGGCTCGCCCTGTCGGACGCACTACTCGTAGGGGGAATTGGATATCTCGTCTTCTATGTATTCGTCGGCCTGGTCGGACCGCTCCACGCCGAGATGCTGCACCGTCAGATCTCATCAGAGGAGCGCTCCACCATGCTTTCCGCAGACTCGCTGAGCCTCCAGCTCGGAGGACTGGTCGGGACGGCCGGGATCGCAGCCCTCGCCGCGGCTACGTCGATTGCTCTCGGATGGGTCGTGGTAGCCGGAACCGTGGCGGCGTCGTCACTCCTGTATCTAGTAATAGATCGTCATCTCACGACTCAGGCAGAGGGCTTCTGAAGCCTGCGGCCCAGGATCCAGCGCACTTTTTCGGGCTTGTTGACGATGAGATCGCGATCAACCTCACCCGCGGCTGTCGCTCCCGGTCGCTGCTCATGAGGAACCGCCGCCAGCCATCGAACCCGCTGCTCGATGATCTCAGGAGGGGCGTCCGACCAGTACCCGCAAAGCACCAAACCCACCTCGATGTCTTCGGGGATCGGCGCCCGACCCAGCTCCGCCGCCCGTACGGTTGCCAGACCTGCCAGCACGCCCCGCAGGCGGGGGTCAGAATCGGGCAGTTCGGCATCTGAGAGGAGCCGAAGGGCCCATCCGGCATCCGGCCCTGCGGAGCCGAAGCGCCCGCCGGTTGGAACCTGATCTGGGGCGGTGATCAACCCCGGTTTTGTCGGCTTCCAATGTCTCGCCGGGGGTGGCTCGGCGACACTTCGGGGTAGGTCGGTCTCGGATAGCTCGATGTTGGGCTGTTGCCCCATCAAACGAAGCTGAGCCAGCGTCGATACTCAGGGAGTTTGCCGGCGACCGCGCTCGCAAACAGGTCCTGGGCGAGCGCGGTGATGGGTCCCGGTTCTCCGGAGCCGATATCACGTCCGTCGACCTCACGCACCGGGGTCACCTCGGCGGCGGTGCCGGTGAGGAAGACCTCATCTGCCGTGTACAGGCTCCCGCGGGCCAACTCCATCTCACGGACCTCAACCCCCTCTGATCGGAGCAGTTCCATCACCGAGTTCCTGGTGATCCCCTCGAGGATCCCCGACGAAACAGGTGGGGTATAAACCACATCACGACTAACCAGGAAAATGTTCATTCCGCTCGCCTCAGAAATCGACCCGGAATCGTTGAGCATCAATGACTCGTCAAAACCGGCGCGGAGCGCCTCCTGTTTGGCCAGGACCGAGTTGAGATACTGGCCTGAGCCTTTGGCGGTAGGGATGAAGCTCGTGTGCGAGATCCGGCGCCAGCTCGACACCATCGCTCTGATACCGTTCTTTACCCCCTCTTCACCGAGATAGCTGCCCATGAGGAAGGCACCCATGTAGGTGAGAACCGGGTTGGAACTCGGGTTGAGACCGGACGCCCCCAACCCGTAGAAGACAAGTGGACGGATGTAGGCCGACTCCAATTCGTTAACCCTCAGCAGCTCCAGACATGCCTCATCCATCTGCTCCGCCGTATAGATCATCGGAATCCCGTAGGCGCGCGCTGATGCCACAAGCCTGACCATGTGCTCATGGAGGCGGAATACGGCGGTTCCCTCGGGAGTCTTGTAGGCGCGGATGCCCTCGAAGACACCGGTGCCGTATTGAAGGCCGTGGGCCAGGTAGTGGACTGTCGCGTCTTCCCAATCGACGAATTCGCCGTCGGCCCAGATTTTGGATGAGGGTTCCATGTGGTCAAGGCTATACCGATCTCGTGGATCGGGAAATCGCGGGAATAGGCTCCCCTCATGTCGCGCTTCGTTGCCTCCTGGTTCGGATCAGGGCTCATCCTCGGCAAACTGCGCGGCTCGGATCTCGGGTCGGGCACGGTTGGAGCGCTGTTGGCTCTTCCCATGTCTCTCCTCCTAGGCCACTACCTCGGTTGGGTCGCCCAGGTCATCGCCGCCGTCGTGGTCACATCGATTGGCCTCGTGTCGACCCGACGCCACCTGGACGAGGGGGACGCAGGTTGGATAGTGATCGACGAGGCCGCGGGGACATTTCTGGCCACGGTGGGGCTCGCCATCGGTCCTGCGCTGGCCGCCTTCGCGGTCTTTCGAGCGGCCGACATCTTCAAGCAGGCGTTTCCGGGTGTCAGCCAAGCCGAGCAACTACCCGGTGAATGGGGCATCGCCGCGGACGATCTGGTTGCCGGGCTCTACGGGCTCGCCGCCGGTCACATCATCCAGGCTTTGATGTGATCGATTCCGATCCCTCTATCGTGGGATCGGAGGGCAAAGGAAGTACATACATGGACTGGCACCCAAAGACGATTGTGGCCGGGGTTGACGGATCCGACACAAGTCACCAAGCGGCAGAGCGAGCCCTGGCGATTGCGCGCCACTGGAATGCCAAGCTGATCCTGGCGACGGTGGTGCGCCAGCCGGAGGGTTGGTGGGGAATCGGTGGCGCTCCTCCCTCACCCGAGGCCATGGCATCGGCCATCGCAGATGGTCAGCGGACCATTCTCAATGAAATCGTGCAACGGCTCGACCTCGATGGGGTTGATTACGAAACGCTCGAAGATCTAGGCGATCCGACAACTCAGCTCATCAAAATATGCGAGACAAACGATGCCGACCTGCTCGTGATCGGCCGGCGTGGGGCGGGCATCGCCGAGAGAGTCATTCTCGGATCAGTGGCCGACCGGTTGTGCCATCACTCCCCCATCCCGGTGCTGGTGAGCCCCTGAGACTTCGCTGAGTCAGCTCTCGATGCGAACACCCCGCCAGAATGCGACATAGTCCTTGATCTCGGCGGCCGCCTCTGATGGCTCGGGGTAGAACCAAGCCGCACTCTGATTGGTTTTGCCGTCGACCTCAATGTCGTAGTAGTCGGCAACGCCCTTCCAATGACATGTGGTGTGCGCCTCGGAGTCCTTGAAGTACTCGCGGGATAGTGATTGCGCCGGGAAGTAGTGGTTCCCTTCGACAATTACGGTCTCGTCGCTCTCGGCGAGAACGGCACCGTTCCATACGGCCTTTGGCATGCTTGGCTCCTTGAAAACACTCTGACGAGGCTGATAACGGGAGTGGGCAACGCCATATTCCGATCTACGCTCCGCCGGTGACCGCCATCGCCATTCTCCCGGTCAAGTCATTTCACCTGGGCAAGGGCCGCCTGGCAGAGGCTCTCGGCCCGGATGTGAGAGCAAGGCTGGGTCGTGCGCTGGCCAGCAAAACCTTGGACACAGCCGAACACGCAGGTCTGATCCCGATCGTGGTCGCGGGAGATGACACGGTGGCCGAATGGTCCGTAGGTCGCGGCGTCCCCGCCATCCCTGATCCGGGTGGAGGGCTGTCCAGAGCGGCGTCGGAAGGCGTCGCCTGGGCGAATCACGCGGGAAGCCCCTGGATGGTTCTCCACACCGACCTGCCGCTACTGACGGTGGGGGAACTCAAAACGGCCGCTGGTCTTCTGAGGAGCGGAGGGGATCTGATTGCCCCTTCGACAGACGGCGGAACGTCGCTCATCGGCAGCACCGACAACCTCGAGTTCGCCTACGGCCCCGGCAGCTTCAGAGCGCACCTGCCCCGACTCCGGAACCCGACAGTTCTCGCCGTCCTGGGGTTGCTCCACGACCTCGATTCGCCAAGCGATCTCGAATCGGCCCGGCTCCACCCGCGGGGCCGCTGGCTTCGAGAGTTGGTCGATTGAGATTCGAGCCCGAAGTCCTGGCCGCCGACCCCGATCGCCGGATCGAGGTCGTCGCCTGGCTCGAGGCTGCTCTCGCCGCGGTCGACCCCGAAAGGCTCACCCGCGCCGCCTTGTCGCAAAGCCCTCGCGGTCCGGTCGCCACCATCGCCATCGGCAAAGCGGCCTCAGCGATGACTCGTGGCGCGGCAAGCGCCGCCGAGATCGTCATGGGCCTCTGCATCTCGGATCACGCCGAAGACGTCCCCGATGAAGTGACCACGCTGATCGGCGACCATCCCATCCCGGGCCCGGCAAGCTTCGAGGCGGGTAACGCCGCCATCGACTTCGTCCGATCGGTGCCTTCAGACGTACCCATTCTGGGCCTGATATCCGGTGGGGGCTCCGCTGTTTGCGAGTACCCGAGACCGGGCGTCTCCACTTCCCTTCTGACCGAAGTCGCCACCAGGCTGGTTCGATCGGGCGCAACGATCGAGGAGATCAATCTCGCCCGAGGCCACCTCTCGTCGACCAAACGCGGCGGACTCGCGGCCCGGTCCGGGCGTGTCATCGAGACGTTGGTGATCTCCGACGTTGCTGGGGCAGACCCCTCGGTCGTTGCATCCGGCCCAACCAGCCCGACTGCGCCAGATCCGAGCGCGGCCAGGGCAGTCCTGGCGCGACACGGGATAGAAGTGACCACCGCGATGTGGGAGGCAATGACGACGAATGTAGAGGCACCGCCGTCGCACATCACCCTGCTGGCAGATGGCTTCGACGCCGCCCAGGCGGTGGCTGTGGCTGCCTCGGATCCAGTGGAGATTCGCTCGGAGTGGCTCGAAAGTGAAGTGGTCGAATGTGTCGACGACCTCCTGAGCCACGCCGGCCCCGGAGTGACCGTATGCGTGGGCGAGCCGGTGCTCGAGGTGGATGGGCCGGGGAAAGGCGGACGAAACACCCACGCGGCCCTCACCATCGCACCCAAGCTGGCCGGCTCGACGGCGATCTTTGTGGCGTTCGCCACCGATGGGGTCGATGGTCGCTCGGGTTCGGCAGGGGCAATCGTCGACGGCGCCACCGTCAAACGCGGCGGTGATCCACGGCCCGCCCTGACCAGGTTCGACAGCGCCGAGTATCTAGCCCGATCCGGCGACCTCCTCAGGTGCCGGCCAACCGGCACCAATGTGTCCGATCTCTGGATTCTTTGGAAACCCGTTTGAGTGGCAAATTAGAGTGAGGGCCAATTAGGACAAGGACATAGTGGAAAAGATTGTTGTTATCACCGGAGGCACAGGTGGCCTGGGAACTGCCTTGATCCGAAGGCTGGTTTTCGAGGACTGTCGACTTGCCGTCACCTATCTCCTTCCCGAGGAAGCGGAGCGGTTCGAGAGCGAGTTCGATGTCGACGAGGATCGGCTCATGCTCCTCCGGGTAGATGCGACCAACGCGGAGGCCGTCAACAGCTTGATGAAGGACGTCGCCGACCGCTGGGGCGCAATCCATGCCCTCTACTCCCTGGTGGGTGGTTGGGCTGGTGGGCGCGATGTCGAGGAAACCGACGATGTGCGGTTCGAGCGCATGCTGGATCTCAACCTCAGATCGGCCTTCTATGCGGTGCGTGCAGTCATCCCCTATCTCGTGGAGACGGGTTGGGGTCGAATCGTCCTGGTGGGCAGCCGCGCCGCAGTCGACTTCCCGACTGGCCAGGCGGCCTTCAACATCTCCAAGGCGGGCGTTGTGGCGCTCACCCTCTCGGTCGCCCAGGAACTCGAGGGAACGGGCGTCACTGCCAACGTCCTGATGCCGTCAGTCATCGACACCCCCGCGACCCGTCAGTCGCTTCCTTACGCCGACTACGTCAACTGGCCGACACCCGACGAGATCGCGGCAGTGGCACATTTCGTCTTGTCCGACGAGTCGTCGGTCATCAACGGAGCGACCATCCCCGTCTACGGCGGGGCGTAACTGGGATAGAGATCGATCCAATCCCCATGAGGGTGGGCCTCTCCAACATTTGTCGCTCCTGAACCATCGTCGACGACGAGATGGGCGTAGAGCGGGACCCATGGGTGTGTTTCCCCCAATCACGCATGTATCCGGGTGTCACCGGGGTGTGGCTCGTCAGAACTCCGATCTTCTGTAAGCCGTTGCCAGCGCGTCTGCGTACTCGTTCCACAGGTTCCCCGAGTGCGCCTTGATCCAGCGGATGGGGACATCGGGCCGCTGGCGGGATAGTTCGTAGGCTTCCCTGACCAGCTCCAGGTTGGCAATCGGGCCGGACGACTTCTTCCGCCAACCCTTCGCCTTCCAGCCCTCGGCCCATGTGGTGATGATGTTCACCACAAGTTGGCTATCGGTGAATACCGGTGTCGCGGAATCGAGGGGAAGCATATTCAAGCCGGCGATCATTGCGGTCAGCTCCATCTTGTTGTTAGTGGTGTGTGACTCCGAACCATGAGCCTCGTCAAAGATCTCCCCGTCGATTACGTGCACCGCGCCCCAGCCCCCAGGGCCGGGGTTTCCTTCGGTAGCGCCGTCGGTGAAAATGCCGGTTCTCGGGCCATCGGTGTACCTGGCCAGAACCTCGGCGGTGGTCAGATCCCTCGACTTGGTAGCGGACGCCTTCGTGGCCGAAGCCTTGGTGGCCGACGCCTTGGTAGCAGACCTCTCACCCGCCTGACTCGAGGATCTGTTGTTCTTGCAGTCAAGGCACTGTTTCGGAACCCATCCTGGATAGAGGTCTAGAACGTCCTGACGAACGTCAAAGGTCCTGCCGCAGGTCTGACAGCTGAACACGCTTCAGGATCTCGCGAACGTCGCGGCGAACTGCGGCATCTTCAAGAGGCTGAACTCAGAATGGGTCTGCAGCAGCCCGGCTGGCTTCATGATCCTGCGAAGCTTCGCCGGCCAGAGTTTGTGGCAATGGACCTCTCTCGCCTTGAACGGAGTTCCGTAGAGGATGATCGAAGTCGGGACCGCATACAGGCCCATGACTGGCTCGGCGGGATAGATGTAGAGCGCTTGGCCGCCAGGCTTGAGCACTCGTGCCATCTCGGCGACAGCGGCATCAAGTTGGGGGAGATGCTCGATGGCATGGATCGAGACAACCGCGTCGAAAGTGGCGTCATCGAACTCGAGCGTCTCCGCCCTCATGGTCATTATCCGATCGCTCCCGGCCACCTCGGCTGCCATCGGATTGGCGTCAATTCCGATCACGTCGATGCCCCGATCCGCGAGCCGGCCAGTGAGGTGCCCGCGACCACACCCGACCTCGAGAACGCGGTCGCCGGCGCTGAGGGGCAACAGCCGGTCGATCCGTTTCAGATGCGACGGATCCCATCGGTTCACGAGGGCATAACGCTTTGAGTCGTACTCGGGCATCACAACATCGACTCGAGGTGAGGAGCCACGGCGTAGTCGAGCAGAAGCGGACCGTCAGATGTCATGGCCACATGGGTCACCGAGGTGTTGGCTGGTGTGAAGAGGGACTCTGCATGGGAATCGTCGAGGGCTGTCAGGGAGGAAACATACGACCTGATCGCCCCTCCATGGGCGACAACCACTGTGGGCTCCCCTGGCGCGGTTTCGAGAGCATGAACTGCCGAGCGGAACCGGGCGGTTAGCTCGCCCCAGCTCTCTCCGGTCTCGCCTCTCTTCAGGTCCACGCCGTGGCGATAGATGGTTTCCATGCGATCGCCCCACCGCTCGGCGATCTCGGGAGAGGTCAGGCCTTCCCACTCCCCCATCGCCAGCTCCCGAAGGTCGTCGACCTCGATGACGCCGTTAGATGCGACATAGTCAGCGGTCTGGCGGGCCCGGCCCAGAGGAGAGGAATAGACCGTTGAAGTGCGGCCATACCAATCAACAAGCGCTTGGGCTTGCCGCCTGCCCAGATCGTCAAGACCCCAGTCGCCCTGCCCCTGCCAGCGGCCTTCGACATTGGCCTGGGTGCGCCCATGCCGGATGAGGGCGACGACCGGGTCACTGCCGGAAAGATGTTCTTCCACGAGACTCGATCTCGGGCCAAGATGACCTAGATCGTTGAAAGTGGCGAGCCGAGGTCGACCGAACGACCAGTTGATCCGGGAGATGGCGGTGTTCTCGGTGAAGGCATGGATGCGTCTCTTCCCACCGGCCAGGTGACGATGAAGAATCGTCTGCAGGAGACCGCCGTGGGTAACGACCGCGGCATGGCCGTCTTCCCCCAGCTGATCCGCCAGTCGGTCCATGGCGGAGATTGCTCTCTGCCCAACCTGATTGAGAGTCTCACCGGTACCCCCCATCGGCAGGATGCGCGTTGTCACCGCTTCCTTGAGCTCAGCACCTCCGTCTTGCATCACCTCCTCGACCGTCATCCCATCCCAACGGCCGAGGTCCAACTCGATGAAGTCGTCCCAGATCTCGACCTCGTTGTCGCCGGCGAATGAGGCAGCAGTGAGCCGGGCTCGTTGTAGCGGAGAGCTGATGACGACGTCGAAGTCTTGGGCACGCAGCCGTTGGCCGAGCCCTTCGAGGGTTTCCTCGCCATGCCGGCTGAGCGGCACATCGGACCGTCCTGACCAGATGCCGTCGGCATTCGACTGCGATTCGGCGTGACGCAGAAAGGTGATCGTGGGCAAGCCCAAACTCCTGCTACTTGCTAGATGTCTAACCGATGAAAGCAGAAGCGAAGATCAACGAGACGATCGTCATCACCTTGATGACGATGTTCATCGAAGGGCCCGAGGTGTCCTTGAAGGGATCACCCACGGTGTCTCCGATCACGGCGGCGGTGTGAGCGTCACTCCCCTTGCCTCCGTATGCGCCCGCCTCGATGAACTTCTTGGCGTTGTCCCAGGCGCCTCCGGCGTTTGCCATGAAAATCGCCAGGAGGAAACCAGTGACAAGGGCGCCCGCCAAAAGTCCACCGAGAGCTTCAACATCCACGAAACCGACAACGAGGGGAAGAGCGATCGCCAGAGTCCCAGGAAGGACCATCTCGCGCAGGGCGCCTTTGGTGGCGATGTCAACGCACGCCGTGTAGTCCGGCTTGGCATCGGGATCGCCGGCCTTGAGACCCGGGATCTCGCGGAACTGACGGCGGACCTCGTCAATCATGAGAGAGGCGGTCCGGCCGACGGCGTTCATTGTGAGAGCCGCAAAGAGGAAGGGAAACATCGCCCCGATGAACAGACCAATCATGGTGGGGGCATGAGCGATGTCGATCACTTCAAGGCCGACCGCCCTGATGAAGGCATTGAACAGGGCGAGTGATGTCACGGCCGCAGAAGCGATCGCGAAACCCTTGGCAACGGCAGCTGTGGTGTTGCCCAGGGAGTCGAGGGCATCGGTTGCCTCGCGAACCTCCTTGGGCAGGTGAGCCATCTCCGCAATCCCGCCGGCATTGTCGGCAATAGGCCCATAGGCGTCGACCGAGATGGTGATTGCAAGCGTCGCGAGAACGCCGATTGCCGCAATGGCGACACCGTAGATACCGCCACCCTCACCCATGGCCCAGTCGCCGGCAAAGAAGGCGACACCGATCCCCGCGGCCACCACGATCACAGAGAAGGCAGCCGAACGCATGCCCTCGGCGATGCCGGAGATGATCACAGTCGCCGCCCCGGTTTGGGACTGACGGGCGATTTCCTTGACCGTCTTGTAGTGATCGGACGTGAACCACTCAGAGATCTTCCCGACAAACCAACCGACGACCAGTCCTGCGAGAACAGCGATCCAAATACCGATCCAGTTGTCGATCTTGTCGCCAAAGATCCAGGCGGCGAGACCGGCCACCCCAAGGGCGGTGGCGAACATGGCAAAGTTGGTGCCCCGGTGGAGAGCCGCGGCCAAATGGTCCGCATCCTTCGCCTTGACGAGAAAGGATCCCACGATTGCGGCGAACATCCCCAAAGTAGCCACGGCCAACGGGAAGATGATCGCTTCGGCGAGGAAGGCTTTTCCACCGAACACAAGGGCCGAATACGCGACCGGAGCGACGATCGCACCGACATAGGACTCGTAGAGGTCGGCGCCCATGCCGGCCACGTCGCCGACGTTGTCACCAACGTTATCTGCAATCACAGCCGGGTTCCGAGGATCGTCTTCAGGGATACCTGCCTCGATCTTGCCGACGAGATCGGCGCCTACATCGGCGGCCTTGGTGAAGATGCCACCACCGACACGAGCGAAGAGGGCAATCGATGATCCGCCCAGACCGATGGCGGTGACAATCTCGACCCAGCTGTCAAGACCAAGCACCGAGTCGAAAAACCAGAAACCGAGCCCGATTCCGAGAAGGCCGAGACCGGCAACCGTGAACCCCATGACGGCCCCGCCCCGGAATGCGAGAGGCAGTGCGGCCGGAATCCCACCGGTGCGGGCAGCCTCTGTCGTCCTCGAGTTGGCAGCGGTGGCGACACGCATCCCCACATACCCGGCAGTGGCCGAGAGCACAGCGCCGAATACGTAGGCGATAGCACCCCAGGGACGACCCCACTCGAGCAGACTGGCAATGAGGATCGCCATGACGAGGACGAATATCGACATCCAGGCGTACTCGCGCTTGAGGAACGCCATGGCACCCTCCCTGATGGCATCCGACAGCTCGATCATGCGCTGGTTGCCACGGGGAGCGGCCAGCACCAGTCGGGAGTAGTAGACGGCCAGCAGCAAGGCCAGCACGCCTGCGCCGAGCGCGATGTAAAGAATCGTGTCCGTCATTTGAGACCAAACCTCCGGAAAGACAAAGAGAATCGGGGCGGCGGCGAGTATAAGGGTTTCGAGTTCCTGATGAGAACCCACCGTCGCACCGCCGAGCGCCTTGGTGAGATGCCGTTATTTGCGGCTACTCAGACACGGTTTGCATTGCGATGGGCCGTCCTCATGTGCTTTCGGTCTGATTCGGCTTCTGTTGTGAGAGCTTGTGGGATGCCCGCGCCGCTCAAGGGTGCCTCCACATGGCCGATATTTCCTTGTGTGGCGGCCTCTAAGCATCGTCGTACGCGATCTTCGCAGTGGTTGATCTTCGTTTTGGCCGGATATCTGGCGCTGACGGGGGGAGCGATCGCGTGGATGTTGATGGAGAACGCGGCTCACACTTCGTCGATTCGGGTCGAAGCCCAAAAAGAGCTTCTGATCTCAGACCTGGCCGCGACAGTCCAAGTCGAGGCTGTACATGCTGGTGTATTGGCTGGAGAAATGCCAGGAATGGACGCTACAGATGAAGGAGAGCCGGCGTCCGAGATAGGCCGGCTCGAGTCCGGGCCAGGCGAATTGCCGGCGGATGACTCGGACTTGATCGTCGCCATCGCTTCGTTTGATGAGACGGCCACGTCGCTCGCAGGATTGCTGTCTGACTCCGAACAACAGGATCTAGAGGACGTCACAACAGCCCACAACAATTTCGTTGCCTCGATTGCGGCCCTCGACACCCGCTTCTTGAACGGCCAGGAGGCCATGTCCTTTTATCACGCCGACATTCAGGGGTACGAAGCCGCCCTGAGAATCGGCCTCCAAGACCTCCAGATGGAGTCGAGCATACGGCTTCAGTCAGCCATAGATGAAGCTAGTTCGACAGAGACCCAGCTCACCTCGGCCCTGCCGCTTCTGCTCCTCACTGGCATCTTGGCCACGATATATCTCGTTCGCACGCAGACCACAAGACGACGGATTGTCACCTTGGAACATCTTGTCGAAGCCAAAGGCGAGTTCGTCGCAACGGTAAGTCACGAGCTCCGGACTCCCTTGACTGCGGTCGTTGGCTTCGCGGACCTGCTGCGCAACCCAGACGCCGATCTCTCTGCATCAGACAGAGCAGAGCTGATGGCTACGATCGCCGAGCAGAGCAATGAAGTCTCGGCAATCGTCGAGGACCTCTTAGTCGCAGCCCGAACCGATGTCGGGGAACTGACCGTTGTCCAGGTCCCAGTTGACCTACGAGCACAAACGGCTCAGATCCTGGAGACACTCGATCAAGGCCAGTCCATCGCCGTTCTGGGAGAAGCGCCAAAAGTCATAGGAGACCCGGCTCGCGTGCGCCAAATACTCCGCAACCTCATCACCAACGCCAAACGCTACGGCGGTGACCACATAAGCGTCGACATGGGCGCACTGAGCGATTCCTTCGCCTCGATAGTCATAAAGGACGACGGCGATCCCATCTCGGAAGAAGATCAGAAACGAATCTTCGAACCGTATCAACGGGCCCAAGACCAGCCAGGCCAGACCGGGTCGATCGGAATCGGCCTTGCCGTCTCGCAACGTCTCGCTCGTCTTATGGGTGGCGATCTCACCTACCGACACCAAGCCGGTCACAGCATGTTCCAGCTGTCACTGCCTCTCGTCGTCCCGGCCGATCCAGAAGGTCAGCGGCTAGCCACAGCCACCACACGCTGATACCGGTCGGAAGGCGTATCCCCGTTCGAGACCTCAGACCCCGACAGATGCGGGCATGTTCTCCTTGGCCCATGTGGCGAACTCGGTGAACGGTTTCGTAGATGCTTCCTTGGCGAGCGAGATCTTCTTGTCCGCATCCGGACCAAAGTAGGTGTGCGCTTCGAAGTACTTGACCATCTCGTTGACTCCGGGCGCATAAGGGGACGTTTCGTTCCAGACATCCTCGGGCACCTGGGCGTAGGCCAGGTTGTGGCCCTGGCTGTTGAGAGTGGAAATGATGTCATTCCAGCTCAGGAGATCGCCGGCTAGAGAGAGATGCTGGCCCTGTCCTACCTTCTCTGGGTGCATCAACGCACCAGCAACGAGGTTTCCGAACTCGGTGATGTCGCCCATGTGGATGGCACGCGCATCGGGGCTCATCGGCTGGGAGAGGGTTGGGATCCCGTCCGCTCCGGGCTGTGGAACGTACATTGGGCCGGTGAGGTTCTGGTAGTAGAACGGCGGTTCCACAAACGTAACCCACTTGAAGCCTGCTTTCTCCACGACATCATCGACCCTGGCCTTGTTGGTGAAGTGCGGTACGTCAAACGCGTCACCGGAGATCTCTGCGACATTTGGCAGCGTTGACCATATGAAGTGCTCGACATTTGCGGCCACCGCTGCCTAGACGGCGGCTGTGCCTCGCGCGATCTCATCGACGTCGGAACCAGCAAAGGAGTTGGTGTTGGCAAACACGCCGTAGGCGCCGGCGAATGCGGCCGTCAGAGTTTCAGGTTGGGTGAGATCGGCGGCGACGACCTCATCGGCAAGTCCTGCGGCATTCTCGGGGTTCCGGGTCAAAGCCCGCACCCTGAAATCTCCTTGTTCCTGAATGGCGCGAACCACACGCCCTCCTTGGGCTCCCGTCGCTCCGAGAACGGCAATGACCCTCTTGTGCTCAGGCGTCATGATTTCTTCCTTGCCTTGTTGGTGGAATTCCGGGAACCGTCAAGCTGCAGCTTTGGGACCTTCCCCGGATCGTTCTCGCCAGAGTTGCTTCCCCTGTGGTTGGGCACAAGCTGAGGTCACCTGATTCGAGAGCTATAGCGCGGTGAAGGTCACGATGGCCGCCTGGCAGTTTCGGCTTGTGGTCCAGCTCTCGGTGGTTTCGTAGGTACCCGTTGCCGTGACGATCCTATCGGCAGTCGACGAGGCCGACCGGTTGACAGCCGAACCACCCGTCGAAACCACCGTCGACTGCTGGGAGAAGCTGTTGGTCCACGTGTTGGCCCAGCCGTCACTGGTCCCGTTGAGGCCAACGCCGGCAATGAGCAGCTGGTCGGCACCTGTGGTGGTCGGGGTGGTCCCCGTCGAGCAACTGGTCGTGGTCGTGATGTCGAGCACGGCCTCGGTAGCCGAGCCGGTATAGGTCAACCGCATGGCTATCGAGTCGCTCGTAGACGTACGGAGGGTGAAGCTCTCCGCACCCAGGACCGAGCTCTGCAGGTCCTGGAGGTTCTTCGCCTGCGCGGGAGTCCCTAAGGACAACAGCGCTGCAAGCGCCAAGAAGGCGCTTGCCATGAACGTCCCTACTGTTTTCTTTGTTTTCATGTTATAGCGCTCCTCCTTAGCTCTCCACGCCCGTTAACAGCCCGTGCTTGGCTTCCTGGGACAACTGAAGGCCCAGTTCCGACAGGTACTGGGATACCTTCTCGTCCGTCCCCGGTGTCTGGATGTCCTCCTCCAGACTGACGATCATTCCGCGCATATAGCGCATCTTGATGTCCGACATGTCCAGGCAGACCGCGTTGCCGGCGATCTCGACCGTCACGGGGTAGCGCTCGCCGAAGTATTCGACGAGAAGCTTCTCGCCTGCGACGGCATGTTCTGAGGGCAGGTAGCCCATGAGGATGAACTTGCCGACAGATGGCCCTTCGCCGGCGCTGGTGACGTAGGATCGCCGGCCCTTAGCGTCCACCAACGGCTCGCCATCGAGGCCCAGGATCGGTTCGCGGCCGGTCATGTACCTGTCGATGCCGTCGGACGAGCGGTGGTCGTCCACGGTGAGGGTGCACAGGATCGCGGCAGGCGGGTGCTCACGGGCCTCCAGGTACGCTGCTCTGCCGATGAAGTCGTGGCGCTTGGTCCTCGGCCTCGCGACGCCCGACTCGTGTGCGTCGTACTCGATATCCAGATCCGCGCCCTGCAGTCGATACCCCTTCTCCAATCGCGCCGTCGTCAGGTAGATCCCGATGCCGGCCGGGATGAGGCCGAAAGCCCGACCAGCCTCCGACAGCG
>JACZUI010000072.1 GCA_022573225.1 Acidobacteriota bacterium
TCGACCTTCAAATCCAGGACGGGGAGTTCTTCTCGTTACTAGGACCTTCCGGGTGCGGCAAGACCACCACGCTTCGGATCATCGCCGGACTGGAGTTTCCGACAGAAGGAAGTGTTCGCATTTTCGGTGAGGAGATGGGGCTGCGACCGCCGAACAAACGACCGGTCAACACTGTCTTTCAGTCATACGCCCTCTTCCCACACATGAATGTCGCCGACAACGTCGGTTTTGGTCTGAGGATGAAGAAGGTCGATGACTCAGAAGTTCGACGACGGGTTGGTGAGGCGATCGATTTGGTGCGACTCACCGGGTTGGAGAAACGGTCACCCAAGGAATTGTCCGGAGGAGAGCAGCAACGAGTTGCCCTGGCCCGCGCCCTGGTCAACCAGCCAAAGGTGTTGCTTCTCGATGAGCCACTCGGCGCCTTAGATCTCAAACTACGTCAGACAATGCAGCTCGAGCTCAAAGACATACAACACGAGGTGGGGATCACCTTCGTCTATGTCACGCACGATCAGGGTGAGGCACTGACGATGTCCGACCGGATCGGGGTCATGAGTGAAGGTCGACTCGCTCAGGTTGGGTCTGCCGAAGACGTTTATGAGTCTCCGCAGAATCTCTTTGTCGCCGGTTTCGTTGGGGAGATGTGCCTCTTACCGGCTGTGATTGTTGAGCCCGGGACAGTGAGGCTGAACGGTGGCGAGGTCATACGGGCACGCACCTCGGCGCCGAACGGGACACCGGTAACCCTCACGGTTCGCCCTGAGAAACTTCACATCTACTCAGCCACCTCCGAGGCACCTCCTGGCCGTAACGCCCTCAAGGGCTCGATCGTCAGACAAACCTTCTTCGGCGAATCCCTGGTTTATGAGGTTCAGATCAGCCGTTCCGACACGATCGAGGTTCGCGTCGAGAACATTCCAAGTATCCGGCGATGGAGCGTTGGGGATCAAGTCATCATCGACTTCCATCCAGAAGCAGCAATGGCGATCACTGAATGACACTTCTAGACGAAAAAGAGCAGGTAGTAGAGGAGGCGGTCAACCCCCGTCTGGAGCGCAAGGCACGTAAACAGGAGTCGTGGCGGGGCTTTTTTCACGCGGCGCCTGCCTACGTCTACCTAATTCTCTTCTTCGTGCTGCCGCTGCTCATTATCTTTGTTTTCTCGTTCGGCAGTCGTAGCAATACCGGCAAGCCCCTACTGGAGAACTGGAATTTCGACTCCTGGGGGAGGCTTGTCGATCCATTGGTACGAACCATTGCCATCCGGTCTCTTTGGATGGCGCTCCTCAACACTGCCGTGTGCCTGATGATCGCCTACCCATTCGCCTATTGGATCGCCACTCGAGCGAAGCAGCGCACGCGCACACTTCTGCTGATCGCGGTGCTCATCCCATTCTGGTCCAACTTCCTCGTCCGCACCTATGCCTGGCGAATGCTGCTCGGCTCCGACGGGTACATCACCCAGCTTGGGGAAGCCACCGGGTTGTGGGGCCGGATGCTGTTTACCCAACCCGCCGTGTTCATCGGCTTGTTGTATGGATACCTGCCGTTCATGGTGCTCCCCTTATACGCCGCCCTCGAGCGCATGGACTGGGGCCTGATCGAGGCTGGAAGAGACCTCTACGCCTCGGGCTCCAAGGCGTTCCGGAAGATCACCCTCCCACTGTCCAAGCCAGGGATCATCGCAGGATCGATTCTTGTCTTCATCCCCAGCCTTGGCGCCTACGTGACCCCCGACATCCTCGGTGGAGCCAAGACAAACCTGCTCGGCAACCTGCTCGTCACCCAGTTTCAGGCGGCGCGGAACTGGCCGTTCGGATCCGCCCTGTCCGGGGCGATTCTGATCGTCATGCTGGTGGCGACCATGATCTACTTCCGCACCGGGGGCAGGACAATATGACGAGGCTGCACCACGGCGCCGCAGCACGCCCCGGCGTGGACCGATCCCTGGCCATCTTCGGCTCGTTGGTGTTCGCCTTCCTCTACCTGCCCATTCTGGTTGTCGTCGTGTTCTCCTTCTCGGGCTCAGAGAGTGTGGGGAGATGGGGTGGGTTCTCCCTTCGCTGGTATGAGCAGATGCTGAAAAACGAGCAGCTCTTGAACGCCCTGGAGAACTCGGTCGTGGTTGCGTTGGTTTCGACCGTCGTCGCCACCGTGCTTGGCACCGCCGCGGCGCTCTCCTTGGACCGCTACCGACGGTGGGTCGGCCGCGGTGCCTTCGACGGGTTGTTGTACCTGCCGATCATCATCCCCGACGTCACGATGGCCGTCATGCTCCTGTTGTGGTTCACCTCGACCGGCGTCATTCCGCTCGGTCGCGGTTCAATCACGCTGGCACATATAGCCTTCAACATCTCGTTCGTCGCCATCGTGGTCCGAGCTAGGTTGGCCCACATGGATCCGGCAATGGAGGATGCCGCTGCCGATCTGTACGCCAATCGATGGCAGGCGTTTCGACGGGTGACGCTGCCCTTGATCATGCCCGGAGTCCTCGGTGGCGCCCTACTCGCCCTGACCCTGTCGCTCGACGATGTCGTGATCACCAGCTTTGTCCAGGGCCCGGGATCGACGACGCTGCCCGTCTACGTGTTCGGTCTCATAAGACGCACGGTTACGCCTGTGATCAACGCAGTCTCGACGCTCATGATCGCAGTTTCGATGGTGCTGGTCCTGGCTTCACTGACACTCCAGAATCGAACTGGACGAAGAACTGAATCGAAGGGAGACAGACCAATGAAGCGCAAACCGCTGATCGAAAAGGCTGAATCGAGGGAGAACCAACAATGAAACGCATGTGGCTGAACAAGGAAACCGAATCGAAGGAGAAAAACTGATGAAACGCATATTCGCGTTGCTGGCCGTGATGGCACTGTTGCTGGCGGCCTGCGGCACTGACACCACCGAGACGACCGAGGCAACCGGGGGAACCGAGACCACCGAGACCACCGAAGCGCCGCCCGAGGGCATCCAGGCTGCGGCCAACGCCTGTGAGGTGGGGGCCACCGATGGTCCGCTCAACCTGTACAACTGGACCGATTACATCCCAACGGGGCCGTTGGCCGAGGAATTCGAGGTCGACGACCTTCTGGCGAAATTCGAAGAAGAGCACGGCGAAGAGGTCACGCTCACATTCTTCAACTCCAACGAGGCCATGCTCGCCCAGATCGACGCCGGCGCCTCCTACGACGTGGTCGTGCCTTCGGACTATATGGTGGTCACCATGAGGGACGCCGACCTCCTCGTCGAACTAAACCGAGCGGCGATCCCCAACTTGGATGCGAACATCGCTGAGCTGTTCTCGAATCCGGGGTATGACCCGGGGAACCGGTTCTCGGCTCCGTATCAGTGGGGAACCACCGGTATCGGTTATCTCTACGGTTCGATCGACGACACCGAAGGCGTGTCATGGGGAGTGCTCTTCGACGAAGAGATGGCTGCACCGAACGCGGGGTTCATCTCGTTGCTCGACGACACAAGGGAGACGCTGGGATCTGCCCTGAAGTATCTGGGCTACTCGTTGAACACGCTCAACAAGGACGAAGTCGACGAAGCCGCCGACCTGATCTTGTCGACGAACGAATGGATCGCCGCGTTCAACTCGACCTCATATTGGACCCTGCTCTCCAGCGGCGAGGTCAACGTGTCGCAGGGCTGGAACGGCGATTTCCTAGGCGAGTACGACCGGATCACGGAGTATGACGCGGACGGAGAGGTCACGTACAGCGGATACGATGACTTCGGCTATGCCATTCCGATCGAAGGCTCTGCGGCCTGGGTCGACACGATGGCGATCCCGACGACAGCCGACCATCCGTGCACGGCACAGACGTTCATCAACTTCATACTCGACGCGGAGAATGGCGCCACGTTGACCAACTTCAACTACTACGCCAGCCCGAACGAAGCATCGGAGGAGTTCATCTACGAGGAGATTATCGAGGACCCGTCCATTTACCCGGTACCGGAGACGATGGCGATCCTGGAGTTCTTCTTGGACCTGGGAGATATGAACAACTACTACGCCGACGCCTTCACTAGGGCGAAGGGCTAACCCAAGCCTCGACTCGAAAGCGAAAAGAGGGAGGACCGGTCCTGCCAGGGGCCGGTCCTCCTCGCTCAATTCGATGTTGTGCTCCTGGACAGAAATCTCTCTAAACGATCGGCTGCCTGTTCTCCACTCTCGACCGCACCGTCGATCGAGCCGGACCCGAGTGTGTGCTCACCTGCAAACACAACACTTCCTTCTTCTTCGAAGACTTCCAGGAATACCTCGTCACCCGGCCTGAGAGCCGAATAACAGCCCCTCGACCATTCCTCCCGACCCCAATCGACAGTGGCTGAGTCCGTTCCGAACCTGACCTCCGGAAGGGCCTCGGTTATTCGGTCTTGCCAGTGTTCGGACACGGTATCTATCGCAGACTGGGTGCCGGCAAACGCCGTCACCACTCTCCGAGTGAGCCCACTGCCGTCTGCGCCCG
>JACZUI010000045.1 GCA_022573225.1 Acidobacteriota bacterium
ATGGCGGTCTCGTAGTCTCGGATGAGGTCCAAGCTGGATTTGGTCGGACCGGTGTGATGTGGGGCCATGGGCGGGAGCGTTTCGTGCCAGATGTGGTGACCATCGGGAAGCCGGCTGGTAACGGGCAGCCGCTGGGTGTCGTGGTCACCAGGCGCGAGATTCTCGATGGTTTCATGGAGCAGACCGAGCTGTTCAGCACATTCGGCGGCAATCCCGTCTCGTGTGCCGCAGGCCTGGCTGTGCTGGATGTGATCGAAAGCGAGGGACTGGTGGCCAATTCTGCGGCCGTTGGCCAATACCTCAAGGATTCCCTTGTCCGGTTGGCCGAGACACAGAACCTGATCGGAGATGTCCGCGGTAGCGGTTTGCTGGTGGGTCTCGAACTAGTCAGCGATCGGGACAACAAGATGCCGGCCGCCCGAGAAACAGCTCTTCTGGTCGAACTGATGAGAGAAGCCGGAGTTTTGGTAGGCACGGCAGGCCGGCAGCGCAACACTCTCAAGCTGCGGCCGCCACTCATCGCCCGCCCTCAACACGTCGACACCTTTATCAAGGCCCTCGACTCCTCGTTGAGCGAAGTCGATCGTCGGCAGCCGTAACTCTCATCCGGTCGCGCTTCCTCCACCGGTGTCGTCGTCGATCGAACCACCCGGGAATACCGGCCTCGCGCCCTGCCCGGATCGGCGAGCGAAACAACGTTCCGCATAATGGGACACGTGTACGATCGCTTTCCGCCATCAGACGTTGAGAGGAAAATCGATGACGTACCATGACCTGGTCATCAAAGGAAGTCATGTTGTCCGTCCGGGTGAGGACGGGACGACCAAGATGGATATTGCGGTCTCCGATGGGGTCATCTCCGCCGTCGAACCGGAATTGGACACCACGAATGCGGCAAAAGTCGTTGATGGCAACGGCCTGATGGCTTTTCCCGGATCCGTCGATGCGCACTGTCATTGGGGGATCTACAACCCGCTATCGGAGGACGCAGTCACCGAAAGCCGGGCCGCCGCCCAGGGTGGGACCACGACCGCGATGACCTACTTTCGCACGGGCCAGTACTACCTCGACAAAGGAGGCCCCTACGCCGACTTCTTCCCCGAAGTCCTCGCCATCACCAAGGGCAGGCCTTATGTCGACTACGCATTCCATCTGGCTCCGATGCAGAGCAGCCACATCGACGAAATCCCAATGCTCATAGAGGAATTCGGAGTGACTTCCTACAAGGTCTTCATGTTCTACGGGAGCCACGGACTCCATGGCAAGTCGGACGACCAGGCCTCATTCTTGATGACACCCCCCGGTGAGCGCTACGACTACGCCCATTTCGAGTTCATCATGCGGGGCATACAGGCGGCAAGGGATCGGTTCCCCGACATCGCCGACTATCTATCCCTCAGCCTTCACTGCGAGACAGCGGAGATCATGACCGCTTATACCCAGATGGTGGAACAAGAAGGGGAACTCGATGGGCTGGCCGCCTACTCCGCCGCCCGGCCGCCACACTCCGAAGGTCTGGCCATCACCATCGCGGCCTATCTCGCCCATGCCACCGGCCTCACGAATGTGAACCTCCTCCACCTTTCGTCGGCGACCGCGATGGAGGCTGCGCTGCTCATGGCCGCCACCTATCCACACGTCGACTTTCGACGCGAGGTCACCATCGGGCACCTACTCACCGACTTCGAGAAGTCGAGTGGCGTCTACGGCAAGGTGAATCCCCCCTTGCGCACGCCCGAGGATGTCGAGGCTCTGTGGGAGGCCGTCCTGGCCGGTGACGTCGATTGGGTCGTGTCGGACCATGCATGCTGCAAACCGGAAACAAAGCTGGGCCCGGATCCTGACAACGTGTGGCAAGCCAAATCCGGCTTCGGTGGCACCGAGTTTCTCCTGGCCGGTGTCTTTTCCGAGGGAATCAAGCGGGGTCTCACCGCGAACAGAGTGGCCGAACTCGTGTCCTGGAATCCATCCCGACGCTTTGGTCTCCTCAACAAGGGCGACATCGCCCCGGGGTATGACGCAGACATCGCCCTGGTTGATCCCGAGACTGAGTGGACGGTCAGGGCCGAAGAGTCCGAGTCGGCCCAGGGCTACTCCCCGATGGAGGGAATCCAGCTACGGGGCAAGGTCAAGCACACCTTCGTGAGAGGGTCGCAGGTACTCGACAATGGATCGGTGGTCGGCTCACCAGTTGGCAAGTACCTGGCTCGACCATATTCGGGTTGACCGAGTCAGGATCCCCGGCCAAGACGTCGGGAGAGCATGCGGGTCGATTCGAGCAGCACGGGAGCAATCTCATCGATCTCACCCCGAAACCGCTCGACAGGACCGCAAACACTGATCACCGCCACAGGGTCGCTCTCGTGCCCGAAGACCGGTGCGGCGACCGAGCCGGCTCCCTCCTGGCGTTCACCCAAGGACGAGGCGTACCCGCGGGAACGAACCAGGGCGAGGTCCTTCCGAAGCAACCCGGGGTCCGTGATCGTGAGAGATCCAAGGGGTTCCAGCGGTCTGCTCAGATAATCATCAACAAATCCTTCCGAAAGATGGGCGAGGAATGCCTTGGAAGACGCACCAGCATGGAGGGGGTAGGGATGACCCAGTTGGACAGTCATTCTCACCTCTCGCGACGGCGTGACCTGATCTACGTACATGCGCAGGTCCCCATGTCTGACCGACAGCGTGGCGGTCTCGTTGGTCCCGTCCGAGAGATCCCTCAGGAACGTCCTCGCCTGATCCCGCACGTCGATCTTCTGAAGAAACGTCAAACCCAGCGACAGTGAAGCCGGCCCCAGCGAGTACCTCCGGCTCTCCTCGTCGAGTTCGACAAAGCCTTTGACCCTCAGGGATGTGAGAATTCTGTGAACCACTGCCTTGGATAGATCGAGCCTCTCCGCGAGCTCGGTGACCCCGACGTCTGCACCGTCCAGCTCGGTGAACGCGTTGAGGACGTCGGCGGCGCGCTCGACGGTCGAGATGGTCTGGCCTCGAGTCTTCTCAGTCACTCTTGTCCATCTGTCCGAGGTTAGTTTCGGCCGTCGACCCGTCGTGTTCTGCCGGGTCGGTGTCGGGATCCCCCCCGTCCAGCATGCCCAGCCTTGTCGCCACTTCGAGTATCTGGCGCGCGCTTCGGACGACGGCCTCGTCGATCATCCTCCCTTGTGCATCGACAAAAACGGCGGTCCCTTGCCGGGTCGCTTCCTCAAGCGACCGGACGAGATCAGCGGCCTGCTCGACATCATGCTGCCCGGGCGTGAACGCTCTGTTTATGACCTCGACCTGCCGTGGATGTATGGCCGAGCGCCCTCCGAATCCGAGCCTTCGCAGCTCCTCGGTGGATCTGGCCAGGCCCTGTTCATCGTCAATATCGACAAAAGCAGGGCCTATCGGCTGCTCTATCCGCGCCGCCGTCGAGGCGACCACCAGACTCACCCGGATCGGAGTCAGCTCGTGTCTGCCCGGCGAGGGACTCATTCTCAAATCGGCGATCAAGTCGGCTTCGCCGAGTCCGAGCCGGTGGACTTTGGGATGGGACGCGATTTCGGCTGCGGCCATCACCCCCGCGGCCGATTCGATGAGAGCGGTGACACCGGCGGCGTCGCCTAGCAACTGACTCTTGAGATCAATGGCATCGCGATTCTCAACCTTGGGGAAAGTGATTCCGGAGAGCCGTTCCAACCCGGCAACCGCAGTGAGCTCCTCCTCGAGAAGACCTGGCTGATTGTTGACCCGCACCCAGACCTCCACCTCCGCCATCTCGGGATCGTGCTCTGAGAGAAAATCGACCACGTGCCGGAGGGCCACGGCTTTCTCGGCGGCAAGAACGGAGTCCTCAAGGTCAAGAATGACACCATCTGCGCCCGACCGCAGCGCCTTGTCGAATAGCTCAGGCCGATTCCCGGGGGCGTATAGATAGGAGCGAAGTGTCAAGAAGCTGGTCCGCCTTGGTGGTTGAGCGCTGAGATCACGAGAAAGGTTCGTCCTCCGGTGGCGTGTCTAGTATGTGGAACGTTATTCCGTTGAGTGGAACATAGTGGAGAACATGTGTCTGGGCCACTGACGGGGTTGCGGATAATCGATGCCGCGACCCTCTTTGCCGGACCAATGGCGGCAATGCTATTGGGGGATTTCGGCGCCGAAGTGATCAAGGTGGAGCATCCCCGCGGCGACCCGGTCCGCGACCACGGATATCAGAAGGACGGCATCAACCTGTGGTGGAAGATGCTCTCCCGAAACAAGAAAACGGTGACATGCAATCTTTCGACCCCGCAGGGTCAAGACCTGATGCGGCGCTTGGTCGAAACGTCGGACGTGCTAATCGAGAACTTCCGACCGGGGACTCTCGAACGCTGGAATCTCAGCCCCGACAACCTCCTCGAACTGAATCCGGGTCTCGTCATCGCTCGAGTAACCGGCTTCGGCCAATCCGGGCCCTACTCATCACGTCCCGGATTTGGCACCCTCGCCGAGTCGATGTCCGGTTTCGCGGCGATCACGGGTGAGGCGGATGGACCCCCGGTGCTTCCTCCTTTTGGCCTGGCCGATGGTATCTCCGCTCTCGCAGTGGCGAATGCCGTTCAGATGTGCCTGTACCACCGCGACACGAGAGGGGGCGGCGGCCAGATCATCGATCTGGCGATCATCGAGCCCATACTCTCGATCCTCGGTCCCCAGCCGATCTGGTACGACCAACTGGGTGTGGTTCAGGAGAGAGTCGGCAATCGCTCGGTCAACAATGCACCACGCAACACCTATATGACCCGTGACGACCGTTGGGTCGCAGTCTCGACCAGCGCACACAACGTCGCCGAGAGGGTCATGAAGCTGGTGGGGCACGCTCAGGTGATTTCGGAGCCCTGGTTCGGTACGGGACGGGGCCGAGCCCAGCATGCCGAAGAGCTCGACGCGATGGTGGGTGGATGGATCGGCCAGCGAGACCTCGATGACGTCGTCGAGCAGTTTGAGCAAGCCAGTGCGGCGATAGCCCCCGTCTACGACATCGCCGACATATTCGAGGACCCCCAGTATCAGGCGCTGGACTCCATTACGTCGGTCGACGACCCGGATCTGGGGGTCATCCGCATGCAGAATCTCATGTATCGCCTGTCGGCCACCCCCGGAGCCATCAGATGGAGCGGGCGGGGCATCGGCGCGGACAACGAGGCCGTTTATGGCGAGCTCGGATTGGACAGCGAGGACCTGAAAGAACTATCCGCCCAGGGGGTGATCTAGTGGATTCGATCTGGAGACGCCTCCTATCGTCCCGGGTCATCGATCTGGCACAGCCGCTTCATCGTGGAATGCCGGTCTCCCCTAATCACCCGGCGTTCCAACTCGCCCTGATGCGCCGGCACGGAGACGTCGTGCGGTCCGACGGCGGATCGGCAGCCAGCGAGATCATCGTCACCGGCGGTCATGTCGGCACCCATATCGACGCCCTGGCTCACGTGTCCCACAACGGCCGGCTCCACGGCGGGGTCGATCCGGACTCGGTTCAGTCCAATCACGGCTTCGCCGAATTGGGAATCGATTCGGTTGAGCCGATTGCCTGTCGTGGGGTGCTACTCGACGTTGCGGCGCTGCACGGGGTCGACAGCCTCGATGCCGGGTACGAGGTCTCGGTTGAGGATCTGGAAGAGTCGGAGAGAAAAACCGGAGTAGAGGTGACGGAAGGCGACGCCGTTCTGATTCGCACGGGCTGGTCACGGCACTGGGACGATCCCGAAGCATTCGTCGGGACTCGAGACGGCGCGCCTGGTCCCGGGGAGGCGGCCGCAGGTTGGCTGGCCGACCACGAGGTGCGGCTCGCTGGAGCCGAGACAATCGCTTTTGAGGTCATTCCACCCGGACGTGGCCACTCAGTGCTCCCCGCTCATCGCATACTCCTGGTCGAGTCGGGGATCCACATCATCGAAGTGATGGACCTCTCCCGGCTCGCCGAGACCAGCGTGAGTGAGTTCGGTTTCATTGCCGCGCCATTGAAGTTGGTGGGGGCGACCGGCTCCCCGATCCGGCCCCTTGCGTTGATCGATGTCTGAGAGCCCCACCAGGCAACTGGCCGATTTCGCGGCCGGCCAATTCCGTTCCAGACCTGATCCGGCTGTGGCTGCGGCGACGCGGCAAAGCATCCTCGACATTCTCGGTGTATCCATCGCGGCTGTGACCGAGCCGGCCGTGAGGATCGTCGCAAACACGATCATGGGCCGTGGCGGCACACCCGAGTCGTCCGTGATTGGGACCTCGGTGAAAGTCCCAGCCGCCGCCGCCGCCCTGGTGAGTGGAACCATGGCCCACGCTCTCGACTTCGACGACACTCACCTGCCGTCGGTGCTCCACCCGTCTGCTGCGGTGGTTCCCGCCGCTTTGGCCGTTGCAGAGGCTGCGGACTCACCAGGTGCCGACATCGAGTCGGCCATCGCGATCGGCATCGAAGTCACCTGCCGATTGGGAATGGCGGCCTATGACCCCGAGCTTCGCAATTCGGTTTTCTTCGAGAGGGGTCTGCACGCCACCTCCATCTGCGGAACCATCGGGTCGGCCGTGGCAGCAGCCCTTCTGCATGGAGCAGACAGCGAAACAGTCTCAAACGCGATCGGCATTGCCGCTTCGATGGGATCGGGCCTGATCGAGGCCAACCGGACCGGAGGCACGGTCAAGCGGGTGCACTGTGGGTGGGCAGCCCACTCGGGCATCACCGCGGCTCAGCTGGCAGCAGCGGGGCTAACCGGACCGCCCACAGTTCTCGAAGGTCGCTTCGGATTCTTCGAAGCCTTCACCGGCGGCTTCTATGACAGACCCTCCCTTGTCGGAGACCTGGGAGACCGCTGGGAGTTGCTTCGGCTGTTCACCAAGCCATACCCGACCAACCACTTCACCCACGCGGGTATCGATGCCGCCATCGAGCTGCGCCAGAACGGGCTGAGACCGGATTCGATCCGCGCGATAGAGCTAGGTTTGCCGGCGCCCGTGCTTCGAACCATCGCCGAGCCGATCGAGGGCAAGGCGGCACCCGAGTCGGGTTACCACGCAAAATTCAGCGGGCCTTTCACTGTGGCTGCGGCACTGCTTGGTGGAGGAGGGCTTGGTGTGTCTGCCGGCGATTTCAACGATGACGCGGTGCGCGATCCGAAACGACTTGCCCTTGCGGCACTGGTCCACTGTTACGCGGACGAACAGGCAACCAATGGTTTCCCCCACCAGTTACCCGGTGTCCTCATCGTGGAAACCAAGGGTGGTACCCGACTCGAGCATCGTGTGACTCACACGAGAGGCGGACCCGAGAATCCGCTGACAGCAGACGAGGTCGAACTGAAGTTTCGCCTCAACGCGGAGCCGCACCTGGGCTCGGCCGGAGCATCGCAGGTGCTCGACGCTGTAACCGGCCTACCCGATACTTCGTCGTTCCTGGCTTTGGTCCCTGCATTCAACAGTCTCAACGAAGAGGAGTAGCCATGAGTGGCAAAGTGAAAGCGATCCTTGGATATGACATCGCCGACGGAATTTCCGAGGATGAGTACGACTCCTGGCTTTGGGACATCCACTACCCGGATCTCCTGACCAACCCGTACATCGATCACATCGAGCTCGACACCGTTTTGCGCCCGATTACGGCGACCAGCGCCGGAACCGCCACGGCAGAGTCCCCGGTGAAGTTCGATCGCATCGCCGAACTGCATTTCGCAGATCACGAAGCCTACGAAAGCTACCTCGAATGGTTCAAGGAGCACCCAATTCCTCGTGAGCGCAGTCCGGAAGGAAGATCGGAGTTCGTGTTCTACGTCCTGAGCGAAGTAAGGGTGGCCCGACGACAAGACGTCTGATCCGAATCAGAGAGCCTCAGCCGCCGGGAAGCGTGATCAAACTGCCGCGATCCGCGTCGAGCGACCCGAGACCATGCATCTCGACCGAGGCGATCAGCATTCGTGCAGCGGGACCCTGGCCGGTGAGCTCATCGGCCCGGTCGATGATGGCCTGATTGAAACCCTCTTCGGTGCAATGCACCTCTCGGGCACGCAACGCCATGGCTTCGACGTTGTCGTCGAAATCAGGAACGACATCTTGAGCCTCATCCAATTCCGCGTCCCCGAGTTCCTCCAATGTTCGCTGGAGGAACACGATCGCCGAGCCTGCTCCGGCCTCACACCCATCGAAGCCTCGAAAGGGTGTCCCGCCAGTCTCGGCCGTCCCGCCGCAGGCAGCGAACGACAGTGCTGACAACACGATGAAAGTCACCAGCGAGAAACTGGACCGCGCAGGGATCCAACTCATTCCTCTTCAGAAGCCCTCTCGGAGATACGTTGCTCCCAGGCGTCTGCGTCGTTCAACCCCACCAGCCGATTCACATCCTCGAAGGTCGCCATGTCATCGAGTATCCCCTCTGTCGTCCCGTGCTCAGCAAGTTCCTGGAGAAGTGACCTCGCAGCCCTGGTGACCATCCTGGTGATACTCCCCGGAAAAAGTATCAGGGAAAACCCCAGCTGTGCCAACTCATCGACGCCAAGCAGCGGTGTCTTGCCACGTTCGACCATGTTGGCGACGAGCGGCCAGTCGGACAGCTCTCTGCCTATCACCTCGAGCTGCTCCCGTGAAGTTGGGGCTTCGACAAAGAGCAGGTCCGCTCCGGCCTCGCCGTAGATCTGAGCCCGGCGCAACGCTTCCCCAAACCCGAGAGGGCCCACCGCATCGGTCCGAGCGATGATCCGGATCCGGTCCCCGCTTTCACCAGCACGCGCCTCGCGAGCCGCGGCGAGTCTCTCCAACATCTCGCCGACCGGTACCACCTCCTTGCCGTCGAAATGCCCGCATCGCTTCGGAAACACCTGATCTTCGAGTTGTATCGCGGCGACACCGGCTCTCTCGTAGGCCGAAACGGCCCGAGCCACGTTGTGGACCCCGCCGTACCCGGTGTCTCCGTCTGCGATAACCGGAATCGTCACCACATCACACACGAGGCGGGCGATCATGACCATCTCTTCCATGGATACGAGGCCAAGGTCTGGCTTGCCGAGCAGGGAGTTGGCCACTCCTGCCCCCGAGATGTAGACAGCGGGAAAGCCCTGCTCCTGGATCAAACGGGCGAAAAGGGCGTTGAACGTGCCGGGAGCGACGATCGGCGTCTGAGTCTCGAGCAGGTTGTCGAACTGGAGCGGGCCGCTGGTCATGGTTGAGACCCGTTCACTCTGGTCCGCAGGAATTCGACCATCCCGCCCGCCTCCATGATCGCCGCCAGTTCATCGGGCAAGGACACGGCCACCAGTCGCTTCCCGGTCTCGACAATCACAACCTCGCCTCGATCGAAGTCGATCCTGATCGACTGGCCCTCCTCGATAACGTGGGCATCCGGGCACTCGACCGGCGCCAGACCGACGTTGATGGAATTTCTGAAGAAGATCCGCGAGAACGATCTCGCCACCACCGCCACGATTCCCACCTTCCTCAGCGCTCGGGGCGCCATCTCACGGCTCGAGCCCGATCCGAAATTGTCCCCGGCCACGACTATGTCACCTTCCCCGACCAGTTCCGCAAACCCGGGGCGTATCCCCTCCATCACATGCAGAGCGATCTCGGAGGGTTCGAGAACCAGAAATCGGCCGGGGATAATCAGGTCGGTGTCGATGTCGTCACCAAACTTCCACACACGCCCCTGAAGTGGCTTCACGCGGGAACCCCCATGAGTGTCAGAGGATCGATGATCTCGCCTGCCACCGCTGCGGCCGCCACCGCATAGGCGGAGCCCAGATACACCTTCGACTCGGGGCTTCCCATACGTCCTCGGCTGTTGCGGCTGGTGGTGGAGATGCACACTTCGCCCGGCCCGAGCACACCACTGCCTATTCCGGGACAGGCACCGCACCCGGTTGAGAGCAGCTGGGCACCCGACTCCAGCAGAATCTGAGCCGTGCCGTCTGCCATCGCCCGGGACAGCGCTCCCACCGAAGCCGGAGCGACCTGAAGGACCACACCCCGCGCAACTCGACGACCCGCCAACACCTCGGCTGCCATCGCAAGGTCGGCGTACTTGGCGCCGGTACAGGCACCGATGTAGGCCCGGCCGATCGGAGTGTTGTCGAAGTCGGCCGCCGGCACCACGTCGTCATGACGATCCGGTCGCGCGATCACCGGAACCGTCTCGGATGCGTCGTAGTGCCAGGTCTCGAGAAAGCGGGCATCACTGTCCGACGAAGGGCCTTCGTCGACCTCGATTCCAAGGTCTTGGAAGTGGCTGATCGTGACCTCGTCGACTGCGATCACACCGGTCTTGGCTCCAATCTCGGCGCACATGTTGGTGAGCACGCTTCTCTCATCGATCGACATGGCAGAGACCGCGGGCCCGGAGAACTCGAGTACCCGGTAGACCGCACCCGCCATACCCTTCTCGCCGATCATCGTGAGCATCAAGTCCTTTGCGGTGACACCTCTCCGTAGGGAGCCCTCGAGGTGAACATCGATGGTGTGGGGCACTCGAAGCCAGGTCCGGCCGGTGACCAGCACGCCGAGCAGGTCGGTCGAGCCCATCCCCAGAGCCAGACAACCCAGCACTCCCCCGGTGCATGTGTGTGAGTCACCACCGACATAGAGCATCCCCGGCCTGAGATGGCCCTTTTCAACTAGAAGCGTGTGGGAAATCCCCTCGGCTTCGTAGAACGTGGTGATCCCGAACTCGGCGGCGAACGAGCGAGTGGTCTGAAGTATTCGAGCGGCGCCGGTGTCCTGCGCCGGCACGTAGTGGTCGGCGACCAGGACCACCCGATCCGGATCCCACACTCCGACCCCAAGATCGTCGAGCATCGGCCAGATTCGACGCGGCCCGCCCGAATCGTGGATCATGGCAAGGTCGACGTCGACCCAATGGACTTCGTCGGGAAACACCTCGGACAGCCCAGCGCCCCGGGCGATGATCTTCTCGGCCAGAGTCATAGCCATGTCTGCGTCTACACCGCTCGGGGTATGTATTTCCCGCGGCCTGGCTCGGACAGCACCTGGCCGTCCTGGGCGATGAGGTCGCCGCGGGAGATCGTTGCCACTGGCCAGCCGCGGAGTGTCATACCGGCGAATATCGAGAAGTCGGAATGCTCGGCGGTGGCCTCCGGTCCGACCGTTGACTCCTTCTCGAGGTCGACGAGAACCAGGTCCGCGTCCGACCCCGGGGCGATGGTGCCCTTATCCGGGTAGAGCCCGAAGATCTTGGCCGGCGCCTCCGCCATGATCTCGGCGATGCGACCAAGGCCCAGCCCCCTCCGGTGATACCCGCCGTCGATAAGACTGGGAACGATCATGCCAACACCGTCAAAGCCTGGCTTCACCGACCAGAACTCACCGTCGCCCATCTTCGCGTCCCGCAGAATCGGGTTGGAGTCACTTCCCACCGTGCTCAGACGCCCGTCGGCCAGAGCCTCCCAGAGTGCATCCTGATCCTCCTGGTGGCGCACCGGAGGGCTGACCGTCGCCTCGAGTCCCGCTGTCGAGTCGACCGTGTGCATCAGATAGTGAGGGCAGGTCTCGCCGAACAGCCGCTTGTTCTGCGCCCAGGGCAATTCCAGCGCTTCCATCGAGAGCCGGGAACTCAGATGCACGAGATAGGTCCTGACGCTGGTGACCCGGGCAAGAAGCATCATCGATAGGACACTGTCGGTCTCGCTGAAGTCCGGAGCCAGCCGCTCGTAGAACTCCAGATCGGGGCTCATCTCGTCGGCGATCCTCCGTCTGGCCTCGTTCTTCAGCTCCTGGTTCTCACAATGAACATTGAGGACCATGATGTCGGGAGCGATCTCCTTCATCGCCTCCATCACCGACCAAACCCAGCCGTTATCGACAGGCCGATCGCTGTCGAAAACGGCCTTTTCGCGACCCTTCCACGCCAGGTTGATCTTGTAGGAGGTGATTCCGAATCTGCGAGTGGTTTCCTCCAACTCGACCAGATGGGGCTCGGTAAGAAGCTGGAGATGGAATGCGGCGTCAACATGGGACCACCGCTGATAGGTCTCTATGTATTCCGGCACCAACTCGAGATAGGAACCGGTGGCCTTGAAGTAATTCACGATTGTCGTGACACCGCCAAGAGCAGCGAGTCGAGTGCCCGGCCCGGTGTCCGTCTCCAGAGGCTGATAACCACCCAAGTGGATGTGAGGATCGATGGCTCCGGGGAAGACATGAAGGCCTTTCGCGTCGATGGTCTGGCCTGCGTCGTTGACCCATCCCGGATCGTCTAGCCCGATGATCTTCCCGTCCGTCACCGCGATGTCCATGGGAGTCGGGTCACCGCCGGGAACAACAACCGTTCCATTGATGATGGCCAGATCGGCCATCATCCGCCCACCGAACGTAGGTAGGTCTGTACCTCCGCCGAGTAGATGACGTCGGTGTACTTCATCCACATGTCAAGAAGGGCGACCTTGTGCGATGAGACGATGCGGTCGGCAACGGCGTCGGCCACAACGGCCACCTTGAAACCGCGTGTAACCGCGTCGACTGCGGTGGCTCGCACGCATCCGCTCGTCGAGACACCCATGATCACCAAGGTATCGATGCCAAGCCCGACCAGGTACGTGAGCAGCGGAGTCCCGAAAAATGCGCTCGCATAGCTCTTGTCCAGGACCAGGTCATCGTCGTGAGGCTCGATCTCCGAGACGATCCGACTTCCCTCGGTGCCGTCGAGTGTCGCCGCCTTGTCCCAGGTCGACTTCCCGGCAAACGAGTCGAATCGCATGGTTCGCTTCTGCACATTGCGCGTGTAGAGCACGGGCACACCGACGTCTCGGGCCACATCGAGGAGGCTTCCGGCAACCCGAACCGCTGTCCACGCCTCGGCTCCCCCTCCGGCCGGCCACCGATCCTGCTGGTCGAGGATGGGCTCATCGGCCCCGATGTAGTTGTACTGACAATCTATGACCGTGAGCAGCGGGGTGTTCCCCAAGCCACGCGCCTTCCCATAGCCTGCGTTCTCGATGACCTTGCGATCGGTCTCCGACAGCAGGTCGTCCCAGATACCGACTACTGACATGATTCCGAGTGGTCATGGGCACTACTGCTCAACATCGTCGCTCCCCTCAACGATTTGAGACAGCCCTGGTGCGGAGCTCCCGGCTGGTTCCGGAGCTGGGTCTCCCTCCTCGGCCATTGGTGCTCGCTCCAGCACTGCCCGCAGAAACGCACGAGTTCTGGCGTTCTTCGGATTCGCCAGCACCTGTTTTGCGGAGCCTTCCTCGACAATCAGGCCGTGGTCGATGAACAGGACCCGGTCTGCCACTTCGGCTGCGAAGCCCATCTCGTGGGTGACCACGAGCATCGTCATCCCCTCCTGAGCAAGACGTTTCATCACCTGGAGGATCTCTCCTGCCAACTCGGGGTCGACTGAC
The DNA here is from genome assembly GCA_022573225.1 of Acidobacteriota bacterium. Lineage (GTDB taxonomy): Bacteria > Actinomycetota > Acidimicrobiia > Spongiisociales > ZC4RG35 > JACZUI01. The sequence continues at coordinate 13,356 of JACZUI010000045.1, forward strand.
GAGGTCACTTCATCGAACAACATCAAGGCGGGGTCCATTGCCAGGGCACGGGCTATTGCGACACGCTGTTGCTGCCCACCGGACAGCTGAAGTGGGTAGGAATCCGCCTTGTGGCCTAGCCCGACCGACTCGAGTAGCTCATGCGCTCGTGCCTCGGCATCAGATCGCGACAGTCCCTTGACCGCCATCGGCGCCTCGATCACGTTCTCAAGAGCCGTGAAATGGGGAAACAGATTGAACCTCTGGAACACCATGCCAACGTGCTCGCGGATAGCGCGGATCTCGGCCTTCTTCGAGAAGCTCATCGACCCGTCCGGCAACTCCTCACAAAGCACGCGACTATCGACTTCAATACGCCCCGCCGTGGGGCGCTCGAGAAGGTTCACACACCGCAGCATGGTGGTCTTGCCCGAGCCAGATGGGCCGATGATCGCAACAACCTCGCCTCGGTTCACCTCGAAATCTATGCCCTTGAGAACCTCCGAGTCACCAAAGGACTTGTGCAGTCCCGAGACCCTGACAAGCACGTCGGAATTCATGTCTTCAACCTAAAAGCTCGCTCAGCGATCTGTTGACCCACGACGAGGACAGTGGTCATGGCCAGATAGATCATCGCGAGCACAAAGATCGGCTCGATGAACTTGAAGTTGTTGCTAAATATTCGCTGGGTGAGCAGAGTCATCTCAGGCACCGTCACCAAGGTCGCCAGGGACGTCTGTTTGAGAAGAGTGGTGGCGTTGCTGGTGAACGGCGGGAGCATGATTCGGATGCCCTGAGGAAGGATGATCCTCTTCATGCTGTGGCTCCTGGTCATGCCAAGCGCATCCGATGCCTCGGTCTGCCCTAGATCGACCGCAATGATGCCGGAGCGGATGACCTCTGCCTGATATGCCGCGGTCCATAGAGACAGACCGAGGACGGCCGCCCAAAACGGACTCAGCAGCCAACCGACCTCGGGAAGAGCGAAGAAGGCAAAGAAGAGGAGGATCAGCAACGGAATCCCCCTAAACAGCCAGCTGAACAGCGTGGCGAACCGGCTAACCGACTTGGTCGTAGACAGCTTCATCAAGGCGACCGCCAAGCCGGCAAGCGTCCCGAAGGCCAACGACCAGGCAAACAGGGATAGCGTCTTCGACGCTCCTTTCCAGATGAGGGGAAAGGACTCCAAAACAACATCCCAGTCCATGTCTATCCCTCACTCATGTCTTGAGAGAAAACCGGCGTTCGAGGATTTCCTGCACGATCACAAGCACCGTCGTCAACATGAGATATATGAACGCGGCCGCAGTGAAAAGTTCAATCGGACGGTTGGTGGAGTTCGAGAGTTGCCTGGTGATCCCGGTGAGCTCGACGATGCCGATTGCCACCGCCACTGAGCTGACCTTGAGCACCAGGATCGTGTTGCTCATGTAGGTCGGCACCATGACTCTGATCCCTTGGGGGATGATGATCCTCCTCATGTAGTGACGTCGGGTCATGGCGAGACCCTCGGCAGCCTCGTACTGACCCGGATCCACGGACATGATTCCGGCTCGAATGATCTCGGCCTTATAGGCAGCAGCGCTGGTACCAAGACCAAGGATGCCGGCCTGGAGCGGGGAAAGGCCAATCTGTCTCCCGAACACAAAAAAGGCAAAGAAGAGAGCCACCAGAACCGGGATGCCTCTGAAAAGCCAGATGTAACCGAGCGACAGCCAGCGAAGAGCTCGGAATCTCGACAAGCGCATCAACGCCAGGATCAGGCCCAGCACGGTGCCGAGCGCCAGCGACCAGACGAACAGTTGGAGAGTTACCCAGGTACCGCCGATCAGTAGATCCCATGATCGGCCGACAACACTCCAGTCGAGTTCCATAATCAGAAACTAGCGGCGCGATGAACGAACTGAAGCAAAGCGAGAAGGAGCCTCCTGCCGGAGGCTCCTTTCTCAGTTCTAGTCAGATCGGATTTCAACAATCCCCTTCGGGCATCGTGGTGTAGGGCTCTCCCTGGTTGATGTCGTCGGGTATGGGGATGCAACGATCGAACCACTTCTGTTGGATCCGGGCGACGGCCCCATCGGCGATCATCTCGTTGATCACCACATCGATGGCGTCACGCTTTCCCTCGTTGCCGGTCTGGTAGGTGAACGACAGAGGATGTGCCAGGATCGTCGGACCCGCAACGCTCAGCTCGTCGTTCTGGACGGCAGCGAAGCCGGCAACCAGCGAATCCTGAACCAGCAGGTCGACCCTCCCCTGAAGCAGACCGGTGAGAGCCTCCGCAGCACCCTGGAAACCGAGATACTCGGCATAGCCAAGCTCGGCCTCATTATCCAGAACATGCTTCTCCTGGCTGCTGCCCTGAATCCCACCGATGATCAGACCGGTCACATTGGCGAACCCGGCCGAATCCTCATCCTCAGCCCGAACCTGGGCAATGATCCCAGTCGAAGTCATCGGACGTGAGAAGACAAACCCTGCCTCCTGACGTTCCGTGTTAGGCCAGATCCCGGAGTCTGCAATGTCATACAAACCCGAAGCCAGACCTTCCATCTCGGCGACAAAGTCCACCGTGGGAAGCTCCAACTCCAAACCCAGACGGTCGGCAACCTCCTGAGCCAGATCAATCGAATAGCCCTCGTTGGCGCCAGAGTCCTCATTGATCATCGTGAACGGCGGGAAGTTCCCCGTCGTCACCACAAGCAACTTGCCCTCCTCAACCAAACCCGGGACCGTGGCAGCGGCCTCCGTCGTCACTGGTTCGGCTTCACCTGTCGTGGTCGTCGCTTCGCTGTCACCGTCGCCGCATGCCGCAGCCACCAGTGCAAGCGATAACAGGAGCCCGGCCCACCGTGGCCAGCGCCTGCGTGTCATCGTGCCTCTCTCCATCCTCACTCCTCCTGTGCCGCTCCCGGGAAAACCCCGCAAGTAGCTGATTCAGTGCCTAGAACGCTGTGTTCCGCTGAGCGGAACGCTGTATCGTTGAGCATAGTAGAGATATCGGAAGCACGACCGCTCTGGTGCGATTCAAGGGATGGCAGACCGTTGTCCCGAGTCCATCAAGATTGTCCCTCCTGTGAGTCCCCGCGCCTCAGGGGCCAGAAGCATCTCGACAGCCCATCCGACCTCATCGATGGTCACCAGATGCCCGATCGGAGAGCGTTGTCTCATCTCGGCGATCACATCATCTTCGGACACTCCCCGGGCGCGGGCCGTGTCCGCCACCAAGACCTGGAGACGCTCGGTCCAAACCGGTCCCGGAGCCACCACGTGAGATGTGATCTTCCGTGTCCCCAGGGAGCGGCTCAGCTGTCTGACGAGATTGGCCAGTGCGGCATTCCCCACGCCTGCGGTTACCGCCTCGGGAATCGGGTCGTAGGCAAGATTCCCGCCCAGGACGATCACGCGTGAGTCTTCGACGAGCCTCGATTCAACGGCCCGGATCAGGCGCAAGGTCCCGTTTATCTTGACGTCGACCGCTGCCAGCACAGCGTCCGGCGACACGTCGTCGATATGACCGCCGAGCGGTGCCGCGGCCGCATTGATCACAGCGCGACAGGTTCCTGGCAGGGCATCCCGAATCAGCGCGACCGACTCGTCGGATGTGATATCGGCGACACAAGGGTGCACGGCGTCGTGAACTGCCGCGAGCGATTCGAGACCCTCGGCGGTTCGGGCAACCGCGATCACTCCGAGACCCCGAATCACCATGCGCTCGACGATGTTTTTCCCGAGCGCACCAGAGGCACCGGCAATGACCGCCCACTCAACAATGCTGGATGAAGTCATGAACCGGGCGACTCCTCCGGAGACAGCCGTCCTCCGGATCCGGACCTGACGACCCCGGATTCGGCAAGATCATTCCACACCCAATGCTTGGTAATCAGCCCATCCTTGATCACGAAACGATCAACGTAGCGAACTTCCTGGAAGGAATGGCCAGAAGCGTCTTCCCCGGAGAGTCGCCCCGTGAGATACACGACCAGATCAGTGCCGGAGGTGACAACGTCAAACGTTTCGAATGTCTTGGTCACCTTTTGGAAGCGATCTCGGGAAGACTCGACCTGGGATTGCAAATCCGCGAATCGGCGACCTCCCGGAAAGACGATCTCGGCATCAGGGGCCAGGTACTGCGAGGCGGCATCGAGGTCGCGGCTTTCTACCAAACGTAGAAAGCGGGAGACAGCATCTATTGCTGCTTCTGCACGATCCTTGTCGGTCAACCTGAGGGTCTCCCGGCGGCCGAGTCGAGCATGGCATGGATCATCTCTGGCTTGGGCACCAGGGGCTTTGGATACGCCCGGCGGCTGTGGGACAAGCCGGTCGCCAGCAGGACCTCGACCAGCTTGTAGGACAATGGGCCAGGGTTGATGATCGGCACCGGCAGACGCTCGGCCAGAACCCGATGAGCTTCATGCATCGTCGTGGAGCCAAGACATATCACGTCCGCCCCCAACTCGATCAGCCTGCCACAGGCCTCCTCCATCTTTGGGATCACTGCTTCGCTCTTGTCCCCTATCAGCTTCTCGAAGTCTGGTTCAGTGTCGAAGTGCTCAACACCGGCGCAGTGTTTCCGCAGGCCCCATTCGGTGAGGGACTTCTCCAGTCGGGCCAACGCCGGCTCCCACTGGGCGAGCACGCCGAATCTCTTTCCCAATGTCAGCGCAAAGAGCATCGACGCCCGGCCGGGCCCGACTACCGGGATATCGAGGACGGAGCGCAAGGCGTCGACTCCGGAGTCGCTCGCACTGTCGACGACAACCGCGCGGTAGCCCCGATCCTCTGCATCGAGACCCGCCTCAAGCACGGCCACATCGAGCAACAGCCAGTCGTGAGGGCTCTGAAAGCTTGACGGTCCTGCCTTGACCGGGACGAAGTCGTACTCAATGTCAGCCGAAAGGCTCACGCCCTCCGTTTGGGCGCGTCGTCTGGCGAGATCGGCCTCGTCTAGCGCGAATGGGACAATGACCGCCACCTTTTTCATGATCGATCCACAACAGCAGCTGCTTCGAGCATCTCGGAAATCATCTGCAACTTCGGCACCAGAGGCTTGGGGTAGGCCATTCGACTGTGTGTGAGGCCGAGCGCCAGGGTGGCCTCGGCGGTGAGATAGGAGAGCGGGCCGGGGTTCAAGACCGGGACCGGCAGGCGCTCTTGGAGGTATTGGTGCGCCTGATGCATGGTCGTTGAACCGAGACAGATGACGTCCGCACCATCCTCGTCGACCAGACGGCGAGCAGCATCATGAAGACGTGGGAGAAGGTCTTCCTCCTTACCCGTGAACAGATTCCGGCTGTCGGGCTGGGCATCGATCGACCGAATCCCTGCACAGCGATCCTCGATGTCGAGTTCCCGAAGGGTTCGTTCGTAGAGACCGAACCATCTCTCCCACATGGACAGCACTCCAAACCTACGCCCGAGCATCAGGGCCGTCATGAACATGGTTCTGCCGGGAGTGATCACGGGAATGTCGAGCACCGACCGCAAAGCGGCCGCTCCGGAGTCGCTGACGGTGTCGATGCACACCGCGTCGTATCCCTCGTCGGCGGCATGCATCCCGGCTTCGAACAAGGTCACATCTGCGAGGACGTAGTCCATGGCCGACACGTAGTTGGAGGGAGCCGCCTTTGTGGTGCGGTAGTGGAACTCGACTCGCTCCGGGAGCTCGGCCTCGTGTGTCTGCTCTTCTCGCTTCGCCAACTGGTCTGAGGTCATGGGGAACGGCACCAGCACAAGCACCTTGAACCCACTGTCCCTCATCATGCCGACCCTACCTAATAGGGTTGTGGCATGGGGTCCACCGACGTAGACATCGTGGTTGCCGGAGCCGGCGCCGCCGGTTTGGCAGCTGCGATATCGGGTGCCGACGCTGGTGCCTCGGTTTTGCTGCTGGAGGCCCAGGACACCTTTCGCTCCGGTAGCAACACCGCGATGAGTACGTCGATGATCCCTGCCGGTGGAAGCAGATGGCAGAGGAAGGCCGGAATCGAGGACTCACCCGATCTTCTATATGGGGACATCATGGCGAAGACCAAGGGCAAGGCCGATCCCGTTGTGGCACGGGCCCTTGCCGACGTCTCCCCTCGACTTGTCGAATGGCTGGCAGACGAATGCGGGGTACCCCTGGAGCTCGTCACCGACTTTCGATACCCCGGCAACTCGAGACAGAGACACCATTGTGTTCCGGATCGGTCGGGACGCACTCTCCTTCGTCACCTCCTCGAGGCCGCATCCAGCAGAAGCGAGATCACCCTCGTGGTGCCGAGCCGGATCACGGATGTCGAAGAGGCTGATGGTGGCTTGAGAGCCATTGCTGCCCGGCCCGACGGGTCTGAGGATGTGATCCTCGCGAGATCGGTGATCTTGGCGACCAACGGCTTTGGCGCCAACAGCGAGATGGTCCGCCGCCATATTCCCGAGATCGCCAACGGGCTCTACCACGGTGGCGATGGAAGTCGCGGTGACGCCCTGATGATTGGGGGCCGTCTTGGTGGAGATACTTCGAGTCTTGGGGCCTACCAGGGCCACGGGTCGGTGGCCAGCCCGCATGGTGTCCTTTTGACCTGGACCACAATGATGAACGGCGGGCTGCTCGTCGACTCGAGCGGAGCCCGATTTCAGAACGAGACCATCGGATACTCGGAATCCGCGGTCACCGTGCTGGCGCAGCCTGGTGGTATCGCATGGGCGATTTTCGATCGCCACGTTCACAAGAAGGCCGAGCCTTTCGCCGACTATCAGGAT
>JACZUI010000007.1 GCA_022573225.1 Acidobacteriota bacterium
GCAACTCTGCTTGACCACGCCAACCGCGACAAAGCCTTCGTCGCCCCTCAACGCCGCTTTGTGAACGGCGTCCTCCAACCCATCCGCGAGATCCTCACCGCCGCCACACAACGAGGCGACCTGCCATCCGTTGACGACGTCGACGAAACCGCAGCTCAACTCGCCGGCCCACTCTTCGCACAACACATCATGCTGCGCACCACAATCAGCGACCAACTAATCGCCAACACAACCCAGCACTTCCTCGCCAACGTCCAGGATGCGCAAGCTGAGCGGCACGTCAAAGGCGGCTAGACGACAAGTCCCGCGACTTGATCGACAGTCGCCGCCGCAGCCCCTGGCAACAGAGCTGCTCCGTGCCAGCGAAGCCTTTGGCGCCATAAACCCCAACAACGAGGTCAGAGGGATACTCGAGTCAGCTCGCTGGCATGGCAACCAATTGATCGGCTCAGGCCAGGAGATGGTGGATAGTCCTTCTGACCCGTAGTGCCTGCGTCCAACTCGGGTTAGTCGGCGTCGCCACCTTCGGGCTCATCTTCGGGTGATCCTTCGGCGGGCGGCTTGCCCGCCGAATTCTCGTGGTCGGAGGATCTTCGCCACATCCACCACACCGCTATGGCGGTCAACGACAGAATTACGAGAATCGCTCCCCACAGAATCGTCGAAATGTCGCTGGCATCGGAGTCGCCATCTTGTTCCGGAACCGTTGTAGTCACACCTTCCGCTTCCGTTAGTACGTGGAATGTGCTGGTTGCCAGCACCCGCCCATTAGGGGTCTTCAACCTCAGCCAGTAGGTACCGGGTGTCAGGTCGGGGATCGTTCTCGTTGCCCGAAACGAACCGTTCTCCTCCACCGTTATGGGCGTCCCGAAACGCTGGTCGCCCAACCAGAGATGCACCTTCGCCAGCTTGCCGGTGAGCATCCCGGCTACTTCGATCTGTGAGCCCGCTCCAGCCTCGCTGGGCTTCACCGAGAACTCGGTGACCACCACCGAGGAGCCCTCCTCTGTGGCGGCACCGGCGGTGGTAGTGGTGGTGTCCTCTTCCTCCGCCACAGTCGTCGCGGTGCCCTCTCCGTCGGCGGAAGTTGTGGTCGTATCCGAAGCGACGGTGGTGGTGGTCCCCGGGGCGATAGTCGTGGTGGTAGTCCCCGGGGCGGTAGTCGTGGTGGTAGTTCCCGGGGCGATTGTCGTGGTGGTGGTCGCCGACGAGTCGATGACGTTATAGATGGCTTCGGCGGTCAGCCCACTCTTCCGGCCCGTGGCCATAATCGCATGTGCCCCGGGCTGGGCGTCGGTGGGGACGGTGGGGGAGAGAGTGAAAGTCCCATCAGCATTCGTGCGAGTCCGTCCGCCGAGAGGATTGCCATCCCATGTGATCTGGACCTGTTCTCTATTGGCGAACCCTTGACCGGAGATCTGGAACGTGTCGCCGGCCAGACCTTGCGACGGATCCAAAACAATCGTGCCGGCCGCCAGAGCCGGCGCTGCCAGCAACACTGCTGCGAACGCCAGGGCGGTCGAGACGCTGAACGAACGCCACCAAGAGTGGCGTGGCTGGATGAGAGGCTCCCTCATATCCGACCCACAGACTATTGCGTGGCCCCTTCGTCACACGGTCAAGCGCCGCAAGATCGAATTGCTTGCCGTGCCGACAACCCGCCGTACGTCCCAGCATCAGCTGTCAATCGGGGTTTACCCCGACTGACACGAGCCCATCGGGGAACACCCCGATATCAGCTTTCTCGATGCCAGTGATATTGGACTCATGGCATGCCATAACTCGTGGCAACCATCTCGAGGAGATCAGATCATGAGCGACTTGGAGAGAAAGGTCAGAGAGTGGGGCGCAGCAGGCCTGCTCAGCGAAGACCAGTTGGCGTCCATCCGCACCCACGAGGGGTGGGACGCACCCGAACCATCAGACGGCGGCGAGGTCACCGGGGTATCAGCCGGAGTTGAGGCCGTGGGATACCTGGGTGGGGCGATGGCCGTCGCCGCGGCGTTCTTCTTCATGTCAGGAATCATCCCCGACCTCACTGAGGCCGGGCAGGTGGGCCTCGCCGGCCTCCTCACGGTTGTGTTCATTGCCGCCGGAGCGTTCGTGCGGAAGAGCTCAGCACCCGGCCGCCGGCTCAAGTCCGTCTTGTGGGCTGCTTCGGCGGTCGGCACGGCGACGACCGCCGGGCTTCTCGCAGCCGGTCTGTTCGACGCCGAAGCGGCAGCAGTGGCCCTCAGCGCTTCCGTGTCTGCACTGGCTGTCGCAGGCATCACATGGATGCTGAACAAGAGCGCTCTCGGCAATGTGATCCTCTTGTTTGCCATCATCGGATCGGCGACTTCGCTCATGGCGGTGCTCAATGACAACACGCACAGCTCCTTCTATGGACTAGCCGTATGGGCCATCGGGGTCGCCTGGACGATCCTTTCCTGGGCCGGTTACACACCACCGACTCGACCCGGCATGGTGGTCGGCTCCGCCGCAGCACTCGTCGGAGCCCAAATGACCGCAACTGAGCCATTCCGTCCCCATGGGCTGACGCTCGGTGTCATCACCGTGACGCTGATCCTTGTCTCGGGAGCCCGACTCGGGCGGATCGGTCTGCTCATCACAGGTGCCATCGGAGTCGTTGTCTTCTCGGTGCAGGTGGCCCAGGAGATCTTCGGGGGGTCTGAGCTCGCCGTGGCTGTTGCCCTCGTGGTCGTTGCGGCCCTATTGGTGATCGGAGCGGTGGCTGCATCCCGCCGCCGGAAGGTTGAGGTCCTCTGATGACTAAGGCGAACAGATCTACCACGGCCGCTCTGGTGGCGGGCGGCATCGTGATTGTCGCCATCGCGGTAATCGTCATATTTGGTTTCGTACCCACCCCGGAGTACCCGCCGCTGGCCGAAGAACCCGATCCGGAGCTCTCCGGGCTGATCGCGTACTCCATTCCCGAAGACTCGGACCATGCCGACGAATTCGGATCCCGGTGCGTCTACGTAGTCGAGTTCCCTGAAGGGCAAGCAGACAAGATCACCTGCCGTGACGAGATCGGATGGAGCATGGCGTGGACCGATGATGGCTGGTTGATCGTTGAGAGCTTCGGCCAATTCAACGAGTTCGAGCCAGGGTTCCACGATTTTGGCCTGGCGTTGATCGAGCCCGTGGAGGGCGGGGCCTTTGAGACCGTAAGTTACGCAAACGATCCCAACTTCCTCTTTTCAGACCACCGGCAGACCCGAAAGGACGGCACCCGGGTCCGCGTGGAAGAGGGCGGTACAACGGTCGTCCTCTCGTCACCCGACGGATCTACTAGGGATCTCTTTGGCTCAGACAGCGCACCATCGAACTATCACTTCAATGAAGCACAGTGGTCGCCCGACGGCGAGTACGTGCTCGTGGTTGACACAAAAGGTCGGATCATCGTTGCCTCGGCCTCAGGAGACCCGCTTCCTCGTGTGATCGCAGAGACCGGGCAAGAGTACGAAGTCACGATGGCGTGGTATCAGCCGGGGAACGCCACCTACACGGTGGCTCGAGAAGATCTGAATAGCCAATAGGAAAGCTGGACATATCCGCCTCAGACCTTGAATGTGCCGGGCCTCAGCTGCATTTCGGGTGCGGCGTACAACGACGCGGGCATTGTCCTGATCAAGCCACTCACAGCAGTTGCATTGTGAGCGCATCCCCGGTTGCCGGTTGATCTATGGGGGTGCTCGGCTGGTGGTGTAGGTGTGGCCGAGTGGGCTGGTGTGTTGGTGGTTGCCGTTTTCGAGTCGTTGTAGTTGCCAGCCGTGGTCTCTGAGGATGTGGTCGTGTCGGCAGACTTGGGCGAGATGGTCGGTGTTGGTTGGGCCGCCTTGGGCCCAGGGTTTGCGGTGGTCGAGGTCGCAGCGCTGTGCGGGCATACGGCATCCGGGGAAGATGCAGACCGGGTACCGGGCGCGGACCTGTCGTTTGATCGACGCGGTGGGTCTTCTCCGGGTGGTGCCGGTGGCTACGGGCTCTCCGTTGTCGGTGACCGTATAGCTCCACCGGGAGTGGGCTTGGTCGGCGGCTACTTGACGGGCGATGTCGGCTATCACCGGGCCCATCCCGGCCAGTTCGGCGGGGTGGTCGTCTAATCCGGCGAGGGTGGTCAACTCGACGTGAATGTCCAGACTCCCGCCACTGGATCCGGTTTGGAGGTTGCGGCCTTGGAGGAGGTCGAGGTACACGTCGGCTCGGATCTGGTCGATGCTTCTGGTTTCAGCCTTGGTTTTGAGGGATCTGGCTAACTGGTTGATCCGTTGTGATGCTGCGGTGACCCGGTATATCGGGAGTTGATAGCCGAGGAGGCTGGCGGTTCCGTCGGGGTTCGCCTCCGACACCACCCGCCGTTCCTCCACTCCTTGTTGGTAACGGGTTTTGGCGTCGTCGGGGTCGGTTTCGACGCAGAGACGGCGGATCCGAGCCGCCAACTGGCCGGTGGTCAGTTTCGCAGCCTGTTCGACCACCCGTTCCACGATCCGGCGGGCGGTTCCCTCGGGTAGATGCGAGATGCCGTAGACGATCGTTTTGGCTCGTCGCAGGTCGATGTCACCCGCGTCGAAGGCGGCCCATAGGGTGGGGAGACGTTCTTTGAGGTCGGTGGCCAACCCAAGTTCACTGTCGGCGGCCCGTCGGGTCAGGGTCAACGCAGTACGGATCTCATCAGAAGCGAACTCGACCGCCTCATCGCTCCACCCGGATTCGGGGTCGGTGCGGTGTGACACTTCGACCATCACCGCGTACAACCGGGCCTGATCATGGGAGGTCTGACGTTGCTGGGCACACAGAACCGCCACCAGGTCGTAACCGGACAGTTGGCAGGGGTCCAAACCTGAGAGGATGGCGGCCAGATCAGGGCCCGGTGTCATCTTCTCCAAATCCGAGGGGATCCACTCGACCTGGGGCTGGTCGACATGTTCGGCCCATTGTTGGGCGGTCAACAGCTCATATTCGACGGCGGACAGCTCCGATTCTACGTAGGCCGCGTACTCGACCTCGGATTCTCTACCGAACATACGTTCGATGGTATACGACAGTCAAACAGAATGCAAGAGGTTTGTTTGGACTGATTAAGGGTCAGGCTGGCAGTCTGCCACCGGTAGTAGCTTGGCGACTAAATGCAGGTGAGTTCGGAGCAGATCGAGGCCTTCCAGCGTGACGGCGTCGTTTGCGTGCGCGGTGTGGCTTCGACTGACGAGGTCGCACTCGTTGAAACCGGAATCGAGCGTGTGCTCGACGAGCCGAGTCCGCTGTCGATGGTTGCTTCCAAGCCGGGAGACGGCCTGTTCGTCGAAGACTTCTGCAACTGGCAACGCATACCCGAGTTCGAGCAGTTCATCACGACGTCCAGTGCCGCCGCCATCGCCGGCGGGTTGATGCAGACGAACGTTGTCCGGCTCTATCACGACCATGTCTTGGTGAAGCAGTCGCAGACCGCCCAGAAGACTCCGTGGCATCAGGATCAGCCCTATTACAACGTTGAGGGCCGTAAGAACGTGAGCATGTGGATGCCTGTCGACCCTGTCGCCCGCGAGGCATCGTTGGATTTCGTTGCCGGCTCCCACCATGGTCCCTGGCTGATGCCGCGCAGTTTTCTCGATGGTGAATCAAAGTGGTTTCCCGCCGATTCGCTTGACGAGCTTCCTGATATCGATGGCAATCGCGACGACTATCGAATCGTTGGCTGGGAGCTGGAGCCAGGCGACGCGGTGTTCTTTCACATGCTGACTCTCCATGCCGCGGCAGGCGTCCCGTTGCGCAGACCACGGCGAGTTCTCTCGGTTCGATTTCTGGGAGACGACATGGTGCACGCCCCGCGTCCGTGGCGGACCTCGCCTCCTTTCCCCGGGCTCGAGGACGAGTTGGCAGTGGGAGCACCGCTGGACCACCCTTTGTTCCCGATCCTCTGGGAAGCCGGCGACTGAGCACACTGCGCTTTTCCGTCAACCTCCATCACTTCGTAGCTACTGATCCCTGTTATCGTTCCCCAAGCCGCACAGGGTGGAGGCCAGCGCAAAGTCGCTTCCCCAGTGAATTGCACGGCTCAGTTTCTCACCCCGGTTGAACCGCCTCTTCGACCGACTCTCGATCCCAAAGGCGATGATCGCCGCCCGGTCGAGCGAGAGATCGGCCAATTCCACTCAACTCCCCATCCGGGGCCCAGGAGTCATCATGACGACAACGTTCGCCCATTTAGGCTTACCCGACTCGCTCGTACAAGCTCTCGCCAGGCGAGACATAGTCGAGCCCTTCCCCGTCCAGGAAGTAACAATCCCCGACGCTCTCGCCGGTAGGGATGTGTGTGGAAAGGCACCGACCGGGTCCGGCAAAACGCTCGCCTTCGGACTCCCTCTGCTGGTCAACGTCGACAAAGCAAGCCGCAATCGACCCCGGGCGCTGATCCTGGCCCCCACGAGGGAGCTTGCCGAGCAGATCAAACAGGATCTGGCTCCGCTCGCCAAGGCAGCCGACCGCTTTGTGTTCGCCATCTACGGAGGCGTGGGATACGGCCCCCAGAAGGCAGCCTTGCGCAAGGGCGTCGACGTATTGGTGGCCACCCCAGGACGGCTCGAAGACCTCATGGAACAACGATCCGTCGATCTGAGTCAGGTCAACATCGTTGTCATCGACGAAGCGGATCGGATGGCCGACATGGGATTCCTTCCGGCCGTGCGGCGAATCCTCGATCGCACCTCCCAACGTCGACAGACGATGCTGTTCTCGGCGACGCTCGATGGTGATATCGCGGTGCTCAGCCGCGATTACCAGCGGGATCCTGTCCGTCACGAGACGGGGACGGTGGATTCGGAAACCATCGACGCTCGGCACCACTTCTGGTTGGTAGAGCATCACGACCGTCCTCAGCACACCGCCGATGTGGTCGCCGCGACTGGTCGCTCAATCGTGTTCACACGCACTCGGCACGGTGCCGACCGCGTCGCCAGACAGCTCACCAAGCTCGGGATCGGTGCGGTTGCCATGCACGGCGGGCGTTCACAGAACCAGCGCAACCGGGCCCTCAAGGCATTCTCGACCGGTCGTGCCGAGGCTTTGATCGCCACTGACGTTGCCGCACGAGGCATCCACATCGATGCGGTCGAATCCGTGATCCACTTCGATCCCCCCGCCGACCACAAGGACTACCTTCACCGGTCGGGACGGACCGCTCGGGCCGGCGCCTCCGGGATGGTCGTCAGTCTGGTGACTGGCGAGCAGCAGAGGACCGTCCGCCGCATGCAGCGAGACCTCGATCTGCATGCACCCATCGAGGCGCCCCGTCTCGATGCGCTCCACCGAGGCGGGCACCGAATCGGTGATCCTGCTCCCGAGGGACCGAGGCGAAGTGCTTCGCCCACGCGGCCGGATGTTCGGCCCAAGAAGCCACAGCAGCGGAACGCCACCAAGGGCGGGCAGAGTGTCTATGTGGCAAACCTGCCATGGGGAGCCACCGCCCAAGACATCCAGACGCTGTTCGGACGTTATGGCGAGGTTCACGAGGCCACCATCATCACCGATCGGCGAACCGGTCGCTCCAAGGGGTTCGGTTTCGTCGACATGCCCCAGCCTGCGGCCCGCGCTGCGATCGAGGCGTTGCATGGCTCGGAGCTGGACGGTCGAGACCTCACGGTCCGCCTGGCCCGACCGAGAACCCACCACGGCTGACGTTCTCCCAATAGCATTCGTGAACGAAACGTGAGCTTTCAACTCGAAGTCCTACCCCATCGCGATTGGGCAGATTCCATCGCAGACCTGTGGGCAGAGCGTCTGTCGGATAGTCCCGGACTGACAATGTGCCTGGCCACTGGAAGCACTCCGAAACCGGTCTATCGAGCGATTGCGGGCCATGCCGATTTGTCCGGGACCAAGGTGTTCCTACTCGACGAGTTCGGCTTGGAGCCTGGTGATCCAGCTCGGTGCGATGTGATGTTGGGTGACATGCTGCTGTCCCGACTCGAGGTGCCGCCCGCTCTCGAGAAGCTCAATCCGCAGGCCGCCAATCTCGACGCCGAATGCGATCGATACTCCCAAGCCATAGCCCGTGACGGATTGAGTCTCGTCATCCTCGGCCTCGGCACCAATGGGCATCTTGGCCTCAACGAACCGGGATCGGGCTACGACTCGACCACTCGAGTGGTCGCCCTAGCTGACGAGACGATGGCCGGGCTGAGCTCCTATGGGACAACGTCAACAACCAGTTGGGGTATGACAATCGGCCTTGCGGAGATCCTTTCTTCCGACGAGGCGTGGTTATTGGTATCTGGAGAGCACAAGGCTCAGATCTTGCGGCAGACGTTGATCGGACCCGTCGATCCCAGCGTGCCCGCCAGTTTCCTCCGCATGCACAGCAATGTCATCGTCTGGGTGGACGAAGCGGCATCTTCTCAGCTCGTCTAGCCGCCGGCCGAGGCGCATCAGATAGTTCTCACCGAGTTGGGCAGCTTGCTCGGCGCCATCGGTGCTGCGTTGGCCGGAGTACTCAGAACTTGGTTCGCTCCCGATAGTCGTCGAGCATGGCGGCCGTCGCCGTGGCTCCGCAGCGATCCGCGCCCGCCTCGATGACGGCCAGCAGGGCGTCAAGCGTTCGGACCCCGTGTGCGGCTTTCACCTTCACCTGCGGACCTACGCTGGCTCGCATCAGACGGAGGTCGTCAAGAGTCGCTCCCGTGGGTGCATATCCAGTTGAGGTCTTGACGTAGTCACCCCCGGCGGCTTCGACCAGTCGGCAGGCGATCACCTTTTGCTCGTCACTCAGGTAGGCGTTCTCGAGGATCACCTTGACGAGAACATTTTCCGCTGATCTCTCCACGACAGCTCTGATGTCGTCCTCCACCGCGCGGTACTCGCTGGAAAGCAGCCAACCAATATTGAGAACCATGTCCAGCTCAACAGCTCCGTCAGTCATGGCTCGATCGGCTTCGGCGACCTTGACTTCCGTCACGCTGTCGCCATGCGGAAAGGAGATCACAGTGCCAACTGCAGTTGAGGACTGCGAGAGCTCCTTGGCGGCTCTCGAGACATCTCCTGGCCTCACGCAGACGGACACGACTCCGTACCCATCTGCCAGTTGGCAGCCGGAGACGACTTCGTCGAGGGTCAGAAATGGCTTCAAGAGAGAGTGATCAATCGATCCGGCTAGTTGTTCGTAGGAGACGTCGCGGACGGTGAGGTTTGTGGGCTTCATCCGACCGAGTGTGGCGGTCGATGTTGAAGATATCTACAAAACTTCATAGGCGCGTTCCGCTGTCGCCGACGACCGCAAACCCGTCGAATCGACCGTCGACGGCGGTTGGTGACCTTTTCTGTGGATGGATAGCGCCACATATGGCGCCACGTACCTGAGGTAACCGGTGGAGAGGGGGTCAGCCGATTAGTGCGGGGAGGAGGGTGTCTTGCCCGAAAAGGAGCACAGTGCCGACGATCAGACTCAACACGGCGGTGACGGCCCCCATCGCCATATAGAGGCGGGCCCGGTTTGCCACGCGCTGGAACCCGAAGGTCGCCAGCACGGTGATCATCGTGTTGGAGAGGATGAGACCGGTCAGAAAGATGACCAGCACCAACAGCCCGGCCGACACACCACCGGCACCCGCAGCGGCCAGGAAAAGCACTACCTGGGTCGGTGTCTCTGCTCCGATTCCGTGAAGAGCGCCGACCCCAAGTGCAGATCGGCTCCCGAATTCGGCCACGTCCAACTCGTGCGTGTGGGTATGGCTATGGACAGGAGCGCGCAGAGGTCGTCCGGGCGCAGCTTCCACTGAAGGCTCCTCGGCCGACTCGTGATGAGCGTCTCCGGCTGCGGCGTGCGGGTGGTCATGCTGGACGGGAGGCCCGGACGAGCGGCTGAGCCTTGCCCGGACCGACCGGGCGAATGCGAAGACGATCATCCACCGGCTGCGGGGACGAAATCTGCCCTTCTCCCGGATTAGTGATATCACCACAAACACTCCAAGAGCGATCAGGGTGACGCCGACGACCCGGCCCATCAGCGCATCCACCCATGACGGAAGGGTGAGACCGACCAGGATGATCACGGTGCCAAGGGCCAGCACGACTGCGGCGTGGCCGGCTACGTAGAGCGTGCCTAGCTTGAAACCGCGGCCCGGCTCCTCCTGCGTTGCACCGATGTCGGTGATTGCTGCGATGTGGTCCCAATCGATGCCGTGGCGCAGGCCGAGAAGAAAGGCGGCGACAACGAGACTCCATGTGAGCTGTGAGGTTGCACCCTGCGCCACTTGGGCGAACGCATCAAACATGGCGTCCAATGTAGTAACTCATTCTCGGCGGGCCGGCGCCACATGACGGCCAACGGCGGCGGCGATGGCCCGCAGCTCGTCCATCATCGAGGCGAACCCATCCAGGGTGAGGCTCTGCTTGCCATCACTGAGAGCCGAGTCGGGATCATTGTGAACCTCCACGATGACACCGTCGGCGCCTGCCGCCACTCCGGATCTTGCCAGATGGGGGACGAGAGATCGTTCGCCGGCGGCGTGGCTCGGATCAACGATCACCGGCAGATGGGACCGCTGTTTCAAAACCGGCACGGCACTCACGTCGAAGGTGTTCCGGGTAGAGGTCTCAAAAGTTCTGATTCCCCTCTCGCAAAGGACGACATTGGGGTTTCCCGCCGAGACGACGTATTCCGCCGCCAGCAGCAGCTCTTCGACCGTCGAGGAGATCCCACGTTTGAGGAGCACCGGACGGGCCTGGGCGCCGACCTCGGACAGCAGCCTGAAGTTCTGCATGTTGCGGGCTCCGATCTGGAGCATGTCGGCGTAGCTGCCGACCAACTCGACATCCTCGGGGGCGACCACCTCGGTCACCACCGGCAGCCCGGTCTCCGCCCGCACCGAAGCGAGAAGCACGAGGCCTTCCTCGCCGAGGCCCTGAAAGCTATATGGAGAACTGCGGGGTTTGAAGGCGCCGCCCCGCAGCATCCGTGCGCCGGCGGAGGCGACGCCGCCGCCGGTGAGGCTCAACTGAGAAGCCCCCTCCACCGAGCACGGGCCGGCCATCACGACGACTTCCTCACCTCCGATGCGAACGTCCCCCACGCGCACCTCGGAGGATTCGGGGTGATGCTCCCTCGACACCTGGGGATATGGGAGCGCCACCTCTCGGATCTCGGTGACTCCCGGCATCGACGCGAGATCGTCGACCAGGGCCTGAGCCTCGGGACCGATCAGGCCGATGTGGGTCTCGTCGCCGATCTCGCTTAGGAGAAGACGGCCTCCATTCCGTTCGATGTGCCGGACCACCCTGGCCTTGTCCCGCAGAGAGCACTCCGACCCGAGCACGACGATCATGCCGACACCGCCGCGGGTCGCAACTCCTCCAGGAACACCCCGGGGTCCTCTCCCCGGTCGATGGCCTCGATCAGCGCACTCCCCACGACCACCCCGTCCACATGCCCCGAGAGCGTCTCGACCTGGTCACGGGAGCGGACTCCGAAGCCCGCGAGCACCGGGAGCGAAGCCGCAGAGCCGACCCGATCGAGATAGGCGAGCGTCTGCGTCGGGAGGGCAGCGTCGCCTCCGGTGACACCGGTCGTGGTCACGGCATACACGAAGCCGCCGCCCGCGGATGTCAATCGGATGAGGCGATCCTCCGGGGTGGTGGGTGTCACCAGTTGCACCAGGGCGAGTCCGCGGGGCTGCAACGTCTCCAGTAGCGGACCGCTCTCGTCGATCGGGAGGTCAGGGATGATCAGCCCTGAGGTCGTTGTCTCTGTCATGGCGACTCCGAGCCGATCGAGGCCAAAGGCCAGGAAGGGGTTGTAGTAGCCCATCAGAAGGTGGGGGGCTTTCAGAGATGGAGCCATGTCGCCCAGAACCTCGAAAATCCATTCGAGGGTTACCCCGTTTTCCAGGGCGACTCGGCTGGCTCGCTGAATGGTCAGCCCGTCGGCCATGGGGTCGGTGAACGGAACTCCGATCTCGACGACATCTGCGGTCCCGGCGACCGCGGTGAGGATGTCGGCAAACCCATCGAGACTGGGATAGCCGGCCGTTATGTAGGCGCAGAGCGCCGTGCCCGAGGCGGCGTCGATGGCCTCGCCGATGGCGGCCGACCCGAATGACTCAGTCATGGGGGACCTCTCCGGTCAGAAGCTGGATGTCCTTGTCGCCGCGTCCCGACAGGCCGACCACGATCCTTGCGCCCGGGTGGCTCGCCGCCCAGCGTTTTGCCCCGGCCAGGGCGTGGGATGACTCGAGGGCGGGCAGGATTCCCTCGGCCGAGCTGCACTCGTGGAGGGCGTCCAGAGCGTCGTCGTCGGTGACCGACTCGTAGCGGGCTCGTCCCAGGTCGCGGAGAAGGGCATGCTCGGGCCCGACCCCGGGGTAATCGAGACCGGGTGCGATCGAATGGGTGTCCTCGATCTGGCCGTGTGCGTCCTGGAGGAGTGGGGTCATGGCTCCGTGCAGCACTCCCGGGCTTCCCTTGCCCAGGGTTGCGGAGTGAGGGTCGCCGTCCCCTCCCCTCCCGCCAGCCTCTATTCCCAACAACTCGACCTCGGGATCTCCCACAAACCCCCGAAACAGGCCGATCGCGTTTGATCCGCCACCTACGCAGGCAACTGCAACATCGGGCAGACCCCCGCCGCGGGCAATCATCTGGTTTCGGGCCTCATGCCCAATAACCGATTGGAACTCCCGCACCATCCACGGGTACGGATGAGGCCCGACCACAGATCCGAGGAGGTAGTAGGTGCCGTCCGGGTCGGACACCCAGTCACGCATTGCCTCGTCGATCGCCGATCTCAGGGTCTGGTCGCCGGTCTCGACCAGTATCACCTTGGCGCCGAGGAGCTTCATGCGCTCCAGGTTGGGTTTCTGACGTCTGGCGTCGATGACCCCCATGTAGACGGTGCAGGGCAGTCCAACCCGGGCGGCGGCGGCCGCGGTGGCGACTCCGTGCTGTCCGGCTCCGGTCTCAGCGACAATCCGGCTGACGCCGAGCCGCTTGGCGATCAGGGCCTGACCGAGGGCGTTGTTGATCTTGTGAGCGCCGGTGTGGCAGAGGTCTTCTCGCTTCAAGTAGACCTCGGCGCCCCACCGCTCACCAAGACCGGGCGCCGGGCTCAGCGCCGTCGGCCGGCCGATGAAGTCCCGTTGTTCGGCTTTCAGCTCTGCCTTGAACCCCGAGTCGGCGAGAAGCTCGATCGATTTGCGTTCAAGTCGTTGCAAGACCGCCATCAGCGTCTCCGGGACGAATCGACCCCCATATGGTCCGAATCGCCCGTCGGAGGGCGGCGCGCCCTCGATCAGCTCCGCGAGAAGTGAGTTCTTTGTCATGGTCATGTTGTCACCAGTTCCTCTTCGGTCTCCCTGACTGCCTCTACAAACGCTCTAATTCGACCTGGGTCTTTGACCCCGGGCCTCGACTCGACGCCGCTGCTGACATCCACTCCAAAGGGGCGGATCGCCCGGATCACCTCACCGACGTTGTCGGGGTCGAGTCCTCCGGCGACCGTCATCCGACCTAGGACAGCGGCCTGTCGTGCCCCGGTGTGATCGACCTTGCGGCCTACCCCGCTCCGGGGCCCTTCATAGAGAAACCTTCGGCTTGACGTTGTGGCGGTATACGTCTCTATCTCTGCAGTGACGGTGGGAGACTCTCTGAACACCGGGAGCTTGGGGAACGAGGTCAACGTCGCCAGAGCTGAATGGTCCGCCTGGACGAGTCGAGCGTCGAACCGCTCCAGGACGTGTGTCACTTCTTGCATGGAGGGGCGAAGGAACACCGCGACCCGATCCAGGTCATCAGGGAGGTTCGAGGCGATGGCTGTTGCCTGGGCGGGGGTGAGCCGGCGGACCGAATCGGCGAAGACGAACCCGACGGCATCGACACCCGCCTCGACTGCGGCGTCAGCGCCGGTGGCGTCGGTGATGCCGCAGATCTTGATGTGAATCCTCATAACGGCGTTCCGATCCCCGCGGCACGACGGCCTGCCGAGATGAGTGCACCAGCGGCGGCTCCGGGGTCGGCGCTGGTAACCAGCCCGGTGCCGACCAGGGCGAGGCGGTAGCCGAGGCGGACTGCCTGTATGGCGTCATCCGGTGAATGGATCCCGCTCTCGGCGACGGCAGGCAAGTTCTCGGGAAGCCGAGGAGCCATGGCTTTCAACCTTGAGGCATCCACTCCGAGCGTGGTCAGGTTGCGGGTGTTGACCCCGATCAGGATGTTGCGGGCGAACACCACCGAGGCCGCGGCGAGGTCAGACTCATCGAAGACCTCAATCAGGACGAACATGCCGAGACTCAAGGCCTGGTCGGTCATTTCGGTCAGGGTCTCTCCACTCACCATTCTTGCTATGAGGAGGACACCCGACGCTCCCGACGCCCTCGCCTCGAGAATCTGAATCGGGTCGACCAGGAAGTCCTTGCGGAGAATGGGGATATCGACTGCGTCGGCTGCCGCTTCGAGATGGGCGAGACTCCCGTCGAAACGATCTGGCTCGGTGAGGACAGAAACCGCCAGTGCCCCGGCGGTCTCATAGGACCTGGCCAGTTTCACCACCGCGGCACTCCCGCTTCCTTCGGGTACGAGCCTCCCATCGGCCGGGCTGGCCAGTTTGGCCTCGGCGATGAGGTCGAACCCGTCCTCGGATAGGTCGAGAGGCAGGGCCGGCCGGGCGTCCCGGGCCCGGGAGGTGAGCGTGGCCGCGCCAGCCCCGCGCCTTGCCTCGTCGGCCCTTCTTCGGCTCGACTCGGCCATCCTGGAAAGGAAGTCAGACATGGGCCATCGCCCTGAGACGGTCGAGAAGATCGCGGGCGCGTCCATCATCGATAGCGGCCGCGGCCTGATCGACCGCCTCGAGTGGAGCCTCGGCTCGCCCGGTGACCCGTAGAGCCAGGGAAGCGCCCAGTACCAGTGCGTCCCGGTGAGCGCCTGGCTCGCCGTAGAGGACGGCTTCGAGCGCGGCTGCGTTGAAGTGTGGGTCGCCGCCTGTGAGATCCTCGGGCTGGCACCGGGCTAGGCCGAAATCAAATGGGTCTTCGATGGACTGAACTACCGAGCCTCCGGTCACCTCGAAGAGGTGATAGGGGCCCACCGGAGTGGGCTCGTCCCACCCGGGCTCGCCATGAACCACAAAGGCCCTCTTCACCGACATTCCGGCGATGGTCTCGGCCATCATTCGGGCGGTCTCGACGTCGAAGGCGCCGATCACATGGAACGGGGGTGTGGCCGGGTTGGCAAGGGGCCCAGCCAGGTTGAAGATTGTGCGCACACCGAGCGCTCGTCGCACCGGTGCGATGGCCTTCATCGCCGGATGGAATCCGGGGGCGAACAGGAAGGTGAAGCCCGTCCTGTTGAACACTTCTGCTGCTTCCCGTCTGTCCCATGGGACACTGAGCCCCAATGCGGTCAGAACGTCGGCGCTGCCGCTATTGCTCGATATCGACCGGTTTCCATGCTTGATCACCGGGGCGCCCGCAGCGGCCGCCACCAGCGCCGATCCCGTGGACAGGTTGAAGCTCCCCGATCCGTCGCCACCGGTGCCGACGATGTCCACCGCCGGTGTGTCCGCGGGGATGTCCGGCCGGATAGCCAGTTCTCGCAGGCCGTTGGCGAATGCTCTCAACTCATCGGGAGACTCACCCTTGGTCCGGAGCCCGGCTAGAGCCGCAGCGGCCAGGGTGGGATCGAGGGCGTCGTCGGTGAGATGACCCAGCAGGCGGCGGGCTTCGGTCTCGGTGAGGTCGGTCCCGGAGAGGATCTTCTCGACTAACTCTCTCATCCGGTCAACGCTTCTTGGTCGCTACCGGATCTCCCCGGCTCGAGATCCAGAAAGTTTTGGAGGAGGCGGTCCCCAGTCGGGGTCAAGATACTTTCCGGATGAAACTGGACCCCCTCGATGGGCAGTTCTCGATGACGGACGCCCATGATCTCTCCCTCGGATGTGTAGGCCGAGATCATCAGATCTGGCCCCAGCCCGACCTCGGCTACCGCCAGTGAGTGGTATCTGCCCGCCGGGAACGGGTTGGGCAGACCCCGAAATATGGTGCGCCGGTCGTGATAGACCTCTGACGACTTGCCATGCAACAGTCTCGCGGCCTGTTCTATCACGCTCCCGAAGACGGCACCGATGGCTTGATGCCCCAGACAGACCCCAAGTATCGGGGTCCCGGTCGAAAAAGCCTCGATGACCGCCATGGAGATCCCGGCGTCCTCGGGACGGCCAGGGCCGGGGGAGACCATGAGATGAGTCGGCTCCAGGGACAGAGCCTGCTCAACGGTTACCTGATCGTTGGTGCGAACGGTCACCTCCGCATCGAGCGTCATCAGGGCCTGCACCAGGTTGTAGGTGAACGAGTCGTAGTTGTCGATGATCAGGACGTGGCTCATAGACCCTCCGCCGCAAGGTCGAACGCGGCGGCGATGGCGGCTCCCTTGGCGAGCGCCTCCTGATGCTCCCGCTCGGGGTCACTGTCGGCGACGATTCCGGCGCCGGCCTGATAGCTGTATTCCCCGTCCCTGAACACGACTGTGCGAATCGTGATGGCCTGGTCCATTGAGCCTCCATGGCCGAAGGATCCGATTGAACCCGAGTACCACTCGCGTCCCACCGGCTCGAGCTGGTCGATGAGCTCGATTGCCCGCAACTTGGGTGCTCCGGTCACCGTCCCTGCCGGGAAGGTCGCCGCAAACAGATCGAACGCGTCGAGGTCCGGGCGAAGCTTTCCGGTGACCCCGCTCACCATGTGCATGACATGGCTGTATCGCTCGATGATCCGATAAGGGTCGACCTTGATCGAGCCGGCCACCGCAGTGCGACCGAGATCGTTTCGTGCCAGGTCGACCAGCATCACGTGCTCGGCCGCTTCCTTGGGATCGGCGAGGAGCTGACGTTCCAACAGGAGGTCGTGATCGTCGTCGTCCCCTCTCGGCTTGGTCCCGGCGATCGGCCGCAGTTCGGCGTCATGCCCGCTGAGGCGGGCCAGTGCCTCAGGGGAAGAGCCGACGACCTGGAAGTCGCTGAAGTCGAGGTAGTACATGTAGGGAGACGGGTTGAGAAGCCGCAGCGCCCGATAGGTGGCGAAGGGATGGATGTCGGTGTTCCCTGAGAACTTGATCGAGAGCACCAACTGGTACACGTCTCCGGCGGTGATGTGGCCTTTCACCCGTTTGACGGCATCGATGAACTCGTGTTTCGACATGCTCGGGCTGGTTGGTCCGTGTTCACTCGATCCGTTCCCAGCCGGGATTGAGCCCCGCAGCATTGCTATGACCTCGCCTCGCAGGCTGGCTCGCTCGGGTTCCGATCCGGAATGAAGAAGCGCGATGCGTCTGGTCAGGTGATCGAAGACCAGGATCGACTCTGTGGCCATGTAGGAGCCTTGGGTGGTCGAGGGTGAGTGTGGCGATGGCGGCAGGGGGTAGAGGCGGCGCACCAGGTCGAACCCCGAGGCCCCGACCAGCCCTCCCGAGAAGGTTTGGTCGCCTATCGCCGGAACGCATCGGGGGGCAAGACCCAAAGCCATTCTCAACCCGGTGAGCAACTCGGTCGACACCATCGAGCCGTCCACGTAGACGCCGTCGCGCTTCACCGAAACCTCGAGGGTCTCGCCGAAACCAATGAAGCTGTAGCGCCCCTGGTGCCCCGCCTCCACGCTTTCCAGCAGGTATCGTGGGCGCATCGGGGCAAGCCGAAGATAGGCGGAGACCGGGGTGTGCAGGTCGGCTGCTATGTCGAATGGTGGTTGCATGTGGTCCTCTGTTCCTGCGGGATCTGAGGAGGGCCTGCTGCATCAGAAAACCCACCTCGCGATCTCGAGGTGGGCTGGTCTTGTCTGTGGTTGGTCAGAGCCTTTTCCGCACCTCTATGGGAACGGCCACCACCACTGGCTGGTCGGGCTGGTGCTTGTCTGGCTCATTAGGGGTGAAGTTGTACCAGCAGGAGGCGACGGGGTCAACCCACCGGCCCTTATCGATCCGCCCAGAAGCTACGTTTGGTTCGGAATGAAGGATCGGAACTTGAAGCTGGCCTCCCAATTCCACCGATCGCTCTATCAGTTGACCGGTGGTCTCCTGGGGACACGCCTCGTCAACAACGACATGCTGCTGCTCACGACCACCGGACATCGAACCGGCAAACGCCACACCGTCCCACTTCTCTATCTGAGCGACATGGGCCGATACGTCGTGATCGCCTCCTACGGAGGTCGTCCCCAAAACCCCGCCTGGTACACGAACCTCGTTGCCAACCCCGAGGTGGAGGTTCAGATCGGCAGACGGAGGTTCGCCGTCACCGCCCGGACGGCAGATCCTGATGAAAGGGCCGCCCTCTGGCCCCTGATCGTGGATGCCTACAAGGGGTACGCCGAATACCAGGCCCGCACCGATCGTGAGGTTCCGGTCGTCTATCTGGATCCGGTTGAGAGCTAGTCCCGTATGGCTAGGCGAACGCCGGGATCACCTCTCGGGCGAAGAGTTCCAGACTTGAGGTGTCATAGGCCGCGTCGGCGAAGTTGACGATGGCATAGGACATCCCCGCCTTCTCCCACTCCCGCAGGTCCTCAATGATCTTCTCGGGGGTGCCCGACGAGCCCCGGTAGAAATCCGTTTGAAGTTCGGCCCGATCTTCGGGCACGTATCGCATCAGCTGGTCCTTGAGCCCCTCCACCTTCTCGTCCGCTTCTGCCTGAGTCTCCGCACAGAAAATGTTGAAGTTGCTCGACCTGACGATGGCGTCATAGTCAGTGCCCACCGTCTCGCAATGCCCTTTGAGGACCTCGGACTTGTGGACGAACTCCTCCACGCTCGACGCGAAGTTGGTGTACTGGGCGTGGCGAGCCGCGATGTTGAGCGTCAGTTGCTCACCACCTCCGGCCACCCAGATCGGGATGTGCGGCTCCTGGAGGGGCTTTGGTTGACAGATCGCCCCTTTGAGGTTGTAGTACCGGCCCTCGTAATCCACAACGTCCTCGGTCCACATCGCCTTCATGATCTCGACACCCTCGCGCAGCATCCCGATCCGCTCCGAGGGCTTGAGAAAGGGGTACCCGAAGCCGTCGTGCTCGTGCTCGTACCAGCCGGCCCCGATGCCCATCTCCAGCCTGCCGCCCGAGATGACATCGATCGATGCCGCCACCTTGGCCAGGTAGGAGGGCGGGCGATAGGTGTTGCAGGTGCACATCTGACCCAATCGAACTGTGTCGGTGACTGCCGCCAGAGCGGCCATGAGGGTCCAAGCCTCGTAGGTGACTTCTTGGGTCGGCTCGGGCACGGTGTGGAAGTGGTCGTAGACCCACAACGAGTCGTAACCCGATCTCTCGATGACATCGGCCACCGATGTCATTACCTGCCAGTGGTCCTTACGGTCGATTTCGACCAGATCGTGACGCCATCCCTGCGGTACAAACGCTCCAAAATTCATGCCGGCGACGGTAGCGCCGGAGGATCGTCGTCAGGGCAGGGAACGGCCGGTCTGGGATAGTCTCGCTGTCATGTCCGTTTCCGACCGTCTTGCGCCCTTCGGGGTGACCATCTTCTCTGAGATGACCGCACTGGCGGAGGAGTACGGCGCCGTCAATCTCGGGCAGGGCTTCCCCAACTGGGATGGGGCCGACTTCGTCAAGAGGGCGGCGGCGAAGGCAACTGTCGGTGGCGGGAACGACCAGTACCCGCCCAGTCACGGAATCCCGACGCTTCGAGAGGCGATCGCATCACGTTATGGGCCTCGTATCGGGCGGGCGGTGGACCCGGAGACCGAGGTAACCGTGACCTGCGGCTGCACCGAAGCACTGGCCGCGGCTTTCCTGGGTCTGATCAACCCGGGCGACGAGGTGATCCTGATCGAGCCTTACTACGACGCTTATCCGGTCTATATCTCGATGGTCGGCGCCGTTCCACGCTATGTCACTCTCAGGGCTCCTGAGTTTGCCCTGGATTTGGACGAACTTCGAGCAGCATTTTCCGCCAGGACGAAGGCGATCCTGGTGAACAACCCCCATAACCCGACCGGGCGGGTGTTCTCCAGCGAAGAGCTGGGCGAGATCGCATCCCTATGTCACGAGTTCGACTCGATCGCCATCACCGACGAGGTTTATGAGGAGATGGTCTTCGATGGCGTTCATCAACATCTTGCCTCGCATGAGGGCATGTGGGATCGCACTCTCACCCTGTCCTCACTGGGCAAGACATTCTCGCTGACCGGGTGGAAGGTCGGCTGGGGGATCGGGCCTGAAAGTCTCACCAAAGGCCTGAGAGCCGCCCATCAGTTCCTCACCTTCACGACTCCGACGCCGGTTCAGCACGGCGCGGCGGAGGCCCTGGGCGCCCCAGACCAATTCTTTGTCGATCTTCGGGATAGCTACCGGGAGAAGCGAGATCTCCTGAGCAAGGGTCTGGCCGACGTCGGATTCGAGGTGTATCTGCCTCAGGGGACCTACTTCCTCATGGCCGGTCACGACCATTTCGGCTTAGGCGACGACCGGGCCTTCTGTCGTCATCTGGTGGAGACCGCACGAGTCGCGGCCATCCCGCCGTCGGCGTTCTACCACCGGCCCGATGATGGCGGCGGGCTCATCCGGTTCGCCTTCTGCAAGGACGAGGCGACCCTCGAAGAAGCCATCGACCGTATGGCGGTGCTGGTCTAACTCAGGCGTTGGTTTCGCCCTGCACCCCCATCCCTACGTCTGCGATGACCTGGCCAACACAGATCAAGAGCACCACCAACGCCACCCACGTCGAACCGAGGAACGAGAGGAATCCAACGATCAGAAGCAGAAAGATGCCGAGGGCGCGGTTGCGTGCGATCGTCATGTGGAGGGTTGGTGAGCGTGTTGAAGAAGCAGCGAGATGGATGAGTGCCATCGCGCCGAATGCAACAGCGGATGAGCCGGCGAGCAGCCAGCGTTCGGCGGCATCGAAGGCGCCATGGCCGGCACTCACCACTGCATGTTCGAGCCCTACTCCTGCCATCGCCACCCCGGTGGCGAGGAAGAAGTGGGAGTAGATCCATACGGTGGGCCGCCAGGCGCGACCGTCTTTGTCTCTCCTCCGAACCACCGATCCCTCGACGTTGTCGAAGTACATCCACCACATGCCGGCGGCCGCACCCACGCCAAACATCGCGGCGAGAGTGGTAGTAGCCGACCAGCCCGTTTGAGACAGCCCTACCACCACCGCGGCAATCGTTTCTCCGAGCACGACGATGGTGAAAAGCCCAAACCGCTCGGGTAGATGCGATACGTCGAGCGGCACACGCGCTTGTTCCCGGCGCATGAGCCAGGGTGTTGCGAGATCGATGCTGAATCCGGCCGCCCAGAGTGCGAAACGGGCCGGCTCGGGGACGAAGATCGAAATGGCCCAGAGCACGGCGCCGATCGAGAAACCGACGAGGTACCCGGTGACAAGCCTCCGTGTTGCGGGCACGTGTTTGCGGGCTCTCACGTACATGGCGATGAGGACGAGCCGTGACAGCGTGTAGGCCACGGCGAACGCCGCTGTCGAGCTGGCCGGCCCGGAGGAGAGTGAGGCAGCGGCTATCACAAGAGCGGCCATCTGGCCAGTAGCCAGAAGGCGATAGACCAGATCGTCGGTGTCATAGCGGTCGGCATAAAAGGTGTGGCTTGCCCAGAGCCACCACAAGAGCGCCATGTAGGCAACGTAGGACCAGACGCCACTCCAGGATGTGTCTTCGAGGAGCCTGCTGCCGAGAACTGCGACAGCCACCACGAAGACGAGGTCGTAGAACAGCTCGAGCCAGGTGGCGGCGCGTTCCCCCTCTTCCGAGAGGGTGCGGAGCCGTGGCGGGCGAATGGTGGCGATCCTCAACGGAGTGATATCCGGATCATTTGGAGCCGGACCTTACCGGGGAGGCTCTGGGAGCCCGCTGAGCAATGCATGTCACTCATCTCGACGACCAGATCATCGCCACTCGCGGTGTCCTCGGCCCCGCCATTCCGCCCCAAGGAGTGGCGAAACCTCGTCCTTGCGAGTGACGCGCCTGGCCGCCGATCTGACCAACGGCATTATTCAGCCGACTCCTAGACCCCTAGATTGCCTCGTATGACCGAAGACGAGCTACGCGATGGGGTGAGGCGTCTTCTGTCCCGGTATGACCTTTCCGAAGGTCGGGTGCTCGCGGGGACCGGATTCTTCGTTGACGGGCGCCTGGTGGTCGCCGTTATCGGGGCCGAGTTGTGTCTTCGCCTCGACGAGAGCCACAAGGTGGCCCGCTCCGATATCTCGCTGCTCCACTTTGCCGGTCGCCCTGTGCCGGGCTGGGCCGTCGTTGATGGCGACCAGCTCGACGACGATTCCCTGGCCGGTTGGGTCAACCGAGGGTTGGAGCAGCTTGGAGCCATCAACGAGTCAGGTCGCTAGGGCCCTCCTTCGTCGCCTACGACTGTGCGAAAGGCTTGCCACTAGCCGTAACAGTGGCGTATCCTGATGGAGACGAAGCGCTCATCTAGAGCGGTGGAGGGAACAGGCCCTTTGATACCGCGGCAACCGGCGCAAGCACGGTGCCAATGCCTGGATCGATGAGCTGACCTGGGGCTTTGGCCTTTGGCGCTCCTCAAGCGTTTCGAGAGAAACTAAGGAGTTGCCCACGGTGACCAAGTCAGATCCGTGCTGTATCCAATGTCCGGAGAAACGATGACGGCCTATCTGGATGCCGTTGCGTCCGGTGTCGTCATTTTCGACGGTGCCACTGGCACCAACCTCCAAACAGTGGGCTTGACGGCCGACGATTTCGGCGGCCCGTCATTGGAAGGCTGCAACGAGCTTCTCAACGTCACCCGTCCCGACGTGGTCCGGGCCCTGCACAGGTCGTTTCTGGATGTCGGGGTGGATGTCATCGAAACGAATACGTTTGGCGCCTTCTCGGTGCCGTTGAGCGAATACGGGTTGGAGAAACGGTCATACGAGATCGCCGCCGCCGGTGCCACTCTCGCCAGGGAGACCACCGACGCGTATACGGCCGCTGATGGGCGTCCCCGTTATGTAGCCGGATCGATCGGACCCGGGACCAAGTTCGCCACTCTCGGCCAGATCACCTATATGGACTTGGTCGATTCCTATCAGGTTGAAGCGAGAGGCCTGATCGACGGGGGCGTCGACCTCGTGATCATCGAAACCCAGTTCGATCTTCTTGGCGCCAAGGCCGCCATCGAAGGTGCCCGCCGCGCCATGCGTGACGCCTCGGTTGATCTTCCCGTCCAGGTCCAGGTCACGATCGAACTGACCGGTCGCATGTTGCCCGGAACAGAGATTGGAGCCGCCCTCAGTACGCTCGAAGCCCTCCATCCTGATGTGATCGGGCTCAACTGCGCCACCGGGCCCGGCGAGATGTACGAGGCGATCCGTCACCTCACCCGCTACTCGAGCGTTCCGGTCTCGGCGATCCCAAACGCCGGGCTTCCCCATGTCGAGAACGGGGAGATGGTCTATGACCTCGGCGCCGATGACCTGGCCGCCCATCTCGCGTCTTTCGTCACCGAGTTTGGGGTGGGAGTCATTGGGGGTTGCTGTGGCACCGGCCCCGAGCACCTCAGCGCAGTGGTGGAAGCCGTTCGGCCTCTCGAACCGAAGGACAGAGATCCTGAGTCGATCCCGTCGGCGGCTTCGATCTACAGCCAGGTTCCGTTCGATCAGGATGCATCATTCCTGATCATCGGCGAGCGGGCCAACGCCAACGGGTCAAAAGCCTTCCAGGAGGCGCTGCTGTCGGACGACCTCGAGTCGTGCGTCGCCATCGGAAAGAGTCAGTTGCGTGAGGGGGCTCATCTGGTCGACCTCTCTGTGGACTACGTCGGGCGCGACGGGGTGGCCGACATGGAGAGGCTTGCTGCGGCTTTCGCTACCGATGTTGCAGCCCCGGTTGTGCTCGACTCGACCGAACCTGAGGTGATGGAGGCCGGTCTCCAGCAGCTCGGGGGGCGTTGTGTCCTGAACAGCGCCAATCTGGAAGATGGCGAAGGTGAAGGCTCCCGCATCGACCGGGTACTGACGCTGGCCCGCACCTATGGCGCAGCGGTCATCTGCCTCCTGATCGACGAGGAGGGCCAGGCCAGGACTCTCGAGTGGAAGATGAGAGTGGCCCATCGGATCCACGACCTGGCTGTTGAGAAGTACGGGCTCGAGCCTTCCGATCTCATCTTCGATGCGCTGACCTTTCCGCTGACTACCGGTGGCGAGGACCTGCGACGCGACGGGATAGCCACGCTGGAGGCGATCAAGAGGATCAAGAAAGAGCTGCCGGGGACACGGACGGTGCTCGGAGTCTCCAATGTGTCCTTCGGTCTCAATCCGGCGGCTCGACGGGTCATCAACTCGGTGTTTCTCCATGAAGCGGTGCAGGCAGGGCTCGACGCCGCGATCGTGCATGCCGGGAAGATCGAGCCGCTGTCGAACATCGACCCGGAACAGCGCGAGACCGCCTTCGATCTGGTGTACGACCGTCGAGAAGAGGGATACGACCCGTTGGAGAAGCTGCTGCAGCTCTTCGCCGGCGTGACCACGACCGACGAGTCAGTCGACACTTATGAGGGCCTGGTTGTTGAGGATCGGCTCCCCAAGCGGATCATTGATGGTGATCAGAAGGGCATTATCGAGGACCTGGATCAGGCCCTGGACATGGGGCATAAGCCACTGGACATCATCAACCGTTTTCTGCTCGCCGGGATGAAGGTCGTCGGCGACCTGTTTGCGACCGGTGAGATGCAGCTTCCGTTCGTCCTCAAGTCCGCCGAAACGATGAAGAAGGCAGTTGCACATCTCGAACCTCTCATGGAGAAGGCCGAGACGAATACTCGCGGCAAGATCGTGCTGGCCACCGTGCAAGGCGACGTCCATGACATCGGGAAGAACCTGGTCGACATCATCCTCAGCAACAACGGCTACCAGGTCCACAACCTCGGGATCAAGGTGAGTATCTCCGAGATGGTCGCTGCCTATCGGGAGATGGGGGCCGATGCCATCGGGATGAGCGGACTGCTGGTGAAGTCGACGCTGATCATGAAGGACAACCTCGAGGAGCTGGAACGCCAGGGTCTCGGTCATGTTCCTGTCTTGCTCGGAGGTGCTGCCCTGACTCGGCGGTACGTCGAGTCTGATCTTCGCTCCCGCTACGCGGGACCCCTCTATTACGGCAAGAACGCCTTTGCCGGGCTCGACGCCATGGCCCACATCGCCGCCGGCGATGCGGCTCCTCAGCCGACGGCGCCCCGGGTGCGAGCCCGCGGTGCCGGAGAATCCGAGACTGTGCCGAATCGGTCGCCCTCGGTGAAGACCGACAATCAGATCTTCAAGCCACCGTTCGTGGGCTCCCGCGTCGTGAAGGGCATCTCCCTTGACGAGATAACCCCCTTCTTCAACCTCACCGCCCTGTTTCGGAACCAGTGGCAGTATCGGCCGGAGTCCGGCGAGACCGATGCGGAGTTCAAGGAGCGACTCGCTCCTTTGTTGCGCGAGCAGATGGCGCGAGCCCGTGCCGAAGATCTTCTCCACCCTCAGGTTGTGTACGGATACTTCCCGGCCAACGGCGACGGGGACGAGCTGGTGATCTGGGAGGATGAAGATCGAGTCTCGGAGCGCGCTCGGTTCGCCTTTCCCCGCCAGCAGGAAGATCCGTTCTTTTGCATCGCCGACTTCTTCAGGCCGGTCGGCGAGGAGATCGACTACGCCGCGTTCCACATCGTCACCATGGGACGCCGTATCTCAGAGCGCGCAGCCGAGCTGTTCGCCGCCGACGAGTATCAGGACTACCTCCATCTTCACGGACTGGGGGTGGAGATGGCAGAGGCGCTCGCCGAGCACTGGCATCACCGGGTCAGAACCGAATGGGGTTTCGCTACCGAGGACGGGCCGTCATTGCTCGGTCTGTTCCGTCAGAAGTATCGGGGGGGCCGGTATTCGTGGGGCTATCCGGCTTGTCCCGACCTGGAGGACAACGAGAAGGTGGCCGACCTCCTGGGCGCCAAACGCATCGGGATCGAGGTCGGTGAAGCCACGTCGTATCAGTACCAGCCGGAACAGACGACATCAGCGATCATCTGTCATCACCCTCAGGCCAAGTACTTCATCGCCCGCAAACCCAAGGAGGCCCGCAATGCTGATTGAGTCGGCCGGCTGGCTGCGAGTCGCGGAAATCAACCCGCCGGAGTTGCCCGATCTCAGCCATCTGGATTTGGCGCCGGCCTGGAGCCATGTGCTCGTCACCGACAACGTCTTCGGTCGGATCCGGGTGTCGCCCTATGCCTTCTCGGCAAGGATCACCCATGACACGCCTCACGTTCACCCAACCGTCGTGGTGTCGACGCGGGATCGGAACATCCTCGCCATCGAATCCGAGGTTCGGGGTGCGCTGGGGAATGGGGTGAACTCGTTCCTCGTGGTGATCGGTGACACGGTTCCTCACATCGATCACATGGCCCATCACTATGAGATTGTCGAGCATCTTCGGCGTCTTCGAGACGACCTTCCCAACTTCGAGGTAGGGATGCCGACCCGTTTCCGGGAATGGCAGTTCCGTCGTCGGATCGAGCTCGGTACCGATTTCTTCGTGACGGGCCCGGTGCTGGATCCGGACGTGATCGGCCCCGAGATGGATCGGCTCAACCTGCGCGACGACGATCCGCCGGTCTTGCTGATGGTGATTCCCCCCTTCAGTCCGACGTGGGTCGATCAGATGGAGTCCATTGGAGCGGTTCCCTCGAGTGAAAAGCTTCGAAAGCGACTGGCCGAGGTTCCCCCCGACGTGCACCGGAAGCTCGGGTGGGAGATAACAGCCGAGATGGAACAGGCTGCCCGTGACGCCGGGGCGGCCGGCGTTGTGCTTATGGGCCTCAAGTTCAGCTCGGTTGTCGATGAGGCGGCTCAGGCCTGGCCAGAACTCCAGTAGCTTCCGGGGCGTGACTCCTTTCGATCGCCAGGTGCGGGTCCAGATCTACCGCCATGTGATCGCCAGTTCCGAGGGGCCATCTGTGGCGCAGATCGCGGCAGAACGAGGATGGGCCCCCGACGAGGTGGCCGAGGCCTTCCACAGACTCGCATCGGAACATCGGATTGTCCTGGTCCCTGAGGAGGACCGAGTCTGGATGGCCCATCCGTTCTCCGGAGTAGAGACCGGGTACGAGGTGATAGTCGGGAATCGCTCGTGGTTTGCCAACTGTGCCTGGGATGCCCTCGGCGTCCTGGCGTTGATGGGCGACGGCAAAGCCATCTCGGCGCACGGCGAGACCGAGTTGGTGTGGAGCGTCGCCAACGGCACGGTGAGTCCCGATGGGGTGATTCACCTCCCAGTCCCGGCTCGAGAGTTCTGGGACGACATCGGCTTCACCTGAGGGAACATTCACGGGTTCCGGTCGGAATCCGAGCTTTCCTCCTGGCTGAGGGAGCACAACCAGGCGATTGGGTACATTGCCCCGGTGCAGCAGATCTTCGAAATGTCGGTCGACTGGTACGCAGCGCGGCTGGATGAGGACTGGAGACCGCCTTCCCCCCAAGAGGCCTCCTCCTTGTTTGCCAGCCACGGGCTCGTCGGAGATTTCTGGGCGCTGGGCTAGGGGCGTCGAGACAATGAGCCGTTTTGGATCTGAACAAGAGATGCTTGCCTTCTTCGACGAGCGCTATCTCCACGTCCTGGCACCGGTCATGCTGGAGATCGAGGCCGAGGCTCGGGGAACCGACTACGGAAGCGTCTCATGGAGCACCCGCGGACAGGTCGAGCGGATGGCGACACACCTTGACCTTGGCAACGACAGCCGCCTGCTCGACATCGGGGCGGGGGCGGGCTGGCCCGGGCTCTATGTGGGCCAACGAACAGGGTGTCATGTCACCATGCTCGACTTTCCGGTCCATGGACTGAAGCTGGCGCTCGATCGGGCCGCTCGCGATTCGGTGGCGGCTCATGCGTCTGTAGCCGATGGGGCGTTGCTCCCCTTCTCCGAGGGCGTCTTTGAGGGAGTGATTCATAGTGACCTGTTGTGTTGCCTGACCCGTAAGCTCGAGGTTCTGGCGGAGTGCCGGCGAGTGGTTCGCCCAGGTGGGAGGATGGCCTTCACGGTGATAGAGGTGGTGCCCGACCTGGCTCCTGACGCGCACACGATCGCGGTCGAGTCGGGTCCGGAGTTCGTCGACACCGAATCGCCCTACGCCGATGTTCTCGCGGAAACGGGTTGGACCTTGAGCCAGGTTGAGGATGTGACCTCCGAGTTCCAGTCCATGGGTCGAACGCTGCTGCAATCAAGGGAGTCCCGCCGCGAGGCTCTCGTGGCCTTACTGGGCGCTGAGAACGTCGAGGAGATGATCGACCGCAACTGGGGAACCGTCGCATCGACAGAAGAGGGCCGGCTGTGTCGACGCCTCTACCTGGTCGAGGCATGAGCATCGGGTGGACGGGTCTCGTCTTGGCGGCCTTGGCCCTCGTTTCGTGCTCGGGGACGACCACCATCGTGGGCGACGCCGGCGTATCGAACCTGGCCGTGGGAGCGAGTGTCATCTCGTCGTCGCCTGGTCCGGGTAGCGGTGTGAGAACTGTCGCCGACGGTGATATGAACACCGGGTGGACCGGGCCGGATCCACCCTATTGGTTTGAGATCGATCTCGGTCGGCAGGTTGCGATCGAACGTGTTCGAGT
Source organism: Acidobacteriota bacterium (assembly GCA_022573225.1). Lineage (GTDB taxonomy): Bacteria > Actinomycetota > Acidimicrobiia > Spongiisociales > ZC4RG35 > JACZUI01. The sequence continues at coordinate 28,601 of JACZUI010000007.1, forward strand.
GCTGGTCGGTCGGGATGTTGTGGCCAAGGTAGGAGTCAACGTGGGTGTGCACGACAATCCCGGTCGCCGGCCAGGATCATTTGACGGTGCATTACCGGGCGGGGACTGGCTTGACATCACGGTTGATTACGAGGCGCGGTTTATCCGGGTAACGGTTGAGGAAGCCGACGGTCACGCGACCTGGTTGGAGGTGGAGGTGATTCCTGGGTGAACAGTCCACAGCAAAGCGTTCTGAGTTTTCGCCGGTGGGCTTCTAGGCGTAGGACATGCCCATGCGCTTCTCGAAGCGTTCCGCCTTCTCCATGATCTGTGCCGGTACCGCCATGATCTTCTCTTGGAGCTCGGCCGCTGCCGGCTTGAGCCCGGTGAGATTGGCGATGCGCCAATCACGGAGCACGGGCATCACCACCTTGTCGTGGTGGATGCGGAGGTTGTAAACACCGGCCTTGGCCACTTCGAGCGAACGGCGCACGAATCGGGGCATCGCCACACCGGGCATCTGGAATCCGTCGAGGGTTTTGAAGATCCCCGCCAGAACTGTCTCCGGGCTTTGGTCCAACATCGCCTGCATGACGCTCTTGTAGAAGATGTAGTGGTGGTTTTCGTCGGCGGCGATGTTCTTCATCATCTCGTAGGCGGCGGGGTCATCGGTGATCTTGCCGGCGTTGCGGTGACTCACTCTCGTTGCCAGCTCCTGGACCGCGGTGTAAGCGAAGATCTCGGTGGGATCGTCGTATGTCGGCTCGTAGCCGTTGATCACCGTGGCCATCCGGTCGTCCTCCAGCTCGTCCGGATCGCAGTTCCGCGAGGTCAGTAGATAACTTCTGATCCCGATCGCGTGTTGGCCTTCCTCGGCGGTCCATAGGTGATTCCATGCAGTGAATGCCGAAGTCTTCGGCAAGTTCTGCTCGATGAGAGAGTGGTAGTAGGGGAGGTTGTCCTCGGTGAGAAGGTTCAGCACAAGCGATGTTCTGGCGTTCTCCGAGATGGTGCACTGTGAGACATCCCACGGCTTGTCGCGGAAACTCTCGCCTCTCTCCCACGGGACGATGTCGTGGAAGTACCAGTGGGTCCGCCGGGCCTTGTGCTCTTCAGTCAACCGGGCCACGTCGGGCTCGATTGCCTCGACCAGTTCGTAATTCTCGTTCAGGGCCATTGGTTCCTCATAGCGGGGGATGTGACAAGAACAATATCAGCGAGCGTATAGCAGGGGGAATCGGCCGCCTGATACCCAGGACTGGACCACCCTCATCGTCAGAAGTATAGGGCGGCCCATCACACCTGCTCGTTACCGTTTCGCCAATGTGGGCCGACAGTGACGTTCGCCGCGTGGTTCTCGCCCGATTCATCTCACGAGTTGGTCTCATGGGACGCATCATGGGAGTGAACCACGTTCACAGCGAGGTCGGCCATCTCGTTCCGCTGGCGATCGCCCCTTTCCTCGCCGGGGTGTTTGGGGTTCAGGAGACCTTGATATTCGCCGGCGGGGTTGTTGCGCTTGTGGCTGCGCTCTTCTGGCCGGCAGCGAGCCGACTTGACCGCACCCGGTTGGTTGAAGTGCCTGCAACGGGGCTACCGGACCCGACCGATGAGCCGCGGTCGGTTGGGCATTGATAAGAGCCCGGACGCGCAGGGATGACACGGTGACGCGGTGGGTGTGACGCTCGCGTCGACCTGGGGACTTCCTCGGTAGGCTCTCGCCATCCATGACCGACGCCTCCACCGAGCAGGGAACTTCCACCACGGCGGTACGGACCGGTGTGTCGGTTGTGGCGCTGATAGCGACATTGGTGCTGTTCTGGGAGGGCTACAAGTTCATCTGGACGGCCCTGGAATGGACCTGGCCGGTGAACCCGTCGGATCGGACCTTGCCCCATACCTGGGATATCGTGGCTGCCCTCTTCAAACCAGCCCAACGCAACGGGCCGCTTCTGATCTTTGTCGAGTTGAAAGCGGCATTATTCACACTCCGGGAGGCCTTTGTCGGCTTCATCATCGGCGGCTCGATCGGCTTCGGACTCGGTGTTCTATTTGTTCGCTCTAAAACCTCAGAGCGAGCATTCATGCCCTACGTTGTCGGCTCTCAGACTGTGCCGATCCTGGCCATCGCCCCGATGGTGGTGGTATGGGGCGGCAAGCTCGATATTCCCCAATGGTTGACCGTCTCCATAATCGCTGCGTATCTGACCTTCTTCCCCGTGACCATCAACACATTGCGCGGTTTGCGCTCACCCGAACCCACGGCGGTCGAGTTGATGCGGTCTTATGCGAGTTCGCCCAACGAGACACTGTGGAAACTCCAGGTGCCTTCTGCAATGCCATACATCTTCACCGCGTTGAAAGTGTCGGCAGCAGCCAGCGTCATTGGTGCCATCGTTGGCGAGTTGCCCGCCGGCTTCCGCGGGGGGATCGGGCGGGACCTTCTCCAGTTCTCCCAGCAGTTCACCGCGGCTCCCGAGAAGCTGTTTGCCGCTGTGATCATCGCCGGACTCGCCGGCATGGTGTTTGTTGGGGCGGTCACCGCGGCCGAGCACCGTTTCATCGCCGGTAGTAGGCGGGAGCCGACATGACCCTGGTCGTTGCTGCCGATCAGTTGGGAAAAGTCTTCGGCACAGGATCAGATTCCGTCGAGGCTCTCGCGGGCATCGATCTGTCCATTCCACAGGGAGACTTCATTTCGTTGATCGGTCCTTCGGGATGTGGGAAGTCGACGCTGCTTCGGCTGATCGGGGATCTACTCGAGCCGACATCGGGGAATCTGCTGACAAATGGCAAACAGCCGTCACAGGCTCGTCTCGACCGTGACTACGGAATGGTGTTCCAGTCGGCGACCCTGCTTGATTGGCGGACCGTCCGCAAGAACGTAGAACTGCCCTTGGAGATCATGGACATCGCAGCCGAGGAGCGGTCGAAACGCGCCGGCGAGATGCTCGAACTGGTTCAACTAGACCAGTTTGGCGACCATTACCCCTGGCAGCTATCGGGTGGAATGCAGCAACGGGTTGCCATCGCCAGGGCTCTCGCCTTCGAGCCATCGTTGTTGTTGATGGATGAGCCCTTCGGGGCGCTCGATGAGATGACCCGGGAGTTGATGCAGCAAGAGGTGCTCCGGCTCTGGAGGGAGACCGGCATCTCGGTCGTGTTTGTGACTCACTCGATACCCGAGGCGGTCTTTCTCTCTACAAGGGTTGTGGTGATGACCCCGCGACCGGGTCGGATCAGCGCGGAGATCACCATCGACCTGCCGGCGAAGAGGGATCAGGACACCCGCGAGGACCCCCGATACTTTGAACTGATCACCGAGGTTCGGGAAGTGCTGCGCCGGGGAGAAGCATGACCGAGCGCGACGACGTCATACGTGAGAGTCATGAAACGGATGTCTTCACAGCCTTTGAAGGTGACCTACCCGTCGGTGGACGAAAGCCCTCCGCGATCAGGAACTTCAGCGGCAAATACCTGCCGGCACTCGCATCGTTCCTTGTAGTGATCCTTCTTTGGGAGGGTCTTACCCGCGCACTCGGCGTCGAGACCTTTGTCCTTCCCAAGCCCAGCGAGATCCTGACGAGTTTCGTCGAGACGTGGGATACCATCTGGGGTGCCGGGTTCCGTACCCTTTTCGAGGCTGTCGGTGGTTTCGTCATGGGGGTGTCGGCCGCAGTCGTGACGGCCCTGGCGGCGTCTCGGTGGGTGCGATTCAGGGATGGAATGCTGCCCATCGCCATCGCTCTGAGCGCCACACCCATCATTGCCCTCGCTCCAATCTTCAATAATTGGTTCACCATCACCAGCCCTTTCTCGAAAATGGCGGTGGTGGCAGTGCTGGTCTACTTCCCGGTCATGATCAACACGACAAGGGGCCTACAGGAGGTGGACCAACGCGAACTCGAGTTGATGCGCTCGGTTGCCGCGTCTCCGAACGAGACCATGCGACGGGTGCGGATCCCCCATGCGCTTCCCTTCTTCTTCGCATCGCTCAAAGTGGCAAGCGCGCTTTCGCTGATCGCAGCGATCGTTGCCGAGTACTTCGGGGGCCCACAGGATGTTCTGGGTCAATACATCATCAACCGGGCGAATCTCTTCCAGTTTCCCGATGCTTGGGCCGCGATCTTGGTTGCATCGTTGTTGGGCATCACCTTCTACATCCTGATCCTCGGCGCCGAGCGTCTTTTCATGCCCTGGCACGTTTCGTTCCGAACCGGCAGGTAGCCGCGTTTTTCCCACTCTGCGTATGCCAAAGCGATGAGCCGATAAGGTGGACATCTGTTCAAAATCAAGAGGAGGAAAAGTATGAAAATGTCTTTGTGGCGCCGTAGCGGGTTGTTGATTGGAGCGTTTGGGTTGGTGCTTGCTGCCTGCGGTGACAGCAATGGTGCAGGAGGAATCGCCGAAGATTGTGATGAAGTCGATGAGGTGACACTCCAGTTGCAGTGGTTCGCCCAGTCGCAGTTTGCCGGGTACTACGTCGCCCTTGACAACGGTTTCTACGCGGACGAATGCCTCGATGTCGAGATACTCGAAGGCGGAGTAGACATCGTTCCCCAGCAAGTTCTCGCCACCGGCGGAGCCGAGTTTGGCCTTGCCTGGGTGCCGAAAGCCTTGGTGTCGCGTGAAGGCGGGGCGGACATCGTCAACATCGCCCAGGTGTTCGAGAGGTCCGGGACCCTCGAGGTCTCATTGGCCGACTCAGGGATTGAATCTCCCGAAGATTGGGCCGGGAAAACGGTTGGGAACTGGGGCTTTGGCAACGAGTTCGAACTGACCGCTGCCATCTCCAAGTTCAACGTTGCGGATGTGGAGCTCATCGGCCAGGACTTCACCATGAACGCCCTTCTCAACGGTGAGATCGACGCCGCCGAGGCGATGATCTACAACGAGTACGCCCAGGTGCTCGAGGCGATCAACCCTGATACCGGGGAGCTGTATCAGCCCGAAGACCTGAATGTCATCGACTTCAACGAGATCGGGACTGCGATGCTCCAGGATGCGGTGTGGGTCGACGCCGGATGGATTGCCGAATCCGGCAACGAGGACATCGCCATTCGTTTCCTCACCGCCTCGTTCCGGGGTTGGATCCATTGCCTGGACAACTTCGATGATTGCGTCGATGTCGTCCTCGCAAACGGATCGACGTTGCCGGCCGGCCACCAGGAGTGGCAGCTCAACGAGATCTTGGCTCTGATTTTCCCCGCGACGAATGGCATCGGGATCATGAACGACGAGCTCTGGGACCAGACCGTCGCAGTTGCCACCGAGCAGATCCCAGAGCTTCAGGGAGTCGATGTCTCTGATGGCGCCTTTCGGACCGACCTGGCCGAGGCAGCCATCGGCAACATCGGCAGCCTGGACACCGACGGCGACGGCTACTCCCATCGCGACATCGAGCTAAAGGAAGGTGGCGAGTAGCAGGAGATCGAGAGCGGGCCTCGGCCTGAGGTAAGTTCAACGAGGTTGAGGGAAAGGCGAGGGGCTTACCCCCCTTCGCCTTTTCGCTGGGCTACTAGGTTTGGGTTCAGCGTCGTCAGAAAGGATTCCGATGCCCAACGTCGTCAGAGCCGCCATCGTCCAAACCGCGTGGACCGGCGACCAAGACTCGATGATCAAGAAGAACGTCGACTACGCACGGCAGGCGGCCGAGCAGGGAGCCCAGGTGATGTGCTTCCAGGAACTGTTCTACGGGCCTTACTTCTGCCAGGTCCAAGAGAACGAGCACTTCGCCTATGCCGAGCCAATCCCCGACGGGCCAACCACAAAGCTGATGCTGGATCTGGCGAAAGAGACCGGAATGGTGCTAATCGTCCCGATCTTCGAGATGGAGCAGGCAGGCTTCTATTACAACACCGCCGCTGTCATCGATGCCGACGGGACCTATCTCGGCAAGTACCGCAAGAACCACATCCCGCATGTCAAGGGTTTCTGGGAGAAGTTCTACTTTCGCCCCGGCAATTTGGGATACCCCGTATTCGACACCGCCGTCGGCAAGATCGGCGTATACATCTGCTACGACCGCCACTTCCCTGAAGGCTGGCGCGCCCTTGGCCTCAACGGGGCCAAGATCGTCTTCAACCCCTCGGCCGTCGACCGCGGGCTTTCGATGCACCTGTGGAACCTCGAACAGCCGGCGTCGGCCGTGGCCAATGAGTACTTCATCGGGGCGATCAACCGCGTCGGCAAGGAAGAATTCGGCGACAACGACTTCTACGGGTCTTCCTACTTCGTTGATCCGAGGGGTCAGATCGTCGGCGATTCCGCGTCGGACACCGAAGAGGAGTTGGTCATCCGAGACCTTGACCTTGACACCGTCGAGGAGGTTCGCCAGCAGTGGGCCTTCTATCGCGACCGCCGTCCGGACGCCTATCAGGATCTCGTCGCACCCTAAGGAGGGCCAATGCCACGTTCAGTTATCAAGGGCGGCACCGTCGTCACTTCCACCGAGCAGATGCTCTCGGATGTTCTCATCGACGACGAGAAGATCGCCGCCCTGGCCGCACCGGATAGCCACGACTGGGAGGCCGGCGCCGACAAGGTCATCGACGCCACCGGTAAGTATGTGATCCCGGGGGGCATCGATGTGCACACTCACATGGAGCTCCCCTTTGGCGGCACCAAGGCAGCCGACACCTTCGAGACCGGCACCCGGGCCGCCGCCTGGGGCGGCACAACCACGATCATCGATTTCGCCGTCCAGGCAAAAGAGCAGAACCTCATGGACGGGTTCGAGGCCTGGATGGGGAAGGCGGATGGAAACTGTGCCATCGACTATGGATTTCATCTGATCGTCGGCGACGTCACCGACCAGTCGCTGAAGGAGATGGACATCGCTTTCGACGAGGGGGTCACGTCCTTCAAGATGTTCATGGCCTATCCCGGCGTGTTCTATTCGACAGACGGCGAGATCTTCCGAGCGATGCAGAAGGCAACGGAGAACGGCTCGACGATCATGATGCATGCGGAGAACGGCATCGCCATCGACGTCCTGGTTGAGCAGGCCCTGGCCAGGGGTGACACAGATCCGATCTACCACGGGCTCACTCGACCGCCCATCCTCGAAGGCGAGGCCACCCATCGGGCAATCAAGCTCGCCGAACTGGCCGGGTGCCCTATCTACATAGTCCACATGTCCGCCACCGAGGCGCTTCTTGAACTGACCATGGCCCGCGACGACGGGCAAAACGCCTTCGGCGAGACCTGTCCCCAGTATCTGTTCCTGTCGCTCGATGATCTTGGCAACGGCTACGAGGGGGCCAAGTTTGTTTGCTCGCCCCCGATGCGTGATCGCGCCGAGGAGCATCAGGAAGCTCTTTGGAAAGGGCTGGCGACCAATGACCTTCAAATCGTGTCGACCGATCACTGTCCCTTTTGTTGGGGCGATCATCCCGAGTTCGGAACCCAAAAACAGCTCGGGCGAGACAGCTTCGCTTCCATCCCCAACGGGCTGCCCGGTGTGGAGAACCGGATGGAGCTGATCTATCACGGCGGTGTCCACGAAGGCAGGTTGGGCCTGAACCGGTACGTTGAGGTGACGTCCACCACACCTGCCAAGATGTTCGGCCTCTATCCCCAGAAGGGGACAATCGCCGTGGGCTCCGATGCGGACGTCGTTGTCTTCGATCCCGACGAGGTGCACACACTGAGTGCCGAGACCCATCACATGTGGGTCGACTACTCGTGCTATGAGGGCCTGGAGATCACCGGGAAGGTCGAGACCGTCCTCAGCCGGGGCAAGACGATCATCGAAGACGGTGCCTACCACGGGTCTGCCGGCGACGGCCGCTATCTCCGCCGCGGGACCAACCAGTATCTGATCTGACGATCAGCTCGGGCGGAAGGTTTCTCGCGTCATTCTCCCCGCCTGATGACCCGAAAGCCGATATGGCTGGAGGAGGTGTCGATCATCTGCGGCTGGCGGGCCGCCGGTCGGTAACGGAAGCAGTACTGGATCGTGCACAGGTGAGAACCGCCTTTGACAACCTTTCGGGGGATGGGCGTTCCAGGCTGTAGCGGGTCGAGACTTGCCTCCATCGACCCACCGCGAGGATCCGCCGGTGCGCAACAGGGAGCGTCATCTGTGACGTCGGATCGATCCTGATACCAGTCGTCCGTCCACTCCCAGACGTTGCCGGCCATGTCGTAGAGGTCATATCCGTTGGGTTCGTAGTGACCGGTCGGGCTGGTGCGAATCCAGCCATCGAGCTTGGTGTTCTCATAGGGGAACCCACCTTGCCAGGTGTTCGCTCTCGGCTCCGTCTCCTGTGAATCGTCATCACCCCAGACGAACTCGGCGCCGTCCAGGCCGCCGCGTGCTGCGAACTCCCATTCCGCTTCCGTCGGTAGCTGCATACCGGCCCACTCCGCATATCCAATCGCGTCCGGGTAAGCCACGTGAACGACGGGATGATCCTCGAGTCCCTCCAGCGATGAGCCGGGACCGGTGGGGTGCCTCCAGTCGGTGCCCCGAGCCCAAGCCCACCAATTCCCATGGGCTCGCAGATCCACCGGCCCTTCGGTCAGGCTGAAAAGGAGCGACCCCGGAACGAGGTCCTCTGGTTTGGCGCCCGGGTACAGCGCCGGATCGGGCGCCACCTCGGCCACCGTGACATGTTCGGTTGCTTCGACGAACTCGGCGAACTCGCGATTGGTTACCGTGCCTCGATCCATCCAGAAGCCATCGACTGAGACCCGCCGGACCGGGCCTTCGTCCGAATAGTGATCGTCGGAGCCCATGTCGAACTCACCACCGGGGATCCAGGTTTGTTCGTGGCTCATGTGCTCTTCACCTCCCCCGTTTCTGGTGGTCTGTCTCCACACACCGCGGCCGGGTGGAACAAGATGATGGGGACGGCATCGTCATGGTCGGGGTGATTATGGTCCCTTGACCATGCGTTTCGTCATTACCTTTCTGTCGACAGCGGCGTCGCTATGGATTGCCGTATGGCTGGTCAATGGCCTGGAGTTCGATGGGGGGTGGTGGCAGTTCGTGATCGTCGCAGTGATCATGGGACTGGCCAATGCCATCGTGAAGCCGATCCTCATGTTGTTCAGTCTTCCGCTGATAGTGCTGACCCTGGGGCTGTTCCTGGTGATCGTGAATGCTGCCGTGCTTCAACTCGTCGTATGGCTGTCCGGACCCAGCGTCTTCGACCTCGGCCTGACTTCGACCGGTTTTTTCTGGGCCACCTTCTGGGGTGCAGTCGTTATCTCGCTGGCGGGTTGGGTAATCGGCATCTTCATGCCCGACCGCTCCTGATCGGGGTCACACCCCTATTCTCCTCATCGATGGCTGGTGAGATCATTCCCTTCACCATCGAGGTTGCTGATGATGTGCTCGACGATCTCCGTCGACGACTGCACAACACCCGCTGGCCCGAGGCCGAACTGGTCGATGACTGGTCTCAAGGCATCCCGTTGTCGTATGTCCGGGAGGTCTGCGACTACTGGGCCGACGAGTACGACTGGCGCGCTCGAGAGGCAGCCCTCAACCGCTTCGACCAGTTCATCACCGAAATCGACGGTGTCGACATCCACTTCGTTCACATGCGATCGCCCCACGAGAACGCTCTGCCGCTCATCATCACCCACGGGTGGCCTGGCTCGATCGTCGAGTTTCACAGGGTTCTCGAACCGCTCACCGATCCAACAGCTCACGGCAGTGACGCTGCCCACGCCTTTCACGTCGTGGTGCCATCACTGCCCGGTTTCGGGTTTTCAGGCAAGCCGACCGAGACCGGCTGGGGTGTCGATAAGATCGCTGACGTTTTCGCCGAGCTGATGGCGCGGCTTGGCTACGACCGCTATGTGGCCCAGGGTGGCGACTGGGGCTCGGCGATCACGACCGCGCTTGGCGCCCTCCACCCCGACCAATGCGCCGCCATCCATGTGACGCTGGCCATGGGGTTTCGCCCGAAAGCCGACGGTGACCTCACCCGGGAGGAGCAGCGGGCGTTGGACCGAATTCAGTACTACCACGACTGGGATTCCGGCTACTCGAAGCAACAGTCGACCCGGCCCCAGACTCTTGGCTACGGCCTGGTCGACTCACCGGCCGGCCAGGCGGCGTGGATACTCGAGAAGTTCTGGGCCTGGACCGACTGCGAAGGCCACCCGGAGAACGCGCTCACCCGGGATGAGTTGCTCGACAACATCATGTTCTATTGGGTGGGTGGCAGCGGAGCGTCGTCGGCACGTATCTACTGGGAGAGCTTCGGTCGAGGCGTCCGGCACACGGTGTCGATCCCTTCCGGGTTCAGCGTGTTCCCCAAGGAGATCGTGCCTCCGGTTCGGAAGTGGGTCGATGAGTACTACACCGACATCCGGCACTGGAGTGAGTTAGACAGAGGCGGGCACTTTGCTGCGTTCGAGGTGCCGGACCTTTACCTCGACGAGGTCCGCTCCTGCTTTCGAGCCTTCCACTAACCGGCCCTCACGACAACGGCATTATCCGGCAGACACCTGAACCCCACTAAATTCCCTGTCCGCATGCCGGAATTCTCCACTTCATCGATTCTGGACATTGGAACCGAGTCATCCGACAGCGAGGAAATCAGGCTCCAAAAGCGAATGCTGGTTACCGCGGCTGTCCTGGTCGTTGTCCCTGCCGCTATTTGGAGCGTCACCTATTACATCCTCGGCGAGCCGGTAGCCGCTCTCATCCCGGGGGGCTACGCGTTTCTGACGATCATCAACCTTGGCGTCTTCGCTGCGACCAAGCGTTACCGAATGTTTCGGGCCACCCAGCTGATCTTCTTTCTCGTCCTGCCGTTTCTCCTCCAGCTCGCTTTGGGTGGTTTCGTGGGGGCGTCGGCGGTGATGCTATGGGCCTTGAACGCACCTCTCGGCGCGCTGGTCATGCAGGGAAGGAAACAGGCGGTCCGCTACATGATTGCGTACGGGGCGCTGCTGATCATCAGTCTCGTTCTTCAGCCATCGACGACCATTGACAACAGCCTCAGCGAATCGGTGGTGGGGCTATTTTTCCTCCTGAACCTTCTGGGTGTGTCGGCGGTCGCATTCATCATGCTCAACTACTTCGTCGGCCAGCGTGATCGAATCCAGGGCGAGTTGGAAAGGGAGCGGGAGAAATCCGAGCAACTCCTGCTCAATATTCTTCCCGAAGAGGTTGCCGCCGATCTCAAAGAGTTCGGGCAGACGGAGGCGAAGCATTACGCCAGTGCCTCCGTCCTTTTCGCCGATCAGGTCGGCTTCACTCAGTTTGCCGGTCGGGTTTCGCCGACGGAGTTGGTGGCTACGTTGAATGAGATCTTCACGGAGTTCGACGACATCGCCGAACGCCATGGAATCGAGAAGATCCGTACGATCGGCGACTCCTACATGGCGGCATCGGGGGTGCCTGTCGAGAATCCCGACCACGCCGCTGCAATGGCGCGGGCCGCTTTGGAGATGATCGGATTCATCGACTCATATGCCGACGTTGAGTTTCGCATTGGGATCAATTCGGGTCCTCTCGTCGCCGGTGTCGTCGGGACGACGAAGTTCCAGTACGACATTTGGGGAGACACTGTCAACACCGCCAGTCGGATGGAATCTTCCGGGGAGCCGAGGAAGATCCAGATCAGCGAGGCGACCCGTGATCTGGTCCACGACCAGTTCATCTGCGACCCCCGGGGATCGGTAGAAGTAAAGGGCAAAGGGGAGATGAGCACTTGGTTCCTCGTCCGGGAGCGGGACTAATGTCAAGCCTCAATGAAGCAGATCAACCACTGGATCGACGGTCGGCTCTCGGCGGGCTCGACAGGACGAGTCGGGCCGGTTTTCAATCCCGCCTCCGGTGCGCAGACGGGCGAAGTCGCCATGGCTTCTGCGGATGACGTCGACACCGCGGTCCAAGCGGCGCGGCGAGCCTACGAGACATGGGGTGACTCATCCCTGACATCACGGCAGAACATCATGTTTGCGTTCCGAGAGTTGCTCGCGGCGAGGCGGATGGATTTCGCCAAGTTCCTCACGGCCGAGCACGGCAAGACCATCGACGACGCAATGGGCGAGGTCCAGCGGGGCCTCGAGGTTGTCGAATTCGCCTGCAACATCGCCCATCTTCTCAAAGGCGACTTCTCCGCGCAGGTCTCGACCGGCGTCGACACGTACACGATCCGCCAGCCCCTCGGGGTGGTGGTCGGGATCACCCCTTTCAACTTCCCGGCAATGGTGCCCATGTGGATGTATCCAATCGCGATTGCGTGCGGTAACACGTTCATCCTCAAACCGTCGGAGAAGGATCCGTCCTCCTCACTGCTGGCCGCCGAGTTGTTGGCCGAGGCGGGTCTGCCCGATGGAGTCTTCAACGTCGTGCAGGGAGACAAGGAGGCTGTCGATGCCTTGATCACCCATCCCGACATCGCCGCGATTTCGTTCGTCGGCTCCACTCCGGTTGCCCGCTATATCTACGAGACGGGTACTCACCATGGAAAGCGAGTTCAGGCTCTCGGCGGCGCCAAGAACCACATGGTTGTTCTCCCCGATGCCGACATCGACCTCGCCGCCGACGCGGCCGTTTCTGCCGGATACGGGTCGGCGGGCGAGCGATGCATGGCTATTTCCGCTGTGGTCACCGTGGGCGACGCCGGTGATCGGCTGATCGAAGGGGTCCGTACCCGAATCGAGAAGCTCAAGATCGGTCCCGGCGACGAGACCGGGGTGGAGATGGGCCCCCTGGTCACACGTCAGCATCTCGAGAAAGTTCGGAGCTACGTCGACGCCGGAGAATCTGAAGGAGCGCTGCTGATTGCCGACGGCCGCGACTTTGTGGTCGACGGCTACCAGGACGGCTTTTTCCTGGGCCCAACGCTGTTCGACAACGTCACGCCCGACATGTCGATCTACACCGATGAGATCTTCGGCCCGGTGCTTTCAACCGTGCGGATGGAGCACTACGAGGAGGCCATTGAGTTGATCAACAAGAACCCCTACGGGAACGGCACGGCGGTGTTCACCAACGACGGCGGGGCTGCCCGCAAGTTCCAACAGGAGATCCAGGTCGGAATGGTGGGGATCAACGTTCCGATTCCGGTGCCACTTTCGTTCTACAGCTTTGGCGGATGGAAGGATTCGATCTTCGGGTCGCATGCGATCTACGGGCCGGAGGGAATCCACTTCTACACGCGTCAGAAGGTGGTCATTTCGCGCTGGGCCGATCCGCTTCATCGGGGCGTGGATCTCGGGTTCCCCACCCACGGCTGAATCCTGGGCCTGTAGGGGCCACTGAGGAGCCGGTCAGCCCGCACATAGTGGGACGCTCCCGAGCTACGGCGCTGTAGCGGAAGGTGTAGGTTCAGAAGAACTCTGACGAACAGGAGGGAGTCATGGAAGAGCAGAAAGACGTGGTTCTTTCCATCCATCTGACCGAGGACGAGACGGCCACCTCGGCGCTGGCGGTCCTGGATCTTCGGGGCGACCACTTCGAGGCAACAGGAAGCGCTCGGCGTAATCCGACCGATCCTCCCAAGCCATTGATCGGCGAAGAATTGGCCATTGCCCGTGCCCTCGCCGGGTTGGAAAGTCAGATCATGGACGCCGCCCAGGAAAAGATCGAGGCGTTTGTAGCCGAGCAGTAGGGAGGATGCTCGCTGCCTATTTGACGGCCATTGCTTCTCCATACTGGTTGGCATGTCGATCTGACATCATCGTGGTGAAATGAAGATCGGTCTGCTGGTTTGTGATCATGTTCGGGCTGCGCACCTCGACATCGCAGGGGATTACGACGAGATGTTCACCCGACTCTTCGATCATCGCGACGACGTCGAGCTGGTCACATACGACGTCGTCAACGGTGGAATGCCCGGCAGTGCCACCGAATGCGATGCCTGGCTCACGACCGGATCGAGGTATTCCGTGAACGACGACGAGCAGTGGATACGCGACCTCGAGGCATTCGTCCGTGAAGTGGCTGAGGATCGAGTGCCGCTCGTCGGCGTGTGCTTCGGCCATCAACTCATCGCCAAGGCCCTCGGCGGCTCTGTGGTGAAGAGCGAGCGTGGCTGGGGGGTGGGGATCGGGGAGGTTGAGATCGCCGATGGCTTGGACTGGGCCACGAACACGGGCTCGTACCGGGTGGCAAACATTCACCAGGATCAGGTTGATCAGCTACCACCCGACGCCGAGATACTCGGGTGGAACGATCATTGCCCCGTCTCGATGATGAGTGTTGGTTCCACGATTCTTGGTATTCAGGGTCATCCAGAGATGGGACCCGATTACGTCGAGGCCGTGGTGCAGATGAGAAGGGGAACTCTGATTCCCGAGGATGTCGTGGAGGAAGGGTTGGCCTCATTGGTCAACGAACCCGACACAACGATGCTCGCCGACTGGATCATCGGGTTCCTCGGGACGGCGATGTCCTAACCCCCGATCGAACAAATTTCGCAGCACGTCCGCGCGATGAATCAGAACGCAATTCTCATGGTGGAAGATATGGGTTCAGCCGATCATGATGTCCAGATTCTGACTGACCGGGTTTGGCATGCTCAGCGTGGCTGTGTTGTTGTTCGATGTCGACCGCCCGTATTTCCGTTGTGGGCGGGTGTTGTGGCGATGGCTAGTCCATTGGAGGTTTCTCGCAATAGCCCCCAAGTCGAACACCGGTAGATGTCGATAAGAAAGACAACGCTCGACATGTAGCGCTCCCACCTAAGAAGGCCCCTCGATTCCGGGGGGCCTTCTTTCATGGAGACCGCGATGAAAGCGATCGTCCAATACGAGTACGGGCACCTGATGTGACGTCATCCTCGAGACTGCGCGGACCGTTCGTTGTCGGATGTTTGGTTCCGGTCGTACAGTCAGAGCACCTTGTTGTCACCGTTTGTGAGCCAGAGGCTGCGTCCGTTCCTTTCCATGCCAAACAAGGAGGGACGGTCTCAGCGGACTGGGACCGCTTCGGTCTCGCCGGGGCCGTCAGCGGAGATGGCGAGGCATGTCTGGCCGGATAGGCTTCGCTGATGGATATCGGTCGTGTCGGGCTCTGGACGTTTCTGCTCGATGAGCATCCGACCTCACGCGTGCGCGAATTGGCTCAGGAGATCGAGGAGATGGGGTGGCCGACCTTGTGGCGGCCCGAGTCGACTGGCCGTGATGCCCTGGTGTCTTCGAGTGTCCTGTTGGATGCCACATCTCGGCTGGTCGTGGCGTCGGGCATCGCACAGATCTATGCACGGCATCCCGTGACAACCGCAGCAGCTCAGAAGACGCTGTTCGAGGCTCACGAGGGCCGATTCCTGCTCGGTTTGGGGGTGTCCCATGCCCCCTCCGTGGAGGGAATCCGCAAACTCGAATACCGGACTCCCTACTCGGACATGGTGGCCTACCTGGAGGCCATGGCGGAAGCTCCGTATACCGCTGTGGAGCCTGCCACCAAGCCGCCCACTGTTCTTGCTGCCCTTGGGCCGCGGATGCTGAAACTGAGTGCCGAAGCCGCAGACGGTGCCCACCCATATTTCACCCCACCTGAGCACACGGCGATGGCCCGCGACATTCTCGGGACAGGCCCACTTCTGGCTCCAGAGCAGATGGTGGTCATCGATGCCGACCTTGACAGGGCACGGAGTGTGGCCAGAGCGAATATGGCTCGCTATCTCAGATTGCCCAACTACACCAACAATCTGTTGCGCTGTGGATTCACTCAAAGTGACATCGATGACATGACGGACCGGCTAGTCGATGGGATCGTCGCCTGCGGTGACATAGACGTCACGGTCGAGAGGGTTCAACAACATCTCGATGCCGGCGCCGACCACGTCTGCATCCAGGTCCTCGTAGCCGACAACGATCTCGATATCACCATCGAGCACTGGCACCATCTGGCCGACGCCTTCAACCTCTGATGGGCCGCGTCAGATGGCTCGACCTATCTGCTTCAGGTGGGTGTTGAAGTCAGCTTTGAGATCCTTGTTCCGTTTCATCAGGAACAATTCGAGTTGGAACGCGTCGGCTAGAGCAGTCCCTGATGCGATTTCGGATGCGAGGTCGTGTTCTCGTGCCAAAGCAAGCGATGCACCGTCGAAGACAGTTTCGAGTGTGTCGGCTTCGAAGACGATCAGACCATCTGCATCCCCAAATATCCACATACCTGGCGCGATTGTCACTCCTCGGATTCCGCGAGTTCGACGGTGTCTCGCACCATTCCGTCGATCACGAATCCGGCTAGATGTTTCCTGACGGCTTCGGTTCCGATCAAACCACCGATCAACCACGCTCTTCATCGACGAGGACGGCGTGATCGTGGCCGTCGAGGAAGGCAACACGGGAGAGTTGAGAGCGATCATTGCCCAATTGGGCTGGTGAGTGTCAGCTAACGCCCGAGGAACTCGATCCGACGCAGGGATGAGCAAGACTGCCCATCAGACAAAGGCAAAACTCAGCCGCACATTGCGTCGGTTACTTAGCTCAACAGTGACGGTGGCAAGCCATCCTCGGTGACCGGCCTCTGCCTAGGTTCCTGCCGTTTCCGGCAGTGATGCTCAAATACTGACTACCCGGTCTGCTGCGACCGTGTAGTTGGCGAAGTCGACCGGGGTGATGAACGTGGCGTTCTTGCCTTCTAGATCCTGCTCGGAGACCCCACGGGCCTTTCCGCAGCCACCTCAGACGTAGACCGGAACACCATGTTCGATGATCTTCGGCCACAACTCTTTCAGTGGCGGCCAGCCGACACCGTCGATCTGATCGGACACGGAGTCCTTCATCAGATACGTGGCCTCCCCAAGAAGCACCAACTCTGGCTCATGACCAGCGTCAATGGCACCAATGGCTCCAACAAACGGGATAGTCGCCCGTGTCGGATCATCCGACCCATAAGTGCTGGTGTAGAGAATCGTCGCCATTATTCCTCCAATCTCCCCCGACAGCGTCCGTGCCAAGGGGTCGTCCGGGGACGCTGCCAAGGATCGCCACAGCCAAACCTACACCCCACGTCAAGTTGATGTGGGCTAGAAATCGTCCAGGCGAGCACGAATCGATCACAGGGCCCAAACGTTGCAATGGCCCCCTGTGATCTTCCCCGGTTTTCCGGACGGTTTGATGTTCGTCTGCGTGAGAGTCTCGATCAATCACGCCCAGCTGATGTGAGCGAGGGTGGAGGTGGTGCAGTAGAAAAGGCCGCCTTCGCCGTCCGGTGATAGGAACATGCCGTTGGCGATACGGGACCCGGTTTCAGCTCGATCGATCAGGAGCCCGCTTGCGATGTCGACGACAACTACGTCGTCAGTCCGGTCTTTCGTGAAGTCGTTGATGGCAAGCTCACCGGATTCGGGGTATACCACCGGCTGCATTGACGGCCGAATGTCCAGTTGCCAGCTGACTTCGAGTCCATCGCCGCTCGTGTCGATCCCCGCCAGACCACCATTGATCGAGTCCCAGGCGATCGCCATCCCATACTCGGGGACGTGGACCGGGGGAGCGATGATCCCTCCTCCGGGGGTTCCGAAGGGCTCGATTGTCTGGACGTTGCGTTCATCGGTGAGGTCGAATCGGATAAGTCTCTGTGCGCCCGTCCAAGGTGCTGGAAGCCTCCAAGACAGGTCGCTGCCAGGAGGAGACCGGAACCGACCGTTGGGTTCCAGCTGATGGATGCGTCGGACTGACTCGATATCTCCACAATCCATCATCCAACCAGCGCCGTCTGTGAGGCATATGTCCCAGCCCAGACCCCATCGGTCGTCCGGTTCGCGATAGCGCGGCTGCCAGTCGTCGACCACCAGCCCATCGGGTTCAACCACCAGGCGCCAAATATGCTCTGTGCCTGGTACATAAATGTACTCCGCCCCCATGTCGTCGATGTCAGCAGCGATCCGTCCCATCGACCCTTCTGGGAGTACCAACGGTTCGTGGACGAGCTCGAGGGTGTCGGGATCGACGCGAGTGATCGTGGTGCCGCCTTGGCCTTCGAGGCGAAGGTCCTTTGTGATCAGTGTCCCGTCACCCAACGCAAGGAGCCCGTTGTGACTCCGGTCAACTGGAAGCTCGCGCTCGACGAGTATCGACAGGTCATCGGGATCTAGGCGGTGCAAGTAGGAGCCGTTGACGGACATGATGGATCCGTTGGCGTGAGCAAGGATTGCTCCGCACCAAACATGGTCGCCACATTGCAGTTCTCCGGAGCTGGCCAGCGGTTCTAGAGAATCGGGGTCGATTCGCTCCACCCATCCGAAAGGAGGAGGGCCGCTGAAGGCAGCCATCGTGCCGCCCAAATACCACTCTTCGGAGTCACGTCGAATGACCATGACATTCCAACGGTCATTTCGCCGAGTAGTGGTTCTGGCCGTGCCGCCGGCTGCGTCAAGCCGACCGGGTGCAGCCTTCTGACGCCTGTTGCCGCCGCACTCGACCGGCCAGGACGACGACCAATAGCCACCGTGCGGTTCGGTTCTGTCGAGAAGCGTCATCGGGTGAGCGTCATCAGCCTTGAGCCCACCATAGGAGGCCTTGGGAGGTCGCTGTTTGAGTCGGGTTGACCGAGAACATTGGCTCTAGTCGGTCAGTGGCCCCACCAACCTGGAGCAGGCCACGACCCAGGGCCCACTACCCAGCCCCACAAATCAGTAGAAGCGCGGGGGCAAGGGCGTGCGTGAGCTAACTTTGCCCAATGGACTTTGGCGTCGTTCTTCAAACTGATCCACCCGCCTCCCGAGTTGTCGAGTTCGCTCGCAAGGCGGAGTCACTGGGGTTCTCCCACACGTGGACATTCGACAGCCACGTCCTGTGGCAGGAGCCGTTCGTGATCTACTCCCGCATCCTTGCCGAAACGGAGAAGATGATCGTGGGTCCGATGGTCACCAACCCCGGCACGCGTGACTGGACCGTTATCGCATCCACATTCGCCACCCTCAACGACATGTATGGGCCGCGGACCATCTGCGGGATTGGGCGGGGCGACTCGGCTCTGAGATACATCGGTCGCAAGCCGCAGACGCTGGCGACGTTGGTCGAGTCGATGGACATCATCAAGCGCCTGGTGGCCGGCGAGACCGTCGAGTACAACGGCAAGGATCTCCGCATGCCCTGGATCGAGGAGGGCTGGGACCTCCCGATGTGGGTTGCGGGGTACGGTCCCAAGGCGTTGGCGACGATTGGTCGGCACGCAGACGGGTTCATCCTCCAGTTGGCCGATCCGCAGATCCTGGAATGGACGATGGCAGCGGTCCACAAGGCGGCGCTCGAGGCCGGCCGCAACCCCGACGACATCGCTATTTGCGTGGTGGCTCCTGCCTATGTGGGGGACAACATCGATCACCAGCGTGATCAGCTCCGCTGGTTCGGGGGGATGGTGGGCAACCATGTGGTCGACCTGGTCAACCGATACGGCGACGACGAGTCAAGGGTGCCGAAGGTCCTTTCCGACTACATCAAGGCCCGCGAGTCCTACGACTATGACCATCATGGGAGGGCGGGCAACAAATCAACAGACTTCGTGCCCGACGAGATCGTCGACAGGTTCTGTCTGGTGGGCCCCGCCGAGTCCCATATCGAGAAGCTTTCCCTTCTCAAGGACATGGGTGTCGATCAGTTCGGCCTCTACCTGATGCACGACGACATGGACGGGACTCTGCAGGCGTATGGCGAGGGCATCATCGACGCAGTCGGCTGACGTGTAGCGGCCCGAGCGTGTGCAAATCACGGCGTCCAGCCCCGGGATCTGCACACGCTCAACCGCTGCGCGATCGCTAGGGCCGGGTGCGAAGCCGATTGACCGAGATCCGGATCAGCACGGAGTAGTCCTCGGCAAAACTGTGATCGGTCCAGCCGTTGGCTTTGATGCTCTCGGAATACTTGTCGACATATTGGGGAAGGAGATGCGCCGGGATCGGATCATCCTCGATTGTTGCGGAGCCCTCCATGGTGACGATGGAATGGCCGTGCCGGTCGCTCCGAAGATTGAACGCCACTTGGGGGTTCGCGGCGATGTTGGCCAGTTTTGGCTTGGCCGGCCTGCTGTAGATCAAGAGATCGCTGCCATCCCTGAGGAACCAGACAATCGTGCTCTTGGGCTGGCCTTTGGGGGTGACCGTTGTCAGCCACCCGACCAGCTCCTCTTCGAGTTTGCCCCCAATTTGATCGAGGTTGGCCGTCACATCTGCTCCTTGCTAGGTCGTTGGCTGCTTGCTGCATGGCTGGGTTACCGGCTCGCCATTGTCGGGACCACCGGGACAACCAGGCCCTGCCCCAGGTACGCCCGAGCCATCATCCCATGGAACTGGTAGATCGTTCCCTCCCAACTACTGAGCGGTCCGTGGTGGTAGCCGCGCCTCGACACGCCTCGTTGGACGGCCTCGCATGCCGCCCAGTCCTGTCGATTGGTGAGGTCCCAGAAATCGACGGCATAGGAAGGATCGAACTCATCGATGGTGGTGCTCTCCGGGGCAAAGAGCCAGGAGCACTCGACCTCGGTCCGGTCCACGTCGACAGGAGTGAGAAGGTGGGTCATCACATAGTCGGGACTCGCCGAGATCAGCAAGTTGGGCATCACAGCCAGATACCAAACCTTGCGCTCGAGGTCGGAATCGATCCCACGGAAGTTGACTCCGCCGGTCGACCCGTCGAACGACATGGTGACCGCGTGATCCTTGAGGTCCATGGTCCCGCCGAACCACATTCCGGTTGGCTGACGGTCTCGCCCGCTATCTGGCGGTGTCACCTCGCAGAGATCGGGGTGAATATTGGCGCAGTGGTAACACTCGCTGTAGTTGTCGATGAGGATCTTCCAGTTCGCCCGAACGGTGTAGGAGTGAGTAGCGGCTGTGGCGAGACGATTGAGCTCATAGGGTGCCAAAAGGTCGGTCAGGTTGCCGAGGTGATCGGCCAGAGACCCCGCCTTGCCCGACGGATTGGCAAAGACCCAGCCGGCGTATATGTCGACCGGAATCTCGAAGAGGGGAAACTCGGCCGGGTTGAAGTCCTCAGTCTGAGTCAAGGTTGGGGCCGTCTTGAGGGTTCCGTCGAGTCGATACGTCCACGAGTGATACGGGCAACGAATCAGGTGGACGTCAGCGGCATTACCGACAGGAGCCAGTTCGTGACCGCGGTGGCGACACACGTTGGAGAACCCCCGGAGCTTCTCATCGTCGTCCCGCGACAGCAGGATCCCTTCACCGACCGTCTCTACCGCTCTCACCTGGCCCGGCGCCAACAGCTCATCCAACCGGCCGAGACACACCCAAGAGTCGGCGAACACGTGGGTTCGCTCCCAGGCCAACACACTCGCGTCTGTATAGGCCGAGGCGGGAAGGGTCCGGCTCCGGCCGAAGGGCGCGAGGACGGCCTCCAGGTCTCCCGTGTCTATGGGCGCGGCCAGCATCCTCCCAGGCTATCTGTCTGCCCGATCCTGTGGTCATCACGGATCGAAGGGCGTCCAGTGGTACAGGCATGTGCGGCGGGGTGCGGTCGACATGTAGTCTCGCTCCCTACCCGAAAGGATCTCATGTCCCTCAAGAGCACCGGTCGCACGCATTGGGACGGCGACCTATTCACCGGAAGCGGCGAGACGAGTCTCGACAGCGGCGCTACTCCGCCGATGCGGGTCACCTGGAAGGCACGCGCCGAGGACCACGGAGGCCTGACGAGCCCCGAGGAGCTGATCGCGGCCGCACACGCGTCCTGTTATTCGATGGCTCTTTCCAACACGCTGGCCAAGGCAGGAACGCCTCCGACATCTATCGACACTCAGGCCACGGCCACTTTCGTTCCCGGCACCGGGATCACGGCCATGGAGCTGGAGGTGAGAGCGGCCGTTGCGGGGATCAGCGAAGATGATTTCCTCTCTGCCGCCCAGGACGCCAAGGAGAACTGCCCCGTTTCGCAGGCTTTGAAGGGAAACGTCCCGATCAGCCTGGTGGCAAGCCTCTCCTAGGCCACCGGCAGGGATGTCGGGTGCAACATGATCCGGCTGATTCGGCCATTGTCTCTCCATATGGTCAGCCGATTTGTTGCACTGCTGTTGCTTCTCGGTGCGTGCTCGTCGGCTGAGACCCTCGACTCGACCGGCTCTTCCGCAGCCCCGGCCTCGACAACCACATCCTCGTCGACCACATCGCAACAAGAGCCTCCGGTCTTTCATCTGTTCGATTCGGAGGGACTCGACCTCGAGGTGTTTCGCGACGGTTTGATCACGGCCGAGAAGTCGGTGGTGGACCAGATGTTCTCCTCCGCCCCTCTATATGAGATGGATTTGGTCATGAAGGAGGATCTGACCGGGATCTCCGGGGCGATGTCGGTGCGATTCGTCAATGGCGAAGTCGGCGCCCTTGGCGAAGTCGGCGCCCTTGGCGAAGTCGTCTTCCGTCTGTTTCCCAACATCTCCGATGGTTCTGTCCTTGTGAACGGACTGGCCGTCGACGGGTCCAGTGTCGAGCCGAGCTATGGGCTCGACGGCAGTGTGATGACGGTCCCGCTCGAGTCTCCCTTGCAGCCAGGGGAGCACGTGATCATCACCATGGAAATCGATGTCACCGCTCCCATCGAGGAAGGTGGAAAGTACGGGACGTTCTTGCTCGACGATGAGATCCTGGCCTTTTCTCACTTCTTCCCGATCCTCGCCGTGTATGACGACGAAGGCTGGAACACCGAGATTCCTGCTCCTCATGGCGACAGCGTCTTCTCCGACTCGGGTTTCTTCCTGGTTCGTTTGGAGACGCCGATGAACCTCACGGTGGTGACGTCGGGCCAATTGGTGGCGAAGGAGGTTCTCCCTGATAGTGATAACGAGGCCCGCTTTTACTCGGCCGGGCCGGTTCGGGACTTCTATCTGGCGGCCAGCCATCGCTTCGAGATGATCCAGGTTCGCGTCGGCGAGACGATCATCAACTCCTTTGCACCCCCCGAGTTCGCGGCCCAGAATCAGGACGTGCTGGCATCTGTCGAAGCATCGGTTGCGATGTTCAACGAACTGTACGGGAGCTATCCCTACACGGAGCTCGACTTCGTCAGCACGGCAACACTCGCCCTCGGAGTCGAGTACCCCGGGGTTGTGGCCATGGCAATGGGTCACTACGACCCGGAGTCCGGATTCGACCAACCAACAATTGTGTCGACAGTTGTCCACGAGGTAGCTCACCAGTGGTTCTATGGCACTGTCGGCAACGACCAGCTCGACGAGCCGTGGCTTGATGAGGCCATGGCCCAGTACGCGACGTGGGTGTACTGGCGTGAGACTCAGGGCGAGGGGGGCGACGAAGGATTCAGGACGCATCTCGACTCCCGTTGGGCTCGGGTGGAATACGCCGACATCCCGATCGGTCTGCCGGCTGATGCCTACGAAGGCACCGAGTACGGGGCGATCGTGTACGGGCGAGGCCCCCTCTTCGTCGATGGTCTGGCGAAGATCGTCGGCCAGGAGACATTCGACGAGTTCCTCGCCGAGTACGCGGCCACCTTCAAATACGGGATCGCCTCAACCCAGGGTTACCAGGCCCTTCTCGAGAGGCACTGTGGGTGCGATCTGAGCCACGAGTTCGAGGCGGCGGTCTACCCGCGCTGAGCACACCATGGCTTCGGGCATGCGGATGGCTACGACCCGGGAGCAGGCTCGTTCCTCAAGCGGATGTGCTCGATAACAAGGCTGACCACCAGGATCGCGGTCACAATGGCAGCGAAGACCTGCGCGTCCAGCGATCCCGCGAGCCAAGCCAGGGCGATCAGCACTACGGCAGCAGCGAGTCGCTCAGTCGGGATTCGCCTTATTGCCCGATATGCCGCTCCAACCACCGAGAGCAGGACAAGCGCCACACCTACTGCCATTGCGAATCGACCTTCGGGGGGAATCGGATCGGTCGGATGCGCCACCACGTCCTCCAGTGCCAGCGCATAGAACACGATCCCGACCACAAGCGGATAGTGGAGGATGGAGTAGGCGTCACGGGCGAATCTCCCGCGTTCCTGACCGGTGAGTTGGGTGAGATGGGCCTCCATCCTCGGCGCAGCTCGGTCAAAGTAGGACCACCAGATTGCAGCGACCCCTACAAAGGC
Source organism: Acidobacteriota bacterium (assembly GCA_022573225.1). Taxonomy (GTDB): domain Bacteria; phylum Actinomycetota; class Acidimicrobiia; order Spongiisociales; family ZC4RG35; genus JACZUI01. The sequence goes on from JACZUI010000007.1 coordinate 52,562, forward strand.
AATTGCGAGGGCCGTGATGTGCGCAGCGTCTCGCTCTACCTCTGACGCAGCGAGACCAAGCCCGACTACAGACTCGCCCAGTGCAATGATTATGAACAGACCGTTTCTCTCTGCGAAGTGTTTGGCGTCTATCGCCCACGACCCTTTGCCGGCATTGACAGCGCCCACAATGTCGAGAACCGCTCCTGCGACCCAGAGAACGCCTAGCCAGGGAGGTTCGAGAAAGCCACCGACGAGGACCAGGACCGAGGCCGCCCCGGCCAAAGGGAAGAATGTATAGAACGCCGCCCGCTGCTCTGGATGCGACTTCGACGCCACCCAGTAAAGGCCTGATGCAAGGGCGCGGACAGCAAAGTAGGTGACCGCGAACCAGCGTGAACTGTCACCGAAGGCCTCCGGGACAGCAAGGGCCATCAGGAGAGTCGTGCCCATTGCACCCAGGATGAAGAGACGGGTCGAGGTCGATGACGTGCCCGTCCAGTTGGTGGTCCAGGTGTACATCGACCAGGTCCACCACAAGAGCCAAAGCAAGAACGCGCCCTGAACCAGTCCCGCCGCGGTGGGCTGATGATGGACGAAGCCGACCACCTGGGTGATGGCGAAGACGTAGACCAGATCGAAGAACAGCTCGAGGGTCGAGGCGTTGCGCTCGGTTCCGCCCTTCACGATGTCGAGCCGGATCTCGTCGGTCATGGCGTGAGAAGCTAGCTGGCCACTAGGAACCGGCTTGACGCTTCCGATAGGCGGCAACCGCTTCCCGGGTCGAGCATGTCGAGGAGCAGTGCAGCCTCGAGCGATTGCGCGAGGTGTCGACGTAGACGTCGTTGCATGTAGTCGAGTTGCAAACTCCGAAACGGTCGACCCCATGGTCGACGATCACGCTGGCAAGCCCCATGGCGGTGGTAGCACCGAGCCACTGAAGCATCGATGAGCCAACGGGCTCGAAGTGGAGATGGGGGGTGCCGCTGTGAACACTCACGCGAGGTTCCGCCCCATGTTCGCTCAGAATTGCATTGACTCGTTCGGCCGCGGTTGCGTCGTCGGGGGACGCGATCACCTCTCTGAGCGAGTCCCGAAGGCCGCGAACGCGGGCCAGATTTCGAACCACCGGAGGCCGGGCCACACCCTTCCACATATCCGAATAGTCATCCAGGAATGCCTTCAAATCGTCGGTGGAAGTGATGGTGTCGCCGTCGAGTTGCTTGGTGTTCACCAATGCGATGGCGAGTGCCACAGGAGCGTCTAGGTAATGAGAGAAATCCATTTGGCGTATTACATCCTCTGTGTTACTGTAATAAGCATAAGAGCAAAGAGTCCTTACGTCAAAGACGAAGGCCCGTCGGTCGCCCGTGGCGATCGGCTGTCAGTCACCTAGGAGGTGCGTTGTGCTGCATGTTCATTGCGATCGGCTCGGAAAAGAAGTTCTGATTTGGCCCGGCTCTGTTCAAGGCATCCAGAACACCGAGCAGGGCATGGTCGTCACTTACCGGTGTGCATGTGGTGACACGGCCCAGATGGTCACGGGCAAAGACGCACGCACCGAGCTCAGCGCACACGTCGCCGCTTAGAGTCGGCTCAGGCGTCTCGTCGGAGTGTCTCGAGCGAGCGGTCCGGGTCGTAGATTCGGACCAGATTGGCCAGGTCACCCTTGATCTCGATGCTCGATTGGACCAGCGTCAGAGCGACTTCCGGCGGTAGGTCGGGAGCTTTCGCAGGGCTTATCCCGGAGTGAAGGCCCAAGAGCTCCAGGTGTGAACCTGGCCCGTCTGTGTCCATCCCCAGCAAGGCCAGACCTCGAACTTCTTCGGTTGTGTTGGCCCACTCGTCTGCGAGCAGGATGGCGTGGTATGTATTCGGTGACTCGATCATGAGCAAGGCCAGCATGAGCTCTTCCCGGGTTTCTGGGACTGTCTCGACATCCAGGCGTCGACGAACAGTTTCCCTTGCCTCATTCGGGGAAGATCTCGCCGTCGCCCAAGCTGCCACACCGCGGATCATGGACGATGGGTGTTCCAGGTGCTCCGTGATCGGATTCCAGGCAGCGTCCTCGCCCGAGTTGCCGGCAGCGACGAGGATGTTTCGCCGTAGATAGCGACCATCCCGAATCGGTACGTACCACCAGGAGAATCGATCGATGAGTCCGGCGTCGGAGAGTGCCAGCAGATCAGTGAAAGGCAGATCAAGCGGTTGGGGTTGCGACGTTTCCAATGCCCGTTTGCCCGGTGGGCAGGCGGTGAGGCACTCGTCGCAGCCGTAGATCCGCCGGCCGAGGTGTGGCCGGATCCAGTGGGGAATCGAGCCGCGGGTCTGAAGCCATGTGGAAAGGCATCGCCTCGCGTCCAGGCCCTGATCGCTGAGAGCATTGGTGGGGCAGGCGGGGTAGCAGGCAACACAGGTTCCGCAGTCACGGACCATCGGCGTGCTTGCTTCCAGGGGAGCGTCGGTCACCACCGAACCCAGCAGCATCCACGGGCCGTGACCAGGAGTGAGCACCATCGTGCTCTTACCCGACCAACCGACGCCGGCCCGGACGGCGGCAGCCCGGTCGACCAACCGGTTGTCGTCGATGAGGATCTCAGCGCGAAACCCGTTTTCCTCGAGATCGTCGGCCAACGCACCGGTGATACGGGTCAGCTCTCGATAGTGGTCTGAGGTAGCGAACCGTCCCACCACCGCTCCGCTTTCGGCAGGTGCCGCCCCTCCCTCGAGATAGTCCCATCCCACCACAAGGATTCGCTTCGCCCAGGGGAACGATCTTCTGATATCGGTGGCTGATTCGGGGTCGTCGTAGGTGAAATGGAGCGGCCCGGAACGGCCTGTCAGCTTCTGCTCGCGTAGCGTGAGCAGTTCCTGTTCGAACAGGTCGGCTCCCGCCACCCCCACAGATGCAGCGCCCAGTTCTGTGGCGCGGTCAAGAAGTCGAGCGGTCAACCCGTTGGGCATCAACGACCTCCGGTCATCCCAGACCGCCATTCAATCGCCAAGCACGCCCGGGTCGGCCGGGACGTCGACTCCGTGTTCCTGGAGGTCGGCCAGGGGAACGATCTCCAGTGCTCGTTCGTGGGTCGAAGCCAGGACTACGGGGGCACCGACCCCGGCATCATGAGCACGTTGCCAATTCGCCGCGGTGACACACCACCGATCACCAGGGGTCAAGCCGGGAAAGTGGTACATCGGCATCGGCGTGATCAGATCGTTACCTATGCCGCGCTGATGATCGAGGAACTCCGCAGTGACCACGGCACACACAGTATGGCTCCCCAGATCCTCGGGGCCGGTCCGGCAGTCGCCGTCGCGATAGAACCCGGTGAGGGGGTCGGCACCACAGGGCTCGAGCTCTGTGCCGAGGACATTCCAGTCGGCCATCGTGGGAAGTATGGCGGGTTGCTGGGGATGCCGCCGTCTCATGCATTGAATCCCAAGTTCAGACGGTTGCGCCAGACCAAACCGGCCGCAATGGAAGGGAGCCTGGCGGCGCGAACCGTTTTCGGCTTGGCGACGTATAGGTAGGTGTTCTACCGGCGAGCAGAAAGGCTGATGACAGTGAGCCCGGCGCTCAGTATCCGTAGCCGCCGCTGTCGTCGATGCCCGTCGATTCGACCTGTGTTTGGACCAGGTTGCCGTCGGGGTCGACGACAAACCACACCCCGTTGACGTCTTGGCCATTTGTATCACCCGGGCTGGCGTCAGCCGAGTAGGTGTAGAGAGGCCGGCCGCCCACCGTCAGCTGCTCAGTTCCGTCGTCTCTGGTGCTTGTCGCGAAGGTCGCGGTGTCGAGACCGGTGCCGATGGCGGTGTCACCCGAAACCGGCGGCCAGACACTGGCGCATCCGTCGGTGCAAACGCTCTTGCCGTTGCCGTCCTCGGTGAAAACGTACATGGAGAAGCCGCTTGGATCAACGAGGATTGTCCCGAGTTCGGTGTCCGCCGTGGAGACGCCTCCGGTGACCTCGGAGCTTTCTTGTCTGGTCGATTCGGCAGGTCCCGACGCACATGCGGCAATAGTCATCAGTCCCGCCATCGCGAGGGCGGTAGTCCGGATCTTCAACGTGGCTCCCTTCTTGATTTCATACCCGGCAGTACGAGTCAAAGACTGCCATGGTTCGCGATCTGGCAGAATCAGTCCATGGACCGTGAAGTGCTGGAGCGCTTCCGGATCGGGGACGAGGCGGCCGTGAAGGCCGTCTACGACCGTTTCGGTGGCCCGGTGTTCGCCCTGTCTATGAACATCCTGGGCGATCACGGGCTAGCGGCCGACGCCACCCAGCAGACTTTCTTCAAGGCCTGGCGAGCAGCGTCGACCTACGACCCGGAGCGAAGCATCGGACCCTGGATCTATGCGATCGCCCGGCGAACGGCAATCGATATTCATCGCAGTCGAGCTCGCGTTGTGCCCAGCGAGGACGTGGATGTTGTCGTGCTGCCCTCTGGTTTGGAGACGGCCTGGGAGGTGTTCGAGGTCAGGTCGGCATTGGATCAGCTACCGGATGACGAGCGAATTGTGGTGCGAATGAGTCACTTCGAAGGTTTGACCCACGTTGAGATCGCCGAGCGTCTCGGGATCCCGGTGGGGACGGTCAAGTCGAGATCACATCGGGCGCATCAGCGTTTGATCGGACTGCTTCGACATGTGGAGGAGACATGAGGGCGTGGAGGCCAGGCTGGCATAGCGGTGTCGAGGGAGGTATCGGATGAAACCGGAAGACCCTCGGATCGAGTATCTGGCATCCGGATCCGGAGACCCAGAGGGCGAGACCGATCACCTCGACCTCATCCGTGACCTGCTCGATCAGGAGTCAACCTGGGCGGAGCCGCCTCCCGAAGTCGTGGATGCCTTGATGGCCTCGATTGGCGAGGGCGAACCACCGCAAATCCCCGCGGTAAAACCTCGGAGAAGAGTCAACTGGACGGCCATCGCGGCGGTTCTGGGTTTGACCGCGATCCTTGTTGCGATGTTGTTGGGTCCGCTGTCCGGGACTGCGCAACCTGTTCCCGAAGCGATCGTTGCCCTGACCGGAACGGAACTGGCGCCGACATTGGAGGGAAACGCCGCGGTTCGACCCACCGGGTCCGGGTGGTGGATCCGACTTGAGCTGACTGGCCTGCCGCCGGCGCCCGAGGGCAGCTACTACCAGGGATGGGTTGGCAATCAGGCCGATGCAGTCAGCATCGGCACCTTCCACATGCGTGATGGGGAAGACCCGGTCGTTCTCTGGTCTGGAGTCAGCCTGATCGACTATCCGTCTCTATTCGTGACCCTCCAGGAAGAGGGCAAGGGCACCCAGCCATCTGATCGGGTGATGTTCGCGGGAGCCATCGAAGGGCTGGACGAGGGCTGACATCCACTTGAAACGATCAGGCGCGATGTTTGTGGCCTGGGCTCACATGTCCCGGCTACGGTTCAGCCCTCCCGAATGGAGTTAGTGCCCTCCTCATCCCCAATACTGGTGTTTCGGTGAACCCGTGACGGCCCGATTGCAACGTCGGCTTGGCCTGTACGCCGTGTTCACAGTGTCTATCGGGGCCATGATCGGATCGGGGATCTTCGTCTTGCCGGGCCTGGCCTTCGAGGTTGGGGGTCCCAGCATGATCATCGCCTACGCGCTGGCAGGAGTGATCGTGTTCCCCGCGGCGCTCGCCCAGTCGGAGATGGCAACCGCTATGCCTCGAGCCGGCGGTGCCTATCTGTACATCGATCTCGCCATGGGACCACTGATGGGCACCATCGCCGGGATCGGCGTCTGGTTCTCCCTTGTGTTCAAGTCGGCGTTCGCTCTCGTCGGACTGGGCATCTACCTCGGTTTCTTCACCGACCTGGACCCGATGATGGTGGGAGTCGCCGTGGGAGCAGGGTTGCTGCTTCTCAATCTGATTGGGATCAAGGAGTCCGGCAATGTTCAGGCTCTCCTGGTGACCCTGGTCTTTATCGTTCTTTTCATCTTCATCGGAGGCGGAGCGACCTTCGTCGAGAGTGACTTCTATCACCCCTTCCTCACGGCCGACCTTGGTGGTCTTTTCAAGACGGCGGCACTCGTCTTCGTCTCGTACGCAGGGGTTACCAACGTGGCCAGCATCGCCGAAGAGGTGTCGAATCCAGCGCGGACCCTCCCTGTCGCGATCATCAGTTCGCTTCTCGTGATGATGTTCGTCTACCCGGCCGTCACATATGTCATGGTTGGGATCACGCCGCCGGAGATCCTTTCCGGTGACCTGACACCGATGGTGACGGCGAGCGCCCAGGTCTTCCCGGAGTGGATGGTGAATCTGATTGCCGTCATTGGAGTGTTCGCCCTGGCTTCCATGGCCAACGCCGGCCTGCTGGCGTCGTCTCGATACCCCTTTGCGATGGCGCGCCGTCGTCTTGTCCCATCGATTTTCTCCCATGTTGGGACGCGCTCAGGCACCCCTACGTGGTCGCTGATCCTCACCGGCATGCTGTTGATGGGTCTCGTGGCGTTTCTCCCGGTGTTCGATCTGGCGAAACTGGCATCCGCATTTCTTCTGCTCGTCCTGGCGATGATCTGCCTGGCTCAGCTCGCTTTCCGCAGTTCGAAACTGTGGTGGTATCGACCCAAGTTCCACGCCCCCGGATACCCGCTGGTGCCCATTTCCGGGGTAATTGCCTGTCTGGCGCTGATCACTCAACTCGGAACGGAGGCTCTTGTGGGGGCGGGGACGATCATTGTGGGTGGCGCTGTCTGGTATCAGGTATACGGGCGATCGCGGGCGATCAAGGAGAGCGCCTTTAGGGAGAGCGTTCGACAGCAGGGAATGTCCCGGCTTCTCGGTCTCATCGAGGAGGCGTTGAACGAAGATTCACGGCGGGTTGCCGTGGTCTCCAAAAGGGAGCGCAGCGCGACTCCTCTGCTTCGCATCGGTCGACCGTTGGCTGGCTCAGATCGTGAGTCAGAACTGGTCCGGCTTCTTCAAACGGGCGAAGACTTGGAAGAGAAGATCCTCGAGTACGAGCCCGATCTGGTCATCGGCGCTCAGACCGCGATCGACGGTCGCCATGACGAGCTACCCGCTGATCGAGACGCTGTGCTGTTCATGGGTGGCGAACTGGGGGAGATACGGCGGATTGCCGTTCTCGGCTCGGGCGGACCGTATGACGTGCTGAAGATTTGCCTGGCGGCGAAACTAGCCCAGGCGGAAGACGCATCGATTCGTTTCGTCCATGTGCTCGACCCGGCCGTGTCACGGGCCCAGGTCCGTTCCATCGAGCGGTTCCACGCCGACGTCGGCGAGCTGTGCGGGGTCCCCACCGAGTCAATGGTGATTGAGTCGGAAGACTTGCTCGTTGCCCTGACCTCGGCTGTGGGTGACGCCGATCTGGCGATCATCGGGGCACCCCGAGGAAGACATTTCTTCACCGACCTGATCGATCGGATCGTCAGTGGGATCGCACCGCCGGTCTTGGTGGTCCGGGTGGCCGCGAAAGACGAACCAGCCTCATTGCGGAGTTTCTTTGACCGGGTGGTGGCGAGTCGGCTGACCCGCAGCGACGCCACTCACGATAGCTAGGAACCTCTTCCACCCTGGTTGCTCGCCGGCACGTCTGCGGGAGGCCCGTTTCCGTTTCCGTCAGATGCAGGGTTGCTCTGTCCTGTGATCTCACGGGCGAGTTGGGATACTCCTTGGTCGAAGTCCTGTGCTGTGAGGTCCGTGCCGGCGATCCACGTCAGCATCTCGGCCACCCGGGACCTGACTTCCATCCCATTTTCCTCATCCAGATCCATCGCTGCGAGTCGCGAGGCGGCCGAGTGAAGAGCAGCGGCCGCCGCGGTCACGTCTTCGTCTTCGCCACCCGATGCGTCCAGGGCTTCGGCTGCGTGGGCGAGGGCTTCCGCCGACCGCCCATGGTTGACGAGGGCGCCCGCCTCTAGTAGGCGCTCTCCCAATCCGCCTGCCCCCAATCCGACGTTCTCCAGCGCCCGGTCGATTCCGTATAGGGAGTCTCCCGGTGCTGCACCGTTAGACGCAAATGCCACACCGGTCATCCCGACCAGAAGGAGAACAGCTGCCAGCGCGGTCCCAAATCTGGGCGAGGATGCTAGCCAGCCCCTGCGGCGATGGGCCCGAGCACTGGACGGCTCAGCCGCGCCTGCCGACCTCGTTGACTCGAGACGTGCGATCTTCGCTGCTTCTGCGGCATAGCGCTGTGTGTCTGCCTGGCTGGGGTCGTAAGAACCATTCACCCTCAACATCTCTAGAAGCGGGGCAAGATCGGCCGCTTCCCGGCTGTCGGGATTGCCGCCGGTCAGAAGCAGCTCGATGTCGTGGTCGGAGAACCTGGTTTTCATTTCACTCTCGTAATCGTCAAAACGGCTCATTTGGATACGCCCTCCAGGTCGAGCATCCGCCGGAGAGCCAGGAGCCCCCGGCGTTGCAGGGCCTTTACCGCACCAGTGCGTTTGCCCATCACGTTGGCCGTTTCTTCGACGGTGAGGTTTGCAATTACCCGAAGGGACAACACGTCGCGCTGCTCTTCGGTGAGAAGACCAAAGGCCTTGCGGATCTCTTCAGTGACTAGCTGGTCAACGGCCTCGCTCTCAGCGTCGCCACCGGCTGGGTCGACTAGAGCGTCTTCCAGGGAGGTGACCTCAGCTCGCCGACCGGCGGCTCGGCGTGCATCGATCAGCCGTCGGTGGGCGATCACGAAAACCCACGAGCGAAACGATCCTTCGGACCCCTGGAACGTCTGGAGGTTCCGGGCGACCTGGAGGAAGGTCTCCCCGGCGAGATCCTCAGGCTCCGGGGCCCCCCGACTCGCCAGATATCCGGTAACCGGGCCCGCTAGGTCTCGGTAGAGGCGGGCCCAAGCCCACTCGGCTCCTTCCTTGGCCGCTTGAAGGACGCTCTCGAAGCTGTCATCCGGGGACATGTGAAGGTGTTCTCGCATCGGCTTCGGAGTCAACCATGGTGACCAGCATCCACCAGAGTGTTGACCTGGAAGCCGATGTATCTTGGGGATTGGGGATGAGTCGTGTCACTTGAGGTCGATCTCCATTATCGGACGTCCCCGCAGATCCCCTAAACGAGATGCGGCAATCTCATCAACCCGACGTACCCCAAAGGACCTCTCTGGCGATAACGAGGGTGAAACTGGAATAGGGTTAGATCGGGAACGGAAGGGATAGAGAGTGCAGAATCTGAAACGGAAGGGAATCGTGTTGGTGGCCCTTATCGGGCTTCTCGCGACGTCTGGATTGGCATACGCGGCTCCGACCGAGGGAGATCCGCCGGAGGACACCTCCTTCACTTACGCCTACGACGCTGACCGCCACATTCTGCTGTGGAGCGTCTCCAGCCTCGAGGAAGCGGCAGGGGTTGGCTGCGCACTTGAGGGCGCATCGCTGGTTTACGGCGTTACTGTCGAAGGTGTGATCTCCGTCGAATACGGAGAGGGTTGTGGGTTGAGTGGCGCCGAAGTGACGGGACCATCGGGGCAGATCAATCACGGCATGTTCATGAAGCTGTTCAAGTCTCTGTACGAGGGGCATGGACGAGGTTGCCTCAACCGATATCTGGCCCAGTCGGGTTTCGGGAAGGACACCCAGAAGATCAGCGTGAGCGACGTCAGCTCTGAATTCGTGTCGGTTGTCGAAGGAGACGGAGCCGTAGTCGAGTTCACTACATCCCTCGCCGATTGCGAGCACGGCAGCCAGGCAAACGGAGCCGAGGCCGCATCAGAACACGGCGGCCGACCCGAGTCGCCCGGAAAGTCCGACAGCGCCCCCCCGGGTCGCAGCGAGTAACCCATTCCCCTGGCTGGTGAACGGGACGGTCCTCACTGGGCCGTCCCGTTTCTAGTCCCCTCTAAATCGGTGGGTTCGCTCAGGCATGGGGCTTTCCAAGCCAAACTCGGATGTGCTCCGAATCTCAGCTAGAACGGATTCAGAACTGGGACCAACGTGAACGAATCGATCACCAAGCATCGGCCGTGAGGCGCCATTGCTGCCAGCGACGATTACCACGCCCCTGTCGCTTCCACCGGAGCAGGTAGCCTCGATAGTTCAGGCTAAGGAGCGGACGCTGACGCCATCGCCGACATCTCGTAGAGCCCAGGCTCTCGGCCTCAACGCCATCCTGGCGAAGGTTGCCGCGGGTGACCGCCAGGCCTTTGCACAGTTTTACGACGAAATGGCCGGTGCTGTCTTGGGTGTGGTGGTGCGCATCGTTCGCTCCCAGTCCTTGGCCGAGGAGGTGGCCCAGGAGGTGTTCCTCGAGGTTTGGAGGAAGGCGACCAACTGGCAGCCGGAGCGAGGTGCGGCGGCCACCTGGGTGCTGATGATCGCCCGCGCCCGCGCCATCGATCAGGTCCGAAGCGAGCAAGCTTCAAAAGACCGGCAAGACCGGGTCACGCCGGGTTGGATCGAACCCGCCTCAGACGATGTTGCTGAGAGAGTGACAGTGAGCGATGAGCATTCGGAGGTACGGACGGCCCTGACCAGGCTGAGTGATGCACAACGAGAGGTCATCCGTCTCGCCTTCTACGGGGGAAAGACTTATGTCGAGGTGGCCAACCACCTGGGCCTGCCGGTAGGGACTGTCAAGACGAGAATGAGAGACGGTTTGATCCGCCTGCGACAGATCTACGGGGTGACGCGATGAGCCAGATCCACGACTTGGCTGCTCCTTACGTCCTCGGTTCGCTCGATGCCGATGAGCGGTTGGCGTTTGAGGAGCATCTCGAATCCTGCCCTGCATGTCAAGGAACTGTTGCCGAGCTGGGTGATGGGCTGGCTGCGATGGCTTTGGCCGATGCAATTGAGCCGCCCCCGGAGCTTCGCAAAGTAGTTCTCGAGGGAGTTGAGCCGGCGGGCCCCGAACCCGTTGCCTCCATCCCCAAGAGACGTAGCTGGCTCCGAGTGCTGGCTCCTGTTGCTGCTGTGGCCGCGCTGGTATTGGCGACCGTTTCCATCTTGAGCGCGGACCCTGTTCAGGAGATTGCCGCCGCTCCCGACGCGATGACAATCGATCTGGTCACAACACAGGCTTACCCGGGCACCCCGCCCTCGGTGGCCACGGTGGTGTTCTCACCGAGCCTCGAGGCAGCCTTCGTCGATTTCGACGGTTTGGCCCCGCTTGACCTTGACAGGACATATCAGATCTGGCTGATCGGTGATAACGACCCGATCCCAGCGGGAATCTTCACTCCTGACCGAAATGGTGTGGCGGAGGTCCCGGTCGATGGACTGGCGACCCCCGACCAGACGCTGGGCATAACGGAGGAACCGCAGGGAGGCTCGACTGCACCCACCGGAGAGGTGCTATTCGCAGCCGAGTTTTCTCCTTGACGACCGCTTAACCCGCATCCGGTCAAGGTCTGGCCATGCCCGGAACGGCACATGAACGATTTGTGAACACTGGCCCTCTGCGACGACCGCCCCCTTACGGTTCTGGCATGTCGCTTGTCGGGTTCTCCGGTCGCCCAGTTCTCGTTGTAGACGACGAGCCGATAGTGCGGGAGGTCATAACCGCCTACCTGACCCGAGATGGTTTTCAGGTCACGGAGGCGGGGGATGGTCTGTCGGCGCTTCGTCACCTGGAGACCGACCGACCCCACTTGATTGTTCTCGATGTGATGCTCCCGGAGCTGGACGGGCTGTCGGTGCTCTCCGAGGTCCGAAAACATTCGGACGTGCCCGTCATCCTGCTCACCGCGCGTAGTGAGGAGACCGACCGGGTGCTCGGACTCGAGCTCGGGGCCGATGACTATGTGGTCAAGCCGTTCTCTCCCAGGGAGCTGGCGGCCAGGGTACGAGCCGTTCTCAAGAGATCTGACGTCGAGCCTGCGCCCGTCCTTGGAACACTTGAGTTCGAAGGTCTCCTGATCGACGAGGCAGCGAGGGAGGTAACTGTCGATGGGCGGATCGCGGGCCTGACTCCCAAGGAGTTCGAGCTTCTCGTCTTCCTCGCGACTTCCCCGCGGCAGGTGTTCTCCAGGGGTCAGCTCCTAGAGCGGGTGTGGGACTCCAACTCCGAATGGCAGGATCCTTCGACCGTCACGGTGCACATCCGCCGCATCCGCCAGAAGATCGAGTCCGATCCCGAAAGCCCGCGTTGGCTGACAACGGTGTGGGGCTTTGGCTACAGGTTCGAGCCATGAAGGTTGCCATTGCCGCAGTGACGCTCGTGGTCGTCGGTCTGGCTGTGTTTGAGCTGATCATGCGTCCGTCTTCTGCCGAGCGGGTCGAGGTGGGGATCATCTTTGGCTTCATGGCTTTGCTGACCGCTGTCGCAGCGCTTTACCTGCCCCGCTTCGCCAGGCGGGCCCGGACGCTTCGGATCACAGTCGTCTTCCTCTCGGTCGCATCCTTTCTCATCGTGGTGCTCGGGCTGGTTGCGTCGGCGCAGAGGATGTTTCTCTCAGATCATGACCTGGCGATTCTTCTCGTGTTCGCGGGCTTCGGTGTTTCCGCTGCTCTGATGTTTGCCATTTTGACCAGCGGTCCCCTGACTTCCGATCTCACCCGGATGGCAGCTACGGCCGGCCGGATCACATCGGGCGATCTGGGGTCCCGGGCCGAAATCGATCGACTCGATGAGGTTGGTGAGCTTTCCTCCGCGATCGATGTGATGGCAGTCACGCTGCAACGAGCCGAGATCGACCGCGTGAGAGACGAAGACGCCCGACGAGAGTTCTTTGCGGCAGTAGGCCACGATCTCCGGACCCCGCTCGCATCGCTCCAGGTAGCCGTCGAAGCGATGCAGGACGGTGTTGCCTCCGAGCCGGACCGATACCTCGATTCGATGGGTCGGGACGTCGAAGCACTGTCACGGCTTGTCGATGACCTATTCCTCCTAGCCCGCCTCGAGTCGGGTTCCCTTGCTGTGACCCCGGCTCTCATCGATCTCACGGAGATGGCGGACGAGGCCATTGAGGTCCTGGAGCCGATTGCGAGGCGCGCCGACGTGTCGCTGCGTCTTGATGCAGAGCGGAGGGTGATGGCCGAAGCCGGGCCCGAGGCGGTGATGCGGGTCATGAGGAACCTCCTGGATAACGCCATCCGTCATTCTCCCGCCGGGGGAGAGGTTGTGGTAACCGTTACCAACGGTTCATCCGCATCGGTCACGGTACGTGACGACGGTCCCGGGTTCTCGGCAGAGTTCGTCGATCGCGCCTTCGAGCGATTCAGTCGTGACGACGCCGCCCGGATGAGGGCAACAGGCGGGGCCGGGTTGGGCCTCGCCATCGCCGAAGGGTTTGTGACCGCGCTCGGGGGCGAGATCTGGGCGGAGCCGGGACCTGGAGGAAAGGTCGCCTTCCTGCTTCCAAAACATCGGTCGTAGGGGCCAAGCAAGGGCCGTCTAGTTGGAATCCGGGCTCGGATCTCCGGGTCGCTTATTCGGTGATGTCAGTCAGGAACCGATCGGCTTGACTTATCTCCCTCAAAGACCTCAGATCGGCAAACACGGTCAAGGCCCCGGCGGCAAGATGTCGTGCGTCGTCAACGTCGCCGCTGGTCTTGTGGACCCGGGCAAGGGCAAGGTTGGTTCGTGCCACCTCCCAGGGGACCTTGGTCTTCTCAAATCCGCTTCTTGCCTTCTGGAGCAGACTCAACGCCGTGTCGAGATCACCCTGCTTGTCTGCCATCGCGCCTTGGAGACGGTCGTAGTGGGGGAAGGCGACGAGGATGTTGGCATCGGTTGCGAAGTTGCGGGCCTGCTCCAGGAACTCCTCGGCCGCTTCGAACTGCCTGTGATCGAACATCACCGTTGCGGTCACAATGTCGAGCAGCGGCTTGAAGACCATCATCTGGCGCTTGGCCGCCAGCATTTCCAAGGCTCGTTGCCAAGCGCCTTCGCGGGACACGATCCAAGCGACGAAGCCGATCGAGGAAGGTGAGCCGGACACCGAGTCGGCATCTACCGACCTTTCGATGCGGCTGCGGTCCAATGCAGCCGACGAGTCGCCTCTGATCGAGGAGATCAGGGCCTGAATGCCGAAGTAGATCTTTGAGAAACCAGGCGGGTGATCGATTCTGTCGCCCAGGATCTCCTCGACTGAAGGGGTTATCTCGTCTGTGACATGTGACCAGCGTCCGAGGAAGAAGTTGGCGTATGCGGCCCAAGTAAGGACATGAAGGTGATCACGGAACCCCTGTGCCCTGGTGCGATTCATTCCCTCAGTCGCGAAGTCGTCGGCCTCTTTATAGCCGAGAGTGAAGGCGTGGGTCCAGGCAGCGGTGGCATAAATGTCCGATATCTCGGCTGGGTTCCTTATCAGCTCGGCGATCTTTAGACGCTGCTCGACGCTCTGGATACTGCGGCCGTAGCTCCCGGTGAGCACGTCAACGCTCGACAGGGCATCAAGTCCGGCGGAGGCGAGGTCGAATCGCTCCAGTTTCATTGCCATGTCGACCGCCGATTGGCCCGCCTGCCTCGACGCCGTGACGATGTCTGCGTCCAAGCCGCCCGGGGTGTCGCGTTCCCCCCACGGGAGCATGGCGCGGGCGGTGAGCAGTCGGATCCTCTCGGGCCCGTCATCGTCGGGAGCCAGAACGGCCAACCCGCTTTCGATGTAGTGCCTCATTTCCTCCGGGGGCACCCGAATTGACATGATTCCGGGCCATCGGGTTGGAATCTCCACGACGAAGGCGCAGGCTCTGGCGGTTTCTCGTGGATCATCAGGTTGATGCTCGAGGGTGATATCCGCCGACTCCTTCAACGCGTACCAAGCAGCATCACCGTCAAGGTCGCTGATTGCGATGCGCCCCTTCTGCCGCAGAGCCTTCGATCGCTCCTCAGGTGTCCTGGCAAGGGAGAGAGCCTGTTCGGCCAGCTTCAAAGCCCGTTTCACCGCATACCGGCGTTTAGCACTAATCGCCGCCTGAAGCGTCGCCTTGAACGCCTTGACCCTCAGCTCTTCGAGCTGAGCAGAGTCGGTGGCCCCGGCCTCAAGGCTGACCTCGTAAGCCCGAATGTTGTGATAGACCCACAACTCGAGGAACTCACCGGGGCGGGCTCCCGCCGTCTCCTCCAGCCATGCCGCGACGCCGGCATGAGCCGAGCCTCGCTCGCTTCTTGGCACGCTGTCGTACGCCACTTCGCGAGTCAGCACATGCTTGAAGATGTATTCCCGCTCCCCGGCCACCGTCGAACCGAGTTGGGATCTGAGCAATTCCCGCTCTTCGAGTTTGTCGAACGTCGCTCGCACCATCCCGGCGTCACCGTTCATCAATCGCTCCACAGCCCCCGGCCAGACGATTCGACCCACCACGGCGGCCTTTTGCAGTATCTGCTTCTCCGTGGGATCGAGAAGGTCGATGCGTGCCGCCAACGTGGCCTGCACCGTGTCGGGAATCTCAACCTCTTCAAGGCCCTCCGAGGCGTGCCAGCCACCATCGACTCGGACGATCAGCTCGTTGTCGATCAGGTTGCGGATGATCTCTTCGAGGAAGAAGGGGTTGCCACCTGCCCTGTGGAGGATCTGCCGGTGGATCGCCTCCGGGAGATCATCCACTCGGAGCAGCGCCTCAACCAGATTGTTGGCATCGTCTCGGGATAGCGGCTCGAGAGAGATCGATGACACGTTTCGTTGCCCGCCACCCCATCCTGGTCGGTGCTCGGTGAGGATGGGCCGTGCGGTACACAGGAAGATGATTCCGCCCTGTACCCGCTCGGTGAGGTATTCCAGAAGGTCCAACAACGCTGTGTCAGCCCAATGGATGTCCTCGACAACCACCACGACTGGATCGTCACGGGTCATGGCTGTGAGAAATGCCCGCCAGGCAGCTTCGATCGTTGCTTTGACCTCTCTCGGGTCGTGATCGACCACCCGGTACTTGGGGTCTTCCAGTCCCACCGTGTAGGCGAGGGCGGCTGTCAGAACCTCGGGCTCGGACGTGAGATCTTCGGTGAGCAAACCATTGCACAGCTCCCAGATCTTCCGCAGTGCTTCCTCGGAGTTGTCGTCATCCTTGATACGGGCGACGTCTCTGAGAATCTCCGCAAGCGGCCAGTAAGTCACGCCATCGCCATATGGAAGACAGCGTCCCATGAGGACTATGGGACATTGGTCGAGGTCTTCGACCCAGTCGACGAACTCACGCGCCAGACGACTCTTGCCGACGCCCGGTTCTCCGTAGATTGTCATCAGGTCGGGACGTCGTTCGGCCGCGACCCTCCTGTAACGGGCCCGCAGCAGGGTCATCTCATAATCCCTGCCCACCATCGGCGCCCGCAGACCTGGTACACCTCGTCGGGCTTCAAACGGGCGCTCCGTCTTCAGGGCGACCGCTCGCACGGGTTGGTTTTTGCCCCGTAGACCCACCTTGCCCACGTCTCCAAAGACGAAGCCGCGAACTGAGCGGGCGGTCCGTTCTGCCACCAGGATTTGTCCTGGCTGGGCCGCCGTCTGCAGCCGAGACGCCGCGTTGACGACATCGCCGGTCACCATTGGCTCGCCCAACAGAGGATCGGTGCTGGTCAGGGCCTCTCCCGAATTGACTCCGATGCGAATCGCCAGAAGGACGTCGTGCTGATCAGCCAGCGCGTCGTTCACGTCGTCGAGTCGAGCCATCATGTGCAGGGCGGCGCGTAATGCCCGAGAGGAGTCGTCCTCATGGGCGGTGGGGACCCCGAAAGCGGCCATCACGGCGTCGCCGATGAACTTCTCCACCGTGCCGCCCTCTGCCTCGATCTCGGTCCGCATCGCCTCGAAATAGGTCTTCATTACCTGGTGGAGATCCTCGGGATCGAGACGCTCCGCGAGCGCCGTCGAATCGGCAACATCGGCGAAGAGGACAGTCACCAGCTTGCGCTCGGACGCGATCGGGCTTGCCACCGCGACGGGAGTGCCGCAGTTCGGGCAGAAACGGGCGTCTTGGGGCAGCGGGGCAGAACAGTTGGCACAGGTCCCCGCCAGGTGATGACCGCATACCGAGCAGAACCGGGCGTCGTCAGGATTGACATGCCCGCAAGAAGGACAATTCACCCCCGGAATCTACTTGACCGCGTCGTTTGAGCCGGACCGCTGGTGTCGAGGCATCGGACAGGGTCGCGAGGGTCCCAAAGTTTCGTGGGAGTTAAGGACATGTTCCTCAACACGAAAGATCTGAATACCAGCCTGGGTTCGGGACGTCGGAAAGGCCGACGCCCGAAAATGGAGGTAGTAACTGTGAAACGATTACTTACCATCGCCGTGGTGACGGGGCTTTTCTTTGCCCTCGCCGCGCCCGCCGGGGCTCACCCCAACCTTCCCGGGAGTCCGGTTGGGCCTCCGGGCGGAACGTTCTACGCCAACGACCTGGCGTACGAGAGCGCAGTGACCCCCGCCCATGTTCCCAACAAGGGTCCGTTCGATGCGTTCTACGTTTTCCCGGACTGTCCGACGTGCGCTCCGGTCTCGGACGCGGCTCCGGGTGTTGGCCAATACAACGGAGGCCGCTGGGCGGTCATCCAGGCGTTCGGTATCACTGAACAACTGACCAGCGGGGCTGCGGTCGTGGCAGCGGCGACAAGCTTTAACGACACCGGACATCGGTTTGTCTGTCCGCTGATTCGCATCAACTGACCCTCACTGTCATCCACATCCCAGCGGGTGGGCGAGTACTCGCCCACCCGTCAGGTGGATGGGCCAAGCGTGTGTAAATCCCGGTGCTCTACCCCGGGATCTGCAGACGCTCAGTCGACGAATTGATCGATCAGGTCGAGGAAGCCCTGAAAACCCCATTCGGATCCGACTCGACGGGCCTCGTCGAGATACTCCTTGCGTTTGGGATGTTCATCGGGGAGGAAGTTGGCTGCACCGATCAGATAGGTCACTGCGAAAACTCTGCTGTCGAGGTCGATCGCTTGGCCGAACAGCCGATCGACGACCTTCAGGCCCGCGTCTGGGTCTTCCCTCATGGTGGCGAGGGCCCTGAGGAATAGTGTTGACTCGGTGAATCGGGGGTGATAATCGGCAAAGAATCTGGACACCTCATCACAAACTGCTGGGTCGCCGGACAGCACTGCGGCGAACGTGGAAGGCCACCAGACCGGTAGGACCGACCACCAGTCATCGCTGCGGATCTCCGCTAGCTGGGCGATCACCTCCTTTGGGTTCCCTTCGAATGACATCTTGTAGAATTGACCTCCACGATCCCAAGCCGCAACCTGGGGGTCGAGCTGATCTCCAAGCTCGATTGACTCAGCCAGCAAACCAGTGGCCATTTCGAGGTCTCCTTGAAAGAGGGCAGCGAGGTACTCGGCGGATCGTCGAACAGACAGGACATCGTCTCCTACTCCTTCCCACATCGGATCCTCAAGCACGGACTCCAGCTCATCCAGCCTTCCCAAGAGCGCCTTCTGAACGGCCATCTGCCCGATGAACCACTGCACCAAGACTCGTTGTCCGGATCTTCTGGCGACCTCGAGCGCCTCTTCGAGTGTTTGGATCGTCACTGCCAGATCGACTGCTGCCGACATGAAGCCAAGATTGTTGAGGCCGCGGGATGTCTCCTGAGTCAGGTCGAGCTCTTTCGCGAGAGCGATCGCTCCTTGGAGCAGGAACGTGGCCTCAGTCAGCCTTCCCTGCTTGTCTGAGTAGCTGGCCTTTGTGATCAGCCCATCGATCACATATGGCTTCAAGTCGAACTTTTCAGCCGCAGCAATGGCACGATCCATCGTCTCGCCGGCGTCGATGTTCTGAAGCATCATCGCCCTGCAATAGACAACCGCGGCTTTCGCCAGCTCAGGGTCGCTGTCGAGGTCCTCTCTGTTGTCGATTAGAGGCGACAACAGTGTTACCGCCCGATCCCTATGGCCCTGGTTGACAAGCGCGAATCCGAGTTTTCGCATGATCCGCCAAGTGTCGGCGTCATTGCCAACGTCAAGGTGGTAATCAAGGGCCATCTGACCGTACTTCTCTGCCAACTCACCTTGCGTCTCGTAGAAGTAGGCCAACTGGAGATGCTCCCAGAAGACCACTTTCTCAGCGTCGGTCTCTGTTAGCTCGAGGCCCTTGGTCGAGATCGACACGACCTGATCCCACGCGCTGAGATCAGCAGCCCGCTGGGCTGCGGCCGCCACCGAGCGGAGCGCCTTCTCCTTGATCTCATCGTGGTCCGCGCCTTCCGCAGTTGCCTCCAGCGCTTGCATGTAGTGAGAGGCAACGACCACGGCTATCTCTGGGTCGAGTTGCTGCTCCATGTGCGCGGCCACCGCCAGATGGCGGGATCGCCGCGCTTCCTTCGACATGCGGCCCAGGGCGACATCTCGAATGAGGCCCTGGAGGAAGCGATATTGTCCCCGCTCGGGCGACCGTGGATCTCTCACCGGTTCGATCAGTTCGCGACGACTCAGTTGGCTGACCCTGGCCTCGAGGACATCGATCGGCTCACCGGTGACCACTGAGAGCCTTTCGAGGGAGAAGAATTGCCCTAGTACAGCGGCGTCCTGAATTAGAGCCCGGTCTTCGGGGTCAAGACGGTCCAGCCGGGCGCCGATCACGGCCTGAAGCGACTCAGGAACCGGGGTCTCGCCGATATCGCCAAGAACCCGGTAGACGCCATCCTCTCCTTCGAGGTCACCCTGGGAGATCAGGCTTCGCAACAACTCCACGGCGTACAGCGGCACTCCGGCTGCCCGCTCCACGATGGTTTCAACGGCGCTGTCGGGAAGTCCGGGCACAGTCCCTCTGACCAACTCGGTCATCTCGTCGTCCTTGAGAATTCCAAGAGTCGAGGAGATGACTCCCTGACGTCCGGTTCCCCAGGTGGGGCGTTTGTCGAGAAGATCGGGGCGGGCCAGAGTGATTATGAGGATCGGTCTGTCCCGCCACCAGTCGGTGAGCTCGTCGACGAAGTCGAGGAGGGCGGTATCCGCCCAGTGCAGGTCCTCGAACACCAGCACAGTGGTTCCCAGCGTTGACACGCCTTCGAAGAATGCGCGGACTGCTGCGTCGAGTTCGGCGCGGTCGCCGGGTGGCGCATCCCCGATACCGAGGACGGCGCTTGCCCTCGGCTTGATCCAGGCTCGGTCATCGGGATCTGCGACGTGGGTTTGCAACGCGTCGTCGAGCTTGGCTCCTGCCACGTCGTCGGGGTCGGTCTCGAGTATCCCGGCACGCCGTCGGATCATCTCGGAAACGGCCCAGAAGGTAACCCCATCGCCATAGGAGGGAGACCGCCCCTCATGCCAATAGGTGTCGTCCACGAGCCCGTCGACGTATTTCAAGAACTCCCAGACCACCCGCGACTTGCCGATTCCGGCCTCACCGACAAAAGACACCATGCGAGCCTTGGAGTCGCGACCGACCGAGTCGAGAAGGTCCTTGAGAAGTCTCAGCTCTTCGGCCCGCCCAACGAAGGGCGGTTCGAGGGTTTCGACCCGACCCCTTCCGCCCACCTCGGCAAGGACGCGAAGGGCTTTCCAGGAAGGCACCGGAAGGCTCTTTCCCTTTAGCGTCTTGTCGCCGGCAGACTCGAAGGCAATCGCCCGGCTCGCCGA
>JACZUI010000073.1 GCA_022573225.1 Acidobacteriota bacterium
TCGCCACCGCTGCACCGTCCTTTTCATCGAACCGGGGGCGAGCCCTACGCTCGCCCCCCGGTTCGTCAGTCGGTCGGCTGTCGCCTGTTAGGCCTGGGCCTCCCACGTGAAGGTCGCAGTGGCGTCGAGACCCTGGGCCCCGTTGGCGTCCTGTAGCGTCACCGTGAACCGGTAGGTCCGTGACTCCGGGTTGACTGCCGGATTCCATGCCCCAACACCGTTTGTGAAGTTGGTGTGGGTACCAGCGAAGCCGGCCAGCGTGCCGGTGAAGATCGCAGGTCCGATCGCCGTGAAGCCGGCGCAGGTGGCGAATGTGCCGCCGGACCCTTCCTCGACAATCACATTCAGGAAGGCGTCCAGTCCGGTCCCACCCGAAACCCCGTACAGGTTGACGTCGGCCGGAACCAAGCTGCCGCTGTAGGTGACCAAGATGCACTTCGTCACCGTGGCGAGCGGCGCCATGTCAGACACCGTGAACATGGCGGAAACGCCACCGTCGTCGTCGGTGAGGACCACCGTACCGGCCGACCAGGTGTTGCCACTGTTGTCGGTCGTATCCGAGAAAGCTGCGAACGATGCGGTCAGTATTAGCGCGGTCGTGAGGAGGACGGTCGCAGCAAGGACCCCGACCCTCCACCCGGGCCGTTTTCGCGAATCGTGATTCTCAATCGCTGGCTGTGTTTCATCGACCATTTTCTCCACCTCTTCGTGATCTGTCTGGGGAACCTTCTCTATGAGTTCTCACCAAACATCGGCTAGGTCGGGGATTTCTTGATGACTAGTATTGGTCTGTTCAATATGACTAGTCATCGCCAAATTTCGCAGTGATCATTGGAGTATGCGGAGGGTAAGGTTGGCGACGTCGAGGGTCCTCAGGCGGGGAAGCGTCGCCAGGTTGGTCATCGCGACGTCACCGAACTCGGCGATGACGTGGTGAGTGGGGTCGAGGTCTTCGGGCCTTGCATTGGAACGGCGTTGTCAAAGGAGTCTCGATGGAGTATCAGGTTCGCCGGTATCGCATTACACCTGGAAAGCTTGATGAGTTCGTCGATGCATGGAAGGCTGGTGTCGTGCCACTCAGAGAGCAGTTCGGATTCCAGTTCCATGGTGCGTGGTCAATCGAAGAGTCGAACGAGTTCGTGTGGGTGATCAGCTACGAGAGATCGGAGGGTTTCGCAGCTGCTGACGCCGCCTACTACGCCTCCGAGGAGCGCCGTCATCTTTCACCCGATCCGGCCGAACACATCGTGAGTAGCGATCAGGCTCCAGCTCATCGAGTTCTCTAGGGGTCGAAACCGCTCATATCCGCTTGCTGTTTAGGGGGCCGGGGACAGTAAAGACAGCAGTGGATACGCTTTGGCAGCACTATTGTGGGTTTCTCGGAAGTCGACCTCGGTCGCCCGACGGATGAAACGGTCTGAGCGGGTCCGATCCTGGCCACCGACTAGCTGAAGCGTGCTGCCAACTCCTCGACAGTCCCGAGAAGCTCATCCGAGCTGAAGGGCCTTGAGATCCACGCATCGGCACCGGCTTCGAGGCTGCGGTTGCGGTCCTCAATCAACGCATGAACGGTGAGAGCCACTATCGGCAAGTGGCGGCCACCCTGTGACTCCTCTTGGCGGATGGCGATCGTTGCGTCGAGCCCATCCAGGTTGGGCGTTTCGGCGTCCATCAGAACCACGTCGAACACCTCGCGCTCCACCGCGCTGACCGCTTCAAAACCGTTTTCAACCACGGTCACCTTGTGGCCACGGCTCTCCAGGATCCGTTTGGCAACTGCCTGGTTCGCGGGACTGGCCTCGACTACGAGGATGTGATAGGAGGCTCTCAGCTCGCGCAGCACATGGCGAGTGATGAGCGGGGGCTCAAATTCGCCTAGAGAGAGGGCCACGCTCAAGCGCATCGCTTCGAGGATGTCCCATGTCGAAATCGGCTCTACAAGATAGGCGGCTGCGCCAGCGCTGCGGTATTTGGCGGCGTCGCCCCGCTTCCCCGACTCAGTTATGACGACAACCGGAGCCGAATCCCCGGTTGCATGGCCAGCGATCGCTTTGCAAGTCTCGACCGAATCGGTGCTCATGCGCACGATGACTGCTTTGGGGCGCACGGCGGCCTCAGCGCTTTGGTCGAGTAGCAAGAGCGCCTCCTCGAGATCGGAAACGACGACAGGCGTGATTGAGGCACTTTTTAGAAGTTGGGTGAGAGCCTGCTCAGTCACAGCGTCGTCAGTCATGACGAGCACTGACTCTTCAGTGAGGCTGAGTGTTTCCACCCGTCGGAGAGCACTTGGGGTCTCCAGGGATTGGAACCGACCAGTGAAGATGAAGTCGCTTCCCACACTGAGCTCACTCGACACGGACATTTCACCGCCCATGGCATCCACGATCTCGCGCGCGATGGCGAGTCCTAGCCCGGTGCCTCCGAACTTCCTCGAGGTGGAGCCATCGGCTTGAGTGAAGGGCTCGAAGATGGACTGCTGTAGATCCTCCTGGATTCCGATTCCGGTGTCGGCGATTGAGAACCGCAACATTATGTCGCCGTCGAGGGACTCGAGCTTGCTCACGTGGATGGAGACGCTGCCGACTTGGGTGAACTTCACGGCGTTTCCAGTCACATTGAACAGCACCTGTCGCAACCGACGCGGGTCGCCAACAAGCTCCTCAGGCACCTCGGGCTCGATCGTGTACCGGAGATCAAGTCCCTTCCCTCTTGCCGGTTCGCTCATGGTCCGAACTGTTTCCTTGATTACGTCCTCGAGTCGGAACGGGATCATCTCCAGCCGCATCTTCCCGGCGTCGAGCTTCGAATAGTCGAGGAGGTCGTTAACCAGAACAAGCAGCGAGTCGATGGCAGTCTTGGAGACTTCCAAGTACTCGCGCTGCTCCGCGGTCAGCACAGAGTCGAGACAGAGCTCAGTCATAGCCATGATCGCGGTAAGAGGTGTCCGGAGTTCGTGTGTGATGTTTCGTAGAAACTCCTCCTTGGAACGAGCAACCTGGAGAGCCTCGCTCCTGGCCTCCGTCAGCGCAGACATCTTCGCTTCCATCTCCTCGGACAGCATGGCGAGTCCCACAGCCAACGCACCGATCTCGTCGTCTTCATAGGCGATGAGCGGTCCTCTCGAGAAATTGAGGGAGGCGAGAGCCAACACTTGCTCGAGGAGCAAAGAGATCTCCCCGGAAGAGACCCCTGGAACCAATTCCTCGGGGCGCGCCACAGCCGTCGATAACTGTTCCGGTGAGTCCTGTCTTTTAGTCAATGAAGCCTTCCAACCAAACCATGGCTTCGGACTCCTCTGAGAACATGCGCACTGGCCACTGGGAACGGTTCAGTCCGATGAAGAAGTTTCCGATCACTCGGCTGATCGGGGAGCCGATGAGGAGCGCGGTGGCCGAGGTGACCTCGCCCGCCTCGTCTCCGACAAAGTATTGCCTGGAGTCCCGGTCGATCGTCGATACCGCCCGAACGTCAACGAAGACAGGAGAGGGGACTCCACCGAACACCTTGGCGACGGCCTCCACATTCTCATGTGCTTCGGCGATAGTGACCCGTGCGTGCACCTTGTAGATGATGCGTGCAATGCCTGGCTCAACCTTTGAGATCGTGGCGACGCTCGTCTCAATAGTATTTTGCTCCACCGCGTCTCCTGTCCGTGTGAAACGCTACTAGGACGGCATCGGCCAGCTCAGGTGGTTACCTGAGAACTTCTCACCGATCTCTTCCGACGACGAGGCCCACTATCTGATCGTCACATGGAGGAGGAACAGAGCTGAGTTCGCCAAGCCGTTCCAGCCTCCGGCTGGGGCGAGCTGGGTCGCGCGACGGCTTTTCCGGTTTTCCCTTCCCTTATCTCTCTTCCCAAAATGCAGTTCCACCCTGGTTGAGGTCCTTCTGGCGCCCTGGACGCCCTCACACCCCCAGCTCTGTACGATGCCGCAGCGAAGACGGGACCTGCGATGCGGGTGGGACTACAAAAGTGCGAGACGCACAGAACACCATGAGACTCGGCACAGGCCAGCCATGAAGGTCGTATTCGGCATGTGTGACGGGCTCGGTGACTCGCACCCACTATCTGCGACTTGCTCGGATTGGACACCCCAGACACCATGACCGCGGCACCGATCAAACTCTGGGCACCCTCCTGAGCCGTCTACCACGAGAGGGTCCAAGACGCGATGGGAGATCGTCGCTGACCTATGACGTCGGC
>JACZUI010000074.1 GCA_022573225.1 Acidobacteriota bacterium
CGACCGGGACGAGCGTCGGAGTCAGTCGGGCACAGGCACGACCCATGGTTCCGCCCAGGCTCACGCCAAGCGTTAGCGCGTCGCCAACCATCGTCTCGGACCAGCGGCATCATGGGTACCTTTACGGCGTGAAAGAAAGACCGTTGAACATCCCCGTGCTGATCGGGACCGTACGCCAAGGTCGTATGAGTGAGCACGCGGCCCGGCTGGTCCACAATGAGCTGTCCAAGCGACCGGGAGTGGAGACGCAGCTGATCGACATTCAAGAACTCGGTGTTGTCTCCGACGACGAAGGAGCAGCGGTCAAGGTCCCCTCGTTCTCCGCAGCACTGGACCGGGCCGATGGTGTCGTGATCACGTCGCCGGAGTACAACCACGGATACCCCGGCATGCTAAAACACGTCATGGACACCAACTCCTGGGAGTACGCCCACAAGGCGGTCGGAGTGGTCAGCGTGTCGAGTGGTCCGTTCGGCGGTGGCCGGATGATCGAGAATTTGCTGCCCGTCCTCCGAGCCTATGGACTTGTTCCCATCAGCCGGGATGTGAGCATCCCCAACGTCCATGGCGTGTTCGGTGAGGAGGGACAGTTACTCGACGAAAACTTCTTGCATCGGATCGACGGCTTCCTCGCTGAACTGATATGGATGGCGAAGACTCTTCGATACGGACGCGAGCACATAGCAAACGAGGCGAAAAACAGATGAACGACAAACAAGACAGAAAGCCGATGCGATGTTCCGCCGACGGAGCGAAGCTCAACCACCATGCGACGATGATCCGGGATCCCCTCAACCGCGAGGAAGCCGACAGCTTGGACCCCGTAGTCGATGGTGTCCTCATCGAGGTTCACGCCTGCCCGAAATGCGGGCGGGGTCAACCTAGGCCCACGGGAACGATCTCCTAGCCCAGACGGCGAGTGATCTTGTTCAAATCTGGAAGCCCGAACTCTTCCTGACAGGCCTCCCAAGGCACGTCGTTCTGGTATGTGCTCGCTGCATGCACCGCCTGCTGGCCCTCCCTCGGTCGTCCAGTTCATTGGCTACGTCACAGTTGCCGGGAGTTCCGATCCGGCATCGGCCTTCGCCTGGCTGGGACCACTACGGAGTTCGGTCTCGGTCTGATCCTCGCCGGGATCGCCCTGGCGCTGGTGACGATCGGAAACGTTCTCGCTTTCCAGTTCTTCAGGATCCAGCAGTTGATCCGCACCGGTGAAAGGAGTTGACGATGGCGACCCAAGCTAATAAGAGCACGGACTTCCCCATCGAGGTCAGTTACAAAGGACTCGGCTACAACAAGCCGCAGAAGATGGGACGGAAGCTATGGGCGCCAATGTGGGTCATGTCGATCATGGCGTTCCCCGTCGCCCTCATTCTCGGCATCGTCCGCTCCAACGCCATATCGGACGGGGAGTCTGAGGCGACGATCGCGGCGCTGGGGCATACGACCACCGGAGTCATGTTCATCGGATTCACCGCGGTGTTCACCGCGGTCTCCTTTGCCATCGCCCGGATCCTCGGTGAGTTCCGCAAGGGAGGCGGCGAGGTTCAGGAGTTAGTTAGCTCCGAAGTTCGCACGCTGAAGATGCCGCCAACCGCCAAGATCTTCATCTTGGGTATGGCAATGGCCATGATGACACTGCTCATCGCCTCGATCATCCATTTGGTGGTGGCAGCGCAGGTGTCCTCGGGCGGCATCAGCCTTGCCAGCGCTGAGACCACGGCCATCACCCTGGAAGCGGTTCGCCGACTCGGCGTGGCCGTTTACCTGGTGGCGATCACCTTCGGATTGGCCACCATCACCAGGGTGCTCCGGTTCCAAGCGATCCGGATTCGCGAACTGGCCTCCTAAGACCACCCACTACCAACCGAGAGGGCCGTCCCACAGGCGGCCCTCTCTCTTTGGTATTCACACCCAGCAATAGCGGGCGGATAGTGGAGGCGGCCACTTCTAAGAACCACAAACCGCCCGAAAAAACCGAGCTGCCAGTCCAAGGGACCCGATACCAAACCGTCACGGCCAGTCATCACGAATCACCGGATCGAGGCCTCACCCAGGGGCTTTACAGTGTCGCCATCCCAGCCCGTCCCAACAGGTCACGTCTGGTTCCCGGGGTGATAGTGGACGCGAACCTGGGCGATGCGGGCCAGTGCTGTATCTCCACTCAGTTAGAAGACAGCAATGTAGAAACGGAGAGGCGTCAATGTCGACAGAGGTGCTCCTGCCTGCAGGCCAGGATGGTCAGGGGCCAGCGTCGAAAAAGCTGCCCGCTATGGCAATCCGCAGTTATCGCGCGTGATACCAGCCTTGGGGCTAAGCCAATGAGATCTTCACTGGCTCGTGTTCTGCATGCCGAGCCTGACGCCCGCGTCTATCAACAGCGCCCCCGCCCGCCTACCCGGCCGGTGGGAGTCCTCCTTTCGGAAGAAGCGCCAGCACTTATGGGCGTGGCTTCGACTCTTCCTTTACTGGTGCGGTAGAGGCTGGGGGTTGATTCGGAGTAGGGATAGGCCGAGGTACAAGCCAGGGGACACCGAACACATCCCGGTACGGCCGACAACCCGTCAACCGGACCCGCTGGAGGTCTCCACGTGAGGACACAAGCCCTGTCCGAGTAGTGTCGGACCTCCGGCCCAGAAGGCATCCATGGTTACCAACATCGATCGCAGCGCCCTACTTGAGTTGATCGACGCCGAGGAGGTGCAGATCGTCGATGTCCTTCCGGGGGCCGAATACTTGGATGGGCACCTACCCGGCGCTCTCAACATCCCGCTCAAGACGCTTGACGAGAACACAGCTCAGGTTCTCGATAGAGGAAAGCCAGTGGTGGTCTACTGACACGACGGGCTGTGAGACATGTCCCCACGAGCCGCGTGTCGGCTCGAAGCCTTCGGATTCGAACAGGTATTTGATTATGTCCTCGGCAAATCTGATTGGAAGGGCGCTGGCCTTGCCCTGGAAGGTGACGTCCCAGTAATGCAAGTCGTCGCCGACGCAATGCGACCGGACGTGCCGACCTGCGAACCATCTGAAATGATCGGAGACGTCGGTAAACGTGTCCATGAGGCCGGCTGGGAGGATTGCGTGGTCATCGACTGTGATGGGCTCGTCGTCGGCAGGCTCCGCGAGTCAACATGGGGACTGGATGAACATTTGACTGCAGGCGAAGCGATGCAGCCCGGTCCAACTACTGTCAAGCCCGATGGTGTCTTGGAGGAGCTGGTCAGGCGGATGGATCGGAGGCCGACCCCGCTAGTCGTCGTGACGACACCACAGGGTGGGCTACTCGGGGTAGTCCTCAGGGAAGATGCGCAACGGCTACTCGACGGCGAGCCTCCAGAAATGGTCTGGGCGGAGTGTGAAGGGTGCCCCGGTCAGTGGAGACCGGCAGACGAATCGACACGTGATCTTTCAATCGACATCTAGCGACCACGAGCTCTTGCTGAGGCACATGGACTGGCCCGGCCTTGGCTGCATCCGCTGTCAGAGGAGCTCGGCGTAGATGAGCGCGGAGGGAACCAAGCGCCCGCTACGCGGCGCGGCCGTGGTACACCCAAGCCGCTGTGGCCTTGGCCGGCCCAGTCACCCATTTCGTGCTCGCATTCTTCATCGTGCTGACAACCCTGGGCCTGACATCTCCCGATCCATTCGATGGGAGCCAAATAGACGCCGCCGCCGCCAACGGGGCCTGACGTGGCAGACGTGGCAGACCTGCCCGACAACGCATCCTCCGTGCACTGAGAAGGCTCGGGATACCGGTGCTCGCCATCCTGTTGGTCCTCTTTGTTGCTTGGGCAGTCACCGAGCTGCGTGTCTTGAGCTGAGCTCCAGCGCACCTTCCCGCTAGATCCTAAGTCCACGCTGTTCTCTTGCTCGGTTCATCGAAACGAGCTTCACCGGCGATGCTCCGAATAGTCACGTCTTTGACAGATCCCGATGATGGGACCGAACTTCTGCGTTCGCACGAGTATCAGCACACAGTCTTCCAATGGAAACGATATGAATGCTCAAAGGACATCTGTCCCTACCACACCGTCCGGCTGTCATGCCGGATGGCCCGCAACCCGTAGCGGTCGACCGACCGGCGGCGCACCGCACCGGGCGAAACGGCGATCCACGACATGATCGAGGGACCGTTCGCGATCGCTTTCGGTGCCGGTTTGGTGGCAACGATGAACCCATGTGGG
>JACZUI010000046.1 GCA_022573225.1 Acidobacteriota bacterium
CAACGCGTCCAAACACCCCGACTTGACACAAAGAGGCTTCGTTATGTGTGCGTGGAAGGGGGCTTTTTTGGTCTGATGGGTAAGTTGGGAGTCTGATGGTTGGTGCGAGCTATGTGCAGCTTTCCGACGGTAGGCAAATCGGATATCAGGAGTACGGGGATCGCGATGGGAGTCCCGTCTTTTTCTTCCACGGTTGGATCGGTTCGCGACTCGACTTTGCTCCGAACAATGACATCGCCCGTGAACTCGGAACACGGGTTATTGCGGTTGACAGGCCCGGCTGCGGTTCGTCGGACTTTCAGCAGGACCGTTCGTTGTTGGACTGGCCAGATGACGTGTCGGAGTTGGCTGATGCCCTGGGGTTCGGGCAGTTCGCGATCTGCGGTCACTCATTTGGCGGACCGTACGTTGCCGCATGCGCCTACCAGCTTGCTGACCGTGTCACATCGGCGGCCATCGTGGCCGGGATATCTCCGCTGTCGTTCGACGGTGCAACTCGGGGTATGCCGGCACCGGTGCGTCTGGTCCTCTGGCTAGGTGGTCGTGCCCCAGTGCTAACGCGGCCGTACGTTTCACTAATGGCGAGGATGGTCAAGAAGCCGGACACGATTGCGAAAGGGATCGGTTCGCTCTTACCCGACGATGAGCTGGCGCTGTTGGACACCCCCCGCTTCGACGGCTTCTTCGAGAATTTCGATGAAATGGTTAAACATGGCACAGAAGGTGCCTACTGGGACGCCCGAGTCTTCCTGGGAGAGTGGGGTTTCGACTGCGCCGATATCGAGATGCCGGTCTCTCTCTTCTACGGCACCGACGACCAAAACGTACCGATTCAAATGGGTGAGTACTACCGGGATGCCATACCCACCACGGAGGCGACCTTCTACCAGGGCGAAGGACACTTCATCATGTACTCCCGAGCCAACGAGATCCTCAGATCACTGGCACCCGCCCACCCATAACAAGCAGCACGTCCGCTTCGATAAGCCTCACATAAGTGCCGTTATGTGCGGCCTGGTACAAGCGGCTGCTACCAACTATCCCAGTGCACAACCTGCTCGAAATCTCGCCGGTTTGGGGTCTTGATCGGAGCTAATGGACGGCCTGCTGGGTACCCCAAAGCAACCAGCCATGCACAAACCATGTTTTCCGGGTGACCTAGGACGTCACGGGCGAGCACCTGGTCGGCAACAGCGGTGTGACCCGACCCGACCCCCAGGTCAACTGCCGCCAGCATCATCGCCATCGTTACTTGACCGAGGTCGTAGTGAATCGACTCCCTCACTCTCGCTTCGTCCGCCGCGGGAATGATCAGAGCGATAGTTGCAGCTGAGGTGGCAACAAAACTCGCTCCACGCCACACCTCAGAGAGCCGAGTCAATTGGTTCCGGTCGGTGCACACAATGAAGTCCCAGCGCTGTTCATTCCTTGAAGAAGGCGACCGCCTGCCCGCTTCCAGAATGGTTTCCAGATCCTGGTTTGGGATGGGCCGATCCTGATAGGTACGGACGTTTCGTCTGGATTGAAGAGCGTTCAGGGTTTCCATTTCGGCAAGCTACTCAGAGAATCAGAACAAGCACAAACGCCGCCCATAAGTGCCGTTATGTGCGGCGTGGATCGGGTTCTCGGCGGTTAGCCGCTCACTGTGATGATCGTTGCATAGTGGGTGTTTACCGGTGCTCCTGTCTGCACGAAGCAGTTGACGGAATACAACCCTTCCCTGTCGAGAGTCACCGTCACCTGATATTCGGTGTCTAGCTGTGTAGGGGGGAACTTCGCCTGCCAAAACTCGTAGGGGGCTGTGTTTCCCTGTTGCGTTCCCGTGGCCTCGAAGATGCCTTTTTCTTTGATCTCAGCAGCGGTAGTGCCATCAGGGACTGTCCACACCACGAATCCCACGCCGGTGGTGTCGGACTCGTTGATGAAAGTGAAGGTCACTTCAGAGTTCAGGTCGAACTCGGTCGGACCGTCATAGGTGCATCCGCTGCCGTCATAGGTTTTCGTTGGTTCGCTGCTGCTGCTGCCGCACGCGGCGGCAGCCACCACAAATACCGCCACTGTTGCTGTGAGTCGTCGCATCCGATTCGTTGCCTTTCCTTTGGTCACGGCACCATCCGGCCGCTGATTCGACACTTACACATCAGTCCTCTGTTGCCGCCAGCCACACCGCCGCATCTGATTCGGCATCTCCGACCGCCACCAGACCGGGGCCTCCCACGGTCACGCCCTGCATATTTTGGAAACCCGCTCCACCGAAGACCTCCTTGTTGTGGGGAACCCGCGACCAGTTGACCCCATCCGGGGAGGTCCACACCGCCGCAGCCACATCGTCGCCTGACGAGTCCCCTCCCACCGCTACCAGGCCAGGGCTTGCCACGGTCACGCTCCACATCGACTGAGTAGTCGCTCCGCCGAAGACCGACTCGTCGTGGGGCACCCGCGACCAGGTGACCCCATCCGGGGAGGTCCAAACCGCGGCATCGAACCCGTCGCTTCCGACCGCCACCAGACCCGGCCCTCCAGCGGTCACGCCGTTCATGGCCTTTCTTCCAGCTCCGTCGGTCTGCATCTGTCGGGAATCCTCTCCACCGAAAATCTCCTTGTTGTGGGGAACACGAGACCAGGTGATCCCATCAACAGAGGTCCATACAGCCGCACCCGGTTCAAGTCCACCGTCCTCTGATCCGACTGCCACCAGACCGGGGCCTCCCACGGTCACACTCTGCATATTTTGGAAACCTGCTCCACCGAAAATCTCCTTGTTGTGGGGAACACGCGACCAGTTGACCCCATCCGGGGAGGTCCACACCGCCGCAGCCACATCCGTGCGGTCCTCCTCCCAGCTCGATCCGACTGCCACCAGGCCGGGGCCTCCCACGGTCACGCTGGACATACTCTGGGCACCCGATCCGCCGAAGACCGCCTCGTCGTGAGGGACACGCGACCAGACAACACCATCGGGAGAGGTCCACACCGCCGCATCCGACCCAGCCTCTCCGACTGCTACCAGGCCAGGCCCTCCTGCGGTGACGCTGCTCATAACCGATCCGCCGAAGACCGCCTCGTCGTGAGGGACACGCGACCAGACAACACCATCGGGAGAGGTCCACACCACCGCAACCCCGACATTACGGTCCTCCTCCCCGTCCCAGCTCGATCCGACTGCCACCAGACCGGGGCCTCCCACGGTCACGCTGGACATACTCTGGGCACCCGATCCGCCGAAGACCGCCTCGTCGTAGGGGACCCGAGACCAAGTAAACGCGGAAGCCGAGAGCTCAGGATCAGTCTCGCGAGTCAAGACCGTCAACAACCCGAGAATCAACACAACGACAGCCCCTGCCACGGCTATCAGCCACCCGCGTTGACTTTCCGAAGAGACCAGGGGTCGCACCGAAGGGGCTATGTAGACGTCTGTCAGTTCGTCGAACTCGGCTCCAACAGGCGTGAAGTCAGTCAGGGCAGCGAATGCTCCACGTACCCGTTCCTCTTGCTGGTTGTCCAGCGTCATTGGAGGCTCCTCTTCAAACGTTGTCGTGCGTTGTGGAGATACCGTTTCACCGTCCCAGGACGAACATCCATCAACTCGGCGATCTCAGTCACGGTGCGGTCTTCCCAGTAGAACAAGTAGGCGGCAGCCCGCTGCCGCACCGGCAACCGCCAGAGAGCGTCAAGCGTCTCAACGACCTCACCCGGTAGGTGCCGAATGTCCGTTTCGGAAAGCGGTTTGGTAGAAGCACGTCGCCACACCGAACGAGATTCGTTGAGAACACCTTTCATCAGGTAGGCGTGTGGCTTCTCCAATTCGGCCAAGCTACGGCGACTCATCGTCCGCAAAACCACCGTCGAAACCACATCCTCAGCCTGATCAGCGCCAACCAACGAAGTGGCGTACCGCAACAAACCATCCCGATACTTGACATAGACGTCTGAATCAGACTCCACACCTATAGAACGCACCACAGGGCCGTCCGGTTGTAAAGAATCTTTGCCGCCCATAACCGGCATTATGTGCGGTTCCTGATGGCGCACGCTCGCTGAACGGGGACAGTCATGCAGATTCCAGCCCAGCGAGTCTGAGGGGTCGCAGCACTAGCTAGGGGGTCCGCTTTTCCATCGGGTGATCGACAGGTCTGTTCGCGTAAAACTCGAATTGGGGCAC
The DNA here is from genome assembly GCA_022573225.1 of Acidobacteriota bacterium. GTDB lineage: Bacteria > Actinomycetota > Acidimicrobiia > Spongiisociales > ZC4RG35 > JACZUI01. The sequence goes on from JACZUI010000046.1 coordinate 4,163, forward strand.
CGATCGGGCACCGATCCAAGGGTTAGCGGAACAGGTGTTCGGTGTCAGGACAGACAAAAGCGTGGGTAGTGACAATGTAGAATGGCAGTGGTGGACCCGTCCGGGGCAACGTTGATCACCTAGATTCCAGGCTATGGAGAGCTGGGTGTTCTTTGTCATCGTCGCTGCCCCTTTTATCGGGTGGCAAGGCTGGAAGAGGTATCGAGAGCACCGGCTTCTCGACAGGTACAAGAGCCGAGGTATCGAGACGACAGCCACGATCACCCACATCGACGTTGGACCCTCAGGAGCGACGAAGGTGCTAACCGAGTGTTCCCTACGGAGGTACCTTGCCGTTTCGCTACGTCTACTGGCATGGCTTCATGCCGGACACCAAGTCGCACATCCTCCCCGCTAAGGGCGACGTCGTGCGGATCATCTACTTACCCGAGAACCCGAGGGGGAGCGTCATCCAGGGAGTCACCACCCATCTCGATCGGAAGACGATGATGAAAGGTCTGGAGAATCGGACAACCTATGGACTACCTCCACACCTCCAAGGTCAATAGGGGTTGATGGCAGTGTTGGTAGAAGTGCGTCAGTGGTTGTCGTCGCCAGCCATCTCAGCGAGACGAACGGCGTAGTCAGTCGAGCCGGGTCGGGTGAGCTGGTCTACTTTTTGGATGACGATCTCCTGCCGGCGACGGAGCTCGCTGACGATCTCGTTTTGCTGGGAGACGATTCTTAGAAGCCGTCTCAGCTCGTCGGTGTGGCCTTCTATCCGTCCGCCGGCCCAACGGCGGAACCGCGCAGTCGTCCAATCCGCGATCCCCGGCGGCGGTTTCATTCGAGGCCCTCCGTGATCAGCTCCCGGACCCATCGGTCTATGTCCGAGTAGGGCCATTTCGGAGTGATCGGCCCAACAGACGACTCGCCTGCCTGGCGGGCTTCATACAGGGCGATCAAACGGTCCATCTCCTCCTCGAGCACCTCGGCGCTGGGCCGAATAGGCGGCAGCTCGGCGGCGATCCGATCTAGCCGGCGGTGGTGTCCGTTGCCTGCCATCAACCGTTCAGCTCTGCTTCCAGGCGTTGGATCTCGGCCTCGACCAGACTCATACAAACTTCGATGGGCATGCCGAGGAGGGTGGTCGTCGCCGGGTCTCTCTCAAGTTCGGTGATCGCCTGGCTGACATGTTCGAGGGTCATCGGCTGGTCCGGGTCAGGGGTTAGCCGGCGACTTATCACGTCGAGACGGCGGCTGTGCTGCCCGTTGTTCACGGCCATACGGTCCTGACGTTCACGGCCAATTCGAGCGCTGCGATCCGGTCCTCCAACGCTTGATCGTTTTTGTACCGGCTCGCCTGGTCGAGGATGATCCGCGCTGCCGTCAGCGAATGCCTCTCCTCTTCGCTCTTGACGATTTCTGCAAGCCGACGGGCGGCGGCGGTCGTGGTCGCCGCTAACAATCCGGCCGCCTCGGTGAGCATCTCCGAACGCAGCGCCTCGATCCGGTCAGCAAAGGAGACCTCATCGGCCCTCCATCGGGCAACGGTGCGGACATTCACTCCGGCGGCTTTGGCGGCCTCGGTGTTGGACCCTCCCGCGGCCAGGGTGAGAGCGGCTTTACCCCACGACGGCTTCATTCGATGACATCAGAGGACAAAAACGGACAAAAGGGACGAGGGGGGATATGCCGACGCGAAGGTGATAGTCATTGATTGAGTTTCCTTTTCACATCTTCAAATTCGGTGAGAAGTTTGCTCATCTCCTGGTCAAGCTCGACGACTTCCTCAGGGGTAGCGCAGCCTCGACCTCCCGAGCGGTGGCCGCATTGCAGACACTCATCAGCGGCGGATAGTCGAGCGTCGAGCCGGTTCAGGCGATGCCAGGCGTTGCCGTTGGGGGCGCTCATAGGTCCACCATCTCTGATTGTCGGACGCTCTCGGCGATGGCGTCCCGGTCGGCTACGACCTCTGCTCCGTGGTGACATCGGTGGGCGGTCCAAGCGTCGATGTGCTCTGGGGGAACGACCTCATCGGATCTGTTTGTCCACACTCGTCCCATGCCGTCACATCGGGGGCAATTGTCTCGGGCATCTTCGAGGTTGTGAATCTTGCGTTGCCTTCGGATTTCGGCGGTATGTGCCGCAATATCGTCTGGGTTGGCGTGGGCGGCTTTCCGATATGCGACCGGCGACGTCACGTTGCCTTCATTGATCGCTCGATCGACTTGTTCATCAATTCTCTGATGTGCTTCGATTTCATCCGTAGCGCCGATTTGATCAGATGGATTTAGTTCTATGGATTTGGTTCCTATATGCGACACGTCAGATCTGTCATCTGCCGATGCCAGATCTGTCATCGGGTCGGGGCGTTGTTGGCGTGACTCTGACGCCATATTTCGCGCCTTGACCGGGGCGGTTGCCTTGGGGATCTTGGCGTGGCGGAAACAGCTGCCGCACGGGTCCACAACCTCGTAGAAGGATGGTCCGCGCATCGTCTTGTAAACCCGGAGCAGTCTTGCCTCAACTAACTGTGCAACGTGGCGCGAAACGGTCCTGCTGGATTGTCCGGTTCGGATGGCGACTGTTTCGATGTAGGGCTCGGCTGTCCGATCGGAAGCTTTCACAAAGCTCGTAATACCCACGAGCGTCGTCATGGCTGAACTGCTCACCTTGCCGGCGGCTATCAGATTGAGGGCGCAGGATGGGATCATCACGAATCCTTTTGCGTCAGTCGGTGTTTTCTTTTCGGCTAGAATTTCATTGGTGGGCATGCAGGTGCTTCACTTTTCTAAACGCCCTCGGTCTAGCTCCGGGGGCGTTTGTTTCTTCCAAGCCCAATGCCGAGAGCATTCCGAACGGCGTGGGCCACTCGTTCCTTTCCGGGGACCACCCGGATGCGCTCTCGGCGCTTGGTTTTCTGATCCCATTGGCAGTCGCCAACGGTGCTTGTCGGACGTTCAGGTCATAGCGATTCCTGAGTTGACTCGCGCTCGTTCTGGTCGAGCCACTCGTCGATGTCGGCAGCCCTATACAGCACTTTGCGCTGCCCTATCTTCAAGAATCGAGGGCCGCGACCCTGGGTCCGCCATGTCGCCAGAGTCGTGGGATGCATTCGAAGACGTTGAGCTGTCTCGGTCGTGTCTAGGAGTTCGTTCATTGGATGCCTCCGATCGTCCTGCAGCCTAGGCCGTGCTGTAGTATCGTGCGACATATGTCGGATCAGACGACAGACGAAGGTAGCAGCGTGGAGGAGGGCCGGAGGACGCTTGACGACGTGGTCGCTGCAAACTTCAAGAGGTTGACCAAGGATTACAAGGCTGCGGATCTGGCAAAAGCGATAGGGGTTCACCGGACCCTCATCTACGACATGAGGGGACCCCGCGAGGGGCGAAGTCAGAGACAGTTTCTGTGGAGCGATTTAGTGGCGATTTGCGCGGCTCTAGACATCGATCTGTACGAGTTGGCGCTGCCGCCAGATGATGGAGAGAGCGTTGCTCCACCCTATGAGTCGGCCCAGAGCGGTGCGATGACACGCGACACCTTGTCATATCACCTCTTCGGTATCCCGCTCGGGAGGTGGACGCCGGAGTTGGTGGCTGATCTACGGGATCAAATTCAACGCCAGCGGAGGACCATTGCTACTGAGTACAGGAACGCCCTTCAGAAAATGGCGGATGACACCGCCCGTCTACAACGGGCGTACCAAGCAATGCAGAGTCAACTCGACGCTATTCATGAAGCCGACGCACTGATCGAAGAGTGGTTAGCCGAGGAGGAATGAAGTGGCCTTTGTAAGAAGACATCCAAAGAGCGGGAGATGGCAGGTTCGCTACCGCGATCCAACGGGCCGAGAACGATCGAGAACTTTCAAGCGCAGGGTCGATGCGGAACGATTCATGGCGACAGTCTCGGCCGACATCATTCGTGGTGAATATGTAGATCCGAGGCTTGGAAGGACCACCGTGAGCGAGTTCTCGGAGATGTGGACGGCCACGCGCCTACACCTTGCCCAATCGACCAAGGATCAAGACCGGCATTATCTCAACTCGCTGATACTCCCTGCGTTCGGCGACCGCTCAGTCGCCTCGATACGGCAGTCGGAAATCGCTGCCTGGGTTTCGCAGCTCGATGCGGCTTCAGCTACCAAAGCAAAGGCTTTGCAAAAGCTTGCAGCAATTCTGCGGCTGAGTGTGGCGGATGGTGCTTTGAAGGGGAATCCGGCTGACGGCGTCCAGAGGCCGAGTGCGAAGCCCACACGGGAGGGGAAGGCGATGTCCGATAGCGAAGTTTCGCGGATACTCGAGGCTTCCGAGAGGGTGGACCCCAACACCGCGCCGATGGTCTGGCTCATGGCCCGCGCTGGTCTAAGGATCGGTGAAGTTCTTGCCCTGAAGCGCACCGACGTCGATCTGGTCCAGAGGATGCTCCATGTGCGAGCCTCGATGTCCAGGCGTGAGGGAATCAGACCAGTGAAGGGGCGAGAGGGGAGAGGGCGAACGATCCCGCTGTCAAACGATCTAGCGGAGCGGCTACGCACGCACTTGACGCGCACTGTGGCCTCCATTGATGGGTGGCTCTTTACTGCGCCAAAGGGTGGCCGGGTCCGTTACAACAACTGGCGGGCGCGCACATGGACCCGCATCGAAGAGCGGGCGAGTGTCGGGGACATCAACCCCCACGACTTGCGTCACACCCTTATCACGCGGCTGTTCGTGGTTGACGGTTGGAGCGTTCCACAGGTCCAGGCATTCGTCGGTCACGTCGATCCGACACTGACTCTCCGCACCTATACCCATGTCATGTCCGACGCTCTCCCCGAGCCGTCAAGCGGACACTTTGCGGACACCCTGGGTTAATAGAAGGCCAAATAGCCAACCAAGACTTGGTAAAATTGCCTCCCGATCACTGCCCTTACAAGGCAGGGGTCGGCGGTTCGAGTCCGTCAACGCCCACAACCCGTTCTAGACGGGGCGAGAGGCCGAAAGGCCCCGTCCCGTCAGGCTTTCTTGCCCCTCTCGGCTCCTTTCGGAGCCTTTCAATATCTCTCATTCCTTGCGCCCTCGGTTGCGCCCTCGGTTGCGCCCTCCGAGGACTTGTCGCGCCCTCCGTGCGCCCTCCACGGCGTCGCTCGGACCTGCAGAGGTAAGCTCCCTTAAAGCCATTTGGGATATGGACTTGAAAACGGCCCTTGGTCCAGCATGGCGAACGGTGCTCAAAGTCGAGAATGCTGACGAGTCGGTAGTGCTCACATTTACAAGGCAGGGGTCGGCGGTTCGAGTCCGTCAACGCCCACCACGAAACCTCTGGTAGTAAACGGGGGTTTCTGGTTGTCTCGGGAGCAACCCACTACGTGAGACTGTCCGCCAACGCGGTGTCGCCAACGCACTATTGGTAGTGACCCGGCCATAGCGACAGGCCAGATGTGCCCTGCAATACTTGGCGTCCTCCACAGCGAGAGGAGGCCGACATGGCCGAGCACCGTATCGGGTTTGTGAGTCACTACTACAGCAATCTGGAAGTTGCCGGTATTGAGCTGTCCAGCGGGCTCAAGGTGGGCGACACGGTCCACATCCTCGGGCACACCTCGGACTTCACTCAGACCGTCTCCTCAATCCAAATCGAACATGAGACGGTTGACTCGGCGAAAGCGGGCGACCCCGTCGCCATCAAAGTAGACGAACGCGTACGGGTTCACGACCAAGTTCTTTTGGTCACCCCCAACTGATCGCAATGCGCCGGTCTTACTCGACCGGAAAGCACCAACATCTATTCAGCTCGACATATAGCCACGACGAGCATGGCCAGATGACGGGTTGCGGTCGGAGATCTACAAACGTCGTTGAGAGAGTGGGGTCTGTGGTCCGATTCGGTCAACGCCCACTACAGAGGCACCAAGCGGAAGGTCAGAGGTCGACTCGGCTCAATGATCCCTTGAGATGAATCGTCAGATCATCGACGCGGTTGGTTGACATCGACATCGTGTAGTCGATTGTCGAGGCACCCACTCGCAACGACCGAGTCGATGCCCGCATTCTCGGATCTCCGGCGTACCCGACGCCGTGAAGCTCGATGAGCCAGCCAGTGTTCTGGGTACGGAACGTCCCCTCCATAACCTCGGCGCGTCCGCCCTGGGCGTTGAGTATTCGAACTGTCCAGTCTCCATTGATCCGGAGAAAGCCGGTCTCCCAATGGGAAGGCGACTCGCCATCATCGGACAGAGTCCAGGTCCGCTGTTCGTAGTGGAGCGCTGGATGGTCAGCGCGCGCTGTGATCTCTAGCTCCTCCCGGTAGGAGAAATCGTCGAGCGTGGGGTATGAGACGGTGCCATTGCCTTCCCAACTGCCGACCAGGCAGGCCACGAGTGCGTTGACCTCGGGGTTCTCGCTCATCGAAGAAAGAACCCCTGTCCCAGTGCATCGGTCGGATCAACCCAGAATTCAGATTTACCCGTGATGTGGGCTGTGCCCGAAACCTCCGGGACAACCGCTGAAAATGGGCCATGGTCAATCTCCGTGAGGATTCGCCCGGTGAAGGTGCTCCCGACGATGGATTCGATTGTGATTGACTCGCCTCGATCCAGCTCGCCTCGTGCATGATGAATAGCCAGCCGGCCACTCAGACCGGTGCCTGTTGGAGACCGGTCGATTTCACCGTCGGCAAACACGCAGACGTTCCTGCTGTGGTTTCTCGGGTCGACTGGGGGACCGATGAATACCACCCCGTATAGGAAGCCAAGATCAGGTTCGAAGGGGTGAGTCACTTCACGGGCGTTGGCTACCGCCGATTTGATCGTCCTGCCCTTTGCTACCAGGTCGGAGGCATTCGAAAGATCCACTCCGGCCGCTTCGGCTGTGACATAGGCGTAGAACGCTCCGCCAAAGGCCAGGTCGTAGCGGATCGGTCCTGTATCTGGTAGCTCGACTTCGGCATCTAATTCGACGACGAATGACGGCACGTTGCTGAATCGAATCGAGCCCACAGACCCTCCACTTACGTCGGCGGTCGCGGTGACCTGGCCAGCCGGCGTGTCGATCTTGAGAGTGGTCTCCGGCTCTGAGGACGGGAGGATGCCGGTCTCGAGGACGACTTTGGTCAGTGCGATGATTCCGTGGCCGCACATGGTCGAGAAACCCTCGTTGTGGATGAACAGGACAGAGAGGTCGCTGTCGGGCTCGACCGAAGAGCCCAAGAAGGCGCCGTACATGTCGGCATGTCCTCTCGGCTCCCACACCAGGAGTCTTCGTAGGTGGTCGAGGTTGTCCTCGGCAAACCTGCGCCTCTCGAGAACGGTTCTGCCCGGGAGTTCGGGCAGGCCGCCCACGACGACTCGGAAGGGTTCGCCCCCGGTGTGGGAGTCGATCACGGTGATCCGATCCCAGTCCGACGGTGGCGACCAGCCAAGTGCGTTGCGCAGCTGCATTGGCGGGAGCCTACGATCAGATCGTGCCCACCGTTGCCGATGTCGTCACCGCCTTGGCCGCGAAAACACGCCCGGAAACGGCTGCTGAATGGGATCCGGTTGGCCTTCAACTCGGCGACGTGCAAGCTGGGGTGAACTCTGTGGGCATCTGTCACGAGGTGACCGAGGATGTGGTGGCGGCGATCGAGGCCTCTCCGGTGGATCTCCTCGTTACCTATCACCCGCTTCTCTTCGAGCCTGTCAACCGTCTATTGGCCGGGCGGTCACCATCATCCCGGGCGATGAGACTGCTCGGCGCCGGAGTGAATCTTCTGGTGACTCATACCGATTTCGACATAGCTCGTGGGGGAACTGCGGATGCTCTAGCCGCATTGCTCGGTCTTCGTGACGTCGAACCCTTTGGAGAAGACGATGAGAGTGGCATTCTCGCGATCGGCAGAGTGGGCAGGTTTGGCGCCTCGCTTGCAGCGCTGGATGCGATCGTCTCCGATCATATGGGGCACACCGGGCTGCGAATCTCGGGCGATAGACAAACGGAACTCGATCGAGTGGCGGTGGTTCCGGGATCTGGCTCGGACTTCATCCCCGCTGCGGCGGAGGTTGCCGACGCAATGGTCACCGGCGATGTCTCTCATCATCGGGCGGTGGCGGCCCTCGACCTCGGTCTGTGCATCGTTGATCCTGGCCACATTGCTACCGAACGACCGGGAATCGACGCGCTACTCCAACTCGTTCGGGAAACCGTCGACTTGGAAGTGGTTGACCTCACCGAATTCGACCCGGCCACTTGGTCCTGAACCACAGTTACGCTTTCGGCCGATGCAGCTGACAAGTCTTGCGGACCTTCTCGACGTACAGGATCTTGATCTTCAAATAGACCGACTACTCGACCAGCGACAGTCGCTTCCCGAGCTTGATGCCTACAAGGCAGCTGATGAGAAACTCACCGACTTGGGGAGCCGACATGATGTGGCCGCAGCCGAGTTGAGGCAGTTGGAACTCGATTTCGACAAGTCGAACGGCGAACTAGAGATTCTCGAGACCAAGCTCACCGAACACGAGACCCGGCTGTTCGCAGGAAGCATGAGCGCTCGCGAGACCGAGTACATGCGTCTCGAGGTAGAGAGCCTCAAGGGCCAGCGTGATGCAAAGGAGGAACGTGTCCTCGGAATGCTCGAGAGCGTCGACCCGGTACGTCAGACGGTTGCCGATCTGGATGGCTCGATTGATTCCACAACAGCGGAAAAGACGAGCCTCGAAGGAATCATCAAGGCCGAGTGGAAGAAGATCGATGCGGAACTCGCCCGGAAGGAAGAGCGCAAGAAGGATGCCCTGATTCCGGTTCCTGACGACCTGGTTGAGATTTATGAGAAGCTTCGCCAGATGAAGGAAGGTGTCGCCATCGGTCGACTCGAGAATGGCGTGTGTGGAGGCTGCCACATGACTCTCTCGGCGACGGAGCAAGCTGAGGCGCTAGATGCCGATCTGCCTCGCTGTGTCCACTGTCGCCGGATACTCGTCTTCTGATTCATGCTCTTTTGGCACCTCGGGGCAACGCTCTGGTTGTTCCGGTGGATCTTCAAGGATCCGATCGTGGATGTTCGATTTCTGCTGCTGGGAGCGATCCTTCCCGATCTCGTCGACCTCCCCATCGGGACCGTGTTCCTGGCCGCCCGATTCTCCACGGGCGAGCTGTGGCTCCACTCGTTGCTGTTGGCGACCATCTATATGACTGCCGTTCTCCTCCTGACCCGGCGTGGCCGGCGAAGAAGGGCCTACATGGCCCTCGGGGTGGGTTGGTTGCTGCATCTGATGCTCGATGGATTGTGGCTCAGCCCGGAGATCCTCTTCTGGCCCTTCTTTGGATGGGAGATAGCTGCGGGAGAGGCGCCCTACTGGCCGCTCGCCTGGGAGCGAGCCCTTTCGGACCCATGGCGTTGGGTCCAAGAGGTGATCGGTCTCGGCTACCTGACCTGGTTGTATTTCGCGGTCGGTCTCAATCGCAAAGAACGCCGGGTGAAGTCTCTGAAGACCGGGCGGCTCCCTAGCTTTGTGGCGGATGATGCCTAAACGGGTCGCAGTCTTGGTCTTGATCGGCATTGTGGCGGCAGGGTGCTCCCCGGAGTCCGCTGCCCCGCCGGCGACCCTCGGCCCTGGTGCTGAGAGTTCTGTAGCCGCGGTGGAGCAGCTGCATGTGTATCTGGTCAGCGGTGACTTCCAAGAAGCGAGTGCGCTTGCCATTCCGAAGCACGCCGCCCTTGCCTCGCTCGCCGAAGGAGCGACGTTCGGCCAAGTGGCCGATGCCTTGGAGAACGGCGACACCGACGTGGCCGCCAACTTTTGGAGCGGTTTCGCCCAGGGCGTAGGAGAATCCTTTGTTGGTGAGGTTTTGATAGAGGATGCCGGGACTCAGTCGGAGGACGACGAGACGTTCCACTTTGTAGCCGTCACACCGGCAGGCGGCGTCGATCAGCGCTTTGTCACTCAGGATGTCTCAGGACACCGCGTCGATCTGTTTGCCTCGTTCGGAAGCGCCATTGCCGAACGGATGATTTCGCCGGTTGAGATCCTGATCACTTCGGCTACCCCCGATGCAACATTGATCATCAGGGAGCTTCAACTTGTGGTGGACTCGCTGACAGTCGCCGCGAGCGACGAAAACACGTCTCCAGAGGCGGTCCAGTCGATCCTCCAGTTGTTGGAGCTGATCACCCGAGTCGGCTGACACTCGATTCCGCCGCTTTTAGCCTCGCAAGAGCGGCAGGACCTCTTTGCCGAGCATCGAGATGAGTGCAGGCTGGTCGAGGGAGGCCATCTGGAGTGTCACCACGTCGGCTCCTACTGCGGTGACCAGAGGCCGGTATATCGCCGCGATCTCTTCGGGCGTCGAAACGAGCGGATAGCGGCCGAGCACTTCCTCGCGAGGAAGCTCGTCGGCCTTCCTCCGCAGCTCGGCCGGGTCAACGGCTTCCAGACGTCCCGGCGCTCGGAGGCCTCGCCATGAGTAGAGAGCTTCCCAAGCCTCGTCCTCGTTGGCTGCAAGGATCGACCATCTGGTGGCGAGAATCGTCGGAGTCGGCCTGCCCGACTGTGATGCGGCTTCCCTCATCGGGTTCACCACACGCTCCATTGTCTCGGCCGGATCCTTGACGGATGTCACGACTCCCTGTGCCATCTGCCCGGCCAAAGTCGCAGATTTGGGGCCGCCGGCAGCCATCAGAATCGGCACCGAGCCCATAGGAGGGGAGTACAGCTTGGCTCGATCGGTCTTGTAGTAATCCCCCTCGAAGGTCAGCTTCTCACCGTCGAGCAGACGGCGCATGATCTCGAGCGATTCCCTCATCCGGGCATTCCGCTCGGCGTACTTGGGAAACTCATAACCAAGTGGTCCCTCGTTGATGTTTTCTCCGGTGCCGACACCAAGAGTGAAGCGACCCCCCGAGAGACGATCGAGAGTCGCCGCGGCCTGGGCTACCACTGCGGGGTGATACCGGAACAGGGGAGTGGTGACGCCGGTGGCGAATTCGAGGGCATCGGTTGCGGCTGCCATCGCACCGATCGTGGAGAAGGCGAAACCGGAGGCTGAGACGTCGTCGACCCATGGATGAAAATGTTCGGACACCACGACCATGTCGAAGCCGACTTCCTCAGCAAGCTTGGCGTGCTCGACAAGCTCCTCAGGATGCCACTGCTCGTGGCCACAGAAATAGGCGAACTTGGTCACAGAGTTCCTTTCCGACGTCATCAGATCTTGACAGGGCTACTGATACGAAACGAACACAGGCGAAGGGATCTTCCCCATGGTGCTCTCAGGCGAGGGTGGGCCCGGCTCGTCCTCGTCGAAGAAGTTCTTCCAGCCCCATTCCCAGTGGGCTTCCTCGGTTCCCCGGGTTACCGCCGCATAGGTGGCGTCTTTCTGTGACTCCGTGCCGTCGCCATCGATCTGGATGATCATCTGGAGCTCGGGCCTCTCCTTCAACGTCTCGCGGTTCTGAATCATTTGAAGCGTAAACTGGTGGACGATCAGCATCTTCTGCGGGAGGCCGTTGTCGCGAACGAGATCCGCGAGCCAGTCGACGACCGTGTTGACTTCGGACGCCTCTACTCGACCGGTCTGCCTGAGATGGACTTGATCGGGCTTGAGCCGCCACTCGGGGTCGAGAGCAAGGCCGACAAACGGGAGCCTCAGCAACTCCTCGTATTGCATGGCTTGGTCGAGGAAATCATCCCGTCCTGGTTGAAGGTCGAGGACGACATAGAATTCGTTCTCCTCGGCCACTCGGATCCACTCGTCATAGGTGTCGATGGGCCACTCGAAGCTGTAATCGCCGTCATCTAACCCCGCGGAGGCGACGGTGGCCAGGATCTCGAAGACACCAACCGTATGGCTGCCATCGCCGGTGTATGCGTCCAGGAAAGGCTGCATGATCTGGGCAGTCGCCTCAGGTCCCTGTTCGCCCAGCGCTCCGAGAGCAGGGTTGTCGGGATGCCCGTAGTAGGCGACGTAGCGGCGTTTCTCTTCAGGGAAGATGTGAAATCCGCCGCCCGGCACCTGCTCCCCGTTGGCAAGGACGGCCATCTCCCAGGCACTCGCCTCCGGCACAGCTCCGATGTATCGGATCGCTTCCGCCGGTCGTCCTGCGATGGCGACTCCAACTTCCGGAAATCCAAGAATGTCATTTGGGTCGTACGCGACAATGGCTGCCCCGATACTTCTCCCGGTGGCACTTGCCATGAGAATCTCCACTGGATTGGCTGCATCCAACAACCAGACTGATTCGGCGGCCGAGGGGTGCGCCAGTCCTGCCACGATCCCTGCTGGATCCAGAGCTGGTGCGGTGGATGGGACACTGCCTGTGGGCGAACTCTGGGGGAGCACGACACGGTCACGATCGACGATCGCCATGACCGTTTCGATCACCGTCGTTTCGTCGGGGGTCGCCGGAAGCCTGACCTCCTCGGTTACCCCGAGGGCCGTTCGAGCCTCCTCGACCGCGTCGCCAATTTCGTGCAGGTGAACCTCTGCATCGGGTGGAACATTGACCTCTATGTCGCCGAGGACGTGAACTCGAAGAGGTTTCAGCCTTCCGAGTTCAGCTGCCAATCGGGGGTGCGGGTGTAGGAGTGGACCGCCAAGAGCGGCAGCGAGTTGGGCCGCGGCTGCTACCCGATTGAGATCGATGTCGTCCACGACCACGACATCGTCGGCGCAGATGAAAAGCTCCCCCGAGAGGAAGAGAGCGTCCTCAGCGACGGATCCCGTGTTGACCGGCGTCGTGCCGCCAGTGACCCGCACGCATTCCCGAACCCCGGGTTTCGTGGTCCCTGTCGTAGAGGTTTCGGTATCAGGTCGGGGTCCGCTGGAATCGGTCGGAGTCTCACCGACGATGACGCTGCACGACGTGAGCATCAGCGCGACTAAGACGATGCGAACAATGGTTTTCATGTGGGGACTCCGGCCCTCGGCAGAATAGTTGCCGGGCGGTCGCTATTACGTCCTTCTCACGGCAACCCCAATCCCGACAAGACGCGTGAACTCGTCAGAAGAGGGTTTCGGGGGCAATCAGGTGTCGCAGATCGGCAGTGTTGTTCTTCACCGAGTTCACTCTGCGGGACACCACGTGTTCCATGATCTCGTCAGGATCGAGATGGCCTGAGAGCAGTCCCAAGACCGCCTCGGGATCGGTCATCTCGCGGTCGAGCCATGGATCCCAGACGTCACGACCGAGCGAGACCGGCATCCGGTCGTGGATCGCGGCGATGGTGCCGGAGGCCTCGGTGGTCAGAATCGAGCAGGTCCGGCGCCACTCCTGAGTCCCCGCATCGAGACGAGTAGCCCAGATCCCGGCGAAGACCATCGGGTGCCCGTCGGCTCTGAATACCCAGTGTGGCGTACGTCCCCGGTCGGGAGGCTCCCATTCGTAGAAACCGTCCGCGGGGATCAGACAGCGTTTGCGAGCGAAGGAGTCCCTGAACGAGGCATTCGTAGCGACGGTCTCGGAGCGTGCATTGATGTGGATCGACTTGGTGTCTTTGGCCCAGTGAGGAATGAGCCCCCATCTCATCGATCCGAGTGAACGAACACCATCCCGCTCGGAGATCACATAGACCGGGTCGGTGGGCGCGACGTTCCAACTGTGCTGGAGAGGGTCGGTCCTGACTTCGTCCACACCGAAGTATTCGGCGTAGAAGTCGACGTCACCGGTGATTGAGAAACGGCCGCACACGCTGGGTGACACTAGATCGCGACGCGGACACCGTTGGTGGACGCTCGCCTACGGTGGGTCTGCCCCAAGACCCGGTTGCCGGAATCGGATTCGACCATGGTCGGGATGCGTGAACAACTCGTATCCCCACTCGTGGATCACCGTGTGATGATGGAACCAGCAGAGGGTGATGAGATTCGCAAGGTCGGTAACGCCGCCCTCATACCAGGGGATCGACTATCGCATCCGTCGGCAGCGCACATCCCGAGATCACCACGGAAGATGGCTCGCCTCAGTGCCGGAGGAGCCCCCCGCCTGGCTCGCCCGTAGGAGAGAGGTGTTCTATTCTTGGTAAGGGCGATGACCTCGGTAGTCGAGCCGCACATGATCGCCTCGAGAGCCTTTCGCCCCACTTTTGGTCCAGCCTCGAGAACCACACCTGCCCGGGCATCGATTGGGGCGGAGTCAACCGCGTCAACGAAGACTGTTACATGCGCCGGCTTCACTTCTCCGCCTACGGCTAGCTCGACCAGGGCGGTGGCACGTTTCCGCGCCTGGTTCATGTTCTTGCCTTCGACCTCAGGAAACTGGTCCGCCTTGTCGTTCAGCGCTTGTCGAAGAGAGCACCGGCAGGGCCGTCCAGACCGCCCCATATCTTCCACCACGATTCGTCCAGCGACGGCTGGGCAACCAGATAGCGGTCGTCTGAGGTTCGCCTCTGATGTCTCATCCACTCGCGCCTTGATCGAGGCCAGCTTCCTCACCGAACCGACGTCCTTTGGCGGGATGGAGCCCGTCGTCATCGGGTAGTCGGCTCAACGCTTCGGCCCTATCAAATGTGATCTTGCCCACCTGGAGGGCAGACTCGACATGAGGATGATCCTGGAGACGCCGCATGGTGCGGACCACGCTGCGAGCTGTTTCGAGGCCGATGTCGGCGCGAGCGGCGAGCCACTCCGGGAGGTTCTTGGACCCGTCACGTATCGCCACCTGTCCGTGGTCGAGATCTCGAAGATCGTCGATCTGGGTGGCCCGCAGTTGGCCAATCAGAATCTCGGTGGCGATTACCCGCTGCTCCCTTTGATCCTGGGTGGGTGCTGTCCCTTCCATGATCCAAACGTACAAGTCGACCCTGACAGAAACGGACCGGAAATGGGGCTTTTCTAAGAAAATGTGAAAAGATCTATCCCATGCTCGTGGCTCTCAACATCACCGCCGTCGGACTCGGCCTCGGAGCGGGAGGGCTGTCCGCAACCT
>JACZUI010000047.1 GCA_022573225.1 Acidobacteriota bacterium
ACCCGTCGGAGTCGAGCAGCATCCGCCAGGCATAGGTGCGGACGAGGAAGTTCGACCAGAACGGGACGAGCACCGCGATCAGCAGAAGCGTGCGCGTTCTCTGCTTCGCTCTAGTGGCGATCCAGTATGCGAACGGGTAGGCGATGACCAGGCACATGACGGTGTTGAGGAGCGCCATCCAGAAAGACCGGATGGCGATGGTTCGTACTAATGGATCGACAAGCCTCGCCCACGAATCGAGATTCCAGTTCTCGAGCAGTGGCTTGCCAGTATTGCTACGACTGGCGAACGAGAAAACAATGACAATGAGCAGCGGCAGTATGAAGAAAAATGTTAGGTAGACATATGCGGGCGCCGCATGAAAAAAGCCGCGCCACGACTCCTGCCTGCGTGCCTTGCGTTCCAGACGCGGGTTGACCTCCTCCTCTTCTTCGACAGTCTTGCGCTCGTCGAGAAGCGTCATTCTGTCAGCGCCATTGCTGCCTCGGGGTGGAAGTCGATGATGACCTGATTCCCGACGTCCCAACGTCGGATACCTGGAATGTTCTCGACGCGGACCTCGATTGAGTCGGACGAGCCGATCTGAACCCCATAGACCAGGGATTCGCCGTAGAAGGTTCGTCTGACAATGGAGCCCTTGAGGGCGTTGCGGTTGGGCGGTGCCTCAGAGGCAGTCGAGTAGATGTGGAGTTTCTCGGGGCGAACCGTGAGGGTGACTTCTGCTCCTTTCGGCGACGAAGTGCGTGCCCTGATGATTTCACCGTCGCTCAACCTCACTGAGCCGGGCTCGGCGACCACCGCCGGCAGGAGGCACATCTCGCCAACGAAACCGGCCACAAAGAGATTCTTCGGAGACTCATAAACGTCTTCGGCAGACCCAACTTGAGCAAGTCGGCCTTCATTCATGACTCCGATGCGATCGGACATGGTCAAAGCCTCACCCTGGTCATGTGTGACGTAGACGAAGGTGATCCCCACCTCGTGTTGGATGTCCTTGAGCTCGAGTTGCATCGTCTGGCGGAGTTTGAGGTCCAAGGCGCCGAGTGGCTCGTCGAGCAGCAACACCTTTGGCGCGTTGACGAGAGCACGGGCTAGCGCAACCCGTTGCTGCTCACCGCCGGACAAGGCCTTGGGCGACCGTTTCTCGAAACCGGTGAGTCGCACCAAATCGATCGCCTCGCCCACCCGCCGTCGAACCTCTGAGTCATCGACCTTCTGCATCCTCAAGCCAAAACCGACATTGTCGGCGACGTTCATGTGTGGGAAGAGGGCGTACGACTGAAAGACAGTGTTGACCGGTCGTTTGTTCGGCGGTCGCAGCCCCATCTCCTCTTCGAATATGCGAACACTTCCTTCGGTCGGAAACTCCAGCCCGGCGATAATGCGCAGAGTCGTAGTCTTGCCGCAGCCGGATGGGCCCAATAAGGAGAAGAACTCTCCGTCCTGGATTTGAAGGTCGACATCGTCGACAGCGACGACGTCTTCACCAAAGCGCTTGGTCACACCGTGAAGACTCACTGCCGTGATCGTCATCGGCGATGACCGTAGGTATCGATCTCGGGAAGCGAGCCCGACGGAGAGAGATTTGCAAGGCCGAACAAACGCTTGACGTGGTGACAAAGGGGCTCTTTCGCACCACGGGAACGATGATTCGAAGGCTCCACGAATTCACCTTACCCATCTAATTGCGCATCCGTCCAATAACGAATACCGTGCGGCGTATGCACTGTTGTAGCTGTGCGGGACGACTGCACATGCCAGCCAGGTGACCGAGGACCCGCCGTCGATGGACGGATTCCCAACCAGGGCCCGCGTGGTCATCGTCGGTGGTGGGGTGATCGGGTCAAGTGTGGCTTACCACCTCACGAAAATCGGTTGGAGCGACGTTGTTGTCCTCGAGCGACACCAGCTCACCTCGGGTACGACGTGGCACGCGGCCGGCCTCGTCGTCTCAGGAGGTATGACAACCGAGACGCTGGCTTGGATGGCGAAGTACTCCAGAGATCTCTTCGAGGTCCTCGAGGAAGAAACCGGCCTATCCACCGGGTTCCGACCTGTCGGGTACCTCCAGACTGCGAGCAGACCGGAAAGGGCGCACAAGCTCCGTAGGGAGGCCGACTTCATGAGGTTGATGGGGATCGAGCGCGAAGAAGTCTCGCCTCAGGAAGTCGCGGACATCTGGCCCCAGCTTGATGCCAGTGAGGTCATTGCCGGGTTTTACACCGCCAACGAGGGTCGTGCTGATCCTGTGAATGTGGCCATGTCGCTGGCAAAGGGAGCGCGTCTCCTCGGAGCGAAAGTGTTCGAGGGGGTAACCGTGACCGGCATCACGCGGGTGGAGGGTCGCGTGACAGGAGTCGTCACGGATCAGGGAGACATTGAGGCCGAGTACGTGGTCAATTGTGCCGGTATGTGGGCAAAACAGCTCGGGGCACTTGCAGGTGTCTCGGTCCCATTGCAGGCGATCGAGCACGCATACCTGATAAGTGAACCCTTCGATGGCGTATCCCGTGACCTCCCCATTCTCGAGGACCCGGACCGCTACGCGTACTACCGCGAGGAAACTGGGGGCCTCTTGGTGGGGCTGTTTGAGCCGGTTTCCGCGCCGTGGTCCCTCGATGGGGTCCCGTCCGATTTCAGTTTTGGCGAGATCCCTAGCAATTGGGATCGGCTCGCTCCGTTCCTAGAGGTCGCCATGGAGATCATTCCTGTACTTGAAAACGTCGGCGTGAGAAAGCTCTTCACGGGTCCCGAGAGTTTCACGCCCGACAACGGTTTCTTGATTGGTGAGGCTCCAGAGCTTGCGAACTTCTTTGTCGCGGCCGGTATGAACTCACTCGGCATCCTCACGGGTGGCGGAGTCGGATCGATCGTCGCGAATTGGATAGCTGACGGCGTTCCACCAGTTGACGTGACCGACGTGGACATCGCACGACTATCACCGTTCCAGCAGAACCGCTCCTATCTAGCCGAGCGCGGCGTCGAGTTGCTTGGAAGACTGCATTCAACCGGCTCGTGGCCACACTCGCACCCGACGACTGCCAGGAACGTGAGACGGTCGCCCGTCCACGATCGGCTTGAGAGGGCGGGAGCGCATTTTGCTGAGTCCTCCGGATGGGAAAGCCCAGCCTGGTTCGGCCCCGAAGACACTGATGTCAACTCAGCGTTGTCATACGGACGCAAACACTGGTTCAAGTTCCATGCTGCCGAGCACTATGCAGTCCGCACCGGGGTCGCTTTGTTGGATCTCTCGTCGATGTCGAAGTTCCTTGTTCAGGGACCTGGTGCCGAAAAGGCACTCAACTGGATCTCAGGCAACAACATCTCCGTACCTGTCGGGCAGTGTGTCTACACCCAATGGATGAACGAGCGAGGCGGCATCGAAGCCGATCTCACCATCACGCGCATCAGCGACTCGGAGTTCTTTGTAGTCGCTGCCGAGGCGTTCCACCGAAAGGTTGAGGCCCGCTTGAGGAGGGGTACATCGCCCGAGAAAGGTGTGAATGTCACCGACGTAACATCCGGCTATGCAATTCTAAGTGTGCAAGGACCCGATTCTCGGAAGCTCCTCAGTGAGATCACCACCACGAGCTTGAGCAACGAGGATTTCCCGTATTTCACTGCAAGTGAAGTGGACCTCTATCACGCCCGGGGTATGGCCTTCAGGCTGAGCTTCGTCGGAGAACTTGGCTGGGAGCTATATGTGCCATCCGAGTTTGCGATCGGCGTGTACGACGTGCTTGCGGAGATAGGGGAGGACTTCGGGCTCGTGAACGCAGGTATGGAAACCCTCGAGAGCACCAGAACGGAAGCCGGAAGACGTGACTATGGCCTTGACATGGAGAACTCCAACTCCCCACTCGAAGCCGGACTCGGATTCGCAGTCGACTTCGACAAGCCTGGCGGCTTTGTCGGCCGTGACGCATTGATGCGGCAGCGAGAGAGCCGTCCGCTGACCTCCCGACTCGTTCAGTTTCTGCTCGAGGACCCGGAACCCCTCTTGTACGGCGAGGAGCCGATTTTCTATCAGGGTGCGCCGGTGGGATATCTCAGGTCTGGGGCTTATGGCCACACTTTGGGCGGCGCCATGGGCATGGGCTACGTCGAACACGCCGATGGAGTAACAGCCGACATGGTGAACTCAGGAGGATTTGAAATCCAGGTCGCAGGTGAACGGATCCCTGCCAAGACCTCGCTAAGGCCCATGTACGACCCAAAAGGCCTACGCGTACGCATGTGATCGAGATCGTTCGCCGGATCCCGAAGGAAGACTGACATGACATCAGATCAGCACCCGCCGTCAGAATCAGCAACTGACGGCCCTTCGGGCAGATCCGTAAGCGCCCGTCACGAACCTGCAAGAGAGGTGGGTTTGCCGGACCGGACCCAGGTTCTGATTGTGGGAGGCGGCATCATTGGATGCAGCGTCGCCTACCACCTGACTAGACGAGGGATCACAGACGTCACCATCATCGAGCAGGGAGAGCTCACCAGCGGCACTACGTGGCACGCCGCAGGCCTCGTCTCGCAGCTCAAGCCTTCCCACAGCCTGACCCGGCTGGCTACCTACTCGGCACGCCTGTTCGAGGAGCTCGAGGATGAGACCGGCCAGGCCACCGGCTACCGCAGTACCGGCTCGATCTCAGTTGCTGCCGACGAGGAGCGTTGGGAGGAGATCCTGCGCGGCGCCTCCATGGCCGTCACGTGTGACGTCGAGACCGAAGTCATCGATCTGGACAGGGCGAAGGAGATGTGGCCCTTGTTGAGGACCGACGATCTTGTGGGCGCGCTGTACATTCCTGCCGACGGCCAGACATCTCCAGTCGACACCACCCTGGCGCTGGCAAAGGGGGCGAAAGGCCGTGGCGCAAGGATCATCGAAGGCGTCTCGGTGGAGAAGCTGGTGACCGAGAACGGAAGGGTCGTCGGCGTCGATACCGAACAGGGGTATATCGAGACCGAAACCGTCGTGCTGGCGACAGGCATCTGGACCCGTCACCTGGCGGCCACGGTCGGTGTCAACGTGCCTCTTCAGGCATGCGAGCATTTCTACATCGTCACCGAACTCCTCGAGGGGGTCGAGCGAGGCATGCCGACAATGCGCGATCCTGGCGGCTACACCTACTTCAAGGAGGAGACCGGCAAGATCATGGTCGGCTTTTTCGAGCCGCGGGGCAAGGTGTGGAACCTGGATGGCATTCCGCGCGATTTCTCCTTCGGCAGGCTGCCGGAGGACTGGGATCACGTTGGCCCCGTCTTCGAGCGTGCCGTTCACCGAGTCCCCGCCCTCGGTGAATGTGGCTTGCAGCTGTTCTTCAACGGCCCAGAAGCCTTCACCCCGGATGGCGTGTACTACCTGGGTATGGCGCCTGAGATCGACGGGTGCTTCGTTGCCGCCGGCTTCAATTCGGTCGGCCTCCAGTCGGCCGGCGGCGTCGGTTGGGTGCTCGCCGACTGGATCGCCGACGGTCATTCCCCGATGGATCTTTCCGCGGTCGATATCCGTCGCACATTCCCGTTCCAGGGCGAGCCCGACTATCTGGCGGAGCGGATCCCGGAGAGCCTCGGTCTTCTTTACGCCATGCACTGGCCGTTCCGCCAGTACGAGAGCGCACGCAACCAGAGACTGTCTCCCATCCACGACCGCATTCAGGCCGCGGGGGCCGTGTTCGGTGAGGTCGCCGGTTGGGAGCGGCCGAACTGGTTCGGACTTGATGGCCAGGATCTCGTCTACGAGTACAGCTACGGCAAACAGAACTGGTTCGGGGCGTCGGGCGTGGAGTGCAACGCAGTGCGCAATGCGGTCGGTTTCTTCGACCAGACTTGCTTCGTCAAGTTCCGGGTCGAGGGTCCGGACGCGCTCACCGCGCTCAACGAGATAAGTGCCAATCAGGTGGATGTGCCGGCCGGCACGACCGTGTACACGCAGTGGTGCAACGAGCGCGGCGGCATTGAGGCCGACCTCACCGTCACCCGCATCAGCGAGACCGAGTATTTCGTGGTCACCGCCGCCGCCGCCGGCACTCGAGACGAGGCATGGCTTCGTCGCGGCTGTCGGGATTACGACGTGGCGGTGACCGACATCACCGGTGAGCTCTCCATGTTCGGCGTCATGGGCCCGAAATCCCGTGAGCTCCTTTCCGAGCTGACCGTGGCCGGCCTGAGCAACGACGTGTTCCCCTTCGGCACCGCCCAGCAGATTGAGGTGGCAGGACACGATGTCCGAGCCCTTCGAATGACCTACGTCGGTGAGCTTGGCTGGGAGCTCTACGTACCGTGGACCGAGGCGCCATCGCTCTACGATGCCATCTTCGAGGCCGGTGAGGCTCATGGGCTGAGACATGCCGGATACCACGCCATGAACACCCTCCGGCTCGAGGCTGGTTACCGCCACTGGGGTCACGACATCACCGATGAAGACAGCCCGCTCGAGGCAGGGCTCGGTTTTGCGGTGGGGTGGGACAAGGCCTCGTTTACCGGCCGGGAAGCGCTGCTAGCCCAACGCGACCTCCCGCGCAGCAAACGCCTCATCCAATTCCGCCTCGAGGATCCGGAGCGCTTGCTGTACCACGACGAGCCCATCTACCGGGATGGCGAGCTAGTCGGCCGCACCAGCTCCGGCATGTGGAGCTACGTCGAGGACCGCTGCCTCGCCATGGGCTATCTCAACCACGCTGACGGTGTAACCAAAGAATGGCTGGAGGCGGCCGCTTTCGAGATCGAGGTAGCCACCGAGCGAATCCCCGCCACCGCTTCGATCCGCTCCTTCTACGACCCAAGAAATGAGCGCGTCCGGCTCTGACCAGGGTCTACTCGCGACGAAACGGTACGCCGATCGGCACCTTGGCGTCCATCTCGCGGGCGTAGCGGTGTCCTGAGTAGACAGCAGTCGCAATCGTCCCCGGAGCCAGACAATCGCCGATGCGCTGGATGGAGATGCGATCTGCCAGCGAGTGATAAAGGGCATCCACTGGCTCGCGGGATGTCGTCATCACTACGGTCTCCGCCTCGACCTCTGTCGTGGCACCGGTATGGATGGACTCGAGGATCACCGAGCCCTGGCTGACCCTCGTCAGGGAGGTCCCGGTCTCGACATCGATGCCGAGCCCGAGGATCCTCGCCTGGATTCGATGCTGCTCCTCGGTATGCCTCGTCCAGGTCGAAACCTCGTTGGCGGGAGTCGCCAGGGTGACTTCGAGTCCAGCCCTTCGCAGGGTCTCGGCGATCAGCCCACCCATGTAGTAGTGGTCGTCGTCAAACACGACGACGGGACCGTTCGGCATCGTCCCTGCCATGATGTCGTCCGGGGTGAGGATCGACGGCGAGTCCCAACCCGGTACCGGTGCGTCGTGCCACCGACCGATTCCGTCCCTGCGCCACTTGGCGCCGGTAGCGATCACGACACGGTCCGCGGCGAACTCGAGGATCTGGTCCTCATCGATGACGCTGTCGAGGTAGAACTCGACGTTGGGAAGCTTGTCGATCTGGTTGAGGCGCCAGTCACGGACCCGGGCCCACGTGGCAAGCCCCGGCAGCGAGGACTCGAGCGCGACCCGGCCACCCAGCTCCCTGCGTGCTTCGGCCAGGGCCACTTCGTAGCCGCGCTTGCCAAGCCACACCGCCGCTTCGAGACCGGCGGGGCCTCCGCCAACGATCAGGATCTTTTCGTCGGACCCTTTCAGCGGTATGTGCTCCGGGTGCCAGCCCTTCCGCCATTCTTCTCCCATCGTGGGGTTCTGGGTGCAACGGATCGGTGTGCCTGTCTGGTCGCCGACGTAACAAATGTTGCAACCGATGCACTCGCGGATTTCGTCATCACGTCCCTCTGCGATCTTCTGGGGCAGGAAAGGATCGGCAATGGAGGGGCGTGCCGCACCGATGAGATCGATGACGCCCTGTCGAACCAGCCGCAGCATCGTCTCGGGAGAGGTAAAACGTCCCACGCTGACGACCGGTTTGTCGGTCACGCTCTTGACCCAGGACATCGTCGCCTCGAGCCCCGCTTCCTCGGTGAAACGCGAGGTGCCCATTTCGTAGCTGTAGTCGTGCACCGTGATGTCCCACAAGTCGGGTAAGTCCGACATGAGCTCGAGCATCTCCCGGGGCTCTTCGGTGTCCTGATCGTCATCGTCTCCACCGGTGCTTGCGGAGAAGCGCACCGCGACCGCACACGTGTCCCCGATGGCTTCCTTGGTCTCCACGATCAGTTCGCGCAGCAGCCGGGCTCGGTTCTCCAGCGAGCCGCCGTACTCGTCTGTCCGCTGGTTGGAGGGCAGCAGGAACTGGTGAATCAGATACCAGTGGGCCGCATAGACATAGACGATGTCGAAACCGGCCCGCTGGGCACGGCGTGCCGCCTCGACATGCCAGCGCTTCAGCTCCCGGATGTCGGCTTTGTCCATCGCCCGGGTCTGGACCGGATCATTGACACCGGCCGGAATGCTGGCCGGGCCGAGCGGGACCTCGCGCGAATAGAGGTTTGCGCTGGCGGGGCCGCCGTGCCACAGCTCGACACCGGCGAGAGCGCCATGGGCGTGGACCTTGTCGACCATGAGCGTGTGCCGGTCGATGTCCTCGTCATCCCACAGGGAGGTGGTGGGATACGGCTCGTCGTCCGACGACGGATGAATCGAGCAGTACTCGGTGCACACCGTGCCCCACCCCCCTTCCGCCTTCATCTCGCGCAGCGCAGCGAGGGACCGGGGCCGCCGATATCCCATGCCCGTGCAGTGGGGAACCTGGTAGAAGCGGTTTGGCGCCGTCACAGGTCCGATGCGAACCGGCTCGAAGAGAACATCGAATCGGGGATCGCGCGGCATCTTCTTCCTCCAATGGGGCTAATGACCAGCGGACTGTACGCAGGCCGTCGCGGTCCCCGGCGGAGTAGCCGATGAGATCCTGAAAGTATGCGAGGCTCGGGTCCGCGGCGCTGAGCAGAAAGTCATCGAGCACCTTATGGCTCAGGGGCCCTCACGCTATCGTCATGCCATGTCCCGATGCGTTGGAGTGGGCTGATCGCGTGATTCGAGTTGCCCTATCGGGCGCCGGCGGCAAGCTGGCCACACCGATCATCGCCGCCGTGGCCTCGTCGTCCGACCTGGAGTTGAGTGGTCTCTACAACCCCAATCGCGCCGGCACCGAGATCGATGGACAGGTCGTGACCGGCGATGCATCATCGATATCAGCTGACGTGATGGTGGAGACGGCACATCCCGATGTCGTTTTCGACAACCTGGCGGCCTGGAGCGAGGCGGGCATGGCGACGGTTGTGGGCACATCCGGGTTCACCCCGGAGCGTCTTGGTGAGTTGAGAACGATGTGGGGGTCATCGGCCCCGTGTCTGGTGGTCCCCAACTTCTCGATCGGAGCTGTGCTGATGATGAGATTCGCCACGGAAGCGGTTGAGCACTTCGAGGCTGTCGAGATCATCGAACGGCACCACTCCACAAAACCCGACGCGCCTTCGGGCACGTCGTTGGCGACAGCGATGACGATCGGAAAGGCCGGTGGCGTTTCGATCGAAGGCTCCGAGGAGCTCGTTGCCGGAGCGCGTGGGGCTGCCGTGGAGGGGGTGCGGGTACATGCGCTCCGTCTCCCGGGTGTCATCGCCCAGCAGGAGGTGGCACTTTCGAATCCTGGGGAGGTGCTGTCTATCGAGCACCTGTCCACGAGTTACGAGTCGTTCGCCGCGGGAGCCCTCACCGCCGTACGTGGCGTAAGTCGACTCGATCCGGGTGTCCACTTGGGTTTGGACGCCGTCCTCTAGCTGTCACTTGGCCCGGGGCAGCCGTAGTCCTTCGCCATCTTCATCGGAGAAGATCGGGTAGACACGCTCACCGGTGAAAAGGTGTTCCTCGGGATCCCAGGGGAAGAAGATGACATTGCGCCACACGATTTCCTTTCCGGTCGGCTTGATCCCCAGCCAGGGACCAAGGTGAGTTCCCTTTGTCACGGCTTCCTCGCAGACACCCTGGGGGCCGATGACGATCGACGTGAGCGCGAAATCGATGTCAGGGAACGCGGTGAGCAGCTCGGTGTAGAAGGCAGTCGCGCCGGCATGCCCCTCCCAGCGGTGGCCAGTCTCCACCAGCTCGTAGACGCAGTCGCTTGTCAGCGTGGCCATCAGGCCTGGAATGTCACGAGCGTCCTCCGCCAGTGAGTGCGACTTCCAGAGCTCCCGAATCTCGGTGTAGTCGTCCGGTGTTCGGGAGAGCAGCTCGCGGACGCTCTCACGTTTGTCCTGCGACTCTTGGATCAGTTGGTTGGTCATGTCTGCGACCCTAACTTGCCATCTCATTCAGTAGTGCAACCGACGGCTAGAAGACTGCGACGGTCAGGGCGCCTATTGCCAGGCAATATATGGCGAAGGGGATCAGCCCGACCCTTCGCAGTGCCGCCAGGAGGAGTGCGATTGCGGCATATCCCGATACCGCTGCGACAGCCATGCCGACCACCAGCTCGATTCCAAACTCGCCGGTCCCCCCGAGCTCAAAAGCCTGGATCAACCCGGCGCCGGCGATAGCCGGGATGCCGAGTAGGAAAGAGAACCGGGCGGCTTGGATCGGGTCGAATCGACGGCCATTTCCGGCGCTGATAGTCATCCCGGAACGAGAGATGCCGGGGATCAAAGCGAACATCTGAGCCAGTCCGACAATCACGGCGTCGGGTATGCGGCCGTCGAGAAGAGTGCGCGCTCCAGTGGCGAGACGCTGGCCGATTATCAGAACAACTCCGGTAGCCATGAGGGCCCAACCCACCTTGGACACGTCCTGCTGAAACCGATCGAGTGAATCGGAGAGGGGAAGTCCGATCACCGCAGGAATGGTCCCGATTCCGACCAGTAGAGCGATCTTTCGGCCCTCCGGATCCTTGGTGAGCCTGAGAACCTTCCCGACGTCGCTTCGGTAATAGATGAGGACGGCGAACAGAGTTCCGAGGTGAAGCACTGCGGATACAGCCAGCGTGGGGGGCTCGATATCGAAACCCAACTCGTTCAGGAAGGCCGGGATTACCACCAGATGACCCGACGACGAGACGGGGAGAAACTCGGTAAGTCCCTGGATCAGACCCCAAATGATGGCGGCAGGCACGCCGGAACGGTAGTGGTTACCCGGATTCGATCATGACCGCGATTCTTCCTTCCGCAGCTGCCGCGGCCACCTCTGCGGCGTATTCGGCCTCGACGGCGACTGTCCCGCGGCCGGAGTTCAGCGGATCGTCGGATGCTGCGGCGACCACCACCGCCGACGCGATCGTTTCAGAATCGAGAAGGACCACCTGAGCGCGGTCTCCTCTTGCGGCCCCCGATGCCAGGTCGATCTCGATCGTCCACCACCCGGGCGGGACCAGAGACTCGTTCTCGCCCACGCTGGAGGCAACCAATGGGTCACCCTCCTCGATGCTACGGATGGCAACTCCTTCTGATTGAACTGGGCTGAGCAGTCCGGCGGGCACTTTCCTCGTCTCGACATTCCAGTCGCCAATTGGATCACCGGTTTCGATCGTGACTGTCGCGAAGGGATGATCGACCAGTGGATCTGGCCTTAGCTCAACCCACAGGGCGACCAGGGCGATCATCACGGCGACGAGCCATCGACCCCATGGTGGAGATTGAAGCCAAAGCACACTTCGACGCTACGACCGCAAGGGCCGGGGCGGAAGAGGTTTGAATCAGTCAGACCTGGCAGAGCTCTCGGACTTCGGCTTCGAGTCGGGTTTCTTGGTGCTCTTGGTTTCCGTGCTGCTCTTGCCATTCGGACCAGAGCCATCGCTCTTGGCGGCGGCTGATGAGGTTCCCCGGGAGTCGGTGGCGTAGAACCCGGAGCCTTTGAACACCACTCCGCGGGCATGGAACACCTTTTTGAGCTCGCCGCCGCAGGCGGCGTGCTTCTTCAAGGGCTTGTCCGAGAACTTCTGGAACACCTCGATGGTGTCGCCACAGCTCTTGCAGGTGTATTCGTACGTGGGCATAAAAGAGGACCGCCAGAGACGCAGGTGCGGCATTCTACAACCGGAGCCTTGTCTCTTCCATTCCGCGTCTCTTCCGTTCCAGTTCTCTTCGCTTCCGCTGTCCGGGCTTATCATCGCTTTGATGTCGACGGCTGTAGCCATTCCACTCGCCCTTGTGGCCGCTTATGTGGTGGGAAGCATCGACTTTGCAGTAATCGTGGCCCGTATGCACGGGGTCGACATCCACAAGGAGGGGAGCGGAAACCCGGGCACCAGCAACGTTCTTCGCACCCTGGGAAGACTGCCGGCAGCGATGGTCTACGTCGGGGACACCCTGAAGGGAACCGTCGGCGCGTTGATGGGGTTGATCGCATCGGGGATATCCGACCCTCTATCTGTGCCGCCCTACATGACCGTTCAACAGGTGCAATGGGCGTTCGCCGCCGGATTCATGGCTGTGGTCGGGCATTGCTACCCGGTCTTTCATCGGTTCAAGGGCGGAAAAGGGGTTGCCACGGCCGGCGGCGTGATCCTGTTCACGGCTCCTCTGGTGATGCTCCTCGAGGTCTTGATCTGGGTGGTGACGGTCCGGCTCACCAGGACCGCTTCGGTCGGGTCGATGCTGCTGGTCGTAATTACTCTGCCGCTGCTCGCCTGGCGGGGTGTGAGTGGGATGGGGCTGTTATGGGTTGCCCTGATCATTGCTCTTGTCGTCTGGCGACACCGGGGCAACATTCAGAGGATGGCCCGAGGGGTGGAGGAGAAGGTTCCCACATGAGCATCGATGTAGCCGTAATCCCGGCGGCAGGTCGCGGTACCCGGATGAGGCCGGCAACAAGAGTGGTCTCCAAGGCGCTGTTGACCGTGGTAGACCGGCCCGCCATCCAATATGCGGTCGAGGAAGCGGCCAGAGCGGGGGTAAAGGAGGCGATCGTTGTCGTGGACCTCGACACCGGTCACCTGATCTCTCAGCATTTCAGTCTCGAAGGCCCGTTACCCGGCCTGGAGGATGTTCAATTGAGACCGGTCGTCCAAGAGGAGCCGCTTGGTTTGGGGCATGCGGTGAACGCGGCCGCCCACATGGTGGGCGACCGCACATTCTTCTGTCTGCTGGCCGACGACATCGTTCGCCCCGGGCACGATCTGCTGCCTTCCCTGGCGGCAGGGAGTCACGACGGCCGGGTGTCGGTTCTCTGTCTGCGAGAGCTGACCGACGAGCAGTTGGTCACCAAAGGTGTGGCGGTGCCCGCCTCGGAGGTCGAGGACGGATACCTGGACCTGTCCGGTGCAGTCGAGAAGCCAAGTCTCGAGGCCGCCCCCAGCCGGCTGGGCCTTCTAGGCAGGTATGTCTTCACGTCAGAGGTATTTGAGATCCTCGAGCAACTCGAGCCCGGCCGTGGTGGTGAGATCCAGCTGACGGATGCGATCAACGAGCTGGGGCGTCGGAAAAGGCTCCGCGGACATGTGGCGACCAGTGACATCCTCGACGTGGGCACGCCGATCGGCTTGCTCGAGGCTTCGGTTGTCCTGGGTGAGCACCAGTTCGGCTCGGAATTCTCGACTTGGCTGGAAGACGAGCGCGAAAGTTGAGACCACTCGAGGAGGCAAGGGCAGAGGTGCTCGGCGCGGTCAAGCTGCTTGGCACTGAGGAAATCACCTTGTGGAAGGCTTCCGGGCGTGTCCTGGGCGCCGACCTCATCGCGCCAGAGTCCGTTCCGCCTTTCGCCAACTCCGCGATGGACGGGTTCGCTGTACGGGGCGAGGATGTCAGCAAGCCCGGTCGCACGCTTGAGATAGTCGGAGACCTGCCGGCCGGGTCGGCGCCCACGGTTGAGGTTGGTTCGGGCGAAGCGGTGAGAATCATGACCGGCGCGCCGATGCCGGTGGGTGCCGACACCGTGGTCAAGGTCGAAGACACCGATGCCGCAAACGGCACAGTGCGAGTCCTGCCCATTGTGGCTAAGGGCACCGCGGTTCGGGCCCTCGGAGGAGACGTCGCCGAAGGGCAGTTGGTCTTTGCGCAAGGAACCATGCTGACTCCCATGCACATAGGTGTGCTGGCCAATCTGGGCATCTCCAACCCGCCGGTGTTTCGTCGTCCCAGGGTGGCCTTCATGTCCACCGGAGACGAGTTGATGGCCGTGGATGGCGGCCGGCTCGGTCCGGGAATGATCCGCGATTCGAACCGCCCGATGCTCAAAGCCCTCCTCGAAGACGCCGGGGCGGAGTTGATGGACATGGGCATAGTCCCCGACGACCAGGTGGCTCTTCGCTCCGCTCTCGATGCCGGGTCGCAGTGTGATGCGATCGTCACGACCGGCGGGGTGTCGATGGGCGACTACGACGTCACCAAGCTCGTCCTTGCTGATGACGCGGGAGTCGATTTCTGGAAGATCGCGATTCAGCCGGCCAAGCCTTTTGCGTTCGGTCACATTGGCGCATCCCTGTTTTTCGGCCTGCCGGGCAACCCGGTGTCGGCCCTCGTGTCGTTTGAGCAATTCGTTCGGCCGGCCCTCCTGTCGATGCAGGGGGCTCGCCATGTCCTTCGACCCCAGGTTGGGGCGATAGCGGCCGAGAACCTGGTCAGCGATCCGGCGAAAACGGTGTTCTTGAGGGTCGCCATCACCGGCCGGCGGGAGGGCATTCCGATCGTGGCCGAGTCCGGAGGGCAGTCGTCGAACGTTCTGACTGCGGCCGCCGATGCTGACGCCTTTGCCGTGGTACCCGCCGGTGTGGGTACCGTCGCGGCAGGGGACCATGTGACGATTGAGCTGTTTCGGGCCCCGGCTTCTAGGGAGTATCAGAATGGAAAATGACCGGAAGTTGACCCATCTCAACGAGTCGGGAGAGGCTCACATGGTCGATGTTGGCTCAAAGCAGCCAACCGCACGCGAGGCGACTGCGGAGGCAACCGTGACGATGCCCGCCGACCTCGTCGAGAGGTTTCTTGCCGGCGATCTGCCCAAAGGGGACGCAGCGGCGGTGGCAAGAGTGGCGGGAATCATGGCCGCAAAGAAGACGTCAGACCTGATCCCGTTGTGTCATCCGATCTCGATCGACGCAGTCGAACTCGACCTGAAGTCGACTGGGCATGGGATTCGGGTGCTTGCTACCGTTCGCACCAACGGTCCCACCGGTGTCGAGATGGAGGCCATGACCGCCGTTTCGATAGCCGCCCTGACCATCTATGACATGGTCAAAGGCGTCGAACGTGCGGTGACGGTCGAGAATCTCAGGCTGCTCAAGAAGAGCGGCGGGAGATCGGGCACCTGGGAGAGAAGTTGAGTCGTTGATCGGGCGTGGTCCACAGCACTACGCTCGCCTGTAGACGGAGTAAGCGAAGGCAATGGAAGCCAGCATCTTGGTCGGTTTGCTGTTGATAGCAGCGGTGTGGAGTGTGTACCTCCTCCCCTCCGTCTTTGGTGACCGCCGCAAAGCTCCGATCAATTCCACCAAGGAGTTCGACCGTTGGACCCACCTCATGGCCGACGTTCAGAAACGCACCTTCAGCCGGGGTCAGGTCAACCGACGGGATCTCGTCCGCTGGAGGCGTCGGAGGGCAATGGCGGTCTTGATTGGTTTGGCTGTAGCTACTGCCGCAATGGCTTGGTTGCAGAACTCCTGGGGATGGCTGCTGGTTCAACTTTTCTTTGACTCCTTGATCCTTCTCTATGCGGCGGCTCTCGCTCAGATGCGACAGCGGCGCCAGTGGCGACTCAAGGTCACCCATGTCTCCGAGCGGCCTCCCGAGTCGGAGGAGCCAAATATCAAGGTCATCGCCAACTAGGAGCCTGTTGGATAATGCCGTTGGTTAGATCGGCGGCCAGGCGCGCCACTCGCAAGGACGAGGTTTCGCCACTCCCCGGAGTGGAATGGCGGGGCCGAGGACACCGCGAGTGGTGATGATCTGGTCGTCGAGATGAGTGACATGCATTGTTCAACGGGCTCTTAACCGTGACTTTCGACTTCGTAGAGGATGCCCGGCTGATTCTCGACGCACGGTTCCAGGCCCGGGAGAGGGGAATCACCGGGTCGAGACGGGTGATTCGATCCTCTGCCAACGCCATACGTGCCCTTCACCGCGGTGAATGGGAGAAAGCCGAGGGCCTGGTAGCCGAAGCGGGAGATCTTCTGGCTGAGATCTCTGACGGGCTCTCTGATCATCCGAACATTCTTCACGCGGGATTCATCAATGACGCTGCCAAGGAGTACGCCGAGGCCCGAATCACCGCCGCGCTATTCCGTGGCGAGCAGATGCCCGGGTTCGACGAACTTGGCATCGACCCGGTTCCGTACCTTCACGGGCTTGGGGAGGCGGTGGGGGAGATGCGCCGCCGGCTGCTCGACCTTCTCCGGGCCGGCGACCTAGACGAGGCGCAGGTCGTGCTCGACGTCATGGACGAGATCGTCGACCTTCTTGCCGAGATCGACTACCCAGATGGGATGACCTCGGGCCTGCGCCGAACCACGGACGTTTCCCGTGCTCTCGTCGAACGCTCCCGAGCCGACCTCACGGCGACCGTCGTCCAGGAACGCCTCCGCCAAGACCTATCGCGTACCTGAGGTTTGTGGCGCCACATGTGGCGCTATCCGAGCACAGAATGAGCGATCTGGCCCAAGACCGGCCTGTCGGTACAATTCCCGATCCCAATAAGGGGGCTGTAGCTCAGCCTGGCAGAGCACCTCGTTCGCAACGAGGGGGTCAGGGGTTCAAATCCCCTCAGCTCCACAACAGAAATCCCTTGTAGCTAAAGGGAAATCGGGACTCGCTATCCCTCAGCCTTTGCGTCAGAATCGGTTCGCGACCACATCGCGACCACATCAGAAGCGTCCCAGGGTGGCGCAAGCGCGTTGGCGGCGTCTCGATCGAGACCTTCATAGAGGTGCCCGTAGACATCGAGGACCGTCTTCACGCTCGTGTGTCCGAGCCTCGAAGCGATGATGGCCGGGTGCACACCCTGTTTGATCAGCAGCGCGACATGAGTATGTCGCAAGTCATGAAACCGCATTGGCTCTCCGACCGAGGCTTCCACCGCCGGTTTCCAGAAGCGTCGTCGAAACGTTCGTCGCAGATACCCGCCCTCCGGTGCTGAGAAGAGAAGCCCGTTATCAGTGACCGGCCAGGTCGCCAGGTGTTCAGCGAGCATCTCGACGAGCCAGGCCGGGAGGGTGACAGCTCGTACTGCTGCCCTTGTCTTTGGCTCAGCAATGCGGATCCTGCCGTTCACCTCGGAGAGCGCCCGGTCAATCCGGATGGTTCGGCGGAGTGGCTCATAGTGGTCAGCGTCGAGGGCTGCGAGCTCCCCGAAACGGGATCCGCTGTACGCCCCGGTCAACACAAGAGCCCTGTACCTTGGGTGGATCGCCTCAGCGAGTTGGTTGATCTCCGCAGGCGACAGAAACCTCATCTCGCTTCGCTCGATCTTCGGAAGTCGCGCTCCGCGGCAGGGCGTTCGGGCGAGGAGACCCGACTCGACGGCTGCGTCAAAGATCCGAGCCAGGATCTGATACGCCATCCGGATGGTGCTCGGCGCATAGCCTTGAGCGGCGAGCTCGGCGAGCCATTGGTGGACCGTAACGGGTTGGACAGATCCGATTGGCATCTCAGCGAAGGTGGGTCTGACGAGACTTCGCAATAACCACTCGTCGCGATTCCTGGTCGATGGTCGCCCACGGATGCGAGCCCCCTCGACCTGCTGTGACCATTCGTCGAATCTGATCTTGCCCGATCGTGGGTCGACGTAGACGCCGGCGAGTTTACGACTCTCCATCGTGGTGAGGTGCCGCTCGGCGTCGGCCTTCCGGGGGAAGTTCTTGTTGCGCTGCTTCCAGGCCGGGTCTCGCCATCGAGCCTGCCACACGGTTTTGCCCGAGGGATGCCTTACACGTCTGATGGTGCCCATTGAGTGCCTCCGTTGCACGAGAGGGCGGCTGGGAGGAGCCGCCTCCTGATCGAAGATCTTGGCCGAACCTAATGCGGGCATTCCGATGGTGCGACCGGCGTCATCCCGACCAGTGCCCTACCTCCTGCTCGCCTCAGCGACTCGGACGCGCTCTTGGATCCACCGCTCGACGTCGGTCCATCGGTAACGGATGTGCTTGCCGACCCGGAAGCCGACGGGACCCTCTCCGTGGTACCGCCATGCGTACAGCGTCTTGATCGGAACGTCCAGGAAGTCGGCGAGGTCCTCGGCCGTGAGGAGACGGTCGTCTTCGTTCATGGCTCGATCGTGCGTCCTGACCCTTTCAGCAGAGTGTCAATAACCCTTTCAGTAACCCTCCAACTGCACTCCGACACCAGAGTTGAGCCGTTTGAAGCGGATTTGATCAGCCAGACCGACATTTCGAGTAACCCCTTACGGGTAAAGGGTTCTGGCCGGGTTGGTGAGGGAAATGTCACTGGTTTTGGAGGGCTACTGACACTCTGGCGAAAGGGTGCTGCGGTCTCTTTGGCGGTATGTGCCCAAGAGGTGTCCGTGTCTATCCGAATTGGCATGGCGGGATGTGTGGCGAGTCCGATCATGACCGAATCTTGGTGGGTGACCCTCTCCGGAGACTCACCGACACCCTCACCAAGTTCCTTACGTGTGCGGAGAGTGCCGCCTTTTCGGGTCGGTGGGGAAGGCCGGCGGTGTTCGCTTCTTCTCGGTTACTCGGGTTGCTGGGGGGCTGGGAAGTCGAGGCCTGCCCCTGGTTGGAGAGGGGTGTGGTGAGGGTTCGGGTGAGGGTGACATTGGACGATGGCGGACACCGCTACTTACAGAGGAAGCCAATTGATGTCTAACCACTGGCACGACCAGCTAGCTGTTCCCGACGACCTCCACCACGAACGGATCGGAGCCACAGCATCTGCCAACTCGGACGGCCGCCACGAGACCGATGAGAGGATCCGGAGTAAGGACCCCCGTCTCGCGATCGACCGTCTTTCACAACACACGCACGTGCAACAAGTTGCCGGGGGTTCACCAGTTGACCGTTGTGGAGGACTCGGATGTTGAGTCTCGCCAAGGCCCACAAGGACTACTACCTCCAGAAAGTAGGCGAGATATCAC
>JACZUI010000048.1 GCA_022573225.1 Acidobacteriota bacterium
ACTCGTAGCCGAGAGGGTCGGAGACCGCGGGTGGGAGCTCAGTTCCGGTTGTCCCCGCTGTCGGAGTCTCTACTCGAATCCGAATCGTCCGCGACGGGCACAGCAGCAGCTTCCACCGCCGCCACGCCTTCGTCGGTCGCCACGACCGCGCCGGCAACGACCCCTTCTTCGGTGGCCGCGATGCCGAATATTGCGACCGCGTCCGGGCCAGCGACCACCTTGGTGGCAGCCACCGCGTCTTCGGTGATCACGAGCGCCATGAGCAGATCCTGGCCGGCGTTCAGGTTGCCGCTGATTTCATCGGCGATGTCCTGGGCCAGCGTCAGGGTCTCTTCGTCGGTGGCCGCGTCCCGCACCGATTCGACGAAATACTTGCTGGTCGTGACCCCCAATGCCGACGACCCGGCGGGCAGGGCACCGCCGATCTTTTCCAAAGTCTCGTTGTTGAAACCGGCATCGGAGTGCGCAGCAATGCCACCGATCGCGGCACCTGCGCCGGCGGCGAGGGCCACGCCGGCCGGACCGCCGAGCAAACCGATCACGCCGCCGATCAAGGCACCGATCCCGGCGCCCTTTCCGGCGCTCATGTCACCGGTTTCCTTGATGTGTACTTGCCCGTCGGCGTCGCGGCGGATAACCGCTGCGTCGTCGTAGGCGAACGCACCAGTGACCTTGGCCTGCTTCAAGGCATCCAACGCTCCGTCTGCGCCGTTCTCGTCGGTATAGCCTGCGATGAACAAGCCAACGCCGGCGACTCCTTGATCCGCTGCATCGTTACTCATGACGTCTCCTTACCTTCTGTCGTGTTTGAACCAGCCGTCTGGCCCGCATTGAGCCGAGCCGGCACCCTACCGGAAGCATCGAGGACACGCACATTCGTGCCGACCGGCCGGCAACGGGGTACGCAACGACGGGGCCCTTCCTAGGCAACGCGTTCGGTATGGATCACCCATAGGCGCGTGGTATCTCGAGATGGCTCCAATCTGGCGGTTCGTAACCTCTAGCCGCTTGGCGTTCCGGTAGTGCTAAGGCCGGTGGGGTCAGATCCCGATATGGGACTCGAGACAGCAGGTGGCTTATCACGTTCAAGCGCCCCGCCCGCTTGTCGTTCATATCAACGACGTACCAAGGCGAGTCATCGGTGTTGGTGCGATCGAGCATCACATCACGGGCTCTGGAGTAATCCACCCACCGGGCCCTGGCTTCGAGATCCATCGGGCTCAACTTCCAGCGCCGCCTCGGATCCGTGTTCCGTCGCACAAATCGGCGTTCCTGCTCATCATCATCGACGTGGAGCCAGTACTTGAACAGAAGAATCCCGTCGGACACGATCATCGACTCGAACGCTGGACACAGGCGCAGGAAGGTCTCGTACTCCTCGTTGCTACAGAATTCCATCACGGGTTCGACACCCAGCCGGTTATACCAAGAGCGATCGAAAAGAGCCATCTCGCCGGCTGCCGGGAGATGGGCTATGTAGCGCTGCAGGTAGAGCTCGCCCTTCTCGCGCTCGGTCGGAGTCGCAAGAGCGACGGTCCTTACGACGCGAGGATTGAGTCGACGGGTGATCGTCTTGATCGTCCCGCCCTTACCGGCTGCATCACGACCCTCGAAAATGACGACGATCCGCAGGCGCTGATCGACTATCCAGCCCTGTAGTTTGGCTAACTCGACTTCCAACTCCGAGAGATCCGACTCGTATTTCTTGCGCTTCATGGCCCACTCCTTTCAAAGGGAGACAGTCGAACGAAGGACGGCGAGGGCAAAGTTGCAGTGTGACGATACTTGGCATCGCAGGTCACCTCCACGTGAACGGAGGCCGCTGGTTGGTCGAGGGCTACGCGAACTTCGCTGCTGTTCTCTCTCAGTCATGGTTCTATTTGTCCGATTGGAGAACCCGGGATGTAAGCAACGTCCGTCAGTTCTAGAACCTGCCGGAGATACGCCTGCGCGATGTCGGCTGCCAAAAGCCACTAATTGGATGCCACACACTTCGGGTGACCCATGCACCGAGCCTTTCCATTCAGGATCGGCCCGGGCCCGTTCGGCGGCGTCTGCTCCACGGACCACAGCGCTTATATGCGGGTGGCGTTGGCCGGCCGGCGCAAATGGAAAGGACTCCTCGTTCCCCAAACAAGAAGCCCTTCTATTCATCACCCGTTCTCACGGATGAAAACGGGGCCGGCCACACACCACACTCCAGCCACCGCCGGCTCGGAGGCGATGCAGTTTGGGCGGTTTGTGGCCCAAACCGCGACGACCCGCGCTCTTAACCCATTTCCGTCTGATCCGATGGACGGCCCATGGCATCACGCACATCGCGGAAGAAGCCTTCGTCGACGACGATTCGCCACTCGACCAGTTTGTCCTTGACGACGGTGAGGAAGGCTGCTGCTTCGGCTTCAAACGGCTTCTCGTCTCCGGCTGTGGTCATGGAGCCGGTGAAAACGAATCGGATCGCGATCTTCTCCCTCTTTTCCTTGCCCTTCTCCGTCAGCTCGTCGTATAGGTCGACGTCGAGGTCTGGCGCGGTCATCCTCCAGTATTCGATGTTCTTGTTGAACTGTTCGGGTCCATTGCCATCTGAGGCGTCGAATACCGGATAACCATTTGCGTATCCCCTGAAGTCGGGGTCGACCATTTCGTCGGTTGCGTCGACGTTGCCCGTCGTCATGGCGTCAAAGAGGAAGCGAACGACAGGATGCTCTCCGATCGCTCCATCATCGTCCTCCTTCTTGTTGCCAAAGAACTTCTTGCTTATGACTGCAACCAGTGTCGGGATAACCATTGTTTCTCCTTCTAGGCGGCGGTGGTTGAGGGCTGTCCCCTCTTCAGATTGAGCCACTCATCGTATGCCGGGTTCGGGCTGCCGCATCCGGCTTCGTCGAGTTTCAACCACGAGATCGGCCTCTTCCTCGACTTGCTGTGCGAGTCGAATCAGTCGCGCCATGTTGCCTTCTATAGCAATTGGGGGTCAGTCAAGAAAGGCTTCAATGCCCACGATCAAGACGCCGATTGCGGCGGCGCTGACTCCGCCTACAAGCTTCTGAAATCCTCGCATCCCGGCCATGTGCGCCTCATACATACCGAGGGCAAAGAGGGCTGCCATCGTGAAACCGATTGAGAGTCCGAAGGCAACGGAGAGTTCGATCCAGCCGATGCCAGCGAGGAGGAACAGAGCACTTGGCACCACTATGGCGGAGAGGACGGGCAAGTTGTCCGCCACGACTAGGCGTTTCGCGACGGCTGTGAGTGGCTTTTCCTCCACGGCACGCTCTGCCATGAACGCCGAATAGGTGTGGGCTAACACCAAAACCAAAGCCGTAGTCATCAGAAGAGCGAAGGCCTCACCGACCTCTTCCACGTGAGTTCGCTCCGCTGCCAGAGTCGCGGTGATAATGATCAGGCCATAGAGAGCGTGACTGAGACGCTCGGCCCGGTGTCGGGAATCGACTTCTGCCATGTGTTGTTCCTCCCTAATCGGAATTTGAAAGGCTACGCGTCTGGTCAGGCCCCCCAGGTTTGCCTATAACTGGATGGTCGAAGGCCGAGGCGGGCCGTCCAGCGCAAATGGGAACGACTCCTCGTTCCCCAAACGAGAAGCCCTTCTATTCATCACCCGTCCGGTCTCGTCCAAGGGTGTCGGAGCCGTCCTAAATATCTTCGTATCCCATGGTGATGTCGCGGCCGTGGACCGTGAGCGCCCAGACCGTAAACACCGAGACTGTGACGATGAGGATCCCCCACACCGGGTGGTAAGGCAGCCACGCGAACGCAACCAGCCCCGATATCACCGCAAGTATCACACCCACAGTGCGGGCCCACACCGCCCCACTAAACACGCCTGCACCAGCGAGTAGGACCACCACACCGAGGATCAGGTGGGTCCAACCCCACGAGGTCGTGGAGAACTCGAAGATCCACTCCTGGGTGACAACAAAGAAATCGTCGTTAACAATCGCCACGAACCCGACAGTGATCCACCAGCCACCCAACAAGAACATCAGGATGCCGGCCAGCGCCGTCAAACCGACCGCTGCATCGCTGACCTCGACGGTACCTCCGACTGGACGGTCACTCATTGCTTTCTCCTCCCCTGCATGCGTTGCATGCTTCTTTCGCTTTCCTTATGAATCATATACACAACGAGAAGACCGCCCCTGGCGAAGGGCACTCAACGCATGGCCGCCGTCAACCTGCTCGGAACATGGCTCCCCGCTGCCCGCGCGCGACGGGCTGGGTCACTGATACGACATCGGTCACGCCATCGGCATAGGGTGCCGTCCTCGCATTTTGTTGTCAGAAGGAGAGAACATGGCTGAGTTACTGCCCGAACCATATACCGGAGAGCCGCTCACGACTCACCCCGTGGTCGTGAGAGACCCGTCGGCTCAATTGAAGGACTACCCGGGTAAATACGCTGCCGGGAGCGAGGACCTGGATACGGCCGAGATTCGGGTGACGGCGCTGGGCACCGGCTACCCGGCCCGCAGAGCTCAGGGCTGCGCCGGGTTCATGATGGAACTCGGCAACGGAGACGTGTTCATTTTTGATGCAGGAGCGGGGACCAATTTGGCGTTCAATACGCTCCGGGTTCCGTACTGGAAGGCAACGAAGTTCTTCATCACCCACTACCACCTCGATCACATCGCCGATTTGCCGGTGTACTACGACTTTGGTCAGTCGAACGGACGGCTGGAGCCGATGCACATTCATGGGCCGGCCGGCGAGGATCCCGATCTCGGGATCGAGGCCCTGGTGGACAACATCTACCGGTTTGCCCGGTGGCATGACCGCACCAA
Source organism: Acidobacteriota bacterium (assembly GCA_022573225.1). Lineage (GTDB taxonomy): Bacteria > Actinomycetota > Acidimicrobiia > Spongiisociales > ZC4RG35 > JACZUI01. Next base: position 4,803 of record JACZUI010000048.1, read on the forward strand.
GCTCGGGAACCTCGACTCTCGTGGTTTTGATATGGAGGCCCACCAGTTTGTGCCCGATGAACAGAAGGTGGTGTATTCCGATAACGGAGTCACGATCACCGCGTTCCCGGTGCCGCATGGGATCTACGGGGCGGTCGGGTATCGGCTCGAATACGCCGGCCTGTCCGTGGTGTACGCCGGCGATTGTGAACCGTCGACGATCACAGTGGAGAACGCGCAGAACGTCGACCTGCTGATCCATGAGGTTTTCAATCCGCCGGCTACCTATGTCGAGGCGCTGGGTTGGACCGAAATTCAGGCGAAGATCGTGGCCTGGACCAAGCACACGTCCCCAGAGGCCGCAGCCAAGGTCTTCTCGCAGACGAGACCAGGCATCGCAATGGGGTTCCACGCGATGGTGGCGCCGGGAACCCCCCAGCCCATCCTCGACGGGCTCCGCACCGGATACGACGGCCCGTTCACCCTCGCCCAGGACTTCACCGTGGTGAATGTGACCCGGGAACAGATCGTGACTCGCATGGTCGAGGTGGTGCCGTGGGACTTCATCGTTACCGACCCTGAGTATGTGAAGCGGATGGGTGGAGTCAACACCGATCCGAGTCTCATGCACGGGCTGCCGTCCTGGTTGGAAGACACCGTGATCCCGGTGGCCGAAATCGAAGAGTTCAAGCAGCAACTCGCCGAGATGGGCGCCAAATAGCCGACCGCCTACCCGCTGTCGAAGGAACTTGTAGATGGCTTTGAAACCCCCCGAGGAGAAGACGGTTCTCCAGCGGTACTTGCCGATCGTCGATTGGCTGCCGAAGTACCGGTGGGCAGAGTGGATTCGCTTTGACCTCCTTGCTGCTCTCACCGTCTGGGCGCTTCTCGTCCCGGAGGCGATGGCCTACGCGGGTATCGCCGGCGTCGCGCCAGAGGTGGGTCTGGTCACCGCGCCGCTGGCCCTAATCGGATATGCGATCTTCGGCTCTTCAAAACACTTGTTCGTGGGGCCGAGCTCGACGGTGGCGATTCTCTCAGCGTCGGTGGTGGCGCCGCTGGCGGGTAGTGACGGCGACCTCTACCTGATCCTGACAGTCTGGCTCGCCATCTTCACCGGGGTCTTCTTCGTTGCCCTCGGTGTGGCCCGGATGGGATGGATCGCCAACTTCATGGCCTCGTCGGTGCTGAGCGGGTTCATGGTTGGCTTGGCGATTGTGATTGCAGTCGGGCAACTCGACAAGCTCTTTGGCATCGAGGCCGAGGGTGACAACGTGTTGCAGGACCTGGGTTCGATGTTGGAGCAGTTCGGTGACTGGGACTGGCCGACCGTTGCCATCGGCGCTGCGGCCCTCGCTTCGTTGTTCCTGATCGAAGAATACTTGCCGCGCCTGCCCGGAGCTTTGGTCGTGATGCTGGTGGCGATCGCCGCGTCGGCGATCTTCGACTTCGAAGGAGGCGGGATCCACGTGGTCGGGGAGATTCCCGCCGAGCTTCCCAATCTCAGCCTCCCGGAGTGGCCGGGCTGGGACGTGATGTCCGACATCATGGTCGGGGCGCTGGCCGTCATCGTGGTTGCGTTCGCCGAGTCCTTCGCTGCTGCCAAGTCCTACGCGTCTAGGTTCGGCTATCAGGTCGACGCCAACCAGGAGATGATCGGCCTCGGTGTTGCCAACCTTGGGGCAGGGTTGAGTGGCGGTTTTGTAGTCGACGGAAGCCTGTCGAAGACGGCTGCCGGTGTCGGAGCCGGTCAGAAGACGCAGATGACGAGCGTTTTCGCCGCGGTGTTCGTGCTGCTCACGATCGTGGCGCTGACGTGGCTTTTCGAACCGCTTCCCGAGGCGGTGCTTGGTGCCATCGTCATCCATGCGGTGTGGAAGCTCATCGACTTCTCAGGGTTCGGCTCACTGTGGAGGGCGCGTCGGATCGATTTCGGTCTCGCCGTTGCGGCCTTCCTGGGCGTGATCCTGATCGACATCCTCCAAGGCATCATCATCGGGATCGTGCTCTCCCTGGTGGCGCTCATCTACCGGGCCAGTTTCCCGGAAGGCGCCGAACTGGGGCGGATCGAGGACGATGAGGGCAACTACGAGTTCGTGGGGCTCGACGCCCATCCGGATGCCGAAACCCGTCCTGGGATGGTTGTCTACCGCCAGCCCGGCTCGCTGATCTTTTCCAATGCGGCCGCCTTCTCCCAGCAAGCACGCGAACTTTTGTGGAATCGCACCGACCCTCCCGCCTCGGTCCTTGTCGTGGACTGCGAACAGATGGCCGACATGGACGTCACCGGCGCCGAGGAGATAGTGGCGCTGTTCGAGGAGCTACAGGCTTCGAACGTCGACATGTGGTTGGTTCGACTGCACGGCGATGCTCGGATCACCGCCGAAAAGGCAGGGGTGATCGACGTTGTCGGGGAGGAGCGGGTTTTCCCGACGCTGCGGCTTGCCGGTGACCGGTTCAGTGCTCGCGACACCCGTGAGGACAGAGCAGACCACGACAGCGGCGAATGATCGGCGGTTCCCTAGTGTCGCGCCTCAGCCCCGGGGAAACGGCGGACGGCCGGTCAATCGCGCCGGGGTCCGATAGCCGAAGTTTCTCACGGTGAGCTATTGGCTGTTTGGAGTCGCCGCCCTCTTCGTGCTGTATTCGTTGGTGTCGAAGCGTCTCAGCACGACCGCGGTCACCGGTCCGATGGTCTTCGTGACCGCTGGCCTGATACTGGGATCGGACGCGCTCGGTGTTCTCGACGTCGAAGCCAGCTCGGATCTGGTCACGCTGCTCCTTGAAGTGACGTTGGCCGTGGTCCTCTTCACCGACGCACAAAGATCAATGCAAGCAACTGGCGGGCCGAGGCTTTCGTGCCGGGGCGTCTGCTGACATGGGGCCTCCCGTTGACCGTCATGTTCGGTGCCGTCGTCGCCGGACTGATGTTCACCAGCCTCAGTATTTGGGAGGCGGCTCTCATCGGCGCCATCCTCGCCCCCACCGACGCCGCGCTCGGACAGGCCGTGGTCACCAACCCACGAGTCCCACAGCGAATCCGTCAGGCGCTAAACGTCGAGAGCGGATTGAACGACGGTATCGCACTGCCCCTCGTCCTGGTATTCCTCGCAGCAGCAGAAGAGACGGCCAAAGGCGGCGGGTCTCTCGGCGGGTTGTTGAGCTTCCTTGGCCAGGAAATCCTTGTCGCGGCCGCCATCGGAATCGTTTTTGGTTGGCTAGGCGCGAAGGCCATTATCCACGCCAACAACCGGCAGTGGATCTCCCACACCTGGCTTCAGATCGGGGCGCTTGCACTCGCCGTAGCCGCCTACGGGCTGGCCGTTCCCCTCGGAGGCAGCGGCTTCATCGCAGCATGGCTCACCGGTCTCACCCTCGGCGCCATGATTCGCGGCAAGGTCGACGACCTCAGCGAATTCGCAGAGTCCCTGGGCTCCCTGCTCACCATGGCCAGCTTTTTCGTCTTCGGATTAATCCTTCTTGGTCCAGCGGTGGGCAGCCTCACCTGGCAGATCGCCATCTATGCAATCCTCACCCTTGCGGTGCTTAGGGGTGGCGCCGTCGCACTCTCAATGATCGGCTCAAGCCTGCGGCCGGGCACGGTTCTGTTCATGGGCTGGTTCGGACCCCGCGGGTTGGCCTCGATCATCTTTGCCGGGCTCATCGTCGAGGACGCCGTCCTCGCCAGCTCCGACCTCATTGTCACTCTCACGATGGTCACCGTGGGCCTGAGCATCTATGCCCACGGCGCAACCTCCTGGTTCGGATCCGAGTCATACGGCCGTTGGCACCAGCGTCAACCGAAAGACGAGCAACCCGCAGACCACGGAGCGGAAGACCACAAGCCGGAGCTAGATTAGATAATGGAGCCCTCACCTGTGCGCCAGAGTCGACTGGCCCGGTTCGCTCGAGATGCGGATCACTTCTCCACGTGCTGGCATGCCGGATCTGTGGCCTTCTCAGGCATCCGCGCCCCCGCCTGGCTAGACGAACTGGGTAATCGAGACACCTTCGATGTCGACCCTCGGGCTCTGGAGAAGTTGACCACCGGACTGAGAGACAACGATCTTGATGTGCGTTTGGCGAGGATCCACGGAGACGCCCTGGCGGTCGCTCGCCGAACCGGGGCGCTCGCGTGATCAGGGACACCAATATTCACACAACCGTGGCGAAGGCACTGGCCTTCCTCACTGCGACGACTAACAAAAAGGAGAATTGAGTGCCGTTACTAGACCTATTCTGGACCCTTCTGTGGTTCTTCCTGTTTATTACCTGGATCTGGCTGCTGATCGCGATCTTCGCCGACATCTTTCGTAGCGAGATGTCAGGTTGGGGAAAGGCGGGCTGGGTTCTGTTCGTGATAATCCTGCCCTTCCTGGGAGTACTCATCTATCTGATCGCCCACGGTGGTGACATGCAGAACCGTGCCATGAAGGCCCAGGCCGGTCAGGAGACGGCCCAGCGGGAGTACATTCAGGACGCCGCCGGATCAGGCGGTTCGTCGGCAGACGAGCTGGACAAGCTGGCCAATCTGCACCAGCAAGGTGTCCTCACTGATGAGGAGTTTCAAGCTCAGAAGGCCAAGCTTCTGAGCTGATACCGACGCGGGGTGCAGCCGCCCAACGCCGCTGACTTCTTCGGCTAGGCGGCTGGTTGGGCGGGCTGTCCGCTGTCACCTTTCAGCCACACGTCGAAGCCTGGGTTGGAATAACCGGAGCCGGCTGCCTCGAGGCCTTCTTGGAGATAAAGGCGGAGATGGCGTTGGAAGGAGCGCTTCTTCCCGGAATCGACCCATACCTGGACGCGAACGACGACGGCGTGAGCGTCTAGCTCCTGAATGCCCTTCACTTCGGGTGATCCGTGCACCGACTCTCCCCATTCAGGATCTGCGCAGGCCGTCTCGGCGGCATCCTGCAACACCTGCATAGCGCCTCGCATATCGGAACCGTAAGGGATGGAAATTTCCACCACTGCTCGGCTGGACTGCTGGACCTCATTCGCCACGTAATTGATCTCGCTGTTGGGTACGTGCCACACCGTCCCGTCGGAATCGCGAATCACCGTGGTGCGCAGTGTCACCCGTTCCACGTATCCGTTGACGCTGCCCACATCGACACGGTCGCCTACGCCGAACTGATCTTCGCCGAGCATGAACATTCCACGCAGGAAGTCTTCGACGACCGACTGGGCGCCGAATCCAATGGCGAGGCCAAGAATGCCCGCAGATGCGATTATCGGGACAATGTTGATGCCCAGCGCGGCCAGGATCATGATGATCGCAACGGCGAAAATCACACCTGCGGAAAGACTGCGCAGCAGCGAGCCGATGGTGTCTGCCCGCTCTTCGGCCCGTTCCCGGCTGCGTGCTGACACGACGCTAGTGTCAGCGGTTACTGACCCGAGACGGTCAGCAAGCCTCCGAATCCCCCGCCGCACCCATCGATTCAGGACGAGAGCAAGCACCACGATGATGGCGATCTTCATCGGCGTGCCCAGCACCCACGAGATCGTCTCCGCAGCCGCCTCGTTGCCCGTCCAATCTGCCAGCAGGTTGCACAAAGGACCGAGTTCCACACATGCCTCGGTCGTTTCAACTGCGGTCTCGGTTTGCTCGTCCACTTCTTGGGCGAGTGCTATCAGTCTCGACATGTCTGCCTCCTCCGGCGATCGATCACTGTTCTGATCACAGTAGGGGACCCAGGGAGAGGCCGACCTCCGGCACTTCAATCAGCAAACACGGGCGCGGGACTATGTCTCACGCCTCTGCGGTGTCGCTTCCTCCCCGGATGAGTGCGATCAGGCAGGCGAGCGAGATCAAGGCGGTCCCGATGATGATTTATATAGACGCCACTCAGGTGACACGATGGCGTCCTGGAGAGGACTGGGCTGCACCCCGGCGGCTCTCGCTTGATCGAAGGCCGACTGGAGCCCTGAGAATCGCACCGATTGCCTGTCAGATGCTCAGCGAAGAGACCTCGACATGGTTTGTGGATCTGGCGGGTTCTTCATTCCTACCGGGGGTCGATTATGCAGCCGGCTCGCTCTTTTTGCGGGGACGGGTCACCCAGGAAACAAGACCTCCGATGCTGCCACCGATCAGGCTGCCGATAACCACGTCGCCCGGGTAGTGGACTCCGGTGTGGACTCGTGAGTAAGCCACGGCTCCAGCGAGAAACCGGAGAGCCGCACCCAGAACGGGAAGGGAGCTCCCGACCGTCGTGGCGAAAGCGAATCCCGATGCGGAATGCCCCGATGGAAATGAGGTCGACTCCGGCATGTGGACGAATCGGGTTTCCGGGACGTCCTCTCCGTCTCGATCAGGCCGGGGCCGGTCAGCAAGACGTTTGACCCCCTGGTTGACCACCGCGGAGGTCACGCCAATCGATACCAAACCAGACAGGGCAGCCCGCCTTCCTCGCCTCCCACCCAAAACACTCATTACGGCGGCCGCTGCAATCCAGATCATGGAATAGTTGGCCGAATTGGACAAACGTCCGAGAGGTTCGTCAATCGTTGGGGTAGGCGAATCGGCGATCGCCGCATATATGCCTCGATCAACGCGATCCAGCTCGTCAATAACGCGAGCCCTGATCGATCCGCCCGGCTGACTGGTCGCCGCATGATCCTCTATGTCGATGCTCGCCTCACCCGACTCATCGCCGACCATTGCTCTATCTGCCTCCTGTCCCAGCCATGTCCACAAACCGGGCAGCGACAGCCTCACCGCGGGGGACAAATCCGGGCCGGGTCCCCGCCGGTACCAAGATTCGCAGGCCTTTTGGCCTGACCGACAGGTCGAGAGGAGACTCAAACACGAGGGCCTCGCCATCGAAGCCGGCAAGTATCGGCTCATCGGACTCCAGGCGGAGTGACGTCGTATCCCACTGGTGAAGTGTCCGTAGCTGGTCAAGCCTGATGGAGTGCAAGTCAGCGTCCTTGGGAAGATTCGTCACGGCTCCCACACCGAGCTTCCCAGAGTTAAGACTCAGCCGGCGGCCGAAGTCCGGTGGGCCAGACATCCGGTACACATTGTTGGAGACAAGCAAAAGAGGCGCTCGCTCGTGGCGTTCACCGTTGGGCGTTGCGTACCTGATGCCGGCCTGCGCCTCCGGGTCTGCGGCGACCTCGCGGAAAACAGCCGCCAACGTCGCCTCCTTATCCTCCCGGTAGCCCTCACGATGGACCGCCTGGGCATACACCCCGAAGCTGACGTTGTTGAGAAACACGCGGGTGCCGGCGACGGCGTAGTCGATGAGTATCTCATCTCCATCACGCAACGCCTCCAGCGCCGACAGAGGATCGTCCCGATCCAGTCCGAGATCCAACGCAAAGTGGTTCCGCGTTCCGACCGGTATACAGAAGAACGGGACTCCACGCTCGACTGCCACTCCGGCCACAAGGCCGAGCGACCCGTCCCCGCCCGCCATTCCGATCGCATCAGCGCCAGTGCTGATCGCATCGTGTGCAAGTTGGGCCAGGTCGTCACCCCGTTCCAGCATGATCGTCCTCACACCAGCGCGTTTCGCCGCTTCCTCAAGCTTGTAATCCTCTGCCTTGCCATCACCACTCCACCGGTTGATGATCAGCGCCGGACTCGTCACATTCGAACGCCGACGGTCGTAAGGGCGCGCTCGCTTCAGGAGCGCAGGTATTTGCCGACGCCAAAAGGCGGCCGCCAAGACCGAGCCGGCGACAAACCCGATGATCAATGCAAGGCGGACTCGCCGAGACATCCCCAAACCCTCATCGGTATCCATCAACTCAAACCTCCGAAATGTGATCAGCATGGGCAGTGAGCGCCCAAATCAAAGCCACTGAAGTGTCGACGGACAGTACCCCGCGTCCACTACCCCATGTCGCTATCCGCAGACATCGCCCATAGGTATGAACCCATCTCGTCACCCTCGTGAAATGCGGCGCCGCCGCGGGGTGCTGTGGTCGTCTTTGCTCTCGTGCATCTGGTCGTGGTCTTCGTCTTGGTGTTCGTACCAGTCGGCGTAGGCGTTGGAGCCTATGTAGGCGGTGATGCCGTGGAGCAGGATGCTGAGGGCGACGGTGAGCGTGACGACGGTGACCATGAGTTCCGTCTCTGGAATGTCGAGCTCTTCGATGACGACGGCGGCGAAGATGAGTGAGGCGAGACCGCGCGGTCCGAACCACCCCATGTAGAGGATGGTCGGAAGTCGGAGGTGCTTACCGATCATGGAGATCGCCACCGGAAGCATGCGGACGAGAGTGAGGCTCAGCAGGGCGTACAGCAGCATCTCCCAGGTGAAGTCGCCGAGGCGGGGTTGGAGGAGCAGGCCGCCGAAGATCATGAATGCCACCATTACCAGAATCTCGACCAGGTCTTCGGCGAAGTCGGCGATGTCGGGATATGACGCCAGGACGATGCGTCCGAAGATAAGCCCGCCAACAAACGCGGCGATGAACCCGCTCCCGCCCAGCTCGTCGGCGGCGACGTAGGCCAGGACTGGGATCGTTACGACCGCGATCTGTCGCCAGATCGGCAATATCCATCCCCGCTCGCTGCTGAGGACGAGGGCGCGACCGAAAAGCCACCCGATGGCGAGGCCGACAATGACGGCGATCCCGACTTCGGAGAGGAGCAGCGTGATGAGATTGGCACCCTCCTCGGCTTCGGCGATGGCGATGAAGAAGAGCAGGAAGGGGAGAGCTATGCCGTCGTTGAGTCCTGATTCGATGTTGAGCGCTTGACGAATCCGGCCCGCCACCCTCTTGTTGGACACCACCGGCTTTCCGAGCGCGGCATCGGTTGGAGCGAGAATGGTGGCCACGATGAGGGCACCGACGAGCGTGAACTCGGAGAAGAGCCCGACGGCAACCAACGCCCCGGTGACGATAATCAACGGCATCCCCACAGTGAGGAGACGGCTGGGAAGCTCTCCCTGGTCCCGCCACGAAGTGATGTTGGTGGCCATGGCGTCGGTGAACAACACCAGAGCGAGCGTCATCTCCAATGCGACCTGGGCTACCCCGGTGACATCACCGGTTGACTCCTCGCCGAGCCCGACGGCGACCGCCACGACAACGAGCCCCACCGCAGCGAAGAACATCGGGCCCGAGATGATGCTCCGACTCAGACGTCCTGAAAGGAGCGCATAGAACCCGATTGCGACAGCACCAATACCAAGAAGCAAGATGTCCAGACTGCCCTCCTTCCGATTCCACGCTACAGGAACACGGCGTGCGCCATCCGATCGATTGAACCGGAGCGCCCTCGACCGGCGTCGACCAAAGGCCAGATCCGGGACATGGTGATGATCTCCTCGGTAGATCACAACGCACCCGCCACCCACGTGTCACCTATTGGGTGTGTACGTCTCGGCACTGGGTATCATCACTCAACCCCGGCCAGAGTCTGCACCAAAGCCGGTGGTGCTGGTGGGAACCGACCTCGGAGTGGATCGCTACTTCGACTTCACGGCCTTGACTGGTCGACATGAAAACCCTCGCTGACCGACCGAGGTGATTGACCGGCTGGCCTGCGGGGGCAGTGTCGAGGAAGCGAGCTGGACTTTGACGTCCGGGTGAGTTCGAGTCCTCGACAGGTCAGAACCGACTCACGTCTAGAGGATTGGTCGACAGGAGGCCGGTTATGGACGGGGGTTAGAGGTCGCCACGCTGCTCCAGGATCGTCTCCAAGTGGGCGATTCGTTGCACCAGTTGTTCTGTCCCTCTGGCCGCCCGCATCTCGATGTTCACCCTGGCTCCCTCACCGAGATAGATCATCTCCCGTCTGATGGTTTGAAGTGCTTGCTTCCTCGAGGTCGAGTTCGGCCAGCAGGGTCTTGCTCGGCCGGTTGGCATCCGTATCCGAGGCGAAAGCCCTTGCCAGTTCCCAGGCACTCACTAGGTACCCAAGTTCATCACAGCCCAATCTCGAGAGCCAATGTCACCTAGTCGAGACGCCGACACCAGACGAGGCGAGATCTGTCGCTGGTTCGAGGGGTCCGCGCGCCGGCTCGGCAGTCTCGACATGGTGCTGTGGCGGTATCGGACGTCAGAGCTGATGACCGACTAGCTTTCCTTCGACTGTCTCCCTGAAAGGAGATGAGCCGTCACGGAGTTCAAGATTATTCGACCCCGACCGCCAAAATCCGGCAGCATGCGTGGACCATTCCTCGACGAGGGTGATTGATGGCGCTGGATACCGTCGATAGAGACGGGATGGACGACTCTGATGGGCGGGCAAAGAAGAAACGTCTCTCCGCATACCGGACCCGTTGGTTCGTAACCACCGCCGAAAGTCCTCGGATCCGCAGACCCGTCGATGTCATCACCGTTGTTGCCGGTGCGCTGCTGATTCTCCTGGGGGTTCTCGGCGCCAACCAGTTAAGCGGACTGGAAGACTCGGTCACGAGGCTGCTGTTCTCGCTCCCGAACTGGGGCCATTCCCTTTTCAGGCTCGCCTACGCCATCGGCGCGCTGTACGCGATCTTGCTGCTTGGTATTGCTGTCTTCAACCGGACGGCCCGCCGGGCGGTACTCCGGGATCTGTTGGCCGTCCTGGTGCTGGCGGGCCTATTTGCGGTGTTGTTGGTGCGATGGGTGGAAAGCGAGTGGCCCGCCCTCCTCCCGGAATTCAGCTCTGCGGACCCAAACACTCAGTTTCCGGTGTTTCGGGTGGTGATGGTGACCGCGATTCTGGCGGTCGCGGCACCTCACCTGATCAGGCCGCTACGGCGTCTGGGATGGGGGGTGATAGCTCTCATCACGATCTCCGGCATCGGCTTGGGCTATGGCTACACCAGCGACGCGATGGGTGGGATCGGTCTGGGCCTCGCCGCCGCCAGCTCGGTGTTGCTGCTCCTCGGTTCACCCCGCGGGTATCCCGACATGGAGGACGTCGCCGCAGCGCTGGCCGATCTAGGCGTCACCGCCCGCGGACTGCGGGTCGCACCCGACCAATATTGGGGTGCCCGGCTCCTGCTGGCCGACGGCCCGAACGGTCAGCTTCTAGCCATCAAGGCCTACGGTCGTGACGCCACCGACTCTCAGTTCTTCGCCAAGCTGTGGAGGTCGATCTGGTTCCGGGACACCGGACCGGCTCTCTCCTACTCCCGGCTGCATGGGGTCGAACACGAGGCGTTGATCACCCTCCTCGCCGCCCGGCAGAGAGTGTCCACCGTCCGGATCGTGGCTGCCGGGGAGCCCGGTGAGGACGTGGCGCTCTTGGTCGTCGAACAGGCGGGCCGGCCGGTCACCGACCTGGGCCCCGATCATATCTCCGACGCCGCTTTGGCCTCGGTGTGGGCCGACGTAGCCCGGCTTCACGACGCGTCCATCGCCCACGGCCGGCTGTCGGCCTCCAACGTCTATCTAAATGCCGACGAGCACATGCTGACCGACTTCTCGTCGGGCTCGTTTGCGGCTCCGGACATCCGGATCCAGTCCGACGTTTCGGAGTTGCTTTTCACACTTGCCACGGTGGTGGGGGTGGAGAGAGCCACCAAGTCGGCCCTTGAGGGTTTAGGCCACCAAAAGCTGATGGAAGCGCTGCCCTACCTCCAGCTACCGAGTGTGAGCGCCCGCTCGAGAAACGAGGCAGATGACCCCAAGCAGCTCATAGCCGACCTGCAACAAGAGGCGAGCCGACTAACCGACACCGAACCGCCCGAGCCAGCTCAGGTACGACGTGTCTCGACTCGCCAGATCGTGATGACCGCCTTGATGCTGGTGGCCGCCTACGCCCTCATCTCGATGATGGTCGACCTCGACTGGGTGGCAGTGTGGAATCAGCTTCAAGATGCCAACTGGGGATGGGTAGTCGTGGCCTTCATCGTCGGCCAAGCCACCTTCATATTCGAAGCCACGGCGATGATGGCTGCCGTCGGGAATCCTATGCCCTTCCGACCGGTCCTCGTCTTGCAGGTGGCATCCAAGTACATCGGACTGGCCATCCCGGGGGTCGCCGGTCGGGTTGCTACCAACACCGCCTTCCTGCGCAAGTTCGGCGTTTCTCCCGCCATAGCAGCGACCCAGGGTGCGCTCGACAGCCTCTCTGGGTTCCTGGTCGAGGCCACCATCCTGGTCCTCGTACTGGTGTTCGGAGACCTGACTATCGATGTGGACTCAGGGGATCAGGACTGGGGCCTGATCATGGCCATCGTGCTGGTGGTCATCATCAGCGGTGTGCTAGTGGTGTGGAGGGTCCAAAAGGTTCACGACAAGGTTATGCCGGTTCTGAAAGACGTCCGGGGCACACTCAAATCCCTATTCAAATCGCCCCAGCGGACCTTAAACCTGCTCGGCAGCAACATCGCGGCCCGACTCGTCCTGGCCGTCACCCTCGCCCTGATCCTCATCGCACTACACAGCCCGATCGGCGTCGCCACCGCCCTGGTGGTCGTAGTACTGACGAACCTACTGGCAGGCTTAGCGCCGGTACCCGGCGGTATCGGAGTGGCCGAGGCCGTATTGACCGCCGGTCTCGTCGCTGTCGGCGTGGATGACAACACGGCTTTTGCCGCCGCCGTCGTCTATCGAATGATCACCTTCTACATACCGGCTGCGGTGGGCTGGTACGCAGTGAAGTGGGAGGAAGCGCGGGGCTACCTCTAGCCCAAACGTGACCTCTCCCCACACGTCGGTCCGCCGGGAACCCGTCACCATCAGAACCAACAAACCGACTGGTCGCAGGCCAACGCCCTTCCCGCGGAGATGGCGGACAACCTCAGGGAGATGCAGAAGCTTTACCTGCTGGAGGCAGCCAAATACCACGTGTTCCCCATCGATGATCCAACCGCTGAGCGGTTGAACCCAGCAATCGCGGGACGACCAGACCTGCAGGCCGGGCGGAACAGCATGCGGTTCGTACCTGGGATGACCCATCTCATGGAGAACACAGTCCTCAATGTGAAGAATCGATCCCATGTAATCACTGCGGAGCTGGTAATCCCCGAAGGGGGGCCAACGGTGTGATCGCCGTGCAGGGCGGACGTTTTGCCGGATGGTCGTTCTATATGACGGACGGCCGATTGGCGTACTGCCACAACTGGTTCGACGCCGAACGCCATTACGTGAAGGTCGGAGGAGCCCCTGGTGCCGGAGTGTCAAGTTCCGGTACCCGTGTTCCGACCAATAATCGACCAATGATCGACCAATGATTTCCGTGCCTTGGCGACTTCCAAGAAGCGGCAAAACCCTGCTGAGCAGGGACTTCGATGGTGGAGCTGAGGGGATTCGAACCCTTGACCCCTTGACTGCCAGTTACATCAGGCACCTGATTTCACCAATCGCCAGTTGAGGGTGATACCCCTTTTGTGCCACGAAACCTGACTGTTTCAGAGTTTCGAGCTGAATCACCTTCTCGTGCCTGACTCCCCCAAAGCGATCTCCCAGGCTCCGGACCAGTAAAAACCAGGAAACGAACTTCACATCCCCTGCCGCACATAATGCCGGTTATGGGCGGGGGATTTGGGCACTCCTAGGGCCTGTCTGCGTAGCCTGGTCCAACGGAACTGAGTTGGAGGAAAGGTCATGGACACGGCTCGAATCGGGGAGCTCTTCGGTCTGGACGAAAAGATCGCGCTAGTGACGGGCGGCAGCAGAGGGATCGGCAAGA
>JACZUI010000049.1 GCA_022573225.1 Acidobacteriota bacterium
ATCCGATTCCCTTGCGCCCGGTGTTGGTGATGCAGTCCGCCGTGAGATTCATCGGTCTGGCGGTACCGAGCGCAGCAGGTCGAGTCGGTATGACGGCGGCCTTCCTCAGAAAGTACGGAATTTCCTTCACTGCATCCATAGTCCAGGGATCAATCGACACCATCTCCGGTCTCGCTGTCGAAGTCGTGATCCTTGTGACGGCCTTTGTGTTCGGCGGACTGAGCTTTGGGCTAACCACCGGAGAGACCGAATGGGGTGTGATCCTTTTCATCATTGTTGTGGTGGTTGTCGTCGCTGTTTTCGTGGTCACGCGTGTGCAGAAGCTTCGGGATTGGATCATGCCCGTCGTCGGCGAGGCTTTCGGCGCTCTGGCCGGTGTTCTCAAAGACCCCAAACGCACGCTGGCACTGCTGGCTAGCAACTTTGCATCGAGATTCGTCCTTGCGATCAGCATGTGGATGATCCTGCTGAGCCTCGATGTCTCATTGGGAATTTGGTCGGTTCTCACCGCGACGGTGGCCACTGGCCTTCTTGGCGGGCTCGTGCCCATTCCAGGAGGTGTCGGAGTCTCCGAGGCAGTGCTCACCGCCTTCCTGATTCTCTTCGGCGTCGACGAGACGACTGCTTTTGCGGCGGCTGTCGTCTATCGCGTTGCCACGTTCTACATCCCTGCGGCTGCCGGGTTCTTCTCCATGCGATGGCTGGAAGACAAGGGCTACATCTGATCTCGGCTGACCTTCGGCGTCACAGTGCTTCGGCAAGCGGCCGTTGGTATCAGCCGGTGTCTTCGGCTCTCGCGTGCTCTTCCTTGGTCACCTCTACCCCGAAAAGCAATATCTGAGCCGAGTAGTAGATAAGCGCCAATCCGAGTAGGAGCGTTCCTGCCACCCCTGAGGCGCTCTTGAGGCCCACCGCATCGAGATAAATGCCGTAACCCCAGGCCCCGACCGAGAGCATGGCGATGGTCACTACTGCAGCCAGCCAAACTGATCGCCAGGCGATCTGAAGGTCAGGCGTGTACTTGAAGAGGACCCCCAGGAATACGGCTCCAAGAAATGCCGGAACTATTGAGCTCGTGATTCTCAACAGAACATCAAGAGCTCCGGTGGCCAGGAGGCTATCGAGAGTCCCGACCAGGGTTTGAGCGAAGATCACGAGCGTTAGAAGAACCCCGGAGCCAAGCACCGCCGCGAGACCAAAGAGCCTGCGCCGAAGTTTCGCTCGAACCCCCGACTCTCGAGGGACTTCCCAGATGATGGCGACTACATCCTTCCATGCGACAAAGAGTAAGGATGCGCTGAACACAAGCACACCGATGCTGAACAGAGGAAGCAGGGAATCTGCGTTGTACCCCTGCACGCGGTCGATAGCCAGCACTACAAACGCCGCGATCTCGGGGCCGACCGCGTCCGAAATGGCCTCTTCAATGGCGCCTCCCGCCACATCTTGTCCAAAGAAGAACCCGGCAAGAGATACCGCCAGGAACAACACGGGTATCAACGCGAAGAGGCTGTAGTAGGCGATACCGGCACCCAGCCGTACCGCTCGATCGGCAGACCAGGCCCGAGCCGCATTCAGAAGTGTGCGTACGGCCGTTCTTACTGGTGTGAATCCGTTTGACGAGTCTTCGATCGAGATTTGAGCAAGTAAACACGAACCCGACGGTGGCTCGAAATTCCCACCACTCCTGGCGGCCGTGCGCTGTGTTGAGCGCCCAATTCCCAACATGACCGACAACCAAGCAATCGTTCGCCCTCGCCACCAGCCACCTCGTCACCCAAGACAATCTTTTACCGCATACAACGGGATATATCGGCAGCCTGTATCTACCAGCAAAAGTCTCCGGTACTAGCCTTCCGACCAGGAATTGGCCGCACAGGAGGATGACCGATGGTTGGACGGAGAAGGGGGCCCGGCCCCGCAGGACGAGGAGGCCGCCGCAGACGGAGAAGAAGGCGACGGCGGAGACGAGTCATACTCGTAGGCGGGATGGTTGCCATCGGCACCAAGAAGATGTCAGCCAAAAACGCAAAGGATATCGAGGAACACACCGGGGTACCGCCCGAGGAGTTGGAAGACGCTGACCTTCAAGAGGCCATGCAGGAATTAGGCATACCAGACGAAGAAGTTTCCGAAGGAGACGTCGAAGAGTCCAGCTAGAAGTCTGGTTTGACCAAAGAACCGGCGGGGTCGAATGCCCGCACATCACTGCTGCGGGTTGTCGTGGGAGCGGAGTGGGGTTTGGCTAGACGCCTATTGGATCGCCATTGCGATTCGTAGTCGTTCTTCTGTTGTGATGTAGTGGTCGGCGTCGTCTGCGTCTTCACCCACGTCGATCTGAACCCACTCCACGCGGCCGGTGAAGCGGGTTTCGGTTGATGTGAAGTCGTCGGTGACTGATGTTGCCGTGTCGGAACCCAGATCGGTTGTCTCGTCGGCGGAAAAGATCATGGGTTGGGTCGCCTCGACACGCCCCTCACCTACGGATTCGCCGTCGACGTACAGAGTTACGGTGCCTCCTTTTGCGAGTCCGCCGCCGTCATAGTCGAACTCGGCACGGATCTGATGTTCGCCCGACCCCACCGTTTTCTCACCGTGAACCTTGAATCGTTGTGCTCCAAACAGGTTGTAGCAATAGACCGGTTTACCGTTGAGCATGTAAAGAACCCAGCCGCCGAAGGCGCCTCCTTGGGCGATTATGACCCCGTTGGCTTCTTCGTCTCCCAACACGATCTGGGCGGTAATCGAATGGCTCTTGTTCTTGATGTTGATGACGCTGTTCTCGGAGAGCCGACCCATGCCGCCGAACAGCAACTGAGACTGCCCTTTGATCAGGGTTGGCCTGCCTGCGGTTTCGGCGTTGAACCTTTCGACTCGTCGATCGTCGAGTGGCAGCACGTTGTAGCGGGCCGCTTCGATGAGAAAGAGCCTCTGGAGCTCCGCCAGCTTCTCAGGCATGTCGCCGGCAACATCATGAGCCTGGGTCCAGTCGTCGGGTGCGTACAGCTCCCAGACGTCTTCGTTGATTAGTGGTAGCGGCTTTCCCAGCTCCCATGGGGTGCTGTGTCGGGTGACCGCGGTCCAGCCCTCGTGGTAGATGCCCCGATTGACAAACATTTCGAAGTACTGGGTCGTCCGGGCATCGTCCGCGTTCGCATCGTCGAAGCTGTAGGCCATGCTGGTGCCGTGGAGGGGCTCCTGTTGGACACCGTTGACGAAGGTGGGATGCGGGAGCCCGGCAGCGTCCATGACGGTGGCTGCGATATCGATTACATGGTGGAACTGGGTGCGGATCTCGCCACGGCTGTCGAAGCCGTTGGGCCAGTGGACGACGGTGCCGTTCCTGGTGCCACCCCAATGTGACGCCACCTGCTTGGTCCACTGATACGGAGTGTCCATGGCGTGGGCCCACCCAACCGCGTAGTGGTTGTACGCCTCAGGCCCCCCAAAATCGTCGATACGCGACGCCATGAACTCTGGGGTTTCCATCGCACTTGCACCATTGAGACTGAACATCTCGTTGAAGGTGCCGTTGATGGTCCCCTCGGCTGAGGCGCCGTTGTCCCCAATGATGTAAAAGATCAGCGTGTCGTCGAGGATCTCCAGATCCTCGAGAGCGTCGATGAGTCGGCCCACCTGATGGTCGGTGTGCTCCATGAATCCGGCGTAGACCTCCATCTGTCTCGCCAGGATCGGCTTCATCTCATCCGGCATGTCATCCCACGCCGGTATCTCGTCTGGTCGGTCTGTCAGCTCGGCGTCCTCTGGAATCACCCCAAGCTCTTTCTGCCGGGCGAAGGTCCGGTCACGCAACGCATCCCAACCATCGTCGAATTTCCCCTTGTACTTATCCGACCATTCCGCCGGTACGTGATGCGGAGCGTGAGTGGCCCCCGGTGCGTAGTAGGCGAAGAAAGGCTTGTCCGGCATCAGCGCCTTCTGTTGGCGAATCCAACCGATGGTGTGGTCGGTCATGTCCTCGCCGAAGTGATAATCCGGATCCTCGACATTCTCAGGTTCGATAGGGACTGTGTCCTGATAGATCGCAGGTGCCCACTGGTTGGTCTCCCCGCCGATGAACCCGTAGAAATGCTCGAAACCCTGCCCGGTCGGCCACTGCCGAAACGGCCCCATCGGAGAGGTCTCCCAAACCGGGACCTCATGACACTTCCCGAACTGCGCAGTCGAATAACCGTTCAGCTTCAACATCTCAGCCAACGACGCCGCCGTGTTGGGGATAACCGACGTGTAGCCAGGAGCGCCGCTGGCAAGCTCCGTTATCCCACCCATACCCACCGAGTGATGGTTGCGGCCGGTGAGAAGAGCCGCCCGCGTCGGAGAACACAAGGCGGTGGTATGGAAACGGTTGTACTTCAAACCATTGCCCGCCAGACGCTCCGCCGTCGGAGTTTCACACGGGCCGCCGAAGGCACTCGACGCGCCAAACCCCACATCGTCGATCAAAACCACCAGAACATTGGGTGCACCTTTTGGTGGACGAACCTGGGGGATCGGAGGAAAAGCAGAAGCAGGATCCTTGGCGTCATAGGTGATCAAACCCTGATAACGCTGATCGGGTACGGGAAGCACCTCACGCTGGACATCGTCCGCCACTCTCAACTCCTTGCATCGCCCACAGAACGACGAACTTAGCGGCTTCCGATGGTCAGAGGCTCCTAGAACTCCTGATGCTCCATGTCACAGAGGCTCGTAGTTGCAAAACAATGTCGGCTGATACACCTTGGATTGGATTGGAAGCCCCGCCGACCTGCTGCCCGGGGTGAACTACTGGCAGGTAACCGCACCGGCGATGGCGTCGACCTCGCCCCAGAAGACGGCTAGAGCAATGATGATTTCGCTAGCTGCGGCTGCGACCACCACTTATGACCGCCTTCTTCGGGATGTCGGATCGTGCTATCCGCTGCACTCTTCATCAAAGGAATCCGGTGGTGATGGATGGGCACCACCACCGGACCACTCCTATTTGTCAGTAGTTGCTCGAACCGCGATCCGACCCTGAATCTGACGGGCTCCCGTACTTGGCCCACCACTTCTTTGCGGCGTCGATACCGCCGACTCCGAAGGCGATCGCAAGGGCGAGGGTCGCGGAGCCGATGATGATCGTGACGATTTGGCCGGCGAAGCTGACGTTGACAACCTCCATGGCGAAGAGGAGACCGAAAACGATCACGCCGACATGAACAACCCAGGTGAGCCACCCGACGTTCTTGTCGTCCGCGAATGGCTTTACCAGTCCGGCTGCCCAACTCCCCGCCGCAGCGAAGACCACAACTATCACTGCCGCCAGCAGCAATAGAGGAATCCAGGCCAGCAATCGAAGGAGGAGGGCCGACATCGCCGGAAGGTTGAGAATGCCTGCGACAAACAGCAGAAGCACGACCATCAGGTAGGCGTAGATGATCGTGTATGCGATCGACCCCGGCGTCTGGTCGCCGTCCGCGAGCGCCTTCGCCACTCCTGATCGCTTCCACATCCCTTCGAGAACGCTGGCGTCCAAGAATCCGGCGAACAATTTACTGATGAGACGGACGATCCAACGTCCGATGACGAGGACGACCAGGGCGATCAGAACCAAGATTGCCCACTCGATAAAGGTCTCCCCGAAAGTCACCAATCGATCTAACAGACTTTCCCAAAAACTCACTTTCTATCCTTTCATTGGCCTTCCAATCGAGAAGAACCTACACAGATCTACCGGCAGGTGTTGCCATTTGGACGATCCCTTCCACGACGAATCGCAACCCGACGACAGTGGCAGGGTCGCCGTACCGGTCGGTAGTAGCCGGCGACGAGAGGAGAAGTGGTTACCCAACCATCTGGTCGAAGAAGGTCAAAAGGGGCTGATCTTGGGGAGGATGAACAGGACAACGGTTGCGCCAACGAAGAGGGTTGCTCCTAAGCCGATCGCCAAATACTGACTGGCCCGTGTGGCCAGCTTGGAACTTACCCCGGCGAAGAACAGTACGAGGGCGAATGCAACCACTGTGAGCACATAGTCGTCGGAGATCTGGTTGGCTTTGCCCGCATCAGCTGCAAACTGATCAGCCTCGGTCTGTAATCGATCCGCTTCCACTGCATTGGCCAGGACATACTCCTCCATGGTAAATGGGGTAGGCGGCGCAGTGGACCGATCGGCGGCGAAGAGCACAAGCCACTCATCGAAGGCAGGTCTGAACTCAGGACGGACCCGCTCGAACAGGAATCCAGAGAGGGTCCCTTCGGTGGGCTGATAGACCTGAGTGTTGTCGAATTCGATCAGACCAGCGTTGACATCGGCGTTCAGAGCGCTGAGCCAGCTGGTGAAAATGGCCACATCCACACCGGTCTCCTGACCCGCTCTGGTGTCGAATCTCGTGGACTCGGTACGAGCGGCACCGGCCCTGCTGAAATCTGTCGCCTGTTCGCCCGACCACTTAGCACTCTGAAACGCGGACCAACCAGTGAAGATGGCAGCGAGGGCCATGATGATCGTGGCAACCAGTTCAATACGATTAGTGGAAGCCAGAAACCCAGCATCTTCGGAATTTGACACGCGCCCGAATCTAACCTCGGTCCCTCTGTCAGTGGTCAACGGACGCAAGAACATCAAGCTGTTCCTCGAGGTTTCGACCGGTTTGCTGGCCGAGGTTTCGCGAAAAGGCGTGCAGCCTTTGGGCAGATCCGGTCAACCCTGTCGACTCAACCGAACGGCGTCAGTCCGAGCCTTGTCGATTACCTCAATCGACAGGTCCACCTCGTTTTCGGTTGTGGACCAGTTGGACCGAAATGCGCAGCAGACGTTCGCCTCGCGGTGGCGTGGTGCCGATCCAGGCCGTCCGAGCTTGCTGTATCTGGTGGGCCACCATGGGTCGCACGGTTCCGCGACTTCAGCAAGATCCACAATGTTCAGTCAGTGGGCTCGACCAATTTCGAGATGTAGTCGGGCAACCCGATGGCGCTATCCAAGCGAGGGTCCGGTATGGGTTGACCGTAGGAGACGGCGATTGGAATCACGCCGGCCCATACCCCCAAGTCCAGATCTTCGTCGGGGTCATCTGGCCAGCCATCGCTTACCTTCGCCGAAGCCTCATCGATCTTGATTGCGATGATCGTCGTCTGCCGATCCTCGGCTTCGGAGGGTCGGCGTGCGTCATCCCACCGCCCCGGAATGATGCGCTCGGTGATCGCCCGAAAGGCAGTAATTCGCTCCTCCGGGCCGTCAACCAGTCGGCCCTTCCCGAATAGAACCGCCGACCGGTAGTGCATGGAGTGCTCGAAGAGCGATCTGGCGGCCACAATCCCGTCCACGATGGTCACGGTCAAGCACACCTCGATTCCTTCCTTCAGGGTGCGAAGATTGCCCGCGGCCTTTGACCCATGGATGTAGAGGATTTCGCCCACCCGAGCATGAATCGTTGGCAGTACCACCGGATAGCCGTCCCGAACAAACCCGAAGTGGCAGATCAGAGCCTCGTCGAGGATCTCGTTGATTACGGCACGATCGTGGGAGCCCTTGTCAGGCAGGCGGCGCA
Organism: Acidobacteriota bacterium; assembly: GCA_022573225.1. GTDB lineage: Bacteria > Actinomycetota > Acidimicrobiia > Spongiisociales > ZC4RG35 > JACZUI01. The sequence goes on from JACZUI010000049.1 coordinate 7,533, forward strand.
GCCGGGTTCGTTCTGACATGAACGGGAACGGTAGACGCCGGCATCCAGGATTCACCAAGCGACCGTCCCGTGCTTTTGGGCGAGTCGGGTGGACGCAGGTCGGCCGACTTCTATGTGCGAATAGCGCCACATATGGCGCCACGTACCTGAGGTAGCCCGTCGGCACGTACAGTTGTGGGGCGGCAAGCACTGTTCTGCGAAGAGGATGTCCAACCAATGATTCAATCCATCAGCCCTACCGACGGCCGTCTCATTGCCGAGTATGTCGAGACAACTCCCGACGAGGTGGCTGCTCACATAGACACAGCGGTCGCACTGCAGCGAAAGTGGGCCCAGGCCCCGATCGCTGAGCGCGCCATCCCGATGATGAGAACCGCCGATCTCCTCGAGGAGGCTCGGGAGGACCTGGCCGGGCTCATGGCCGCAGAGATGGGAAAGCCCCTCGCTCAGGGCCGCGGCGAGGTCGAAAAGTGTGCCTGGGTCTGCCGCCACTACGCCGAGAATGCCGAACAGATCCTGGCCGACGAGCAGATCGAGGCAGGTCGATCCTCCAGTTATGTGGCATATCGACCACTGGGTGTGGTGCTGGCCGTGATGCCGTGGAACTTTCCCTTCTGGCAGGTTTTTCGATTCGTCGCACCGGCGCTGATGGCCGGCAACGGAGGCCTTCTCAAGCACGCTTCCAACGTCACAGGGTGCGCACTCGCCATCGACCGGATCATCACCGAAGCCGGATTCCCCGACGGGCTGTTCCGGACGCTGGTCGTGCCGTCGTCTCGAGTCGATGAGATCTTGGAGCATCCCGGCGTCGTCGCGGCAACGCTGACCGGTTCGGATCCGGCGGGACGCGCCGTTGCTGCCAAAGCGGGGAGCCTTCTCAAGAAAACGGTGCTCGAACTTGGCGGCTCCGATCCATACATCGTGCTCGCCGACGCCGATCTGGCCAGGGCCGCAGAGACATGCGCCGCATCACGTCTCATAAACGGCGGCCAATCGTGCATCGCGGCCAAGAGATTCATCGTCGAGGCACCCGTCGTCGAAGAGTTCACCTCTTTGCTGGCCAGCGCCTTCTCCAACACGGTGGTGGGAGACCCTCTGGACGAGGCCACCACCATGGGACCGATGGCGAGGGTTGATCTGCGCGACGACCTTCACACTCAGGTGGAGGCGAGCGTCGCCGCCGGGGCTCGCCTAGTCCTTGGTGGCGCAGTACCAGACGGTCCCGGGGCCTTCTACCCGCCCACCCTTCTCACGGACGTTCAGGACGGGATGCCCGTGTACCGGGAAGAGACCTTTGGACCGGTCGCCGCAGTCATTGAGGCGGCCGATTTGGATGACGCGGTCCGCATCGCCAACGACACCGAGTTCGGGCTCGGTGCTGCCATCTTCACCTCTGACCTCGAACTTGGAGAGCAGGTAGCCCGGGATCGGCTGGAGGCAGGTGCCTGTTTTGTCAACGCATTCGTCGCCTCCGACCCCCGGCTTCCCTTCGGCGGAATCAAGATGTCCGGCTATGGGCGCGAGCTGTCCGATATGGGGATGCGCGAGTTCCTCAACGCCAAGACGGTTGTCGTCGCCTAGCGGGTCGCCTAGCGGTTCGCCTAACGGGCGGGTCACCTGACAATCTGTCAGACGAGCGTGGCAGTATCGGTGCCATGACACCCAGATTCGACGCCATCGGCATCGCGGTGAGTGATATGGCACAGACGTTGGCCTTCTACCGCCTGGTTGGGCTGGAGTTCGCCGACGACGCCGATGCGGAGGGACACGTCGAAGCGTCCGGTCTCGGCGGTTTTCGTGTGATGTTCGACACCGAAGAGATCATGACCAGCTTCGACGAAACTTGGACCGCCCCTGAGGGACGTGGCCGGGTCGCTCTAGCTTTCGCGTGCGAGAACGCTCAGGAAGTGGATCGGATCCATGCAGCGGTCGTTGCCGTGGGACACACCTCTCATCTCGCGCCGTTCGACGCATTCTGGGGCCAGCGATACGCCTCGGTTCTCGACCCTGACGGCACGGTCGTCGACCTTTTTGCGCCGCTCGACTGATCCCCCACACCGATCCGACGCAGCATCGAGGCAACGCCGCGAAGGAGCCTGGCCGGGCCCAGGTCGGCTCTCAGAATTCGGTCCGCCTACCCGCCGTCTTGGTACTCAAAGACCGCGGTGGGAATCCATTTGACCGAGATGTCGACAGACTGATCGAACTCCTCCTCGATGTCGACAGCAAGATCCTCGACCGGGGGTGGCTGATCCGGACCTTCGAGGGTGATGAGGAACTCCTCTGACGAGAGTTCTGTGTCGATCACCTGCAGGTCGGAATCGCCCAGCCACTCCTGGATAATCTCCTCCGCGGCAGCCGTTCCGGCTGTCTGTCGTGCGAAGGTATCCGCGGTTACTCCGAGAACCGCTATCACGGAGATCGCGAGAACGGCGACCATCCCCAGGCTCAGCTTTACCCATCGCGAATTCTTGGCCAGTTGAAGAAGTGGAACCACTCCGGTCAAAATGAAGACGGATGCCCCGACCAGGATGATCGCCACCAAGTTGGTGACGAAGAGCAGCATGGCGCCGGATGCAGCACTCCAGTCGTTCTGAGAGATCATCAATCCGACAACCGCAAGCGGCGGCACCAGGGCGATGGCGACCGCAACCCCCGGCAGAGAGTCGGAGACGTCGGGTCGAGATAGAGCGAAGGCACCGGCGCCTCCAGCGGCGATCGCGATGACCAGATCTACGATGGTGGGACCAATCCGCGACGCGACCTGGGTGTTCGTCACTACAGAGATCTCCGGGCCATACATCCATCCGAACAGGACGCTGAGCCCGACAGTGAACGCTATCCCTCCGATGGCGACCAGACCCGACATCAGTGCCCTTCTCGGCCAGCCCATGACCATGGCCAACGAGGTACCCATCAGCGGGGTCATGAGGGGAGCAACGAGCATGGCTCCGATGACAACGGCGGTCGAGTCGGCAATGACGCCGAAGGCAGCGATTGCTGTCGCGAACCCCATAAGGGTAAAGAAGCGCGAAAGACGCCGGGGGCCATAATCGCCCTCGTAGAACAACTTGTCGTACAACTGGATTCGATCGTCAGCCGTATTGGGACGCGTCTGTATCCATTTGAGAAAGGTCTCGAAGGTGCCGGCAGGCTCGATCTGACGGTCGTCCAATCGGACGTTGGTGATCAACGTCAGCACTCCGGCGACAAACCAATAGAGGCTCAGCCCGACAATTGCGAGCCCAAGAATGGTACGGGGGGAGGCTACGAGAGCTGCGCCGACTGCCACGTAGAGGATAGATCCAAGAAGAACCTCTATGCGGGATCCGCCCTCATTCGACCTGAGGCTTCGATAACCGTTGAACAGTCCCCCGGCGATCAGGGCCGCGCCGGCGAGACGCCCCAGCTGTTCCGTGCTGAATCGAGGCCAGAAGATCAGTCCTCCGGCAAGAATGAGCAGAACCACCACCCGCGCGATGCCCAGGGCGGACCGCTTTTCGGGATCCCGAAGTTCCGCCACCCCTCCTACCGACCAGGCAATGAGAATGGCGGCCAGCAGCAGTGCGAACGCATTCGCCGACTGGCTCGGTGCCCGCAACACCAGGATCGATACCACGATGGCCGCAATCCCCCGCAGCGATGCAGGAGTGAACAGTTGTGAGAAGTCGAAGCCCATGCCCGTGGGAAGAATCGGCCCGTCGTAGTCCGCGAACTCGTCCGACAAGGAATCCACGTCCGCTTGCTCGATCGGTGCTGGGTCTTGAGTCACTCGATCTCCATAGCTTCCAGTCGCCTTTCCCTGATCTCGGTCACGAACGTTTCGTAATCGCTCTCGTTCTGCCTCGCATACTTAACAGCAAACTCGCCCAGGCTGTGGTCAAAAAGTGGGCCCGATCCCAGATATGAGGCGATGGCGGCAGCATCGCCCGACACGGCATGTCCCCCCGATCAAAGCGCAACCGCACCTACCGGCCTACCCACGGGCTACTTGTCGCTACTGGACGTTCCCGACGGCCACTTCCATTGAATCGGCCCCGGACTCGTCTCCCTCACCCTTGATTCTCTTCGCTCGCTCGAGCTCTAGTCCAACCAAGGTCTCACCAATGGATGCCATCTGCTCCGCAGTCATGGAGGGAAGGTCGAATCCGGCGTTGACGAAGGCGGCGGTGTCAGCTCGATAGTCGTGTCCAAAGGACTTGAACTCGCCGGGCACTGTGACCATGGCGTTCATAGCATCGATGAGAACTTGGACGAACGAAATGACCGGCGTCCACTTCATTGACTCGGGAACCCCACGACCCCGTTTGCTGCCGTCGAGCCACTCGGGTCTCTTGACCGCCATCCGCAGGGACATCTGGGCAATGGGATCATTGTCGTGATCGACGATGATTGCCCGCAGTTTCGCCTTCTCCTCGTCGCCGAGTGCCTGGTATTGCTCGAAGCTGTCGAACGCGGCGACTGTCCCCTCGGGAATGAGCGGGTTGCGTCCCTCGCGCATGCCGGTCCTGGACCATCGGGCCAGCCCCGGCAGACCAAACCACAACGCACGATCGATCCCGTAGTGATCGAAACCTTCGATGCCCTGGTGCATGATCACATCGGAGCTCGACCAGGCTCCGAGGCTCTCGCCGAATATGAGCACCTTTGGTCGGTCCTTCTCAGGCACAGCAATCAATCGCTGCTTGACACCCCAGAGAAGTTGGCGAAATTGGGCGCGACCGAGAGAAACCCCTTGAACCTCCAGGAATGACGGGGCCCGTCCGTACTGAATGCATGCCGTAGCGATGTCGCCTCTCGTCATGATTTCGGCACATTCGATCATGGTTTGATCTACCCAGCCAGTCCCTGTCGGCGACACCAGAAGCAGATATTGGCGCTCGAAGGCTCCAAGACGGTCCATCTCTTTCAGAGCCAGCTCCGAGCGCCCGGTGGCGAATATGGGCTCGGAGTCCACGCCGACAAAGACCCTGATCGGGTGGGCCTTCGCAGGTTCATCAATCGCGTCCTCGATAACCTCCGGTGTCACCACATCGGTCACGTATCTTCGGCCTTGAAGACCCAGTTTCTCGAAGGGGGAGACGCTGTTGGGCCCACCAGACACGTACTCGCTGCTGGGAGGTGTCGAGTAGTTCGTCTCGACCTTTCCATTGTGTTTGGCGAGACGGCGAACCAGCGCGCCGTACCCGGAGGTGACGGCGGCGGTCCACAAGGCGTTGTTAACCAGCCGTCCCATGGCGGCATGGGCCGGCCCATGCCCAAAGAAGTCCACCAGGGAGCGCCTCGAGGCAGAATATCCCTTCCCGAACAGCCGGCCCCCGCCGGCCACGCCGAAACCAATCGCCAAAGAAGTGCCGAGGTTTGCCGGTTTGTCGTCCTCGGTCCAACGAGCAATAACACCCTTGCGCGTCTCCAGCTCCTTGCCCCAACGGCTCGCGACAAAAGCGAAACCACCAAGACCGGTGACGATCGGGACCAGTGGAGTGTCGACCTTCGATCCAGCTTCTTGGCCCACCTCATGAATAATTCCGCCCAGAGCTGCAACGCTCACCAGCCGGCCGGCGCTGCGTAACGACGCTTTGGCGGTCGACTCATCCTCTAACTCTGAGATGCGCCCAATGGCAGCCCCGCCGGCGGCGACCGCAGCTCTGGCGCCGATTCTCCAAGCGAGGGGCGAGCTGTCCGGGGCGACCCTTCGAATACCGGCATTGACCGCTAGACCAATCGCCTCGGCAACGAGGACAGCCAACCCGGCAGCTATCCCTTGGTGCATCGACGACCTCGGCATCAGTGACGGTCCGTAAGCGTCGAGTGCAGCGCCCGCCTTCATCGGGGCAGCCGGTCCACTCGTGATCGGGTTCAACCGATCTGCAAGCTTGACAGTGAGTGAGACGAAGGGGCCCGTTAGCGGCATGGTGACTCCTTGGGTAGGTAGAAACTGCTCCAAAATCTACTCACCACCGCGGCGGCCTGCTGGCGTGTCGCTCGGAAAATTCGCTCGCGACTCTCGAGGTCAATCAGGTGGTGCCACCTGTTGTCCTATGGGAAGAGGATCAGAGGTCGACCGGTTGCAGACTGTGCTCAGAAACCTCGGTCCGAGCCGCAAGCCGGGCGAACACGGCCATCGTCATGTTGATCCCTGCGTGCACAGCCACGGGGGCCCAGATCGAGCCGGTCTCCATTCGGAGCCAGACGAGGCCCGCACCTGCCACGGTTGTGGCAAAGACCGTCAGGGCGACATGCGCTGCTCCGGCAAAAGTGGTCCGTCCGGTTCTCTGAGCTTGGTCCAACCCCGGTCCGATATGCCATAGGCCAAACAGGGCCGCACCCCCCCAAAGCGCGACAGACGGAGGGTATAGGGCCATGAGCGCAGCGTGGAGGACACCCCTGAAGAATGCCTCCTCGATGAGGGCCGTCATGACCGGGATGCGGAGAGCGATTTGCCTAACAGCTTGCCAATGGCTCAAAGCGGCCAGACGAGGGTCGGCAAGTTGGCCACGAAGTTTCGGTCTGATCAGCATCAGCCAGCCCACCATTGACGTCAACGTGAAGGTGGCGACTGCCCATGCCACCACCATCGAGGCATCGGCCGCGCCCAATCCAATCGTGTCAAAGCCGAAGATCAGCCCGGCCAGGACCGTCAGGACGGCTCCGATTGTGCCAGTGACCATCGGTGCCCAAGTAGTCCTCAGGCGCGCCGGCAGGGCTATGTAGACAATGGTCTGAAACCCCACGGCATAGGCCGCCAGTGGGGCAACGGTGCTGACAAGGGTCATTGGGTGCAGTTGGCTCGAGAGGACAAGACGATCAACTCTTGGACGTCGAAGGTGGTCGACTTGGTTCCCACAGACTATGTGGTCTGGTGGCCTAACAACTACGGGTGGATTCCCACGCCTCGGGCATTGACGTTTCTAACGTGAACAGGTCTCGCAAGAAGGAACAGAATGTCCCCGACAATCACCAGGCGCTGGGAACGTTTTGAGGGATCATCCGACGCCTACCTGGCAGTAACCATCATGCTCATGGTCTTGATCGTCATGCCAATTTTGACCCTGGGAGCGCAGACGTTTCAGAGAATATCAACCGCCGTACTAGTCGGCCTAACGGTCACCCTATCGATGGCCGCATCGAGAGCCCATCAATGGACGATCCGGATTTCGTGGATCGCCTCCGTGGTGATCGTGATCGCAGCTGTACTTCCCGACTCTCCAAAGGAGCTCGCAATTCTCTCTGGTATCGCCCTGGGGATACTGATGATCTCCTCGCCGGTGGTCATCATCCGCCGCATCGCAAGACACGAGACGATCACTCCCACCACGATGTGGGGCGCCATCGCCGCCTATCTCGCACTTGGGATGGCCTTCAGCCTCATGTACGCAGGTGTCTATCTCGCTGATCCGGGTTCCTTCCCTACGATCACAGATGGCAGGCTCGGCGACTTCAACTACTTCAGCTACGTGACAATGACAACACTCGGCTATGGGGACATAGCCCCGGCTTCCGAGCTGACCCGGGCGATGGCCGTGGTTCAGACCCTGGTTGGTCAGATCTTCCTGGTCGTGGTCGTCGCCCGAGTTGTCTCCCTATTGGGTAGAACCCGGTATAGAGATCCAACTCCGGCGGATTCGCTAAGCCTCGAGGCGACGCCGCGTGGTGATCAGAATCGCGGCAAAGGCAATCACAGCGCCGACAAGGGTGGCGAGTAGCCGAGACAAATGTCCAGTTGTCGTAGTCATGGGGATTCCTTTCTGCGCTGGACACCAACCGACGAGCGGATCTAGCATGACCCGGTTCATTTCCCAACCTACGAGGAGCGTCGATGCCACTTTTGGACCTGTTCTGGAGCATGCTCTGGTTCTTTCTGTTTTTTGTATGGATCTGGCTGCTGATAACGATCTTTGCCGATATCTTCCGCAGCGAGATCTCGGGTTGGGGTAAGGCCGGATGGACGTTGTTCGTAATCATCCTGCCCTTCCTCGGGGTGCTGATCTACCTGATCGCCAACGGCGATGACATGCAGACGCGTGCGGTTCAACAGGCGTCGAGCAGGGAGCAAGCCCAACGTGAATACATCCAGTCGGTTTCTTCATCGAGCTCTTCGGCCGATGAGTTGTCGAGGTTCGCTGCCCTCCGCGACTCCGGAGCGATCACAGACGAAGAGTTCCAGGCTCAGAAGGCCAAGCTGCTCGCCTGAACTAAACGGTATTGAACAACACGGTATTGAACAACACGAACCCCTCACTGACCGCATAGGCGGCAGGGAGGGGTTCGTCCCATCTCCAGAGCCAACCCGACTCAGACCGGTCGGGAGTTCCTACTCGTCCTCCCGCTCCTTCGCCATGGCCTGAAGTCCGACGCCCATCAGGACGAGAAGGAAAGTCGCTCCGGCAAAGAGAACGATGATGCCGGTGAGAGACCGGCCTATCTCATCACGAATAACCGAGGCCGAGTAGATGCCGACGGCGGCCGACAAAACAGCCAAAGCGTAGAAAATGTAGGCGGCGAATCTCATGGTTGATCGAGCTGCAGGACAGGCCCGCCAACCAAAACCTGATTCATCGGCGTCGACTCAAACACTGGTGTTCGCTCCAGACCCGTCGGCCTGGTTCTCGTAGGCCAATCCAGCAAGTACATGCTTTTCCTTCACTATCTCTACCCCGTACATGAGGATCATTGCCGCGTAATACACAAGTGCGAGGCCGAGGAATACCGAGCCCGCCACGCCGGCCGCTGAGCGTAACCCGTAGCTCGACAGGTAGATCCCGTATCCCCAGGCTCCGATTGCCAACAGGGCCATCGTTATGGCTGCTGCGAGCCACACCGATCTCCAGGCAACCATGGCATCAGGGGTGTACTTGAAGAGGATCGCGAGAAATACCGCGCCGATCACTGCGGGGAGGATCGAACCCGTGATCGTAATGAGAAGATCAAAGGCCCCGAATGAGATGAGTTGCCCGAGCGATGCGACGAGAGCCTCAGCGATCAGAACAAGCGTAAGCAGCACTCCAGACCCAAGCACGGCCAGCAAGCCAAAGACTCGCCTCCGCAGGCTGGCCTTGACCCCACGCTCCCTCGGGATGTCCCAGATGAGATCGACAACCTCCTTCCACGCCACAAAGAGAAGGGTCGCGGTGAATAGAAGAACCCCAAAACTGACTAACTGGATCACGGCCTCCTCGCTTGTCAGCCTCATTTCGTCGAGAGCAGAGAGCAAGGAATTGGCTACGTCTGACCCGAGCATCTCATTGATCGCCTGCTCCACCTCTGCATTGACCATTTCCGTGTCCAGAAAGATGGAAGCAAAGGAAGGACGGCCTTGGTTCCCAGAAGATTCTCGGCGCCATCGACTCTTGGCCTATCCAGAGACGTTGGGATCGTCAGGACTCCTGCCGTTCCCGAATCCAATCCTCTGCGTCGCGGTAGGCACGGGTCACCGTGGCTCCCAGCCACTCGTCGGACTCGTAGATATTCTCCTCGCCAAGCAAATCCGCCACGCCCGTCGCTTGCAACTGATCGTGAACCCGATCGCTCTGGTACGCCAGCACCAGCTTGCTGTTGACCTCCATCAACGAGGTGGCATAGCGATAGAGGACCTCCATGAAAGTCGACCCCAGGTCGCTCTTTCCCCGGAGTCGAAGAATCACGACCGAGTTGGAAGTGGCCTCAGTCACATCCGGGAGTTCGTCTTCGAACACGGGGGCCGAAGCGAAGAAGAGACTTCCGTAAGGCTGAAGGACGATGGCCTCGTTTTCGCCCACCTCGTCGGGCGGATCCACCTCGCGGAAACGCCCCTCGTCTCCGATTATCCATTGCTTGATTGAGATCCGATTTGATTGCTTGATCACAAAGAGGATGACCGAGATCCCGACACCAACCAGTACCGCGTTCTGGAGGGGAATAAGCATCGTCAGCACAAAAGTCACGGTCATGACCGTGGCCTGGGTTGCGCCGGTCCTCCATGTCGCCTTGATGTCGGCAGGCTTGACGGTTCGATACCCGACAATCATCAGGAGACCTGCGAGGGCAGGCATGGCGATATACCCAACAGCATCGCCGAACACAAGGATCGACACTGCCATCACCAGTCCGGCGATGATCAGCGCTGCCTTCGACCTGGCGCCTGCCGTCTTGACCAGAGAACTGGCTGACATCGACCCGCCCACCGGCATGCCCTGGAATAGCCCCGCCGCGATATTCGCGGCACCCTGCCCGACGAAGTCCTGGGATGCGTCCGGGTAATCACCATCAGGGTTGGGGAAGTTCGACGATATCCCGGCACCCTGGACCAGCCCAATTAAGGCCAGGGATGCAGCGGGAAGAAGCAGGACCGGGATCAACCGGAAGTCGGGAAGCACCGGCATCGGAAGAGATCCCGGAATCTCGGTGATGTCCCGCAACTGGGCCACATCCGAGCCGACGATCACGACTACGGCAGATGTGGCGATGATCGCCACAACCATCCCCAGCGGACCGAGACGGGTCCGTTCGAGAACGATGATCAACACGATGGTCACCGCGCCAATGAGCATCGAGGGCCAATGGGCCTCGCCAAGGTTGAAGACCAGGTCAAACGCCCTC
>JACZUI010000001.1 GCA_022573225.1 Acidobacteriota bacterium
TCGGGCCGACACCCCCCGGCACCGGGGTGATCGCGCCAGCAACCTCGACGACGGAATCGAAGTCGACGTCACCCACGAGACCGGAGTCGGTTCGATTGATCCCCACATCGATCACGACCGCTCCCTCGCGGATGTGATCTGCGGTGATCAAACCGGGCGAGCCGACCGCCGCAACGACGATGTCAGCCTCCCGGGTCAACAAAGCCAGGTCCCTGGTTTGGGAATGGGCGACCGCCACCGTGGCGTCCACACCTCGGGAGGCCAGCATCAAGGCCAGCGGTCGCCCTACCAGGAACGATCTACCAACGACCACCGCCCGGGAGCCGGGAATCTCGATGTCATAGTGCTTGAGGATCCTGAGGATCCCGCTCGGAGTACCCGGTCTCAGCCCGGGCCGATCGAGGACCAGGAGCCCGAGGTTGTGGGGATGGAGACCATCCACATCCTTGCTGGGGTCGATGGCTTCGACTGTCAGTACGACGTCGAGATCGCTGGGGAGGGGAAGCTGCACCAGGATTCCGTCGACCGATTCATCGCGATTGAGGTCGTCGATCAGCCCGAGCAGAGCACCCTGAGAGACATCCGCCGGGAGCTCATGGTGAATCGACCGGATCCCGACCTCGGCCGCGTCGGACCTCTTGCCGCGCACATATAGATGTGACGCCGGGTCGTCACCTACCAGGATCGTGGCCAAGCCTGGCTCGTAGTCGAGGTCGCCGACTGCGTCGGCTACCTCCTCCTTCACCACCATCGCGACGGCCTTTCCGTCGAGAATGGTCGCACTCATGTCAATGCCTGAAATGCCGCATGCCCGTGAAGACGAGAGCGACCCCTTGTTCGTTGGCTGCATCTATCACTTCTTGGTCCCTGATGGAGCCACCCGGCTCGACGATTGCGGTCACTCCAGCAGCGATCAGGGTGTCGAGCCCGTCCCGGAACGGAAAGAACGCATCGGATGCCGCCGTCGCTCCGGTGGCGCGACCGGCGGCCTTGGCCACGGCCCTTTCAGCCGCCCCGACGCGAGATTGATCACCGGCGCCGACGGCAACGGCGTGACCATCGACTGTGATCACGATGGCGTTTGATTTGGCGTGCGCTGCGATGGTCCAGGCGAATCGCATCTCTGAAAGCTCGGCGGCAGTGGGTTGGCGCTCCGACACGACCTCCCAGCTGGTCATATCGACTTCGTCGCGGGCCTGAGCCAGGAGCCCGCCGTCCACACGGCGGTAGTCACGACCCCTCGCTGATGGCGCCGGCGCGGAGAGAACCCTGAGGTTCTTCTTGGCTTCGAGAATCCTGAGTGCATCGGGATGGACGTCCAGGGCAACGACCACTTCGACAAAGCGGTCGGCAATGGCGGAGGCCGTCCCGGAATCCAGAGTCCCGTTGATGGCCACGACTCCTCCGAACGCAGCGAGCGAATCCCCCGACCATGCCTTCTCGAAAGCCTCTGAAACCGACGTCGCGACCCCAACGCCGCACGGGTTGGTGTGCTTGAGAACGACCACAGCAGACGCCTCCAGATCACAAGCGAGCCGCCATGCGGCCTCGGCGTCCGCATAGTTGTTGAAGGACATCTCCTTGCCCTGGTGCTGGGTAGCCGCCGCCCACCACGGCGAAGCTCCGTCCTCGACCAGGATCGCGGCGTCCTGATGCGGGTTCTCCCCGTATCGGAGATCAGCGGCGTGACGTAGCGGGATGACAACGTCGTCGCCGATCCAGCCGACAATCGCGGCGTCATAAGACGCTGTCTGGAAGAAGGCTTCTGCGGCCAGGGCGGTTCGCTTCTCGATATCGAAAGCACCCTCCTCGATGGCCGACGCCACGAATTCGTATTGGGATGGGGACGTGACCACACCGACATGGCGGTGGTTCTTGGCCGCAGACCGGATCATCGCCGGGCCGCCGATGTCGATCTGCTCGGCGATGTCGGCGTCGGTGGCATCGGGGTCGGCCACCGTCTCCCGAAAGGGGTAGAGGTTGACCACCACGAGCTGGAAGGGCTCGATCTCCCGCTCGGCCAGATCCCGCCGGTCGGGCTCATGGTCCATCCGGGCCAGGATTCCCCCATGTATCACCGGATGGAGAGTCTTGACACGGCCACCAAGCATCTCGGGCGCGCCGGTGACATCCGCGACGCGGGTCACCGGCAGTCCCCCGTCCTCCAGGAAAGCGGCAGTTCCACCAGAGGAGACGAGTTCCACGCCCGCACCAACAAGTCTCTTGCCAAACTCGATCAACCCGGACTTGTCGTAGACGCTCACAAGAGCCCGGCGCACCACAAACTGGCTCATTGCACACCCACCGAGTCTTTGCCCACGATGAACTCGACGACCGCTTGAGGGAGCAACCGATGCTCCTCAACCTGGATACGGGCATGCAGCGACGCCTCGTCGTCATCGGAGAGTATGGGCACCGGGCGCTGAGCAATGATCGGTCCGGTGTCGACACCTTCGTCAACAAAATGCACCGTTACGCCGGTCACCTTTACCCCATGGGAGAGAGCTTGGGCGACCGCGTTGACGCCGGGGAACGCGGGAAGAAGCGAAGGATGAACATTGATTATCCGTCCGGCGAATCTCTCGATTGCCTCCGGAGACAAAACCCGCATGAAGCCAGCCAGAACCATGGCCTCGGCGCCTGCACCCTCCGCTGCGTCGGCCACCGCTATCGAAAAGTCACGCCTGGACTCAAAGTCGCCCCAGGGGATGACCGCGGTCTTGATTCCGGCGCGCCCGGCTCGTTCCAGGGACCGAACCCCGGGCTTGTCCGAAATGACCACCCTGATCCGCGGTCGAATCTCCGGAGTGTCGATGAGGGCCTGAAGGTTGGTTCCCGATCCTGAGGCTAGGACTGCAATGTCGATGATGGCCCTCCACAACGCCAGCGACGAGGCGACGAGTGTAGGGAGATTGAGTGCGGTTCGGAATCAGGGCGTGAGCCCGGCCCTGAGCTGATGACGTGCCCGGTAGAGGATCGACCTGGTCGCTCCGGGACTCGTCGCAGTCAGGGTCGCCGTCTGCTCGACCGTGAGCCGATGACCGTCCTTGAGGAGAAGAGCCGACCGGTAATTGTCCGGGAGGGCCGCGAAGGCATCGAGGACCCTGCGTCGATTGGCGAGCTCGAGAGCCAGCTCCCGGGAATTGGGCGGGGGTTCGTCTAGCCGGCCCTCTATTGCGCGATCCAGATATGTATCGACGGGGCCGGGTGTCTCTCGACCTCCCAATGTCTGGCACTCGTTGGATGCGACAACATGGAGCCAATCCCGGATCGACGCTTCGCCCCGGAAGGTGTCCAGTCCGCCGACCGCGCTCATCAGAATCCCGGTTCCGTCAGCCTCCCCGCCATCGGCGAGGAACGCAGCCAGATTCTGAAGATCCTCCCGATAGTCCCACGCGTCCAGCTTTACCGAGTTAAATCTTGAAAAAACACCGGCAAGGGAAGATGATGGCATCTCATCCCTTAATGCGTTGAGGAGGTTTCCAATGTCGCAGGTCGAAAATGTCCCGGCCGAGGAGTGGGCCGAGTGGTCCAAGGAGAGAGGCGCCACGATCCTCGATGTGCGCGAACCGGACGAGTGGGAGCTGGGAACACTGCCCGGCGTTCTTCGTATCAGCGTGGGCGAGATCATCGAACGCGTGGACGAGATCGATTCCAGCAAGCCGGTCCTGGTCGTCTGTCGATCGGGTGGTCGAAGCATGCAGGTGGCCGAATACCTGGCAGCGAACGGGTACGAGACGGCAAACTTGGACGGCGGGATGAAGGCGCTGGGGATGCAGGAATAGGCATGAGCGAGGGGGCCGGCATCCGGACCTGGTGGATCGCCGGGTCGGCCGCCGCGGTCGTTCTTGTTCTGGTCGCCGTCGCACTCAACCGGGACCCGGTTCAACTCGACCCATCCTCCCCCGAGGGGACGGTCCAGCTCTATCTTCAGGCCATCAGCGACGGTGATTACAAGGAGGCCTTCTCGCTGCTTCACCCGGACGACTCGGAGGGTTGCGATGCAGCGGATCTGGCGGTTGCTGCTCAGACCGACCCCTTCACCGCCACCCTCGGTGCCGCTGAGATAGTCGATGACATCGCATTCGTGGACGTGTCGATCAACGAGGGCAGCAGCCCCGGACCCTTTGATGCCGGTGGGGGTGGATACTCAGAGCTGTTCGTGCTGGAGGAAGTCGAGGGTCAGTGGCTCATCACCGGCGAACCCTGGCCCTACTTCAAATGGCGATGTGAGGAACCGGCGTGATGCTGGGTCTCCCCATCTTCTTCCTCCTGATTGTGGTCGGGGCCATCGTCCTGGGCGTTCGATTCCTCGCCCGTCGCAAGAGCGAAACCGCCAGCGGTGATCAGGATCTGATCGCCTACGGGCTGCTGGCGATCGCGGTCGGGACCACCGTATTTGCTCTGACCCAGCTGGGACAAGCCGCCTTCCCCGGCGAGAGAGTCGCCGGCGACCCGGGTCAACAGGTAGCGACGGCCCTTGCGGCGCTGGTGGTCGGGGCACCCATCGCCTTCCTCCTCTGGCGACGCCAGGCACAGAGACGAAAACTGTATCCCGACTCCTCGGGTTGGCCGGTCTACCTCGCATTTGCGGAGGCCGTGTTCACCACCGCTCTTCTCGTTACCTCCTTCCAGCTCATCGTCTGGCTGTTTGGCAACGAGCCTCGATCATCCTGGACCGACGTTGTGATCCTCGCCGGGGTCTTCGTCTTTCACGAGTGGGCGAGTCGGCAAGACCCGCCGGGATCCGAGATCGCCGAGCTGCCCAGGGTGACCGGCTCGGTGATCGGTCTGATCGCTGCCTCTATCGGTGTCGGCGGCGTGCTGTGGAACCTCTTCGAGTATCTGTATGGGACGATCTTCGCCACAGCGGGCAACCTCGACTTGAGCGAGCCGATCGTACTGGTGGCGCTCGGCGCCCCCCTCTGGGCATATCGCTGGCTGCGACCATGGCCCGGCGCGGCAGCCGTGCCTCGGAAAACATGGCTGGTGGCCACCTCAACGATCTCTTTATCCACTGCCATTGGGTCGATGATGGCGATGGCGGTAGTCGCAATCACCTTCATTCTCGGCGATGTCGGTTCTGCGGCTGAGCACTTCGAGTTAGTCCCGGGCGCACTGGCCGTGCTAGCCGTCGCACTGGGCGTCTGGCGACATCACCAGCAGCGGATCGGCACCGAGCGCGACAACACACTCCGCACCTACGAGTACATCATGGCCGCTCTAGGGCTTGCCTTTGCCGTGGGCGGGCTGACCGCCCTTGTCACCGTGGCGCTTGGAGACGAGGCGCTGGTTGGCGACAGCCGACCCGAGGTCATCCTCAGCCTGGCGATCCTCACGCTCACAGCAGTAGCGGTGTGGTTGTGGTTCTGGAACAGGTGTCAGAGCGCCGACCGAGCCGCAGAGTCGGTCTCCCCACCACGCCGAATTTATGTGCTCGGCATGGCCATTGTCGCCGGGCTCGCCGCCGCCCAGGCTCTCATCGCCACACTCGTGGTGCTTTTCCAGTTCGCCTTCGGCCTCGACCCGAGCCAAGGAACTCTGGTCACGGAGGGCGCGCTCGCTGTATTCGCCGCCTTGACCACGCTGCATCTAGTGAGAGTCAACAAGGCCGACCGGGCGCTGATCGAAACGTCCGAGGTGATATTGCCCTTCACCGTGACAATCGTCTGCTCCCACCCGGGCAAGCTCGCCGCCTTGTTCCCAAAGGAGGCCACAACCCGGGTCATTTACCGAGCCGATGAAGCGGCAATCGTGACCGAGGAGATGGCAGAAGCGATCGTGGCCGCCGTCGCGACGACCTCCTCGATCGTGTGGGTGAGTGATACCGGTTTCGAAGTGGCGCCGGCACGAGACTCTCATTAGGGGCCCGCTGGAAAAACGCATGTCACTCATCTCGACGGCTGGCGTAGCGGTAGAAGCCCGCTTGAATGACCAGTTGTGAAATGGCTAGCCGAGCGCTATTTGACGATGCGTGGATGGAAATTCACAGGTCAGGTACCTGACTTCCCCAAGCTCATCGCCCTGGGAGTTCCGCACACGAGCAACTGGGACTTTGTGGTATTTCTCGCCATCCTGCATCACTTCAAGATCAAGATGAGTTTCATCGGGAAGCACACCCTCTTCCGTCGGCCCTTTGGATTTCTGTTCCGGCGATGGGGTGGAATCTCGGTGGACAGATCAAAGCCGCGGGGTCTCGTCAGCCAGGTTGTGGAGGCGATAAACGACGCCCCGACGATGATGCTGGCCGTGGCGCCCGAGGCGACTCGGCAACCGGCCCCGTACTGGAAGGCCGGTTTCATCCGGATCGCCCAGGAAGCCGGAGTGCCTGTGGTCCTCTCTTATGTCGATTATTCCACCAAGACAACCGGGTTTGGGCCCACAATTGAGGATGTGAGCGATCCGGCAGCGGTGATGGACGAGGCTCGTAGCTTCTATGCCGACAAGGAAGGCCGATACCCGGACCAGAAGGGACCCGTCCGGCTCCGCAATGAGTCTCGCTAGGACGACCGTTCGGCCAACTCGCGGAAACTGTCCGGAGCAGAGCCTCCTTTCTGCTTTGATCCGAAAGTCAGCAGGTCGCGCCCAAACCGCTCCCTGACCACGTCAACGGTCTCATCAAGCGAACGATGTTTGAGATCCATCGCGCTCCCCGCCCTCAACACATTGCCTTCATCGATGTCCAACTCGAGCTGCACGAAGTCATCGGTTGTGAGATTCGAGACCGAGATCCCAACGAGGGTGACCGGCTCAGCCGAGCCCTCGGTCGCTCGCTGGAGCAAGACAGCGCCGAGATTGGCGATGGCAGCGGTCGATGAGGTCGGCGAAGGAAGAGTATGGCTTCGAGAGATCACCCGCGGTCCCGGAAAGCGAGCCCGAACGGTGACGGTGGTGCCCGACCGGCCCTTCTTGCGCAGCCTTCGACCGATCCTGTCGGCCAGGCCGAGAACCACTACGGCCAACTCGTCAGGGTCGGCCAGACCCCGGCCCAGAGCCTGCTGGCTTCCTACGCTGCCGGCACGCCTTCCCGATCTCACCGGCCTCGGATCTCTGTTCCATGCCAACGCGTGAAGAGCTCTGCCGGCAGCAGGTCCGAGCGTCGAAGAAAGTGAACCCGAAGGGACCTGAGCCAGATCCCCGATCGTGCAGATCCCGAGCTGGTGCAGTCGGCCGGCGGTGACGGTCCCTACGCCCCACATAGCCTCAACCCCCAGAGGGTGGAGAAACTCCAGCTCTGACCCCGCTACGACCACGACAAGGCCATCTGGTTTGGCTCGGGCCGAGGCGATCTTGGCGAGAAACTTGGTTGAGGCCACGCCAACCGAGAAGGGCAGGCCCACCTCCTCACGAACCCTGGTTCGGATCTCACGGGCAATCTCAGACGGCTGACCCAACAGATGAACCGTCCCTGCAACGTCTATGAAGGCCTCATCGATACTGATCTGCTCAATGACCGGGCTGGCGGCCTCGACAATTGTCATCACCTGCTCGGAGAACTCGAGATACCTCTCGAAATGACCGTTGACCACCACCGCCTCGGGGCACAGCTTCAGTGCATCACGAGTCGGCATCGGAGCCCGCACGCCGTGAGCACGGGCCTCGTAGGACGCCGCGAGCACGACGCCTTCCCCAACAAGCACCGGACGATTGCGCAGGGTCGGATCGAGCAGTTGTTCGACGGAGGCATAGAAGGCATCGAGGTCGGCGTGGAGAATCGTCGGTTCCATGTCCCGATGATGCCCGGGGACTGTGACAGATTTGGATCAGCTATCGGAGTCTTCTCCGCCGAATGAGCCTCTAGCGGGCGTGGCCGGGAGGGGTCTTCCCTTGCTCGGCAAGACCTGGCGGAATCCAGTTGTCGCCCTTATTCGCCCAGCCAGGAGGTGTCCATTCCCCGACCTTCTTGGCCTGGCCCGGAGGTGCCCAATCCCCGGCCTTCTTGGCCTGGCCCGGTGGCACGTTCCCGGTGAGCTTTTTGGCAAGGCCCGGAGGGAGGGGATCCCTGTCGGTGAGACCGGGTGGTAGATCCGAGTCAGTCAAGAACGAAGGTATGCCGGCGTCGTCCGGTGGCCCACCGTCGTCCTCCTGGGCGAGGGCAACCCCGGCCACCAGAGTCAACACGGTGACCACCACTATCAGAAGGAGACTCACAGTGGCCAGTGTGGTGGAGAAGGCGCCGTTGCGATAGAGGTCACTTCGCCATCCTCTTCAGCGCGGCCCGGTCGGTCTTCCCGAGGTGGGTCTGTGGCAATCGATCCACCAGATAGACCCTTCTCGGGTGCTTGTACGGCTCCAGTTTCGCCAGCACCCAGTCGATCAGCACCGACTCATCCACCGGACGCTCGACCACGACGAATGCCACCGGTTTGGCCAGACCGGCATCATCGGTGATGGCAATCACAGCGCACTCCTTGACTGCGGGGTGGTCGAGCAGCCTCGACTCGACCTCCTGTGGTCGGAACCACTTGCCCTTGATCTTGATCGCATCATCGGCGCGGCCCCGATGGGTCACGTACCCGTCGGAGTCGATAGACACCAGGTCTCCACCGACGAACCACTCTTCACGAAAGGCTTCTTTCGTCCTGTCGGGGTCCTCCCAGTAGCCGAGGCCGAGGGAATCGCCCCTCACCCAAAGACGCCCGACCTCGCCCGCCGACACCTCTCCACCTTCCTCATCGCAGGCCTTGATCTCGAAACCGGGCACCACCCGGCCAAGAGTGCCCGGCCGCACGTCTCCGACGGTATTGGTGATGAAGATGTGCCACATCTCGGCGGTGCCCAGACCATCGAGAAGCTCCGCCCCGAACCTCTCCTTCCATTGGTGATACAACGTCTCCGGCAGCGCTTCACCGGCTGAGGTTGCGAGCCGCAACGACGACAGATCGGCAGACGCCGCCTCGGGATGATTCAGCATCTGGTTTATGGCCGAAGGGACATTGACCAGCACCGTCGCCCGGTGGCGGGCCACCCGATCGAAGAGAGCCTCGGGTGTTGGATGGCCCTCGAACAGGACCGTGGATGCACCAACCGAGAACGGGAAGAGCAGGTTCGAGCCGGTGGCATACCCGAAATACAGCTTGGGGACGGCGATGGTGACGTCGTCCTCGGTGAGAGCGAGGGAGCCCTTGCCGTATAGCTCGGTGGTGTTGGCGAGGCTCCGATGGGTCTGCACGACCGCCTTGGGCAGACCGGTGGTACCCCCCGAGAAAAGCCACAACGCCGGATCATCCGCCGCGGTGTCATAGGTCTCGATGACATCCGTTGGGAAGTCGATGAAGTCGTCGACGACCAGCTCTCTCGGCGTCTTTTCCAGCCCTCCGACGGCCTCGTGGTAGTGATCGACATACCTGTCCTGAACCACGGCCGCGGCTGCTCTGGCCTTGGACACGATGGCACCCATGGCTTCGCGAGTGAGCCCCGGGTTGAGCATGATCCCCACCGCGCCAAGGCGGAAGATCCCGAACAGAGCCCCCACATAGTTGAGCCCGTCCGGAAGGATGATCAACACCCTGTCCTGTGGCCCTACCCCGGCGGACCTCAGCAGCGAAGCAAGCCCCGAGGCGGCCACATCCACTTCGAGGTAGGTGACATCACGATCATCGAGACGCACCGCCACCCGGTCGCCACGGCCCTCGGAAATCCGATCCCGAAGGAAGTTGCGGTCGACGTTCAATCGGTCCGGCCAGGCGATCACGACTCAGGAACCTAGTGGTCGGTCGCACGGATGCTTCGAGGGTGTCTCCGAGGCATCGGCGTTCGATTCGCAAGGACGCACAACGAAGCCGCGCCTGATCGTGCGGCGAGGCGGAGGACGCAGCGAGCGTTGTCGAGGGCCGGAGAGACGCCGGAGCCATCTGTAAGACGGGCCACTAGTTACGGTTCCGGGTCAGTGAGAGTGGCCATGATCACCGGGCCCTCGTCGGGCATCGGCTTGGTAATCGCAAAGACGCTGGCAGCGGACGGGTTCCATGTGGTCGCCGCGGGCCGGTCGGAGGCGCGGGTCACGGCGGTGGTCGACGAGATCGTCTCCGATGGCGGATCGGCAGAGTTCCTCCATCTCGACCTCGCCTCTCTCGAGTCGGCCCGGAGAGCCGGCGAGACCTTTATCGCATCTCGCCGCCCCCTTGACCTCCTCGTAAACAACGCAGGAATCGGGATCAGCCAGCGAGGCAAGACAGAGGACGGTTTTGAGGTGCATTTCGGGATCAACCATCTCGGACATTTCCTGCTGACGAAGTTGCTGCTCGACGCAATGAGCCCCAACGCTCGCGTAGTTCAGGTGGCGAGTTCGGTGCACTTCTCGGCAAAGGGGGTTCCTTTCGACCGACTTCGCCGCGGGACCTCCCTGATCGGGTACCGGGAGTACGCAGTGTCCAAACTGGCCAATGTGCTGTTCGTTCGGGAGTTGGCCCGACGCTGGCCGGACCTGGCGACATATGCCGTCCACCCCGGGCTGGTTGACACTCCCCTGATCCCGGCCTGGAGCAAACCGTTCCTTCGCGGCCGGTTGCTCACGCCTTCCCAGGGTGCCGACACTCCGCTCTGGTGTGCGACCTCCGATGAGGTGGTCGGCGAAACCGGCTTCTATTACGCCCACCGCACCCGGCTCGACCCTTCTGAGCCGGCACAGGACGACCGACTTGCGGCCGAACTCTGGGAGCGGTCGATCGAGTGGTGTGAGCTTGCGGGCCACTAGCGTCGGGGGGCAATGAGCCAGGATCCGATCTACTACAGCGATTATCTGCAATTAGGAAAACTGCTGGATTCCCAGCACCTGGAGAGCACCAAAGCGGGCGAAACGGTCCACGACGAGATGCTGTTCATCATCGTCCATCAGGCGTACGAGCTTTGGTTCAAGCAGATCCTCTGGGAACTCGATGATGTCCTCGGGATATTCAGCCAGAACCCGGTACCGGAGCGTTTCATGGGCAGAGTCGTGGCAAGGCTGAGGCGCATCGTCGAGATCCAGGACATTCTCATTAAGCAGGTCGCGGTCCTGGAGACGATGACACCCATCGACTTCCTCGACTTCCGCGACTACCTCTTCCCGGCGTCGGGTTTCCAATCCGCCCAGTTCCGCCTGGTCGAGAACCGGCTGGGGATGCGGCCCGAGGATCGACTCCTCCTCGAGGGCGCCCCATATACCGAGCGGTTCGACACCGACGACAAGGCAGCCGTGGTGGCCAGTGAGAGCGATCCGTCGCTGTTCGACCTGATCGAGCAGTGGCTGGAACGCACCCCCTTCCTCGAGAGTGGCGAGTATCGATTCTGGGAGGAGTTCGAGTCGGCGGTTCGAAGCCGTCTCGAACGCGACCGGATAGTGGTCGCGGAAAACCCGAACCTCACCACGGCCGAGCGAAAGGCACAGCTCGGGGAGTTCAAGACCACGATGCGCCAGTACGAAGCGATCTTCGATGCCGACAAACATGCCGCGATGACTCGCCGGGGCGAGCGACGCTTCAGCTACGGCGCCTTCCAGAGTGCCCTGTTCATCACCCTCTATCAGGATCTGCCCGCCCTCCAGGAGCCGAATCGAGTGATCGAACTTCTCATGGATATCGATGAGGGGTTCACTGCCTGGCGGCACCGTCATGCTCAGATGGCGCAGCGAATGATCGGCCGGCGGATCGGCACCGGCGGGTCGGCCGGCGCCAAGTACCTGGAGAAGTCGGCAGAGAGAAGCCGGGTCTTCGCGGACCTCTTCAACCTGGCCACCTTCCTGGTTCCCAATGCTGAACGGCCCGAACTGCCGGAGGCCGTGGCCGAGACGATGCGCTTTCGCTATCAGGTATGAATCTGAAGGACGGGTTCTCCCGTTTTCTAACCGCTCAGGATGACCGTCTTCATTTTGCTGCTCACTCCCATCACCCCTGGCCAGATGTGTCCTGGGAGGCGCACAACCAGGCCTGGCTCGATGCCGCGCGACTGGCGGACGACAAATGGGAGCATGTCTTCGGGACAGTCATTCCCGAAACGCAAAACCTGATAGCCGGCACCCTGGGTCTGGCCGACCCCAATACGCTGACCTTCGCTCCCAACACCCAGGACTTCGTCGCTCGCATTTTCTCTTGCCTCGATCCGCCGGTTCGAGTCCTGTCCACCGACGCCGAATTCCATTCCTTTGCCCGCCAATCGCGGCGATGGGAGGAGGCGGGCCTGGCCATCGTCGACCGGGTGCCCACCGAGCCCTTCGACACATTCTCCGAACGCTTCACCAGGGAGGCGCGTGCCGGCGTCCATGACTTGGTATACCTGAGCCAGGTCTTCTTCGACTCCGGGTTCGTCGTGGAGGACATCGACCGGATCGTCTCCTCGGTGTCCGAGGAGAAGGCTTTCATCGTGATCGATGGCTACCACGCCTTCATGGCGTTGCCCACCAACATCGGGGCGATCCAGGACCGCGTGTTCTATCTCGCCGGTGGCTACAAGTACGCCATGGCTGGGGAGGGGGCTTGTTTCATGCATTCGCCCCGCGGCTACGGACTACGGCCGGTCGATACCGGCTGGTATGCAGGTTTTGGGCAGCTCGAGGCCGGTGTGTCCGAACTCGTTCCGTACGCCACCGACGGCTCTCGATTTGCCGGTGCCACTTACGACCCATCCGGTGTGTACCGGATGCGGGCGGTGTTGACCTGGCTCTCCGCCCATGACGTGGGCCCAGCGGAGATCCATGACCACGTTGCCCGTCTCCAGAAGAGGTTCCTCGATTCGGACGTGTCCCCGGGAGATCTGGTTCCGTCGCTCCCCCGAGCCCGCGGCAACTTCCTCACTTTCAGGACCTCACGAGCCCCTGAGCTATTCCAGGCCCTCCACGACCGGGGTGTCATCACCGACTATCGGGGTGACCGGCTGAGAGTCGGCTTTGGGGTCTATCACGACGATCAGGACGTCGATCGACTGATCCAGGAGTTCAGCTCGTTCCCTGTGGATAACTAGCCCACAATCGGGCAGAATGCCCTCTGTGCCACACATGCCGACGCTTCGTGTGGTTCCCCTGGACCGGATTCGACCTCACGAACAGGTCGATCCATTGCGCGTCGACCGCCTGGCCGGTCGAATCGGCCAGGAGGGATCACAACTCAACCCGGTGGTATGCACCCAGGGATCTGACGGCGACTTCGTCCTTCTCGACGGCGCTACTCGAACAGCAGCCCTCAACAGTCTTGGGTTGCAATTCGTTGTGGCTCAGGTGGTCGAGCCTGATGCCGTGATCCTGGAGACCTGGCACCATGTCGTGCGCGAAGCCGACCCCCGGGAGGTCACCGAGTCCATTTCCTCACGCGACGATCTCAGAATGGCAGGCGACGAGGGTGCGCCCCGGGTTTGGATCCCCGACGGCGGACGCACCTCGGTCTATGGGGAAGGCATCAGCCCGAATGCGACACTGTCGTCTCTCGTGGCCTCGTACATTGGTCGGTGGAAGGTGAACCGGGTGGCCGAAGCCGAGCCGGAGGCCGTGGTGTGGAGGTTCCCCGACTGGGCGGCCCTAGTCGAGTTCCCGTCGCTGACCGTCGAGGACGTGGCCAAGGCCGCCCTGGGAGACGACCTCCTCCCGGCCGGGATCACCCGCTTCATCGTCCCCAACCGTGCTCTGCGCCTCAGTTTCGACCTTTCCGGGCTTCGCGCGCCCGGCTCCGCAGACGAGAAGCAGGCCCAGCTCGACTTGCTGATGGAGGAGCGAGCCAGACAGGGGCGGATCCGCCGGTACGAAGAGCCGGTTGTCATCCTCGATGACTGAGTGACCCAATGGGTTTCGACATAGTCGTAGTCGGCTCGATCAACCAGGATCTCACCGTTCGAGTGCCTCATCATCCGGCGCCTGGCGAGACCGTGCTCGGAACGTCTCACGTCTTCGGGGCTGGCGGCAAAGGAGCCAACCAGGCGGTGGCAGCCGCCCGGCTTGGCCGGAGAGTCGCCATGATCGGGCGGGTTGGCGACGACCAACCGGGCCGGGATCTGGTTCGCGGTCTCGAAGCCGAAGATGTGGATGTCAGCCATGTCGGTGTTGACGGCGACGCTCCGACGGGTCTCGCCTTGATAACTCTCGACGAACAAGCCGAGAACGCCATAGCCGTGAGTCCTGGAGCCAACAGCCGCCTCCATCCGGAAACAGTCGAAGAGGCGAGGCAGGTGATTGTCGAAGCCACGGTCCTGCTTGTGCAACTCGAAGTGCCAATCGAGTCGGTTCAAGAGGCGGCGTCCCTCGCCACCGGAACAGTGATCCTGAATCCCGCTCCTGCTGCGGCGTTGCCGGACGAGCTGTCAGCACTCGCGGATGTCATAGTGCCCAACCGATCTGAGTTGGCCACTCTTGCCGGAGTGGATCTTCCGACCGACATCGGAGAGGTGTCGGCGGCCGCCCACAGGCTGAGCGGCCACTCGGATGTGATCGTGACCCTGGGGTCTGACGGTGCGGTCGTGTTCTCAGATGGTCGGGTAACACCCACCGTGGCGCCAAGGATCGACTCGGTGGATACGACCGGAGCCGGGGACGCTTTCTGTGGAGCGCTGGCCGATGCATTGAGCAGAGGGATGACCTTGGAGGATTCAGCCCGGTGGGCCGTCGCCGCCGGGGCTTCGGCTACCACTCGACATGGCGCCCAAACGGCAATGCCGACCGCCGACGCCGTGGCTCGCCTGATTGGCGACTGATACCCTCCCGCACATCGCTCGCATGATCATCATCGACGCCGACCCCGGTCAGGATGACGCCGTTGCAATCCTGGCTGCCCTTGGCTCACCGGACGATCTCGAAGTGCTGGGGATCGCAGCAGTGGCAGGCAATGTCCCGCTTGATCTGACGGTTAGGAACTCACTTGCTCTGGTCGAACTCGCCGGCCGCACAGATGTACCTGTGTACGCGGGCTCGGTTCGGCCGATGGTGAATTCTCCGGTCACGGCCGAATACGTGCATGGTGCCACTGGCCTGGAGGGGGCCGACCTCCAAACCCCCACGACCGAACCGGCTGCGGGCCACGCATGTGACTGGATCGTCGAGATACTCATGGATCATGCCGACGCTGAGGTGACAGTGTGCACGTTGGGTCCGCTGACAAATATCGGCCTGGCATTGGTTCGAGAGCCGAGGATCGCTCCCAAGATTCGGGAGCTGGTGATGATGGGCGGAAGCTTCTTCGAGGGTGGCAACACCACTCCCGCTGCCGAGTTCAATGTCTATGTCGATCCACACTCGGCGCACGTCGTCTTCACCAGCGGCATCCCGATTGTGATGATGCCCCTCGACGTGACTCACAAGGCCTTGACCACACCCGAGAGATTGAAGCTATTCGTCGACATGGGTACCCCGGCCGGGACCGCCGTAGCCGGCATGCTCGACTTCTACAACAGATGGGACATGGAGAAGTATGGGATGCCGGGCGGTCCTCTTCACGACCCCACCGTGATCGCCTATCTGCTCGATCCGGAGATCTTCGGAGGCAAGGAGGTTCATGTTCACATCGAGACCGCTCCGGGGGCGACACAAGGGATGACGATCGTCGACTGGTGGGGAGTGACCGACCACGAGCCAAACGCCATGGTCATGAATCAGATCGACGCCGACCGCTTCTTCGCCCTGCTGGCCGACCGGATCGGCCGTCTCGGCTAGCACCATATCCTTAAGGCTGTCATTCCTCCGCGCGGATTGGTCTAGGGAACGACCGCCACCCCGACCAGCTCAACCACTGCCTTGGGGTCGAACAGCTCGGAGATCCCGATCAGGGCCGTCGGCGGGAATTCCTTGCCGAAGGTGGCCCGCCACGCTTCCCCTATTGGCTTGAGATTGTCCCGATACAGCGCCATGTCACTGGTGTAGATGGTCAGCGACACCAGGTCCGAGGGCTCACCGCCGCCCTCCACTATCACCTTGGCCAACGACTCGCAGGCTCGGGCGAATTGGTCGACTATCCCCTCGTCGATGGTGAGGTCGCCGTAGTGGCCAGTCATTCCTGCGATATAGAGAGTCTTCCCCTCGCCGACGACAGCCCCGTAGGAGAACCCGGTTGCCGGAGCCATTCCCTCGGGGTTGAACAGATAGTGCCGGCTCATCGCCCCTTCCATTCGGGGGGTCTCTTGCCTGTGAATGCCTGGTAGAACTCGGCGTGATCTTCGGTGGTCATCATCAGCGCCTGTGTGTAGGCCTCCAGCTCGATCGCCGAGGAAAGGTCCATGTCCAGTTCCCGGCCGAGCAGAACCTTGGTGACCCCGTACGCCAGAGACGGCCCGTCTGCAATCTTTCTCGCGAGCGTCATGGCCTCTTCCATGAGCTGGTCGTCATCAACCACCCGATTGGCCAAACCAACGGCCAGCGCCTGATCGGAGGTCACCTTGTCACCCAGCAGGAGCATTTCGGTTGCCCTCCCCAGCCCGACGACACGAGGGAGCAGGTATGCCGACCCCATGTCGGCCCCGGCCAGACCGACCTTGGTGAACAGGAAGTGGAACGATCCGGAGGTCGCGACGATCCGGAGATCGGCCGCCAGGGCGATCACCGACCCGGCCCCGGCCGCCACACCGTTCACCGCGGCAATCACCGGCATCGGAACCCTGCGGATCCCCTCGACGACCGACCCGGTGAGACGGGCGAACTCGAGAAGACGTTTGGTGTCGGATTGCTGGAGGTCGCCGATGATGTCCTCCACATCCCCACCGGAGCAGAAACCCCGCCCTTCTCCGGTTATGACCAGCACGGACACGTCGTCGCGGTGCTCGATCTCAGTGAGCAGGTCCCGTAGATCGGCGTAGACGTCGTAGGTCAGGGCGTTGAGACGCTCTGGCCTGTTGAAGGTGACTGTTGCGACGCCGTTGGCGATCTCAAACCCGAAATGGTCCCACGACTCCGTGAAGCGCGCGGATGCTCGGAATGGGCTCACGACGCCGGAGGGTAACCCCCGGCGTCGCATCGAACGGGCCGCGACGGCTTCTCGATCTGGAGCTCTGAGATACCAAGCGTGATCCAACCCCCTCAGGTAGTTCCCTCCGGCATGTCGGACCGGGGATAGGGGCTCTGAGAGAGGCAGAAATCCTGGGTTGGGGGTAACTTCAGATCTATGGAACCAACTCTCGATCAGGTAAGAGAAGAACTTGCCGGCATCCACGACGAGTTGATCGAGATTCCGAAGGACGCTTTTGGCCGGCGAGCTGAGCTCAAAAGTCGGCAGAACGAGCTACGGCAGCTGTCCCATCATCTCGCGGAAGGCACCGGGATGCGCGACCCGGCCGTCTTGAGAGCCGCCTTCGACCGACTCCAACAGCTTCGTGATCAGGTGCTTGCCACACATCTCAAACCCCAGGCGACTGCCACCGGGTTCGCCGGGGTCGAAACCGACTTCACCCTGCTGGTCAACAGAGCCATAGATGAAGGCGCAGGACTCAAAGAGATCGAGTCGCAGCTGGAAGAGACCCTGAAGCAGCTGAGGTCGTCTCAACAAC
This sequence comes from Acidobacteriota bacterium, assembly GCA_022573225.1. Taxonomy (GTDB): domain Bacteria; phylum Actinomycetota; class Acidimicrobiia; order Spongiisociales; family ZC4RG35; genus JACZUI01. Next base: position 17,431 of record JACZUI010000001.1, read on the forward strand.
GATGAACCGTCACGACCTGGTCGAAGAGGCCGAGCGGATTGGCCTGGGCCTGGTCCCGGTCGCTGAAGAAGGCCCGCCAGGGAGAATCAATCGGGAGTTGGTCACGGCTCTCGCGGAGCACGACCTCTTCAACAGGTTGTTCAACACCGATGGCGTCACGGCCACGGAGTTGTGCGCGATCAGGCAGGGCTTGGCAAGAGTCAACACCGAAGCAGAAACCGCCTTCGCGGTTCAGGGTCTCGGTGCGATCCCGATCCACCTGGCCGGATCAGAGGCCATTCGGGACCAGTGGATCCCGAAGATACGAACCGGCGAGGCGGCGGCCGGATTCGCCCTCACCGAGCCTGGAGCCGGTTCGGATGCCGCTGCATTGTCGACGGCCGCCGAGCCCGATGGAGACGGATACCGGATCACCGGAGAAAAGACGTACATCTCGAATGCACCGGAGGCCGACATCTACACCGTCTTCGCCAGGACGACGCCCGACGCCGGGGCCCGAGGAGTCACTGCCTTCGCCATCCCTCGGGATTCCCAAGGCCTGAGCGGCGAACCCATCGAGATGATCTCGTCGCATCCTCTGGGTCGTCTCATCTTCGACGGGGTCTTCGTTGACAGCAGCCAGGTTCTCGGCGAGGTAGATCACGGTTTTCGAGTGGCTATGGAGACTCTCGACCTCTTCCGACCGAGCGTCGGCGCCTTCGCTCTGGGGATGGCCGAATCCGCACTTCGGATCGCGGTTGCCCACGCCACCACCAGATCGGCCTTCGGAACCACCATCTCCGACTTCCAGGGTGTCTCCCATCAGATCGCAAATGTGCGGATCGCCATCGAATCGTCGGAACATCTGATCTATTCCGCCGCAGAAGCCCATGATTCCGGGGACCGCGAAAGCCTCACCGGCAAGGCGGCAATGGCCAAGGTCCATGCCACCGAGACGGCCCAGGAGGCGGTTGACGTCGCCATCCAGGTGCTCGGGGCGAGAGGCCTCGAAGCCGATTCGTTGTTGTCGCACCTCTACGTGGAAGTGAGGGCGCCGCGGATCTATGAGGGAACCTCAGAGATTCAGCGCAACATCATCGCCAGGGAGCTGTTCGCCGAGCGCATCTAACAAGCGTGTGCAAGTCCCGGGGTATAGCACCGGGATCTACACACGCTTGGGGCTAAACGGCGGCCGTCCGGGCCCGGACCATCACACACGCCTCAGCCAGCCAGGTGAACCCGCCCTCTTCCAGAGCATCTCGCAATTCCGTCGAGAAGGCTCCTGGCTGAATCCAGATGTTGTCGATTCCCGCCCGGGCACTGTCCTCCAGCACGTCCAAGCCCCGCCTCGCCGGAACCACCAGAACCACGATGGTCGGCTTCTCCGGGATGTCCGCCACGGTTTTCCAACACGAATCCCCATCTACGGAGTCCCGGTACGGATTGACCGCGAAGACGGGGAAACCCTTGCTCTTCATGTCCCGGTAGATGATTCCGCCGTACTTGGTGGGATGGTCGGTTGCGCCAACGATTGCCAGCGAGGTCCCCGGCTCGTTGAGAAGCGATGTGAGGTCGGTCATGGTTGATATAACGGTATCGGTCGGGAAAGGCTTCCACGACTCTCAGCCGGAACCTCGTCAGCTTCCTTGCGCGTATCGGGCTGCTGTTTCACCGAGCATCTCGTCTAAGTCAGCCGTTGGAAACCTATACCTGGCTGCGTTCTCGATCGCGGCCAGCCTCGCAGCGATCTCACTAGGAGCCGGGCTGTCCCGGGCTTGCCGCAGAGCAGAGCGGACCCACTCTGAGATCGTCTGGCCTGCAGCCTGGGACGCCTCTCTGATCTCCTCGAATTCGTAGCTAGACACCACAACCTGGAGACGCTTGCTCATGGCATAGGTATGACTGACCGGGCAATGGCTGGTCAATGAGGTGGCACTACCGTGTCGCCGGTGAAACAGGTCATTGTTGACGGCAGCCCGATCACCCCTCAGGACGTCGTAGAAGTAGCTAGAAGACAAGCAAAGGCTGTCCCTGGGGACAACCTCGCCTCCTCGATGGGACCCGCCCGCCAGGTAGTGGTGGATGCCGTGGCCTCCGACGATGTGGTCTACGGCATCACGACCGGGTTCGGTGCTCTCGCCTCGACCCACATCGGACAGGATGAGGTCGAAGCCCTCCAGTACAACCTGATCCGCTCCCACGCCTCGGGGGTCGGCGACCCTCTCGAAGGCGAGCTTGTTCGGGCAATTCTCCTGCTCCGGGCCCGCACACTGGCCCAGGGCCACAGCGGAGTCAGGCCGGTCATCGTCGAGAAGCTCCTCGAGATGCTCGACCGGGACATCCTCCCCGTCGTCCCCTCCCAGGGATCGGTCGGTGCCTCGGGAGATCTGGCGCCCTTTGCCCACATAGCCCTCGCGGTGATCGGGGAAGGCAAGGTCCGAATCGATGGAAAGACCCTTCCCACATCAGAGTCCGACCTGGAGCCCATTCAGCTCGAAGCCAAGGAGGGCCTCTCCCTCCTCAACGGCACCGAGGGGATGGCTGCGATGGGAGCTCTCACCCTCGACGCGGCCAGGAGGCTCGTGGTCGCCGCCGATGTCGCCTGCGCCCTGACCGTCGAAGCCATGACCGGAAGCTCTCGTCCCTTCCGATCCGAGGTGCACGCCCTCCGTCCCCATCCCGGCCAGATCGCATCCGCAGCCCGAATCGCCGGACTCCTAGACGGGAGCGGGATTGGCGCCAGCCATGCCGACGACTTCGACCATGCGGTTCAGGACGCATACTCACTCCGCTGCGCCCCCCAAGTCCATGGCGCCGTGTCCGACACTCTGGATCACATGGAGGGAGTGCTGGTCCGGGAAATGGGATCGGTAGTCGACAATCCGATCGTGTTCCCGGAGACCGGTGAGGTGATCTCGGCTGGAAATTTTCACGGTCAGCCGCTGGCCTTCGTCCTCGACTTCGCCTCGATCGCAGTTTCCGAGCTTGGCTCTATCTCGGAGCGAAGGACCGACCGCATTCTCGACCCGAGACGTTCCCGTGGGCTTCCCCCGTTCCTCGCCGTCGATTCGGGGATCAATTCTGGATACATGATTTCCCAGTACGTCCAGGCTGCACTCGTGGCCGAGAGCAAGGTGCTCACCCACCCGGCATCGGTGGACTCGATTACCACCTCCGGCAACCAGGAAGACCATGTCTCAATGGGTTGGGGCGCCGGAAAGAAGCTGTTCCCCATTCTCGACAACACCCGTCGCGTGATCGCCATTGAGATCTTGTGTGCGGTCCAGGGACTTGAATTCCGCAAGCCTCACCAGCCGGCGCCAGGCACAGCATCCGTGGCCAGTCTGATCCGCGAACACGTTCCGCCACTGACGAAGGATCGATCGCTTTCGGACGAGATTGAGATCGTCGCCAGGTTGATCGGCGACGGATCAGTGGCCGCGGCGATCGGGTAATGGGCGACCTGCTGCTCACCGGAATCGGTCATCTCACTACCAACACGGGGGATCCGGTCTCCGATGCGGCAGTCGCCATCGAGAGCGGCACGATCACCTATGCAGGGCCCGCCAGGGATGCACCAAGCCAGGGCGAAGCAGACAGAATCGACTGTGAAGACCGCTGCGTAATCCCCGGATTCGTCGACGCCCACACCCACCTCGTCTTTGCCGGCGACCGGTCCGACGAGTTTGCCCGGAAGATGAGTGGTGCCAGTTATCAAGAGATCGCTGCTTCCGGCGGGGGGATTCATTCGACAGTCGGCGCCACCCGCGCCGCCACCGAGGAGGAGCTGTTCGTCGATGCGGCAGCCCGGGCCCGGCGGATGATTGCCGCAGGGACCACGACCCTCGAGATCAAGTCGGGATATGGGCTCGATCTGGAAGCCGAGATCCGGCTGCTCAGGGTGGCACAACGAATCGGGGAGGAATTCCCCATAACGGTCAAGACGACCTTCCTCGGAGCCCATTCGGTGCCGCCCGAGTTCAAACAGCACCGCGAGGGTTACATCCAGGTGTTGATCGACGACATGATCCCCGCCGTCGCTCCCCTGGCCGACTACTGCGATGTCTTTGTCGAGGAGGGGGTTTTCTCGGTGGATGAGGGGCGACGAATCCTCGTCGCCGCCGCCGACCACAACCTTGGGGCGAGAGTTCATGCCGAGCAATTGGGTCACTCCGGAGGTGCGATGCTGGCCGCCGAACTAGGAGCCGTGTCGGCCGATCATCTTGACCACGCCACTAGCGACGATGCCGATGCCCTGGCCGAGGCCGGAGTCGCTGCGGTCCTGGTTCCAGGGGCTTCCTACAACCTGCGATCGCCCCAGGCGCCCGGACCGATGCTCTGGGACGCCGGGTGCACGGTCGCCCTGGCCACCGACTGCAATCCGGGGACCTCCTATTTCGAATCCATGGCCCTGGTGATCAGCCTGGCGGTGGTGCAGATGGGGCTGACGGCGGAGCAGGCAATCTGGTCGGCGACTCGCGGCGGTGCACTGTCGTTGGGTCTCGATGATCGTGGACTGATCGAGATCGGGTCGGTCGGGGATCTCGTGGTCCTTGATGCCCCTACTCCCAATCACATTCCTTATCGGCCGGCCACCAACCTGGTGTGGAAGACCGTGAAGAGCGGTCAGGTCATGGCCGTTTAGACCACTCTGGGCGCATTCTTTCTGGCCCTTCAAAAGAAATCCGCCCAGAAGGGGTGGAAAGTTGGCGGCGCATGTGATCGATGCATCGGTTCTGATTCCAGCACTTCTCGACTTCCCGGCGTTGTCGGACGAGACCCGGACTCGTTCTGGGCACAATGGACTCGGACCGCTTCGCAACGCCCCACCTGGTGGACCTCGAGGTGATCCACGCCTTCCGACGTCTGGTTCGGGCCCGACGGATCAGTGAACGGATAGCCGCCGGTGGCCTCTCGGACCTAATGGGACTGAGGCTCGATCGGTATCCCCATGACCTTCTCCTCCCCCGGATCTGGGAGCTACGTCCTCATCTGTCCGCCAACGACGCCGCCTATCTCGCCCTCGCCGAGACCCCCGAAGTGCCACTCGTCACCCGTGATCGAGCCATGGCTGTCTCGGAAACAACGGCTCGGGTCGTCGTCATCGACTGACTCCGACATCCCGGTGCGGCGCCTGATTTAATGGGCGCCCCGTCACGGAGTCACAAAATGGACAAGGCCAAAGTCGAATCGTTCCTCGACCAATTCATCGGGTTCGCCGCCGGGGCCACCACCATTGGCCTGCTGGCAGTGGCCGACCGTACCGGCCTGTCCACTTATCTCGGCGAGCATGGCGGTGGAACTTCCCAGGAGATCGCTGAGGGCGCAAACCTCGACGAGCGATACGTCCGCGAAATCCTCTCCGGTCTCGCCGCCGCGGACATCGTTGACTACGACCCTGAGACGGGGAGTTTCGACCTACCGCCCGAACACGCCCTTTTCCTCGCCAGTGAGCTGAGCCCATACTTCATGGGCGGGTGGTTCGACATGATCCCCGCCACCATGTCTCAGATCGACGGCGTCGCTGCCGCAGCCAAGGACGGTGGTGGAGTCGGCTTCGAGGAGTTCGGGCCTTTGATGATCCGGGGAATTGATCGAGGCAACTCGCCTTCGTATCTGGTGTTTCTCACCTCGAAGTGGCTGCCGGGGGTGCCGGAGCTACAGGAACGTCTCGAAGCAGGGATCCGGATCGCAGACGTCGGTTGTGGTTCTGGAACAGCGGCGATGCTGATGGCAGAGGCATATCCCAAGAGCCATGTCACCGGATTCGACGTGTCTGGGGACTCGATCGCCACTGCCCGGCGCCGAGTCGGAGATCTGAGCAATGTCGAGTTCCACGGATACACCGTCGAGGACATCCCCATCGATCCTCCATTCGATCTGATCACCACCTTCGACGTGATCCACGACCTGGTTGATCCCCTAGCCGGGCTGAAACAGATCAGGGAGGCGCTGGCACCCGACGGCGTCTATCTGATGATGGAACCGAACGCCAGCTCCAACCTCGAAGACAACCTCAACCCTCGCGGCGCCCTTCTCTACGGAGTTTCGACGCTCCATTGCATGACCCAATCGCTGGCTCACGGCGGCACCGGTCTCGGAGCGGCATGGGGACGTCAGTTGGCGGAGAGGTACGCCGCCGACGCCGGCTTCTCCTCATTCACCCCACTCGAGGAGATATCCAACCGGTTCTCCTCCTTCTATCTCCTCAAGCCCTGAGCAGGGCGCCCAGCTTGGGGCCCAGCGTTCGAATCATCTCATCGAGCTCGTCGAGCGTTACCCCGCCCGAACAAGCGACGACATCATCAGCGAGCCAGGAACGATGCGCCATCGCAAACCGCGATTCCGAGACGTCCATCGGAACCCCACAGCGAATCGCGTCGACACCGACCCAGACGAACTCCCACGGCTCGGGACTGGGGCCCTGCGCAGAGCCGTCATCGGGGTAGGAGGGGATGAACCCGTATGTCTTGGGGATGGAGAAGTTATTGGCCGCCAGCCACGCGTAGTCGGGTGTGTCTCGGAAGCTGCCAAACGTTTCATTTCGGTGGCGAAAGTCGAGCGCATAGCCGCTGTGATGCTTTGAGGTGCCTGGGATCGAGTACCAGGTCAGAGCTGTGTTGATCGCATCATCTGAGGTACCGGACAACTTGGTGTTGAACCAGGTGCGTTGCATGTTTGGTGACCGGTAGGCCGAAGAAACGATGAACCGATAACCAGCGGCCCGGGCCTCCGCCCTCAGTTGCTTCCAAGCCGCGGCGGCCTCTGGCTGCATCTGGACGCCGTCAACCGATACCAAGCCTCCATTGGCGACGGGTCTCAGCAGATAGCCCCGATCAAACGCGATCCGCCAGATCCGCGCATCGACATCGGCGTTGCCGGTGATCGAGACCTGGCCTCCAGGCGGGTCCAGGTTGGCAAGCGTGGTCTCCACCGCATGGTCGTAGATCGCCTGGAATTGGTCACCGGAGTATTCGGGAAAATACTCGTCATTCCCAGAGGCTGCCGCGGGCAGGGCAGCCGCCATCAGCAGTACTAGAGCCAGAAGAAGGGACCGGATCACGACAGAAACGCTATCCCCCTCCGACGGTTAGCCGCGGCTAAGTGAAATTGGTGGCCGTGGCGACACCCGTGAGACCCGGTGTCAGAGCGTCTCCCCCGGTGCCACCAGTCCCCGCAATCAGATCGACGTCGTTCAAGGCGATGATCACTCCGGGACTGTCGGAAGCATCGAACGCGGCGAAGGTCCACCCTCCGTTGGCGCCATGACCCGCTTCCCCATCCGCTACTCCACTGAGCCCGTTGCCGCCGGGGCCGCCACTGAGACCTGGCCCCTGAGGGGGAGCGCTGTTGCCGACGCTGCCAGGCCAGCCTCCGGAGCCGCCATCGCCGCCTGATCCTCCGGCAAGACGGCCGCCCTCGACAACAAGAACAGTATCCCGAACGAAAACACCTATCGAAGGACCACCGGCGCCACCACCACCGAACCCACCCTGGCCACCGGCACCTCCTCCACCGCCGCCGTAGCCGGCGCCGGCCTGACCGGCGAAGCAGCCGAGAAGGGAGCAAGAGCCGAGTATGCCTGAGCCGCCGGGCCCGCCCGGGCCGGAAATTCCTCCGACTCCTCCTTCTCCACCTGCACCGCCCCGACCAGCCTCAATATCGGAGTCGACAATGGCCAGCGAACCCACTTCTCCAGCAAATAGCCCGATCGAGAAGCCTCCACCAAGACCGCCTCCGCCACCGGTGCCGCCCTGTCCACCGCCGCCGCCTCCTCCTCCTCCACCACCGCTCAATCCCACCAGACCGCCGCCGCCGCCGCCTCCTCCTCCGCCGCCACCGGATCCACCAGATTCACCGGGGCTACCCTCGCCGGCCGAGCCCGTTCTGAGCAAGTCGAAGGTTGTCTCGCCACCGTCACCCCCAGCCCCACCGAACCCGCCCGGGCCGGCACCGCCAGGAGCCCCATCCTCTCCGGGGTCTCCGCCGGCACCCCCCGATCCTCCTGCCGTCTCGCCACCTCCACCCTTCGAAGCCAGAACGTTTCCCCCGACTCCTCCTCTCCCGCCATGAGCTTCCGGGTCAGCGCTGATCCCACCACTCCCGCCGGAAATCCCATCGCTGTCTCCACCGGCCCCACCCGGGTCTGTGCCTCCTAGACCGGAGTTCCCGTGAGCACCGTCAGATGCGGAGCCAACACGAACAGTCACTCGTCTCACCACAACGGAATCCAGATTGGCAAAGCTCAAGCCGATGTTGTTGCCCCGCCGATCCCCCACGGAATTACCGGTCGTGACGTCGACATCCTCGACGATGACATTGCTTTCACTGGCACCCTCGTCGGGGAAGAAGTCGAGGCCGGACACGCGCTCCTGGCTACCAGCGGTGTCGATGGCGATTCCACTGACCACGGTCAGTTCTCCATCAACTATGAAAGACAATCCCTTGCTGTTCGACTCAACCCGGGTCTTGTCCGACACATCGCGCAACCAGGCGTCCCCGTATCCCCCGTAGACGCTGACACCTGCCATCAAGATCGTCTCATCGTCGGTCGACTCGTAGCTGCCGCCCCAGTTCATGAGATAGATATCCCGTCTACCGGCGTTGGCCGCGGTGATGGCCGCATCCAACGTCTTCAATGGTGACCCCATGGTCCCCCCGTTGCCGTCGCTGCCCGAAGAGCCATCGACAAACAGCGCAGATCCCGGGTCTTCCAGAACGTGGATCACGACCTCGTCCGGGTCCGAGAACCCACCGTCTGAGACGACCAGCTCGAATATCACCGTGCTCACGGAATGTGGTGTCGGCAGCAGTGGCGATTCTCCCTGGAGAAACCCGACACCGCCGGTCATGTCAGGGCCGCTGATCTGGGTCCAGATATAGGCCAGCTCATCATCGTCCGGATCGGATGACCCTGACCCATCGAGCCGAGTCGTGGAGCTGACCGCGACCACCTGATCGTCACCGGCTACTGCCGTCGCGTCACCCTGTGGAGTGGTTGAGCTGGTGGTCTCCGGAAACGCCGTGGTCGAGGTGGCCAATGTGCTGGCAACCTGCGAAGAGGTGGTCGAATCAACGGCTTCGTTAATTGTTGTGGTCGGATTGCCCGACCCGCCCGCAACCGTGAAGCCGATCAAGGCAATTAGACCAACGCCGACCACGGCGCTCCCGACGCCGATGATCCGACGCTGAGTCTGACTGAGCGTCGTGGTCCACCACCCGATCATTCGAACAAGTTAGCCGAGGTCAGGAACCAGTCTCGTACTCGATCTCGTACCACTCCGGCCAGGAGAGGCTCTCCAGAGTGGTCATTCGGAAGGCCTCTGCGTTCTCAATCCCCGGCGAGGCCCTCCAGGTGAGCACGTCACCGGTGGTGGTGAACCCGGTGAAGGCTGTTGCAAGCGTCCACTCGCCGTCCACCAGCACCTCTAGCTCGTGGACGGTGTCGCTGGCCGGGTTCTGGAATACGACAAACCGGATCGCGGAAAGAGTGGCCGCCACCGGGAAGTCGACCTGAATCCATTGCGGCGGTTCCGCCCCGGACGACCAGAAGGACTCGCCGTCGGCAACGCCATCGAACACCAACTCCGGCCCGTGATCGGATCGGCTGGCCGACGAGGTGGCAGACGGGCCCTGAGGGGCTGTCCAACCGGGACACCACATCTCCGCACCTGCGGCGCAGAACTCGACAGCCCCGCCGATCATCGTCATCAAGTAACCGATGTCGGGTAGCTCACCAGGCGGAATCGTCAATGGGTTATGGGTGAGCACCACGAGGTCGGCGAACTTGCCGGGAGTAAGCGAGCCCACAACGTCCTCCTGACGCAGGGCATAGGCCGATCCGGTGGTCATCATCGCCAGACCCTGTTCCACGGTGACGCCCTCCCCGGCCATCCAGTCGGGAGGCTCACAGACCGACCCATCATCGTCCACCCTCCCCCGCGTGACCAGACTGAACAGCTCGGCCATCGGACTGATCGGCGAGAGCCATGGGTCGTCTCCATGCCACGCGAACACCACATCGGGATTCGCCGCAACGATCTCCCCTGGCTCCTCGGCGTTGTCCTTGTAGAAATCGGTCCATGGCAGGTCTGCGCGACACGCCTCCGAGGACCCGAAGAGGACGACGACCAGACCGAGATCGTTGTACCGGGACGCGATGTCCTCGGTGACGATGGCGTTGTGATCAATCCGATGACGCATGACATTAGGAGCGCCATCCAGTATCGATTCGAAGGCCTTCTGAGAATTGGCGACGGCCAGATCGCCTTGAGCATGGATCAAGACCTGATAGCCGAGATCGCTGGCAGCGCTGATGTATGAGGTGAGCGTGTCCAGGTCGTGATAGGGGTCAGCGACTTCGAAGCCCTCGAGGAAGACCTCGCTGGCCCCGAGGATCCCGCAGACACCCCCGTCGGAGAAGATCTTGACTCCGGCGACCCTGAGTCGCTCGCCGAGGATTGCATCGGCGGGATACGCCTCGTACCAGAGACCCCGATCAACACCGCAGGGATCATTCCGGGTCAGGTATAGATTCGTCCGGACTCGGAGTTCGCCCGACTCGGCAGCCTCCGAGAAGACCTCTGGCAGCCCCGGTTCCACCGATGCGTCGCCAACGGTGGTGATCCCGTTCGCGAGGGCGAGCGCCTGACCGGCTGCCACGCCGCCCATATCGCTGAGAATGTGGGTGTGGGCATCCACGATGCCCGGAATGACTGCCCTGCCTTCCAGGTCGATCACCCTCGTCTCGGACCCCTCGTACCGGGCGATCTCAACAGCCGATCCGACCGCGACTATGACGTCACCGTCGATGGCAATCGCCTCGACGGTTCCCAGGGAAGGCTCCATGGTCACCACAGGGCCGCCGGTGAAGATCAGGTCAACTGGATCTACTGAGCCGAGTGTCGCTGTGGTGGTGTCTGGAGACGTGGAGGGAGCCGTCTCGACTTGGTTGGTCGGGTTCGACCCAGCGGTGGTCGTGACCTCCCCCTCGCCCTGGCAGGCCGCCGCGGCCAGGGCCAGGGCCAACACGACGCCAAGCCGCCTGGCCCTACCAGGCGCCACCGCCGCCACCGCCGCCACCACCGCCCCCACCTCCGGAGAAGCCACCGCCACCACCGGACGATGGAGGTGTGAATGCCCCGGACAGGGCAGACTGGATCCCATTGAACGCGTTCTCGGTATGGCCACCCGTGTATCCATAGTTGCCAAACCAGTAGATCGAGGAGGCGGCCTCCAACTCCGGTGGCGCATGCAACCTGGCGTGAGCAAGCACCTCCTCGGCGACACCAAAGCCGATCGCATAGACCAGATATCTATCCCACAGGTCGAGAGAGATCACCGGTGCTTCCTCCAGACGCGAGAAGTCGATCAGATAACTCTTGAACGCCGACCAGCGGGCTGCCTCGAGGGCACCTTCAGGACTGCGTCGGACACGAACTCGCCGGAAGGTCAGGAACACAAAGAGGACTATGACACCCAGGATCATTCCGGTGAGGATGAGCACGACCATCGTGGGCCCGCCCGGCAGGCGTCCCAGCGTCCTTGGGAGCAGGATCAGAGACGCAAAGACCAGCGCTCCAACTCCCAACGCAACAAACACGGCGATCGAGTTGCCCGAGGTGTCCAGCAGTGAGGATCTCTTGACTGCGTCGAGGACCTTGTTTCGAAAGCTCTGATAGGTCTCGGCGTTGGCCGACGCGTCCTCCCTGATGCCCTCCTTGAACTCGTGGAGTGGCCTTGGGCCTGGCTCGAGGACTCTCTTGACCACCGTCAATACCGACTGTTCGAAGTCGCGGAACCCGGTCTGCTTGTCGGTCAGATCTAGAACCAGGTCGGTGATCGTCTCGGTCTTGAGCCCTCCCCAGGTCGACTTCGTGACCTGCGACGGAGTGGCCTCGATCGCCCCCAGTCGGATGAGATCGAACAGAGTCGCGGTAAAGGCCTTTTCATCGACAGCTCCCTGAGAGAGGAGCGCGGCGACCTCTGCCGGAGTGAGGTCACCAGGTGGCTCTTGCTCATACTCCCGGTCGTAGGCCACCTTGGGCTCTCGTCCGTAGAAGAAATAGACCAGCCCACCCATGCCCACGGTGATCAGAACCGCAGCAATCGCTCCCCAGATCAGCCCCCGTCGCGAGGCTTTGGCCGCCTCTTCCGCATCAGAAGCGAATTCCTGTTCCTCATCGAGGATCAGCTCCAGACCGTCACCATCCCTGACCGTGGCCCCGGCAGTGGAATTGAGCAGGGTGGCCGGGAACACCACCCTCAGCTCGACCCAGGTCTCGGCGGGAATATTGCGAGCCTGCAACGTCGGCGAGGTTCCGTCGTCGCCGAGCGTCGACGACCCGTTGACTCCAAAGGGATGGCCCCACACCAGGATCTCGCCCTGGGCGGGCGTCCCTGGCAAATGCATCCGGGCTGTCAGGTCGTCGAGGCCGACGGCCCAACCATCCCCCCACACCTGAAGATTGACGTCCACAACGTCGTCATAAGCCTCGGAAAGACCGGTCATGACATAGGAGATTGTGAAAGTCCGAACCTGATCGGTCGACGAGTGATGCCACACCACCCGAACCGCGTCCGGCAATTCGGTCACGCCGAACGTCCCCGGCGGCGAGCTGCACCCGAGCACAGCACAGGCACCAGGGGAGTAGTTGATCGTTTCGTCCGACACCCCAATACGGGTCACCGTCTGGCCGCGACCCACCTTGATGTCGCGATAGGCCCCGGTAAAGCTTCCCGAGAAGTCAAAGGTGATCTGTTCGGTGACGGTCAGGGAGCCGTCTTCGTTGATGACGACATCGACATCCGCGTTGGTGAGCCAGAAAGACTTGGCGCCCGCCGCCGTGGCCGGGACGAGGACAAGAACCGCAACAACGAGGAGTCGGACGAGCCTCGACAAATCAGAACGCGACTGAGGGCGCCTCTTCCGCTTCCTCGCCACCCTCGAAGAACTCCCGGGCCTTGAAACCAGTGGCGGAGGCCACGAGGTTGGTTGGGATCTGCTGCACCTTGTTGTTGAAGGTCAGCACCGTGTCGTTGTAGATCTGACGAGATACGGCGATCTTGTTCTCGGTCTCGGCCAACTCGCCCTGGAGACCCGCGAAGTTCTTGGATGCTCGCAACTCCGGATAATCCTCGGCGACTGCGAACAGTTGGCGAAGGGCGGCCGTCAGGAAGTTCTCGGCTTGGGCCTGCTCGGCGGGGCCGCTCGCATCCTGGGCGGCGCCGCGGGCCTGGGTCACTCGCTCAAAGGTCTCGCGTTCGTGGGTGGCATACCCCTTCACCGTCTCGACCAGATTGGGAATGAGGTCGTAGCGGCGTTTCAACTGGACTTCCACCTGACCCCAGGCGTTGTCCATCCGGTTCCGATCTTTGACCAGACCGTTGTAGATAACAACCAATAAAAGCAAGAGCAGCCCGAGGGCAACAAAGAAGATGATCCAACCCATCGGGGCAGTCTAAGACGCCGCTTCCTCGGACCCCGACCGCGGCCGAAACCCTTCTGTGGGTCCTTTTTCGCGGCTCACGAAAAGAAAGACTCACAAAGGGCCATAGAGCTTCGGCTATCGCTTGGGAGGCGGGGCGAGGCCGTCAATCGCAGCCGTCCACTGTGGCGGGAGATCGACGCCGGGACGGGCCATGAGCCTCAGATAGAGATCTGAAGCGCCGCCATCCACAGACTCGACCGGCTCGCCCGACCCGAACACCCACGACCGGTCCTGGTCGGTCGCGAGTACCTCCAAAGTGGGCAGTTCGCCCATGCGCGGCAGCCACATCTCGGCGAACTCGTCGAGACCGGCTATTGCAACCGGATCAAGCAGAGGATCCGGCGGCTCCACAGCCTGCTGGGCGTCCCAACGATGAAGCCCGGTCTCTATGACCATCCGTCGCTCCCAGAAACCGATCGTTGGGTCTGGGCCGAACCCCCAAACCTCGACGGCGGCGTCGGCGTCCCGCAGCGCATCGATCATCGTTGCCAGCGTCTCGGAGTACCAGTCGATAGCGTCCCGGCCTTCAGGGAGCCGGGGCGCCGAGATCCTCTCCTGGGGAAGGGTCAGACAGACCTGCGTCGTTCTCCCGCAAATCGAGGCTGTGTGAGAAACCAGGTCGGACATGGTCCAGTCCGGGTACTGGGGCACCGGCACGTCAGGCGCCTGGCGGGCGAACTCGAGAATCCGCCGGCCTTCCGACTCGATGATGGCCAGGTTCTCAGCCGAGAGCACGAACCATGGCCTCACCCATATCCGAGGGTGTTTCTGCTACGGCGATTCCGGCCGCCTTCATCGCCTCGATCTTGGCGGCGGCGGTCCCTTTTCCGCCGGACACTATGGCGCCCGCGTGGCCCATTCGTTTTCCAGGAGGGGCGCTCGTCCCGGCGATGAACCCGGCCACGGGCTTGGTCATCTCCGATGCGACGAACTCGGCGGCCTCTTCTTCAGCCGTGCCGCCTATCTCTCCAATCATGACCACACCCTCGGTTTCGTCATCCTCTTGGAACATGCGGAGGACATCGACAAAATCGGTGCCGTTGACCGGGTCACCACCGATCCCCACGGCAGTCGTCTGCCCGAGTCCCAACTGAGTCACTTGATGAACTGCCTCATAGGTGAGCGTCCCGGAGCGGGAGATCACACCGATCCTCCCACGCTGATGGATGTAGCCCGGCATGATCCCGATCTTGCACTCGCCCGGTGTGATGACGCCAGGACAGTTCGGCCCGACTAGCCGGGTGGGCTTGTCAGCGAGATACCGCTTTGCCTTGATCATGTCGGCCACCGGTATGCCCTCGGTGATTGCCACCACCAAATCGAGACCTGCCGACCCCGCCTCCATGATGGCGTCAGCAGCGAAGGGTGGCGGGACATACACGACCGACGCGTTGGCGCCGGTGGCGGCGACAGCCTCGTTGACAGTGGCGAAGATCGGCAAGTCGACCGAGTAAGCGTCGTCGCGGCTCGGTACCCCGGAGTGGTCCGTTTCGCCCTCGAAATGGAACTCCGACCCGGCGCGGGAGGGATGCACGGCCCCCACCATCGCAGTGCCATATGCGATGGCCTTGTCGGTGTGGAACTGGCCGGTCTTGCCCAAACCCTGGACGATGACCTTGGTGTGCTTGTCAACGAGGATGCTCACTTGGTCAGTTCCAGGATCTTCTCGGCGCCGTCACGAAGGCTGTCGGCGGACACGACGTCGAGATCGCTCTCCTCGATGATCTGGTTGCCCCGCTTCACATTCGTGCCCTCGAGCCGCACCACCAGTGGAACCTCGAGACCGACGTTCTGGACCGCCTGAACAATCCCGGTGGCGATGACGTCACAACGCATGATGCCACCGAAGATGTTGACAAAGATCCCCCTGACATTGGGATCCTGGGTGATGATCTGGAATGCCTGAGTGACCTGTTCCTCGTCTGCGCCGCCACCCACGTCGAGGAAGTTGGCCGGCTCACCGCCAACGTGCTTGATGGTATCCATGGTGGCCATGGCCAGCCCCGCGCCATTGACCATGCAGCCGATGGTCCCGTCCAGTTTGATGTAATTGAGACCAGCGTTCTTTGCGGCAACCTCTGATGGATCCTCCTCGGTCTCGTCACGCATCTCTGCGATGTCCGGGTGGCGATAGAGGGCGTTGTCGTCGAATGCCATCTTCCCGTCGAGGGCCATCACCTGATCGGCGGTAGTGATCACCAGCGGGTTGATCTCAATGAGGTCGGTGTCGAGCTCGGTGGCAGCCGTGCTCAATGCCTTGACGAACCGGGCGAAGCTACGCGCGGCATCACCGGAGATCGCGAGAACGTGGGCCAGCTCGTTGGCCTGAAAGGAGGCAAGTCCGATGGCCGGGTCGATCTCAGCTCTGACGATCTTCTCCGGAGTCTCCTCGGCCACCTTCTCGATCTCCACACCCCCCTCCGTGGAAGCCATCACGATGTTGCGGCCGGTAGCCCGATCGAGCAAGACCGCCAGATACAGCTCTCGGGCGATGTCGATTCCCTGCTCGATGTAGACACGATTGACCGTTTTGCCGTCTTCGCCAGTCTGAATCGTGACCAGGGTGGACCCGAGCATTTTCGAGGCGAGGTCACGGACTGCCTGCTCGGCCGCAGACGGCCCGCCTTCGACACCGTCTGTGATCACATTGACCCCGGACACATCCGGGTGCTCCTTGAAGGTCCCCTTGCCGCGCCCGCCGGCGTGGATCTGAGATTTGACGACCACCACTGGATTGCCCGACTCTTCGATCAGGGGCCGGACTGCGGCCACAGCCTCATCGACACTTGTGGCCATCCGCCCCATCGGGACCGGGATGCCGCGGGCGGCCATGAGCTGCTTGGCCTGGTACTCGTGGATCTTCAATTTTTTCCCTTCTGTCTAAACCTTTGGTTGAACGTTGGAGTCGACCCATTCGGCGATGCCGTCAAGGGGGGCGCCGGGGGTGAAGATCTTGGCCAAACCCGCTTCTACCAGGTCGGGGATGTCGACTTCGGGTATCACTCCCCCGCCAAACACGACGATGTCGCCCGCCTCGCGGGCCTTCAATTCATCGACAACCTGAGGGAAAAGGGTCTTGTGAGCGCCTGATAGCGAGGACAGCCCGACGGCGTCGACGTCTTCCTGGACGGCGGTCTCAGCGATCTGAGCGGGAGTCTGGTGCAGGCCCGAGTAGATCACCTCGAACCCGGCGTCGCGAAGTGTCCGGGCGATGACCTTGGCGCCGCGGTCGTGACCGTCCAGGCCGGGCTTGGCGATGAGAATTCGTCGAGGCATACCGGCGAGGAAGGCTAGTGGGACCGGGGGGCATCAAGTCGCGCCAGGACGTTCTGCAAACGTCAATCAACAACCAGGCTCAATGTATGGCACTATGTATGGCGTGAAACGCACCACGATCTATCTGCCCGATGACCTCAAGAAGGCCATCAAACGGGAGGCCTCTCGACGCGGCATGACTCAGGCGGAGATCATCAGAGAGGCTGTCGGCACCCATCTCAAGTTGTCAGAGCCTCCGAAGCTCGACCTCCCACTGTTTGACGAGCCGCTCGGCTTCGACCTCGCCGGGCGAGTCGACGAGCTTCTCGAAGGAATGGGAGAGGACCGTTGATTTGTGACACCAGCGGGTTGCTCGCGAGCCTCTGGCCCGAACAACCCGAGAGCGAGGCGTGTATAGCGGCGATCGAATCGGCCGATCGGCGTGTCATTTCGCCGCTAGTCCTAACTGAGCTCAACTACCTCATCGGTAGACGAGTTGGCGAGACAGAGGCAAGCAAGGCCATACAGATATTCGCTGCCGGTGACTTCGAACTGGCTTCACTCAACTGGACTGACATCTCCACCGCCCTAGACGTCGTGAACAACTACCGGGATCTTCGAATCGGGCTGGTCGACGCTTCGTTGGTGGTCTTAGCCAAGCGGTATCGAACCGACGAGATCCTCACCCTCGACCAACGGCATTTTCGGGCGATCAGATCGTTGTCCGGCCGGCCGTTCAAGCTCCTCCCGTTCGACGCCGACTGAGGGGCTCCCCGGGCACTCAGTCCGACAGTTATGGCTAGGCGTTCTGTTACAGAACCTTGCCACACCGCCATCCCCTACGCTTGGGTCATGACATCTTCGAACCTCCGTGGTCTGGCCAAGGCCGGCGTGTCGATCTGGTCGGATCAGATCTCCAAGGCCATGCTCGACTCGGGCGAGCTGGCCCAACGAGTAGAGCGCGACGCCGTTACGGGCGTAACCTCGAACCCCACGATCTTCGCCGGGGCCATCGTCGGATCGTCCGACTACGACCAACAGCTCCATGATCTCAAGTCGGCCGGCACCCCGACCGAGGAGATCGTCAAGAGCCTGATGGCCGAGGACATCAGCCGGGCGTGTGACGTGCTGATGCCGATCCATCACAAGACCGACGGCAAGGACGGATTCGTCTCAGTCGAGGTCTCTCCGACTCTGGCCTCCGACACCGAAGCCACGGTGGCGGAAGCCCGAGATTGGGTGAAGCAGATAGACCGGCGCAACCTGTTGGTAAAGGTTCCGGCGACACCGGAAGGAATCCCGTCAATCAAGCGGCTGATCGGCGAGGGGATCTCGGTGAACGTCACCTTGATCTTCTCTCTGGAGCGGTACGGCGAGGTAATCGACGCCTATCTGGGCGGCCTGGAGGCCTATCACGAGGTTGGTGGGAATCTCTCCACCGTGGCGTCCGTTGCGTCGTTCTTCGTATCTCGATTCGACTCCGAGGTCGATCGGCGACTCGACGCCATCGACAGCTCCGAGGCCTCCGAGCTGAAGGGAGTAACCGCCGTGGCGAACGCGCGTGTCGCCTACGGGCAATTCGTCAACGAGTTCGCATCGACACGCTACGGCATGCTCGCCGCCAAAGGCGCCCGGCCCCAGCGCCCTCTTTGGGCCTCGACATCGACCAAGAATCCCGACTACAACGATCTTCTCTATGTGGAAGGGCTGGTGGCGTCAAACACGGTCAACACCATGCCGCTGGGAACCATCGACGGCTATCAAGACCATGGTGATCCTGCGCCGAAAGCGTTCTCCAAGTTCGACATCATCAAGGCCAGGGAGGACCTCGATCGGCTCGATCGAGTCGGGATCGACTACGCCGACGTCGTGAACACCCTGGAACGGGAGGGTGTCGAGAAGTTCGTCGCGAGTTGGATGGAATTGCTCGAAGGAGTGGAGAGCGCCTGAGCGAGACCGGTAACGTCACCGGCCATGACAAATCAGCAAGACGACAAACTCATCCTCGGTTCATCCGACCGGGTCGAGCTGGTAGCGACAATCATCATGGCACTTGCTGCCATATTCACTGCCTGGGCGGCCTTTCAGAGCGCCAAATGGAGTGGTGAGCAGGCGACGTCGTTCAGCAGAGCCGGTGCTACCCGAACCGAGTCGACCCGGTTCGACACCAGAGCGGGCCAGCAGACGGGTGTTGACGTTGCGATATTCATCAGTTGGCTTGATGCGTTAAACACAGACGCCAGGGAAGGACTCATCGAAATCGGCACTGGCGAGGTGTACCAGCCGACTGACGGGACCCTTTCGGGATTTCTCTTCGAGAGAGTGAGAGAGGAGTTCAGACCCGCCTTCGACGCATGGCTCGTGCTATTCGCGGAGGATTCGGAGGCTGCCCCCGCCACTCCCTTCGCAATGGATGAGTACGTCCTCGCCAACACACTGGAGGCGCAGCGTCTCGAGGTGGAAGCCGATCAATTCGCCACGGAAGCCGGAGTAGCCAACGAGACCTCAGACCAATACGTGCTCACGGTGGTGGCTTTTGCGCTTGTCCTCTTCTTTGGAGGGGTGAGCTCCAAGCTGAATTCCAGACGGAACGGCAACCTGGCGCTGGGAGTTGCGACTTTTCTCTTTGTCGGCGCCACGCTTGTTATTTTCAGCCTTCCCAAAATCCTGCCGTTCTAGACGAGCCCGGTTGAACTAGCACCTCTATATATGTAGAGTTAACAGGATGGAAGGTCGACGCCCATCTTCTCAAACGGCCGCAGCCCTCTCCGCCTTCCTCGAGAGACCGGGCGAGTGGCTCTACGGCTACGACCTGAGTAAACAACTTGGGCTGTCGTCGGGAACCCTCTATCCGATCCTGATGCGGCTCGGCGACCGGGGTTATCTGGAGACCGAGTGGAAGAAGCCCGCCAAGGATGGAAGGCCTCCACGTCACATGTATCGCCTGACCGCAGCCGGCCGAGTCTGGGCTACCGAGGCTCTCAGCAAGTTCACGACGGCCTCCAATCCCCTGCCTCAACCC
The DNA here is from genome assembly GCA_022573225.1 of Acidobacteriota bacterium. Taxonomy (GTDB): domain Bacteria; phylum Actinomycetota; class Acidimicrobiia; order Spongiisociales; family ZC4RG35; genus JACZUI01. The sequence goes on from JACZUI010000001.1 coordinate 37,177, forward strand.
CTGGGAGAACCAGGGTGAAACGTCATTGGGGTCAGACCCTCGCACGCTGGAGTCGGTTCTTGGTGCTTCTGGCTCCCTCGTCCCGAAGGGAGTGGGCGTGGGCATGGGCGTCTGAGCTGGAAGAGATCCCAGGGGCTTTGGCTGCCGTGCGATGGATGCTGGGAGGAGTCCGGGTCGTCGCCCGGGGATGGATCGAATCAGGAGGAGAACACATTATGAAAACCGTGTTGTTGACACTTTCGGTTATCAACGGACTGATGGGATTCGCGCTCATCGGACTATTCATCATCACCGATGACACACCACTGGTTGTGGTGGCCCTCGGCGTCGGGCTCCTGATCCAGGCGGGTTTTGTGTTGGCTTACCTGTCGGGTGTCTTGGAAGCTCTCGAGCCATGGTCGCTGAGGGCGATCCTGGTCGGCGAGACAGTTGCGCTTCTCGTGGGCTTCTTCGGCTTTGTTTCCTCGGCGCTCTACAACATCAATCCGCCCGGCGGCGACTATGAATACGGGCCCCTCGCAGTGGCCGCACTCATCGGGTTCCACGCCGTCGTTGCATTGTGGGTCTTTGCCATACCCAAGCAAGCCGAACGCATCCACGCACCCCAACCCTGAGCGCCCCAGTAGTAGGTAGCCTCGCCGAGCACCCACTCCACGGTTCGCCCGGCCCGACGCAGCCGGGTCTCCGACTTCTTGGCCTCGCTGACCTAGTTGACGTGCTCTCGCTGATGGGAGTAGCTGAGTTTCTCGAAGGCACTCCTGGCCTCCGGGCTTGACCCGAACGCAGCCTCCAACTCAACCGGGATCGTCACCTTCCGCTCCCCGTCATCCCGCTCGACTGTCACTTCCAGGGACTCGCCGCCGACCATTCCCAGCTCATCGCGGAGAAGCCTCCTCAATGGTCGCCTCGAGACGGATTACGCCTTCTCCAGCGGCGCCCAGGCGAGGAGCAGCCTTTTCTTGCCCTGAGTGTCGAACATGACCTCGGCCTCGGCGCGATCACCTGCTCCGACGATCTCGCGCACTGTTCCCAGCCCCCACTTGTCATGTCGAATCCTGTCCCCAGGCCCGATCTGATCTGGATCGACAGTCATCCGGGGACCGGAACTCGCAGCCTTTTCTGATTGGGATCTTCGCGTGCGTCTCGGGGCTTTCTTCAAGAGAGCTTCCGGCACCTCGTTGAAGAACCGGGATGGAGGGTTGTAGTTGGATCCTCCGAAAAGCATCCTGCTCCAAGCCGAGGTGAGATAGAGGTGATCCTGCGCCCGCGTAATGCCGACATAGGCCAGCCTCCGCTCCTCTTCCAGCTCGGCTGGGTCTCCCAGTGAACGCATATGAGGGAAGATCCCATCTTCCATGCCGACGATGAAAACCGCGGGAAACTCGAGTCCCTTTGCGGTGTGCAAGGTCATCAACGTCACCGCTCCGGCGCCCTCGTCCCACTCGTCAATGTCCGCCACAAGAGCGGTTGACTCCAGGAAGATCTCGAGACGACGGGAATTGTCGAGGAGGTCGAACTCCTCGTCACCGATCACCGCACCCTCGTTGAAGCTCTCGAACTCGGCGGCTACTCCGGCCAGCTCCTTGAGGTTCTCGACCCGGCCCATGGCCTCGATTGTCCTCTCTGATTCGTAGGTCGAGACCATCCCGGTGTAATCCAATACGGCAGTTACCACAGCCTCGACTCCGTCCGAAGCGGCCTTCTCCCTCAGCATTTCGATCAAAGCGACGAACTCGCCAACGGCCGCCTGAGCACGAGAATTCAACTGGTGGATCTCAGAAACCCGGGTGAGGCTCTCGAAGAAGGGGATGCGGTGCGACTGGCTGAATCGATCCAGGTGGGCCAGGGTGGTGTTGCCGATACCCCGCCTCGGCTCGTTGATGACCCTCTTGGCGGATATCTCATCATCCGGGTTGGCGATCAGACGCAGATAGGCAACCGCGTCCTTGATCTCCTTCCGGTCGTAGAACTTGACCGATCCCACCACGCTGTAGGGAACACCGCGTCTCACAAACACGTCCTCTATCACCCGCGACATCGCGTTGGTCCGGTAGAAGACCGCGATGTCAGAGAGGTTGTAACCCATCGACTTGAGCCTCTCGACCTCATCGACGACGTAGCCCGCTTCGTCGTGCTCATCCTCGGCCTCATACCTGATGATCGGGTCGCCTCGGCCACGGTCAGACCAGAGGTTCTTCGGAGTCCGTTTCGTGTTCTTGGAGATGATCGAGTTGGCCGCCTCGAGAATGACTTCGGTTGATCGATAGTTCTGGTCGAGCACCACCACACGAGCGTCGGGATAGTCCTTCTCGAAATCCCGAATGTTCCGGATATCGGCACCGCGAAACTTGTAGATCGACTGATCCGAGTCGCCAACCACACATAGGTTGCGATGAACTGCGGTCAGCTGCTTCACGAACATGTATTGGGCCCGATTGGTGTCCTGGTACTCATCGACGAGGACATAGCGGAAACGGCTCTGATAGTGGGCCAGGACTTCGGGGAAGGCGGCGAACAACTCGACTGTGACCATGAGGAGGTCGTCGAAGTCCATTGCCGAGGCCTCGATGAGCCGCTGCTGGTAGAGCCGATAGATATCGGACACCTGCTCGTGGAAAAAGCCGTCGCCCTGATCGGCAAACGACTCGAAATCAACAAGCTCGCTCTTCGCCTTCGAGATGGCCCCCCTCATCGCCTTGGGCGGGAACCGTTTGGTGTCGAGGTCGAGATCCTTGACTACCAGGTTGAGAAGCCGGATGGAGTCGGCGTCGTCGTAAATGGTGAAACCTGACCGATAACCGAGACGGGTGGCTTCCCGCCTCAAGATGCGAACACAGGAGGAATGGAAGGTCGATATCCACATCGATCGAACCATCCCGCCCAGGAGATGACTCACCCTTTCCTTCATCTCGTTGGCGGCCTTGTTGGTGAACGTGATCGCGAGGATCGACTCCGCGGGTACATGGAGATCGCGGATCAGATGGGCAATGCGATAGGTGAGAACCCGGGTTTTCCCCGATCCGGCGCCGGCCACCACCAGAATCGGTCCCTCGGTGGCAGCCACAGCCTCACGCTGGGTGGGGTTGAGATCGGCGAACAGAGGTGACTCGGCCGGTACGTCGTCTAGAAACCACTCAGCCTGCATCTGCGGGCCATGGTACCGGCAGCCGGCGACGAAATCACAAAGGTGTTATCAGCCGACGGAAACGGTGGGCGACTCCACTTCGACCACAGCCGAAGCCATCGGGTCATCCGAGCCTGCGCCATCCTCCTCGGCGGCGACCGAGCGGAGGCGTAAGGGCAGCGAGTAGCAAAAACGGGCCCCGGTCGGGAAGCGCCGCTCGTACCAGACTTCCCCGTCCATTGCCCGTGCCAGCCTTCTCGCGATGGGCAGCCCCAACCCGATTCCGGTGGCCTCACGGGCATCACCCTTGGAAATCTGCTCGAAGTTCTCAAAGACTCTCTGGGTCTCTTCGTCAGGAACACCTGGTCCGTTGTCCGAGATGATGATGAGGTACTGATCTCCCATAACGAAACCTTCCACCATGATCTGGTCGCCCCCGTACTTTCGGGCATTTTCCATCAGGTTTCGAATGACTTGCTGAACACGGCGTCGATCGGCATTGACCCGAACTCCGTCGGGGAGCGACACCAGCGAGGTCTTCCTTCCCCCGTTGGGGAATACCATCTTGGCCACATCCTCGATGAGGTCGCCCAAGTCGAACAGCTCGTTGTGGAAACGCATCCGAGCGGCCTCGAGACGAGGGATCACCAACACGTCTTCGACCAGGTCGCCTAGATAGATGGCCTGACGGTCGATGATGGAGAGGAATTCGTCGACTTCCTCTCGAGGGAGCTCTTTCCATGACTGAACCAGGGTGTCGGCGAACCCTGCGATCGATGTCAATGGGGTTCGGAGCTCATGGCTGACCATCGCCACAAAGTCGTTCTTGATGCTGTGCGCCTCCTCGGAAAGGCGACGTACCTCCCGTTCCCGTTCGCGCCCGTGAGAGGTGATCGAGAACGCCCAGAGGACGCCCGCAATCCCCACCAGGGGAAGTATGTACGTCAGAACTTCCGGAATGCGCGGTAAACCAAGCATGTACTTGTGATTATCGGGTCGATAAGCACTGACCTGAAGGCCGGTGCGGTGGCTGGCAGCCGGGTCTAGCGGCCTGTCAGATGAATGGTCGACGAGTCTGCCGAGTAATGCCGTTGCTCAGATCGTTCAGCCGGCTCCCAACTACCCCGTATCCTCTTCGTCCATTCCGATCAGGCTTCTCAGGGTGCTGGTCAGGACCCCCTGCCGCAGATCAAACTTGTCGAGGTAGGCATCTACGCCGACCTCCCAGGCCGCCTGCTTCTCTTCCGGGGTAGCCACACCGGAAACCATGATGATGGGCACTCGAACCTCCGAGGCTCGCAAGGCTCGGACCAGCTCGACGCCGTTGGATCGGGGCATCGAATAGTCGACGACCAGTGCATCGAACCCGTCGTTGGCCATCGCAACAACCGCCTCTCTGGCGCCACCGGCGACCTCGACCTCGAACCCGGCGCCATTCAGGGTGGCGGACAGGAGCTGACGCACTCCGGCCGAGTCGTCCACCACCAGAACACGAGGTCGCTGAGTGGCCAGTTTCGGGCGTCGCCGGGCCATGACGCCAAGGAAGTTGGGATCGAGCACAACCAGAACCTGGCCTCCGCCCAACAGTGCGGCACCGGTCACGTGACCGGAACCTTCGAGGATGGGGCCAAGACTCTTGACAGCCACCCGGCGACGATCGATCAGCTCACTCACGGTCACCGCGATCAGGCCTGAATGGGTTCCTACCAGCAACAATTCCGACTCTTCGGCCTCGCCGTCGGAGCCAACGGCTTCGGACAGGGATATGCATGGAACCGCATCCGATTCGATCCGAACCACCCGGCCGTTGTCGGTGACCCTTATCTCCGCCTGCGCCAGCGGCATCGAATCCTCTACAAATGCCTCGGGGATACCCCAGAACTGGTCGCCAGTAGCCACTACAACTACATTCTGAAGCACCATGGAAAGCGGAAGGGTCATGATCACTCTCGTGCCTTTCCCCCTTCTCGACTCGATATGGATGACTCCGTTGATTTGCTCCACTGCCTCGCGCGCGGCGGCAAGGCCATCACCTTCGCCCGAGAAATCGGTCACCACCTTGACGGTGGAGAATCCTTCGTGGAACAGAACAGGCACAAGATCCGACCGGACGTAAGGAAGCCCCTGACGCGACGCCAGGTCGGCCACGGTGTCCCAATCGATGCCCGCGCCATCGTCGGCGACCGTCACCTCGACACCGTCCTCTATCAGCCGCGAACCAACCTGGACCGTGCCGGTTGCCGGCTTGCCTGCCTTGACTCGCTCCTTTGATGGCTCGATGCCGTGATCAACGGCGTTGACGAGAAGATGGCGGAGCGGCTCCCGGAGCAAGTCCACGATCTGCCGATCGAGCTGCACATCCTCGCCCACCAGCTCGAAACGAACGTCCTTGCCCATTCTTCGGCCGAGGTAGCGAAGGAACTGAGGGAACGTCGAAGTCGCGTCCCGGAAGGAAACATTGGCCAGAGCGACCGCCTGCTCCTGAATATCCCCAATGGAGTCGCTCAGCCTCTCCAACTGACTCCGCCAGGTGCGGCGGACCAGGTTTTGATCCGACCCTTCGATTGATACCAATGCGAGATCAGTAAGGGCATCGGCGTCGAGGGAAACCTCGACGATTCGATTGATCAACCGGTACAGCTCGCCCGTATCGACCCGGGTCGCGCCACCTAGCAAAGACTCAGACACAGACGAGAGGAGACCACCGAGGCTCCCTGGCTCGGGCTGACGCAGCGGAACAAGCTCGGCAGGTTCACCCGACTCTTCCAGGGCTCCGATCAGGCTTTCTCCCACCTCGGCGAGATCGTCATAGTCGTCCTCATCAAACGCTTGGAGAATTCGGCCCGCCGTCGCCTCCATCGCGACCACCACCTCGGGTGCCGGGGCATATCCCTCAGAGACCATCTTCCAAAGCTGCTCGAGTCGGGCCGACACATCGCGGATCACGTCGTGGCGAAGAAGCCCGGCCGACCCCTTGATCGTGTGAGCATCCCGGATCAAGTCGGGGACCGTTGTCGCAGCAAGAGTCCGGTCTCGCAGGCTACGGGCGCCCGCGACGAGACGAATTGACCGTTCCTCCAACTCGTCGTGGAAGATACGGTTCAGGTCCGGATTGTTGTTGTCCAAGAGCGGATTTCCCTGGCCGATCATTTCCTTATCGGCAGCGCGCTAGCCCCCCTGAATGAACCGAACGGCTCCAGTGGTCTGTCGCACAAATAGTTCGAACGAGACGCCGGAGCCATTGATGAGAAGGGCCATTACAACCCATCACTCCCACTCGATCGTTGCCGGTGGTTTGGATGAGATGTCATACGCGACTCGATTGATCCCGGGCACCTCGTTGATGATCCGGCTCGAGATCCTCTCCAAGACCTCATATGGCAGCCGGGCCCAATCAGCGGTCATCGCATCTTCAGAGGTGACGGCGCGCACCACCACCGGATATGCGTAGGTGCGCTCGTCCCCCTGGACCCCAACCGTCTTCACCGCCAGGAGCACGGCAAACGCCTGCCAGATCTCCCGATAGAGGCCGGCGCGACCAATTTCCTCCAACACGATCTGATCTGCCGAGCGGAGCAGCTCCAGCCGCTCCAGAGTTACCTCGCCAATGATTCGCACCGCCAGCCCTGGGCCCGGGAAGGGTTGCCGCCAGACAATCTCTTCGGGTAGCCCCAGATCCTCGCCCACGGCGCGAACTTCGTCCTTGAACAGATTCCGAAGTGGCTCGATCAGGTCGAAAGCCATGTCCTCCGGAAGACCACCAACGTTGTGATGGGTCTTGATGGTCGCTGCCGAACCTGACCCGGACTCGATGACGTCGGGGTAAAGGGTCCCCTGAACCAGGAACGAAGCGTCGCCAACCGTGTTGGCTGCTTCTTCAAAGACTCTTATGAAGGTCTCTCCAATGATCTTCCGCTTCTGCTCCGGGTCGGTAACACCGCTCAGCGCATCCAGGAATCGATCCTGCGCCTTGACATGAATGAGGTCGACATCGAAGTTGGTGCGGAATGTCTCCTCCACCTGTTCCGCCTCGCCGGCACGAAGCAGCCCATGGTCAACGAAGATGCAGGTCAGTTGATCCCCGACAGCCTGGCTGACGATGGCTGCCGCCACTGCCGAGTCCACACCGCCGGACAGACCGCAAACCACCTTGCCGTCGCCTACTTGCGACCGTATGAGCGCCACCTGATTCTCAATGATCGAGTGCGAGGTCCAGGTGGGTGAGGCGCCGCAAACCTCGTGGAGGAACCGCCTGAGGATCTCGCCCCCTCGAGGGGTATGAGCCACCTCGGGATGGAACTGAACCCCGAATAGGCCCCGTTCGATGTCTTCCATGGCTGCGACCTTTGCCCCGCCGGTGGTCGCAACGGAGACAAAGCCGTCCGGAGGCTCAACAACCTGGTCCTGATGGGACATCCACACCTCTTGCGAGGCAGGGAGGTCCTTGAGCAACACCGAGCCCGCGGTTATCTCCAGACCCGTGCTCCCGTACTCGGCATCGCCGGTGTTGGCTACCTTGCCTCCGGCCATGTCGGCGAGAAGTTGATGGCCGTAACAGATCCCGAGAATGGGTATCCCCAGATCGAGGATCGCTGGATTCATGCGGTAGGCGTTTTCGGCGTAGACCGAGGCCGGGCCGCCCGAAAGGATGAGACCCAGCGGGCGGCGGCTTGCGATCTCCTCCGGGGAGATGTCGCGGGAGACGATCTCCGAATGGACATGGGCCTCACGGACCCTTCTGGCGATCAGTTGCGCGTATTGAGCACCAAAGTCCAAGACCAGCACAGATCTTGTGCTTCTTTCGGAATCTTGAGGTCTGTCGCCTGTGGGCACTACTTGAAACCTGCTACTTGTTGCCGGGAGTCTGTTGAACAATGCCGTTGGTCGGCGGAGTCCTAACCCATTCCGACATGCTGGCTGCGCTGGAGGGACTTGCCCTCCGTCTGGAGCGACGGGGCAATCATTACTTCTGCCTTCTGGAACTCCTTGACGTTTGAATACCCGGTGGTCGCCATGGATACCTGGAGTGCCCCAAACAGATTGAGCTTGCCATCGTTCTCATGGGCAGGCCCGACCATTATCTCCTGGAGAGTGCCACGGTCGCCCACCTCTACTCGCGCCCCTCGGGGCAAAGTCGGGTGGAACGTGGCCATGCCCCAATGGAACCCCCGCCCCGGGGCTTCGGTGGCTGAGGCGAGTGGGGACCCGATCATGACGGCGTCGGCACCACATGCAATGGCCTTGGACACGTCACCTCCGGTGCGCATCCCGCCGTCGGCGATCACATGGACGTATCGCCCGGTCTCGTCGAGGTAGCGAATACGGGCTCCTGCCGCGTCTGCGATGGCGGTGGCCTGAGGAACACCCACTCCCAGGACTGCTCGGGTGGTGCAGGCCGCGCCGGGGCCAACTCCGACCAGGACGCCCACCGCTCCGGTGCGCATCAGGTGCAGGGCTGTCGAATAGCTGGCACATCCGCCGATGACCACCGGGACTTCGGAGGCGACGATGTACTCCTTGAGGTCGAGAGGCTCCTCGCGGCTCGAGACGTGCTCGGCAGACACCACCGTCCCCTGGATCACCAAAACGTCGAGGCCCGAAGCAAGAGCGCTCGGCGCCCACGAGCGGACATTTTGCGGGGTGAGACTCCCGGCTGTGACCACACCCTGCGCCTTGATCTCGGCGATTCGCTGACCAATCAGGTCAGGCTTCACCGGTTCGAGGTAGATCTCCTGCATCCGCAATGTGGCCTTCTCCTTGGAGAGTCCGGCAATCTCCTCGAAGTACGGCTCGGGGTCTTCGTGACGGGTCCACAAGCCCTCGAGGTTGAGGACGGCCAGCCCCCCAAGCCGACCGATCTGCACCGCCGTCTTCGGGCTGATGGCCGAATCCATCGCCGAGCCCATCATCGGGAGTGTGAACTTGAATGCGTCGAGCTGCCAGGAGATGTCGACATCGTCGGGATCTCTGGTCCTGCGGGAGGGGACGATCGCTATGTCGTCGAATCCGAAAGCCTGACGGCCTGACTTACCGATACCAATATCGATTTCCACTTCCGAGCAACCTCCGCCGACGTTCCTCGCAGGGTAACAGTGCTCCTAACCGGTCATCCCAGTAGCTGACAACTCGTGCCGGCCGAGCTGTAGGCTCCGCCGCCGTGCCCCGATCATGGTCAATCGTCGACTTCGTCCTCGTGGTGCTCGGCGGTTTTCTTGGAGCAGGCGTATTCCTGGCCGTGAGCCTCGCACTGGGAAACAGCGAGTTTCTCCTGGTCATGGGGCTCGCTGGACAGTACGTGGGGCATCTACTCGTTCTCTGGTTGCTGGGCCGCGGCCGCGAAGGGGATCTCGGCTTTGTCATCGATGGCGGCGACATCCGCTATCTCGCACTGGGGCTCCTTCTTCAACTGGTCCTAGCGGTCTTGTTCCTGCCGCTGACCACTCGCCTTTTCCCCGAAGGCGACTCTGCCCAGCAGATCGGTGACGCGATCTCCGCCTTGGAAACGACTCCGGCCCGGATCGCAGCCGTGGTGGTGGCGGTTGTTCTAGCCCCGGTTACCGAAGAACTCATATTCCGCGGCGTGCTCCTGAAGGCCCTGGGAAGCAAGGGACGCCGCACGATAATGGTGGTGACAGCCCTGGTCTTCGCTGCTTTCCACATGCTCGGTCTCGCCCCAGAGGCCCTGGCGGCGGCCGCATTGGTCGTCCTGCCTCAGCTGTTCCTGATCGGGCTGATCCTCGCCTGGGTCACTCTCAAGACCGGGCGACTCGGACCCGCGATCTTTCTCCACTCCGGGTTCAACCTGCTTGCCGCCATAGTCCTGCTGATTCCCCAGGAGCTACTGGAGTCGGTCACGGGCTAGGAGTACTAGAGCCCGATTTTCTCTCGGACCGACTTCATCTCGATCTCGGTCCGATCACGGGCTTCTTCGGCGCCCCGCCGCATGATCATGGAAACTTCCTCGTCGTCGAAGCTCTCGTAGCGTTCCCTGATCGGACCGAGGCCCGCGGCGATTGCCTCGCCGACTGCGGCCTTGAACGTCCCGTAGCCGGCATCGACGTACTCGTCTGCAAGAGAATCGATCGACCGACGGCCGAAGAAACTGAACAATTCGAGGAGATTCGAGATCCCCGGCTTGCCATCAGGGTCGTAGACGACCTCCGACCCATTGTCGGTGACCGCAGACCTCACCTTCTTGGCGATCACGTCGGGTGGGTCATTCAAGAGGATGCGGGATCTCACACTCGGATCGGAGCCTGACATTTTCGTCGTCGGATCAGTGAGCGACATCACCCGTGCCCCGACCCCTGGAGTGATCCGATCCGGAACGGGAAACTCATCACCGAACCTGGCGTTGAAGCGCATCGCCAGGTCGCGGGCCAGTTCGAGGTGCTGCGCCTGGTCATCTCCGACCGGCACCGCATGCACCTTGTGGATGAGGATGTCGGCCGCCATCAAAACCGGATAGGCGAGGAGTCCCAGATTCTGGCCCGCCCTATCGGACTTCTCCTTGAATTGGGTCATCCTCTCCAACTGACCGAGGCCGGTGATCGTGGAGAGAATCCAGGCCAGTTCGACGTGTTGGAGAACATCGGCCTGGTAGTAGAGAAGCGACGTGTCCGGGTCGACGCCGACGGCGAGCAACATCTTGGCGGTGTCGATCCTCGCCTGCTTGAGCTCATGAGGATCGTAGGGAATCGTCATCGAGTGAAGGTCGACAACGCAATAGATCGTGTCGTAATCAGCCTGCATCTCAACCCAATTGTTCAGCGCGCCGACATAGTTGCCTACATGGGGAAGACCCCCGGTGGGCTGGATGCCCGAAAACACTCGCTGCTTGTTAGTCACCGCACCGCCCTACTTGGAGAATGTAGGGGAAGCGGTGGCGGCCGATTCGGGCGAGAGATATGAGGCCACGATCTCGGAGATATCGACTGTCGCAACCAAGACTTCCGCTCCCCAGGCGGTCGTAAAGTTCGCAACTGGGATTTCAAGCGTGTTGACCGAACCGGTGCCGAGACCCCTCATGGTCCAAGCCAGGCTAACGGCATCGACCAGGGTCAATTCATCGTCCACGGTCACATGCGAAGCCACCGCCCGGGCCACCGCCGCAATATCCTGAGGACTGCCGAAATCGGAGAGTCTCGACAACATCGAAACCATGAACACGCGCTGTCGCTCGTTTCGTGTCAGGTCATTGACCCCCGGAACGATTCGCCAACCCGACTCCGTGAGTTCCTGCGTGTTTCGTGATCGCATCCAGGCAAGGGTCTGCTCGCCAGAGGCGAGTGTGCAGCCGGCGGGGAGCTCGAGGTTGGCCTTCTGATCGCGCACATCTCGTTTCAGACAGATCTCATAGCCACCGACGGCGTCCACCACCCCCTGGAAGCCGGCAAGGTCGACAAGAGCAAAGTGATCCACGGTGATCCCCAAGATCGACTCCACACTCAGGGTCAGAGCCGTAGGGCCGTTCATGAAGTCACCGCAACCCTCGAGGGCGTCATTGAGCCGATGAGCTACGCCTCCACAGACGTCTTCAACCAGCAGATCGCGGGGAAGGGAGAGCATCGCGGCGGTGGAGCCATCGCGGGGGCGAATCATCACCATCACCACGTCTGCTCGCTCACCGACGAATTCGCCGAACCCTTCCAGGTCTTCGAGCGAATCCCTCGAGTCCGATCCGACCAGGAGAAAGACGTCCAGACCACCATCGCTAGGGGGGATGGTGATTCCGGTCTCCGGATCGACCTCTGGTTCGGATTCCCCTTCGGGCTCAGAAGCGGCTTCGACACCGGCTGAGGCTGGGCGGTCGATGGACACCCGGTTCACCTCGCCCCAAGTCGACAACGCAAAAGTAGCCCCTGTTGCCAGGAGCAGGACTGCGATTAGTCCAGCGCCGATTAGGAGTTTTCTGCGCAAGTTTCCACCCGAGGTTGCCCGAATCGAGCATTCTATGTCCACCAAAACCCAACGGATCCGTCGCGTCGAATTCTCAACGGTTGTCTCAGCATGGGGGACGTTCCCGGACTCCGGAGGAGAGAGACAAGGAGGGTCTAGCGGGCCAGGAGCCCGCTGAATAATGCACGTCACTCATCTCGACGACCAGTTCATCGCCACTCGCGGTGTCCTCTGCTCCGCCATTCCGCCCCAAGGAGTGGCGAAACCTCGTCCTTGCGAGTGTCGCGCCTGACCCCCCGATCTGACCAACGGCATTAATCAGCAGACTCCTCGGCCAGCCCGAGCATCGTGCGAATCATCCAGGCTGTCGCCCCCCAAAGGGTGTCGCCTTCGAGTTCGTAGTACCAGACCTGACGGCCATCCCAAGGGACAGACCACCACCTCGACTCCTCAGCCAGATCCATGAGAAGCGGCGTGTACACCTTCACGACCTCGCGCTCGGAGAGAACGAGTCCAAGGGGGGTGCTCACCCTGCCAACGACCGGGACGACCAGAGGACTGAACTCGACCGTGTCGATCGCAGGGAGAAAGCCAAGAACCTCGACCTGGTCCCGCTCGATGCCCACCTCCTCGTGCGCCTCGCGAAGTGCAGTGTCTACGGGCCCATCGTCTTCAGGATGGGCGCGACCACCGGGAAAAGCGATGTGTCCGGCGTGAGTCGGCATGGTGTCAGGGCGCTTGGTGAGTACGACCCTTATTTCGCCGCTGTCGTCCTCGTAGAGGGGAGCGAGGACTGCCGCCAGGGCCCTTTCATCGGGTGGCGGATACGCGTCGATTAGATGAAGACTGTCCCACATGAGGCCCACAGGTTAAGGGCGCGGATAACCTGGCCGGGTGCCAAGATCACAACTAGAGACAGACCGACTCATCCTGCAGCGGTTTTCGCGCCGCGATCACAACACGCTCGACGATGCGATACGGAGCTCGCTCCCCGACCTGAACCAGTGGCTCCCCTGGGCGCGTCTCGACTACGAGCACGGAGACACCAACGCCTTCATTCGCGACTCCCTTCAGGCTTGGAAGGAGGATCGGGCCTGGGACTACTCGGTGAGGCTCAAGGAACAACCCGACCGTCACGTCGCCAACGTCTCAATGTGGACGGTGTCACAACTCGGGAAGATCGCCGAGTTCGGCTATTGGGTGCGAAGCGACGAGATTTCCAAGGGAATCTGCACCGAGGCGGTGGGTCGGCTCCTCGAGGAGGCCTTCACATCCCTGAGTTATCACAAAGTGACCCTCAGGATCGCAATCGGAAACGACGCATCCGACCGCGTTGCCAAGAAGCTCGGCTTCATACGGGAAGGGGTACTCCGCGAGGAACTACTCATCCGGGGCAACTGGATCGACCACTCGCTTTGGTCTCTCATCGACAGGGAATACCGGTCACTCCATCGGAGCCGTGTTCAGGCCTGAGCCGAGCGGTTTCGAGCCCTGCCCCGCAACGAGCCAGGTTGAGATCGGTAGCCTGTTCGTATGCGCCGCGCGCTGACGTTTCTTGTTTTTGCGGTCGTCCTTGTCGTTGCTTTTGCTCTGATCGGCCCTTCGCTGCCCGAAGGCAATCCTCTGAGAGATGCGGCCGAAGGATTGAGGGAAATCGGCAACAGCATGGCCGACAATTTTGGGGGCGGATACGGTCAGCTGCCGGCTGGCTAGCCGCCCACCGCGATGACCCGGGACGCGTCGCCCACGAAGGTGACTAGAGCGGGGAAGAACCCGATGGCAACGGTGAGGGCCAGTGAGACCCACAGAGCCAATCGCAGCGAAACGGCCGGTGCCGCCTCCACATCTTCGACGAACTCCCCGGTGGGATCGTCCACCCAGACGGTCTTGACCACCTTGGCGTAGTAATACAGCGCGATCACTGCGTTGACTGCTGCGATCACCGCCAAGACGACCGTTGTCGTCCCACCGGCGATCATCACGGAGCGGAACATGGCGAACTTGGCGAACCATCCGGCCAGTGGGGGGATCCCGGCGAGGCTGAAGAAGAACACCGCAACCAGAACACCGAGCCTCGAATCGACCTGAGCGAGGCCGGCCCAAGCCGACAGTTCGCCCGAACGCGTCTTACGGGCTCCCGCGATCACCACGGCAAAGGCGCCCAAGTTCATCACGGCGTAGATCGCGAGGTAGACGACCGTCGCCGCAAAGGCCTCTTCCAGATCGGCCCCGACGACGGCGGCCGCGGCGAACGGGACCAGCATGAATCCGGCTTGGGCCACAGACGAGTAGGCCAGTAGCCGAACAATGTTCGTCTGTCGCAACGCCGACAGGTTGCCAACCGTCATCGACAGGGCCGCAAGGATCCACAGGGCAGGCGCCCACACCTCCGAAACGCCGGGAAGAGCGATGTACAGCATCAGCAGCAGGGCCACGAAGCCGGCAATCTTGGAGTTGACCGACAGATAGGCGGTAATGGGCGTCGGTGCGCCCTCATACGTGTCAGGTGCCCAGAAATGGAATGGAACCGCGGCGATCTTGAAGCCGAAACCAACGATCACAAAGAGAATTGCCATGACCATCGCCGGCTCGTCTCCCCGCCCGGCGGTGGCCTCGGCCAATCCGCTGAAGGTGATCTCGCCGGTCAACCCGTAGAGGAATGACATGCCGTAGAGCAAGATCGCCGTAGAGAGGACGCCAAGGATGAAGTACTTCAAGGACGCCTCATTGGACTTGGCGTCTCCCTTTCTCCATCCGGTGAGCAGGAACAACGGTGCGGTCGTCAACTCGAGCCCGATGAAGAGGATGATCAGATCCCGTGAGGACGCCATCACCAGCGAGCCCAGGACCGAGGCCAGGAGGAGGAAGTAGTACTCACCCTGGTAATAGCGCTCCGACTCGATGTAGTGATGGGACATCAGCAGGACCAGATACGCCGCAACGATGAACAGGCCTTTGAGCACGAGGGCGAACTCATCGACCACATACGAACCGTCGAACATGGATCGGGTTTCCCCCTGGACACCGAGGATCACCAGCGGAATGGCAGCCAGGGCGGTTCCCGCCACGGCGGCGGTCGCGATCCAGAACTTCTTGGGTCGGGTGAGAACCATGTCCAACGTGAACACAACCAACAACGTCCCGACGATGACCAGCTCGGGCGCCAGAGCCAGGTAGTCGATGGTGAAGGTCACCGATCAGCCGCCCTTCACACTGGTCAGCGCAGCGGTCGCGTCGCCGTTGAACACCGTGTCTACCAGCGAGGTGACGGTGTCGGTGGTGGCACTGAAGACGAGGTTTGGATAGAAGCCAATCACGACGATCAGGACTATGAGCGGCGCCCAGGCCGCCATCTCGAACCGATCCACGTCGTGGAACTCGTGACTCTGCCACTCATCGCTCGGCTCACCCAGGTTGACCTTCTGCAACATCCACAACATGTAGCCGGCCGTGAGGACCGTCCCGATCGCAGCCAGGACCATCGAGGTGCGGAAGACGCCGAGCGGCAGGCCGCCAAGTGGGTTATAGGCACTGAGAAGCGACATGAACTCGCCCCAGAACCCCGCCAGCCCGGGCAGGCCCAGTGACGCCATCGCGGTGAACGCAAGGATCCCGCCCAACACGGGCATCAGTTTCAGGTTGCCACCGAGACGCGCCATATCCCTGGTGTGGTAGCGATGGTGCATCGAGCCGGCAAGGAAGAAGAGCAGACCCGTGATCAGACCGTGGGCAACCATCCCGATGATGGCCGCGTTGATCCCGATGTCGGTCATGGTCGCGATTCCAAGCATCACAAAGCCCATGTGGCCCACGGACGAGAAGGCGATCAGGCGCTTCAAGTCGGTCTGAGCCAGACAGGCAAGCGATCCGTAGATGATCCCGATAACCGCGAGAATTGCGATGGCCGGAGCCCAGTTTTTCGCCTCGTCGGGGAGGATCGGCAGCGCAATTCGAATGAAGCCGTAGGACCCGAGCTTCAGGAGAATCGCAGCCAGGAGAACGGAGCCGACTGTCGGCGCAGCCGTGTGAGCGTCTGGGAGCCAGGTGTGGAAAGGCCACATCGGCACCTTGATTGCGAACCCGAGGAACATCGCCCCAAAAACCCAGAAGGCAAAGCTGCCGGTGAAGGAGCCCAAGGCACCGAGTTCCGTCAACTGCACGATGTCGAAGGTGCGCTCCCCGAATCTCGCCGAGTCGAAGTAGAGGGCGAGGAAGCCAAGCAGCATGAATGCCGACCCGAACAAAGTGAACAGGAAGAACTTGATCGAGGCATAGAGCCTCGTCTCCACCTCCGTACTGAATCCCGGGATCCTTCGCGGGGTGCGGTCGCCCCAGATTCCGATCATGAAGTACATCGGAAGCAACACGACCTCGAAGAAGACAAAGAACAGAACGAGGTCGAGGGCAACGAAGGTTCCGTTCATCCCGGTCGCCAGGATCATCATGAGGATCAAGAAAGCCTTGGGGTTCTTGGGCTCGTCCCAGTTGTTCCAGGAGTAGATCACCGCCAGCACCATCACGAATGTGGACAGGACCAGGAGAGGCAGGCTGATTCCGTCTATGCCAACGTGGTAGTTGGCATCTATGGCGCCGATCCAACTCTGGTTCACCTCGAACTGATAGGTGTTGTACGGACCGCCGCCGAAGTCGAATTGCCCGATGAGCACCAGCGACAAGGCAAAAACGGCCAGCGACACGACCAGGGCCGTCCGCTTCAGGGCGTTCTCGTTGGCTTTGGGTGTCAATCCGAGGACGAGGACCCCCACCACGGGCAAGAACACAATCAGTGATACACCCCAACTTTCGAACCATTCCATTGCTGTCAGCCTCTCCTATAGGACGAACACGAACACGACTACCAGGATGAGCGCCCCTGCTACGAAGGAGGCCGCATACTGCTGAACTTGGCCGGTCTGCATCCTGCGCAAAACAGAGCCGGCGCCGTCGGCTATCGCCGACACTCCGTGAACAACCCCATCAACACCCCTCTGGTCGATGATGCCGTAGACAAACCCGCCCAGGTACTTGATCGCCATGCCCACCCCGTTGACGATCGCATCAAGTATGTGGGTGTTGGTCCAATCGACGAAACGGGCGATGGGCCCAATGGTGGCGCCAACGGCGCCAAGGGCGACGTCATCGATGTAATAGCCTCGCCTGAAGAGCGGATAGAAGACGGGGATCTCGAAAAGGTCGCGATCTTCCTGGCTGTCCCGGTCCTTGGAGAAGATCGCCCAGCCGACGGCAATGCCGGCGACCGCCGCCAGCAGACCGATACCCCCGATCAGCCAGTCGATGGACTCGGCATGATGATCACCCATCGGAACGATCCGAACCGCCAGCCACTCGGTGAAGTTTCCTATGACCGGCCAGGAGACGCCGGGTATGTTGAGCAGGCCGGCGAAGGCAGTCGGTATGGCGAGCAGAATCAGCGGCACCGTCATCACGCTCGGCGACTCATGCGGCTCGCGTTCCCCCTCGTAACTGCCGTGAAAAGTGAGAACGGTGGCGCGCGCCATGTAGAAGGCGGTAACGAAGGCTCCCGCGATCGCCACCCACATCACGATCTGGTATCCCTCATTACCCAGAGTCGAGAGGATTTCATCCTTCGACCAGAACCCGGAAAGCCCAACACCCGCCAGGGCCAGGGACCCGGCGATCCAGGTCCAGTACGTCCTGGGCATGTACTTGCGGAGACCGCCCATGTCGCTCATGTTGTTGGAGTGCACGGCATGAATCACCGAGCCGGCACAGAGGAAGAGGAGAGCCTTGAAGAAGGCATGGGTGAACAAATGGAACATGCCGGCTGTGTAGCCACCGGCGGCGATCACGGTCATCATGTACCCGAGTTGTGAGACCGTCGAGTACGCCAGGAGCCTCTTGATGTCCTTCGCAACCAGGGCCAGCAGGCCGGCTCCGAACAGGGTTATCGCGCCGAGAATGATCATCGGGGTGCGAGCTTCCTGTGCCATGTTCTGATACAGCGGGAACATCCGGGCCATGAGATACACGCCGGCGGTGACCATGGTCGCCGCATGCATGAGCGCCGAGACTGGAGTCGGCCCCGCCATGGCGTCGGGTAGCCAGATGTGAAGCGGGAACACGGCACTCTTTCCCATCGCGCCGAAGAAAAGAAGCAGGGCGCCCACTACGGCCACTGCCCCCAGTTCTGCATTCCCCGAGATTGCGGCCTCGTTGATGTCGAAGAAGTCGAAGGATCCGACGGCGAGGGCAACGATGATCGCACCGAGAACGAGGCCGACATCCGCCACCTTGTTGACGAGGAAGGCCTTGTTGCCGGCCTTGACGTTGGCGAGGTCCTCCCAATAGAACCCGATCAGCAAGTAGGAAGCGAGACCGACGCCCTCCCATCCGATAATCAGCTGCACCAGATTCGGCGCACCAACCAGGACCAACATCGCCCCGGCGAACAGGGAAAAGGCGGCAAAGAACCAGGGCAGCCGACGGTCGCCCTTCATGTAGCCGACGGCGTAGATGAAGACGAGAAGCCCCACCACCGAGACGAGGAAGTACATCAGGATCGAAAGACCGTCGACGACCCATCCCAGCTCGAAGACAAGGCCGCTGCCAATGCGCCCGATCACGAATGTGGTCTGGGTGAGGACACCCTCTGTCATGTTGAGGACCATCAGGACGCTGGCCCAGAGAGCATTTATCGCGAGAGCCCCGATGGCGATCTCCCCACCCTGGTACTTCATCCTCTTTCCAAAGGCCAGGATCAGCAGGAACGCCACCAAAGGAAGCGCCAGCATGATGCCGGCGGTGTCGGCCCACCAGCCACCGTCACCGGCGTGGATCTCGTGCGCCTCCTGGGCAGCGATGAAAGCAAGGTCAAACAAGGGGCATCACCGCCTCGACGGAGCGGTAGCCCCCGGTCTCAGAGCTGCGCACCATCAATACCTCATCAGGCTGAGCTCGTCGACATTGGCGGACTTACGGTTTCTGAAGATCATCAACACGATGGCGAGCCCGATGCCCACCTCGGCGGCAGCGATGGTGATTATGAAGATGGCGAAAACCTGGCCTATGGCGTCGGGGCTGCGGAAGACGGACTCGAAGGCGATGAAGTTGATGTTCACCGCGGTGAGCATCAGTTCGACAGAGAGGAGGATCAGCACGATGTTTCTCCGCACCAGCAGGCCATATATGCCGAAAGCGAAAAGAGCAGCCGCCAGGATGAGGAACTGGCTCAGAATCATCAGACCCGCCGTCCTTCCTCTTCCTCGATTGGCGTGAGGTCTTTTCGGGCAAGAGTGATACTGCCGATCAGCGCCGCCAACAGGACGAAGGAGACCACCTCGAAGGGGATGACAAATCTGCCCAGCAGAGACTCGCCGATCAGCTCGGTCGAAATCGGATCCCCCGTCGCGCCCACCAGCGTGGTGCCGAAGGCGTCGATCGATCCCCAGGCCATCAAAACAAAAACGCCAACCGAAAGTAGGGCGGGGACAACCTTCTTCTCGGAGTCGAGACCCTCATCCTGGCCGGTCGGGGCGCGGGTGATCATGATCCCGAACAGGAACAGGACAATCACCGCTCCGATGTAAACCAGGACCAACACCCAGGCTACGAACTCGGCCGCGAGCATGAGAAAGAGTCCTGCGGTCCCCGCGAGTGCGGCCACGAGGAGCAGAGCCGCGTGCACGACGTTCTTGGCGGTCACGACACGGAATCCTGACGCGAGCACAACCAGCCCCACCAAGAGAAAGATCCAGTTGATCGGCTCGGATATCCAGGCGGAAAAGGTCAAGCCGCCACCTGCTCAACTTCCATGCGGCAGCAGACACGACTCATCGACTGAAGGGCTGCATCGAACGGCAACTGAACCAGCATCACGGTTCCAGCGCTGGGACCTCGGGGACCGTCTTCATCCAATCCTGAAGCCGATCCATGTCGTGCAGCATCTCTCCCATCTGGGTCTCCGAGTACTCATACTCGGGTGTCCAGAACAGCGCATCGAACGGGCAAACTTCGACACAGATCCCGCAGTACATGCATAGGGCGTAGTCGATGTCGAACCGATCCAGCGTCGCCCTCACCTTGATGCGGCCCCCGGGTTTGGAAGGAGGCTGCTCCTCCTTATGGCCCTCGATGTAGATGCACCAGTCGGGGCATTGCCGGGCACAAAGCATGCAGACCGTGCAGGCGTCCTGATCGAGGGCGATGACCCCACGGGCCCGCGGGACCGGGGTCTCCTTGACCTTGGGATAGTTGACTGTCGCCAGGTGCTTCTTCGGGAGAAAGATGGTTTTGAACATCGTCGTGATGGTCACGGCGAGGCCTTTCACCATCCCCATGCCCAGGAGAG
This sequence comes from Acidobacteriota bacterium, assembly GCA_022573225.1. GTDB lineage: Bacteria > Actinomycetota > Acidimicrobiia > Spongiisociales > ZC4RG35 > JACZUI01. The sequence continues at coordinate 57,528 of JACZUI010000001.1, forward strand.
TGCGGGAGTCGTTGCCCTTGGCCATCAGAAAAGAACCTTGAAAATGGCGGTTATCACGATGTTGGCCAGTGCGATCGGGATCAACCACTTCCACGCCAGAGTCTGAAGCTGATCTTCGCGGAAGCGGGGGAAGGTCCAGCGGAACCAAATCATGACGAACGACAGGATGGCGACCTTGCCGATGAGGATCACGGGACCGGCGAACACGAGAACGGACTCGGGGATGCCGGGCAGCCAGTAACCGCCCAGGAACAGGGTGACAGCGATGGCCGACATCGTGAACATGTTGGCGAACTCGGCGAGGAAGAAGAAGAGAAACCTGAAGCCTGAGTATTCGGTGAGATACCCCATGACCAGCTCCGACTCGGCGATGGGCATGTCGAACGGGATCCGGGTCAATTCGGCGAGGGCGGCGATCATGAAGATCGCGAAGCCGACGACCTGGAGGATCACAAAGGGGTAGCCGGCGGCGATCTGCGCCTCGACGATGCCACTCATGCTGAGTGTTCCGGCCATGATCACAGAGCCCACGACGGCGAGCACGAGGGGCAGTTCGTAGGCAATGAGCTGCCCGGCTGCGCGGAGCCCCCCCATCAGCGAGTACTTGTTGGCCGAGGACCATCCCGCCATGAGGACACCGATCGTGCTTATAGAGGAAATCGCCAGTGCGTAGAAGATGCCCACGGAAAGGTCGCGGAAGATCAGGCCCGGGCCGAATGGGATGACGACGAAGAGCGCGACGGTTCCCACCAGCACCAGAATCGGAGCAGACTTGAATACGGGACGATCTGCGTCTTCGGGTATGAGGTCTTCCTTTTGGAAGAATTTGACGCCGTCCGCAATGAGCTGAGCCCATCCCCACCTTCCCCCAGCGAAATAGGGACCAATCCGGGACTGCATCTTCGCCGAGAGCTTCATCTCGGCGAACCCGATCACCATTCCGATCAGCGGGATCATCGTGGCGACAAGAGCCAGCTTGGCTGCAAGCGACACCCAGAAGTTGGCGAAAAGATCAGTTGCGAACCCGGTCATCGCTCTCCCCCCAACGACCGATGTGAGTGTTGTGGGGAGCGGCTTCCAATGCGCGGAAGAAGGCAGTTGTGGGGAGTGACGCCAAAGGCGCGGAGAGCAGTCATCATCTATCCACGTCCCCGAGCACGAAGTCGAGACTTCCCATGACGGCGATGATGTCCGGAATCAGGATCCCCTCGAGGATCCAAGGAAGGATCGAAATGTTGGAGAAGCTGGCCGTGCGAATCTTGAGACGGTAGGGGCCCGAGCCACCGTCGGAGACCAGGTAATAACCCATCTCACCCTTGGGATTCTCGGCCCTGACATAGGTTTGACCTTCGGGAACCTTGATCACCTTGGGGACCTTGGCCTGGAGGGGTCCGGACGGGATCCCGTCGACGGCCTGCTGAATGATCGAAGCCGACTGGCGGATCTCGGTCAACCTCACCCACCACCGGTCCCAGCAGTCGCCGTTCTCCCCGACCGGAACCTCCCAGTCGAATTGGTCATATGGCAGATAGCTCTCCACCTTGCGAATGTCGAACTTCACACCCGAAGCACGGATATTTGGCCCGGAGACGCCGTAGGCGGCGGCCACCTCTGGAGGGAGCAGCCCAATGCCCTTGGTCCGAGCCAAGAAGATCTCGTTGCCGGCAACCAGCGTCTCGAGCTCCTCGCAAACGTCCAGCACCTTGCCCATCGCATCCTTTGTTTGGGTGAAGAACCCGGCGGGCAGGTCCTGGATCTGCTTGCGGGTCGTCGAGCCTGACCCGACGGCGGGCTTCACGCCACCGATCCGGTTGAAGTTCGGGTGAAAGCGGCCCCCCGTGACACTCTCGAGAAGGTCGAGGACACGCTCCCTCTCACGTAGGGCAAAGAAGAGCGGAGTGGCGGCCCCCAACTCGAGAGGGTAGGAGGCCATGAAGATGAGGTGCGACGAGATCCGGGCCATCTCGGTGAGGATGAGACGGATGTATTGGGCGCGCTCCGGGACTTCTATCTCCATGAGTTTCTCCGCAGCCACTATGAACGGGATCTCGTTGGCATAGCCGGAGACCCAGTCGATGCGGTTGATGAGCGCGGTGATCTGGGGGTAGGTGCGCACCTCGGAGAGCTTCTCGTACCCGCGGTGCATATACCCGATGACCGGCTTGACGTCGAAGGCCCGCTCCCCGGCGATCTTGGCGATCAGCCGGAGGACTCCGTGGGTGGAGGGGTGTTGCGGCCCGATGTTCAAGGTCATGTCGGGTGTCTCCAACTCAACGGAGACCGCCACTTCGGAGAGGTGGTGGGCGAAATCCTGATCCATTACCACGTCATGCTTCTGGATTCTCGACCGAGGGGCCTTCCGGCATGGCCTCGACGTCCACGGTGCCGGGCCACGGCTTGACCTCGCGACTCAGCAACGGAAAGCTCTTCCGGAGCGGGTTCCCGATGAACTCATCGGGGAGATACATCTTCGACAGATCCGGGTGTCCGGCGAATTGGATGCCGAACATCTCGGCTGTCTCACGCTCGTGCCAGTTGGCGCCGACGTATACCTCGACGAGCGAATCGATCTCAGCTTTCTCCTTGGAGATGTCGGTGGAGAATGTCACCCGATTTCCCTCGGTCAGGTCGCCCACTGTCGCCAGCACCTCGAAGCGTTCCTCCACCTCTTCGCTGAGCGGGTCGCCGGCCGCGACCTCGTTCGACCAGTCGATTGCCGACAGCCAGGAGAAGAACACCAGGTCGAGCCGGTCACGCGCAGTTTGAAATGCGGACACCCAATTGGACGGATCCACCACCACCTTGACCGTGTCGAAGTGGATCTCGGCGGTTCCACCGACGGCCTCGGCAACCGAGTCGGCGTACTCCTGAAGGGGATGGGCGGCGGTATCGGTGTCAGACGGGCTCGTGGTCACGCCGATTCCACTTCTCTTTGATGTTTTCGCCCTGGATCTTCTTCTGAAGAAGGACGATTCCGTCCATCAGCGCCTCAGGACGGGGTGGGCAGCCCGGTACGTAGACGTCAACGGGAATCACCTGGTCGACCCCCTTCGTCACCGAGTAGGAATCCCAGTAGGGGCCGCCGCAGTTGGCGCATGAGCCCATCGAGATCACATACTTGGGTTCGGGCATCTGGTCGTACAGTCGCTTCACTGAAGGGGCCATCTTGTCGGTGACAGTGCCGGCGACAATCATGAGATCGGCCTGACGGGGCGAGGCGGGCAGGGGGATGATCCCGAATCGCATGAAGTCATACCGTGGCCCGGATGCGGCCATCATCTCGATGGCGCAGCAGGCCAGGCCAAACTGGAACATCCAGAGCGAATACTTCCGGGACCAGTTGAGAAGCCAGCTGACTGGCTTTGGGGCCCCGAACTTCTGGACTACTCCCACTCGAGCACTCCCTTGCGGATTGCGTAGACCAGGCCAAGAACCAGGATAAAGATGAAGATCATCATCTCCACCAGCCCGAAGACGCCGAGCCGCTCGAGGATGATCGCCCACGGGAAGATGAAAACGGCCTCCACCTCAAAGATGACAAAGAGAAGCCCGAACACGTAGTAGCGCACGTAGGTCTGGCTCCAGCCCGATCCGACCGGATCGACACCACACTCATAGGTCATCTTCTTGGCCGATGTGGGATTGGTAGGACGCAAGACGGCTGCGATGCCAAGCATGCCCAGCACCAAAACGGCGCCCAGGCCGGCGAAGGCACCGACTGTCAGATAGCTTTCAAAGTATGGGCTCATGCCTCTAGGTATCGAAGGGAACGATCGCGGGCGAGTATATGCAGGCCGGTTTGCTGGTCGAATTCAGGTTTCATCAACTGCCATAGGCCCAAACACCAGCACGATCTAGCCTGCGCCCCATGTCGCTCCGGCCGTCCAACAATCTGAACGACCTGATGGGCGAGTTGGAGCACCGAATGACAGGAGAGGCTTCGCTCTCCGGACTGCACCCGGATCTTGCAGCGTCGATTCCGGATGCGGACACCTATGTCGTTGTTCTGTTCGATGGGTTGGGCATCGCCCAGTTGGATCACCCCGATGCCACAGTCTTCCGGGAGTCGAGTCGCGGTGTTCTCCACTCTCCCTTCCCGACGACGACCAGCGTCGCCCTCTCCACCGTGGCCACGGGTCTGGCGCCGGGTGAGCATGGCCTCGTCGCACATCTGATGTGGCTGCCCGATCTCGACAAGGTTGTGAACACTCTGAAATGGGTCGACCTGTCAGGGAGGTCGGTTTCCCACGCATACGGCTCCGTCCTCCCCAGGCCGAACCTCTGGGAGCGGCTTCGCGACCACGGCATCGAACCGATCACAGTTCAGCCCGCCGCATTCCAGGGGAGCCCCCTGACGCGGATGCTATATCGCGGCGCGCGGTTCGAGCCGGCATGGGACGATCGCGACCTGGTCGAGGCGACGGTTCAATTGTCCGGTGAGGGGAAACGATTCATCTTCACCTACGTCTGGCAGATCGACTTCGCCGGCCACGTTCACGGCCTCGATTCATCCGAGTTCGCCGAAGCCATGCGGTACGCCGCCGGGGTCTGGCAGGAGCTGGCCTCCCGTATCCCGCCTGGGGTCGCCCTCATCGGGATCGCCGACCACGGGTTGATCGAATACGGCGACTCGGACAAGTTGCTGGTGCGGGAGCCTCGGTTCGACTCCCTCCGGTTTGGCGGGGACACCCGCGGTGTCCATCTCTGGGGTTCCCGGGATCTGATCGAGGACTTCGCCTCGCTGACCGGAGGCGACCTGATCGATCCGGCCACCCTGTACCAGGGCACGTTGGCCGTCCCGGCTCGCTCGAGAGTCGGAGACGCCCTCGTGATGGCCCCGAAAGGCAAAGTCATCCTTCCGCCGGGCTTCGACAAGCGTCTCCGCGCCTACCACGGAGGCCTTGATCCCCGAGAGGTGGAGATCCCACTTCTGATCGGGTAGGCCTTTGGTTGCTCGTGCCTAACGTCCCGTTAAACGGGACCATCTGCACCACGGTGCTCTCCAACTTCGAGAATGTTGACCAAGCAACGCTCGGGGGTCTTGGTCAACATCGCGTAGGAGAAACGCAACACTTGTATGCCCTGAGCCGCAAAGCCGTTATCCCGGCGCCGATCGGCTTCGAAATCCGCCTGGCGGGCGTGCCATCGTCGGCTGTCGGCTTCGACCACCAGCAGCCAGTCGGGAATGAATGCGTCCACACGTCCGGGCGCCCCATTGATCGAGAACGGGTGTTCCTGTGACCATGGCGGGATCCGATCGTCGGTGAGCACGCGTTGGAGACAACGTTCCAGATAGGTAGCCCCGACCTCGAAAACGTCCGGAAGCCGCTGTTCGACCAATGTGCGCAATCGCCCCGCTCCTGCGAGCCGAGCCCCCACAATACGATCGAAGATCGGATCGAATTCATCGATCGTCACCTTGCCGGTCAGCAGGCAATCATCGAGCAACGAGGCCAGGCTGGGTTCTTTCCGGGAGGCCGCAAGCGTCAGCAGGGTCTCCGCAGCCGTGGTGGTGACGAATCCATTCTTCCTCTCGGTGGTCACCGTCAAGAAGAACGTCGACCGGATCACTCTGGCGATGGGCGATCTGCCATTCCCGCTCCACGGCACCATGATCACCGGGCGCTGCGTGCTGAAGCCCTGGAATCGGTGTAGATAGGCCGCCGAATCCCCGGCGACGACGGCGCGCGGCCTGCTCAGCACGGCCGCCGAAAGCTGACGTTCCCAGATCGGCGGGGACGAAGTGAGTGCGTATGCGCCCGGGCACAGCTTCACCCAAGCCCCCGTGGCAATGCGTCGACTCACCGCCCTGCGATCAAGGCCCGCCTCCCTGACCTGGGCGACACTGAACGCCCCGTACTGACGCGAGGCGAATACATCGATCAGCCGATCATCCCCCACACGCCGACTATTGCCAGCAAACCGGTCCGACTTCAAGCCACTCGTCCACTGTCGTGCAAGACGTCCCGGATTCCGGGACGCTAAGCACGAGCAACGCAGCTAGAGCGGGCACCGAGAGTCGGCAGAAAATGTTGCAGTGCGGTCTCGGTGGTAATAGATTTTGAGATCGTTTGGTAACTAACGATCTCAGGAGCTCTGTGTTGAAACGACTGTTTGCGCTGACTCTTCTCGGCGGCCTGATCCTCGCCTCTTGCTCCGCGAATGATGGGGCCGATGACCCCCTCGTGGTCTATTCGGGGCGGTCGGAGGAGTTGGTCCAGCCGCTGATCGATGACTTCACCGAGGACACCGGGATCGATGTCGAAGTCCGGTACGCCGGGTCGACCGAGTTGGCCGCCACACTGATCGAGGAGGGCGAGCGAACAGAAGCAGACATCTTCTTCGCGCAGGACCCGGCATCGCTTGGCTCGGTCGCGGACATGTTGTCGGTGCTTCCCTCCGACGTCCTCGGCCTGGTGGATGAAAGATTCGCCGACGACGAAGGTCGTTGGGTCGGCACTTCGGGGCGTGTTCGCACCTTCGTCTACAACACCGGGACCGATCTACCGCTACCGAACACCATCGATGACGTCATCGACCCGATCTGGGCCGGCCAGGTCGGTGTTGCTCCCACCAATGGGTCATTCCTCGCGTTTGTCTCGGCGATGATCCTGGAAAGGGGGGAAGAGGCGACCCTCGCGTGGCTGGAGGGCCTTGCCGCCAACGACCCGGTGGACTACCCCAAGAACAGTCCGATAGTGGCCGCCGCCGACTCCGGTGAGATCGAAGGCGGGCTGGTCAACCACTACTACCTGTTGCGTCTCCGCGCCGAGGGCGAGGGGGACGACTCGGAGAACTGGTTCATACCGGCGGGAGATGTGGGAGCTCTCGTCATGCCGGCCGGAGTCGCCATCCTCTCTGGAACGAACCTCCCGGCCGAAGCCAGGGAATTCGTCGAGTTCCTGCTCACGCCCGAAGCACAGACATACTTCGCCAACGAGACCTTCGAGTTCCCCTTGATCGAGGGCGTCGACCCGGTTGAGGGACTCCCCCCGCTCTCGGAGATAAACGCACCGGACATAAACCTCTCGGCTCTGGCGGACGTGCTCGGAGTCGCCGCCCGACTGGTTGCCGAGGCGGGTCTCGTCTAGTGAGGAGCTGCTGATGGTCACCGGGCCGTTGGTCGTCTCACCCGGGACGAAGACCACCACCCGGCGGCAGCGTCGCCCGGGTGGGCGGGGCTGGTGGGCCGCGGCCGGGATCGTCCTTCTGCCGGTGCTGATCCCCCCGATCAGCCTCGTCTGGCAGGTGGTCACCAGAGGCACCGGCACACCCGTGCCCCTGGATCGTCTCTGGGAGCTATTCGTGGCGACAGTGGCCTTGACCGTCGCCGTCACCATCACGGCCCTCTCCCTGGGAACCGCAACGGCATGGCTGACAAGCCGCACCGACGTCCCGGGACGTCGGGTATGGATGATCCTCGCCGCCCTCCCTTTGGTGATGCCGAGCTATGTGGCCGCTCTCACCATCATCGGCGCCACAGGGCCGACAGGTCTCATCTCGAACTGGCTCGGGTTCGACATCCCGACCCCCTACGGGTTTGTCGGGGCGTGGCTGGCCTTGTCGGTGTTCCTCGCTCCAATGGCGCATCTCATCGTGACCCCTGGACTGCGTCTGATCGATCCCGCCACCGAAGACGCCGCCACCGGTTTGGGGGCGAGCCAACGGAGAGTCTTCTTCACGGTGACTCTCCCCCAGCTCCGGCCTGCTCTTGTCTCCGCCGGGCTCATGGTTGGTCTCTACACGATCTCAGACTTCGGGGCGGTCTCCCTGCTCAGGTACGACACATTCACACGGGCCATCTTCACTCTCTACGAAGGCCAGATCGACCGTCAGCCGGCAGCGGCGTTGTCGCTGATTCTCATGGTCCTGGCGCTGGGAATCCTCTTGGTGGAACGCCGGACCAGGAGTCGAGCGAGCTATCACACCTCCCGGGTCAGGCGAATTCGAAAGATGTTGTCGCTCAAGAAGGCGGGTCGAATTGGTGCCCTCGCCTTCCTGGGCACCCTCACCACACTCTCGATCGTCATCCCCGTCTCAGTTCTCATCTTCTGGCTGGCACGCGGACTCGGCGCAGGACAAGAGCTGGGAACTGTGTGGGAAGAGACAATTCGATCAGTGGGCGTCTCGATCGGTGCGGCGACACTTGCCGCCTTCGCCGCCTTCCCGATTGCGATGATCACAACGCGTCGCAAGGGCAAAATGTCCGACGCCGCGGACACGGCGGTTTGGGCAACATACGCCCTTCCCCATATCACCGTCGGCGTCGCCGTTGTCGGGTTTGCCCTCGCCTGGGCCAGACCGCTCTACCAGGGCCTGGGGTTGCTCCTGGTCACCTATGTCGTGATGTTCCTCGCACAGACCATGAGCTCAACCCAAGACTCGCTGCGTCGAGCGAGCCCCGACCTGGAGGATGCTTCCAGGGGCCTCGGGAGGGGCCCCTTGACGACGTTGCGACGCGTGACGATCCCTCTTGCGACCCCCGGACTCCTGGCAGGTGCCGCACTGGTCTTTCTGTCGGTGATGAAGGAGCTGCCGGCAACGCTGTTGCTGCGACCCAACGGGTTCGAGACCTTGGCGATCAGGATTTGGAGTACGACGGGTGAAGGGTTCTACACGCGGGCGTCCGTGGCGAGTTTGGCCTTGCTTGCCGTGTCGATCGTGCCACTCTTGGCGCTGATGTTCCGTGACCTCCGCGACTGACCAATTAGCCATCCGAGCCCGCGACCTGTCCAAGTCGTACGACGAGGACATCGCACTCGACCATTTCAACCTCGACGTCTGGGAGGGTGGTCTCTTGACGCTGCTCGGGCCTTCGGGCTGCGGAAAGACCACCGCACTGCGCATCATCGCCGGATTCGAGGGCGCCGAGGGAACCGTCGACATCCGGGGCCGGAGGGTTCTCGGCAACGGGACCTTCGTCCCGCCCGAGAGGCGCAAGGTCGGAATGGTCTTCCAGGATTACGCCCTCTTTCCCCACATGACGGTGCGGGCAAATGTGGCCTATGGAGTGTCTCGAGGGAAAGGGAGTCGCAGGATCGACGCAGTACTCGAGCTTGTCGGGCTGCAAGGACTCGACGACAGGATGCCCAATGAGCTTTCCGGTGGCGAGCAGCAAAGAGTGGCTCTGGCCCGGGCGCTGGCGCCCAAGCCTGAAGTGATCCTCCTCGACGAGCCCTTCTCCAACCTGGATGCCGTACTCCGGGATCGGGTCAGACGTGAGCTGCGGGTGATCTTGACCGAAGCAAGGATCACCGCCGTGTTCGTGACCCACGACCAGGAGGAAGCACTGGCGACGTCAGATATCGTCGCGGTGATGAAGGATGGGCGAGTTCTCCAGGCGGACACTCCCGCGGAGCTGTACAGCAACCCGGCCAACCCTTGGATCGCCGAGTTTCTCGGCGATGCCGATGTGATCCCGGCTACCGCCCATCGTGGATACGCCGACACGCCGTTGGGCCGATTCAAGACCGACCTCAAAGGACCGGTCCTCGTGGTGATCCGCCCCGAGAACGTCCAGATCTCACTTGGCGAGGCATCAAATGCCGTGGTAGCCAACGTCGAGTTCTTCGGCCACGACCAGCTTGTCACCCTCGCCGTCGGCGGCGGGACGAGGGTCAGATCGCGGATCGGACCACGCCCTGCCTACACCCCAGGGCAGAAGTGCCGGGCCCGCGCCATCGACGCCCGGGTCTACCCCCGAGGGACGTAGCCTCTCGGATCATGGATTCGGCGCTCGCCCTGATCGCTGCTCTCGCCGCCACAGCCTTCTCTGCTGACCTCTGGGTGAGTTACCGAAGCCGCCCCCGGCCCCACGTCACCGCCTATGGAATCGGCATGACCATGTTCGCCATCGCCACCTGGGCGTTCTATGTCGGCCTCACCTTCGGCTGGACCGGGTCGGTTTATCGGGCCTTCTACCTGTTCGGTGCCGTCCTCAATATTCCGTACCTCGCCCTGGGATCGATGTTCCTCGTCGTCGGCAGACGCTCCGGAAACGTCATGGCCATTGCTCTCGGCGCATTCACTGCAATCGCGACCACCCTCACGACCACAGTCCCGTTCGCAAACCCCCTGCCGGCCTCCGGCGTGCCCGATAAAATCTTCGCCCCGGGTTTCGGGCCCCAGCTCTTTGCGATCATCGGCGGGGCGATGGGAGCCACCATCCTCGTCGTTCTGGCGGTGGTGAGCATCGTTCGTTTCTGGAGAAAGAGCCGACATCTGGTGTGGGGCAACTTTCTCATCGTGGCCGGCACCTTCGCCGCCGCGTCCGGCGGGACTGGCCTTGCACTTGGAGAGGGAAGCGCCTTCGCACTGTCCCTTCTCGTGGCGGTCACCCTCATCTGGGCCGGATATCGGGTGGCTTCGGGCGGCCGTCATCGCGGGCCACGCGAGGTGGTGGAAGCCGGCAGGGCCCACCAGCCGGAGAGCTAGAGGGGCACCTTCGAATGTCAGCCGCCGATGTAACTCATCTCCACGGGCGCGCCGATTCGAACCGTCTGCGATGACCTGATCTCCGAGTAGCGGTCGTCACGGTCGGACCACACCCTGTCGATGACCTCGCCCACATCGATGCCCGACCTGATCGCCCCCCTCAGGTCCTCGCCCTTCGAAGCGAACAGACAGGTATAGAGCGACCCCTCGGCGGAGACCCGAGCTCGGGTGCATGATCCGCAGAAGGGTTTGGTGACCGAGGCGATGACGCCGACCTCTCCGTCGCCATCGAGATAGCGGAACCGATTGGCAACTTCTCCGGGATAGTTGGGTGCAAGTGGCTCGACCGGGTGTATCTCGTGGATCATCTCGATGATCTCGCTCGCCGGAAGGACGTCGTCGAGGCGCCAGCCGTTGGTCGTTCCCACATCCATGTACTCGATGAATCTCACGATGTGCCCGGTTCCCTTGAAATGGGCCGCCATTTCGGGCACTGCGTGATCGTTGACACCTTTCTGGACGACACAATTGATCTTGATTGGTCCCAATCCCGCCGACGCGGCCACCTCGATGGCATCGAGCACAGCCGATACCGGGAAGCCCACATCATTCATCTTCTGGAACGTCTTCTCATCAACGGCATCGAGGCTCACGGTCACACGGTTCAACCCGGCCGCGGCGAGGGATTCGGCCTTTCGGACGAGCAGAGAGCCGTTGGTGGTGAGAGTCAGGTCACGAACGCCCTCTATCCCGCTGATCATCGCGATCAGATCCTCGATACCCTTTCTCAGCAGGGGCTCCCCCCCTGTGATGCGGACCTTCTCGGCCCCCCGCTGCACGAACGCCGCAACGATCACTGCGATCTCCTCGAAGCTCAGCAGGTCGGTCCTGGGCAGAAACTCATGGTCCTTTCCAAAGAGCTCCTTGGGCATGCAATAGGTGCAACGAAAATTGCAGCGATCCGTGACGGAAACACGGAGATCGCGGATGGGGCGATCGAATCGGTCGGTTGGCGATGGCATCAGTCCTCCCCACAATATTGCCTAAATCCAATCATCGGAACACCGACGCTCGGTTGGATCTGGGCCACCTCTCCACGACAATGACGTCCATGGCCTTTTTCAAGCGGCGACACAGGGCGGAGCAGCTCAAGACTTTCGACGATTTCGCTGATGTGCTGAGCAGGGGGAAGCCGATACTCATCGACTTCTGGAAGTATGGGTGCAGCCCCTGCAGAGTCATGGACGGCATCATCGACGAGGTCTCCGAAGAGTTTCAGGAAGAGGCAATCGTCATCAAGGCCAGCCTCGAAGCGGTCCCTGACTTGTTCTACAAGTTCAAGATCAGGTCGACGCCGACCTTCGTTGTCCTCAACCCCTCCCCGGCCGGCATCCACCAGCGGTGGCGGCATTCCGGCCTTGTCAAGAAAGACGTGATCGTCGACACCCTCAGTCGGGCGGTCAGCGCGATCTGAAGGAGAAGCTCAATCCGGCGTGCTGAGACTGGCCACGATCCAGGACCCCGCTCCGAGTGGCAGGACGATCAACGGAACGAGCCAACCCACGACGGGGAGAAACCACACCAAGCTCACCACCGCGGAGCCGGCGACGACGGCCCCGTATGTCCCCAGGTTCGCTCTGAGGAGCCGGCCGAGCATAAGCACCGAGGGTGCCCCGGCCACCAGCGAGAAAGCCATGACCAGACCTGCCATGACTAGGGCAACCGGAATCAGAACCGCCAGCAAAGGCAGCGATGCGGCTGCCGGAGCAAGGCCGACGATCAGCGCGCCGATCCCGATGATCAGGATTGGCGAGAAGATGACAAGAGACCCGATGCCGTAGGAGCGAAGCGAATTAGACCTGGCTCGCTTTGCCGCATGCTCCGTTCTCTCCGGCCAACCGAATGCGACCAGGATTGAGGTAGCGGTGAGCGCGAGCGCAGCGAGAGCTCTCCCCAAGAGGCCAAGGGCGCGCACCCGAATGTTCGGGGCAAGTGGGGTCTTGTGTACCACCACGCCGCCGACTTCGACCTGTTCGAGCCCGGTCGCAGACGACTCGGAGCGGTATGCCAGGTCGCCACCCACAGTCAGCGGGCCTGTGATCGTCAGGTGGGTGACAGTGACGTCGACCTCGCCTTCCACCGAACCGGCGAGCTCGAGCTGGCGCTGAGTGGTGGTCATGTCGCCTTCGATGGTCCCGGCGAAAGAGGCGCCCAATGCCCAGATGAGGACGTCGCCTCCGATTTCCGCGTCCTCGGTGACGTCCAACCTCAAACTGGCGACGACCAGGTCCTTTCCCACCGACCCCGAGACTTCGACACTTGTTGCGCTCACCCGCAATGACTCACCGACTTCACCGCTGACCGAGACCCGTTGGGTCACAGCGAGGACGCTCCCGGTCACCACACCTTCGATGACGACCTCCTCCGCGGCGAAAGCGATGAGGTCGCCCTCGACCCTTCCCTCGATGACAACCCGGATGCCGGTGGCGTAGAGATCGTCGTCGACGACGACTTCTTCCCGGATCACGACGACATCTGAGGAAGCGGTTTCAGCCGCCAGGGCCGACTCGGCCGCGGCGGCAGCGAAAGCTAGGACCACAGCGACGAGCAAAAGCGCCATAGTGGTTTGTCTCACGAATACGACAGACCACTAGAGAGCAAGCGCATTGGCAGCCAGGTCGAGAAGCGACCCAGGGAAGATCCCCCAGGCAATCGTGGCCACCACGGCGAGGCCGACAACCCAGCGGACGGTGGGCACCAGCGCCGGTGCCTCCTCCTCGGCCTCATCCATGTACATAGCCACGATGATGCGAAGGTAGAAGGCGAACGCAATCACCGATGCGAGAACGGCGACCACGACCAGCCATTCATATCCGCTGTTCCAGGCATCGGTGAACACACCGAACTTGGCGATGAATCCTGATGTCAATGGGAGCCCCGCCATGCCCAGCAGCAGCACGGTGAATGACCCCGCCAAACCGGGGCTTCGACGGGCAAGACCCCGATAGTCATCAATGGAGGAGCGAGCCCCGCTCGCCCCGCTGACAGCCACCACCACGGCAAATGCTCCCAGAAGCTGTACCGCATAGACGGCTAGATAGAACAGAATGCCCTGCGTTTCGCCCCCCACCACTCCGGTCATGATGAAGCCGGCGTGGGCAACACCCGAGTAGGCCAGCATTCTCCGGACGTCTCCCTGAACCAGCGCGAGAGTCGACCCGACGAACATGGAGAGGGCGGCGAGGGCCGCCACGATAGGCAGCCAGATGCTGTCGAGGTCACCCAGAGCGGTGAGTAGAATCCTGGCCATGGCGGCGAATCCGGCAATCTTCGCCACTGCGGCCATGTACCCCACCACACCTGCCGGAGCGCCCTGATACACGTCTGGCGCCCACGAGTGGAAAGGCGCCGCTGAGACCTTGAACCCGAGTCCGGCAATGACCAAACCGATGCCGATGTAAATGACGGTGGGGCTGGTCACTATGAACTGGTCGAAGAAGGCCCGGATGTCCAGGATGGCGAGCTTCCCTGTACCGGCATAGATCAGGGCCACGCCGTACACGAAGAACGCTGAAGCGAACGAACCAAGGAGAAAGTACTTGATGGCCGCTTCATCCGACTCGGGACGTTCCCTGCTCATCCCTGCCAGCACGTAAAGGGCGATGGATCCCACCTCGAGTCCGAGGAACATCATCACCAGATTGTTCGAAGCCACCATGATCGAAAAGCCGACGGTGGCCAGCATGATCAAAGCCAGCGCCTCGGCGCCGCGACGACCCAGACCCTCGATGTAACGCCAACCGGTGAGGACACCAAGAACGGTGGCGCCAAGCAAGGCGAATCTCGAAAAGACGGCAAACCCGTCCATCAGGATCATTCCTGAGAAGGCCACCAACCGCTCCGGGTCAGCGGCCAGCATCGCGTCCTCCACAGCCAGTTTCTGAAGTAGAGTGGCCCCGACGGCGAGAACCAGGGAGAAGGCTGTCACCAAACCGAGCACACGGGCGGCAGGTTTCCACTGGACCTCGACAAGGAGAACCACGGCTGCACCCAGAGCGAGAATCAGGTCGGGAGCAATTGCGATCCAAGAGACCTCGGGTGGGGTGATCATCAGCGATCCTCCCCGGCCAGATACACATCGGCCAGTCGGCCCGGCTCAGGCACTACGTAAGCGGTCTGATCTTCGATGTAGTCGAGAACCGCTTCAGTCGACGGCGAGATCTTGTCTAGCAGTATCCCGGGGAAGAGGCCCAGGACAAGTACCAAGGCCACTATCGGCGCCAGCAAACTGATCTCCCGAGCAGACAGGTCGGACAGTGCCTTGTTCTCCTCCTTGTCGGGAACCCCGGTGAACACCCGCTCGTAGGCCCACAGCAAGTAGATGGCGGCGAGAATCACGCCGCCCGCGGCGACCACCGTCAGCGCCGGCAATGTCGTGTAGCTGCCGATGAGGATCAGAAATTCGCCGACGAAACCGTTGAGACCCGGTAGTCCGATCGAGGCGAAGATCATGAAAAGGAAGAAGCCGGCGTAGATGGGCATGACTTTCTGGAGGCCGCCAAAGTCCTCGATCTTCTTGGTATGACGACGCTCGTAGATCATGCCCACCAGGAGGAAGAGCGCCCCGGTTGTCAGCCCGTGGTTCACATTCTGAATGACCGCACCCTGAAGACCACCGGAAGTGAGGGCGAACGTTCCGAGGACGATGAAGCCGAGATGGCTCACCGACGTGTAGGCAACCAGCTTCTTCAGGTCAGGTTGGACGATGGCCACCACCGCCCCATAGATGATCCCGACGACAGCGAGGGTCCCCATGATGGGCACGGCCTCCACCGAGGCTTCGGGAAAGAGTGCCAGGTTGAACCGCAGCAGCCCGTACGTTCCCAGTTTCAGCAGCACGCCGGCCAGCAGCACGGAACCTGCGGTTGGGGCCTCCACATGAGCGTCGGGAAGCCAGGTATGGAAAGGAAACAGCGGCACCTTGATCGCAAAGGCCAGAGCGAACGAAGCGAACAGCCACCTCTCCGACCCGGGCGACAGATCGACGCTGGCCAGATCCCCGAAGGCAAAGGAAGGCGAGCCGAACTGTGATGAGTAGCTGACCGCCAGGGCGATGATGCCGCCCAACATGAGCGCCGACCCCAGGGCGGTGTAGATGAAGAACTTCACCGCCGCATAGACCCGCCGCTCGCCACCCCAGATCCCGATAATGAAGTACATCGGAATCAGAATCGCCTCGAAGAAGACGAAGAACAGAAAGAGGTCGAGAGCGAGGAAAACGCCGATCATTCCCGCCTCGAGGAGGAGGATGTAAACCACGAACTCCTTCGTCTTGGTCTTGATCGATGTCGAAGCGGCAAGGGCGATCGGCACTAGGAACGTTGTCAGGACCACCATCGGAAGGGAGATCCCGTCGATCCCCAGGAACCAATTGATCCCCCACGGCTCGTACCACGACACCAACTCGACTAGTTGAAAGCCCGGGGCCGGCTCGAAAATCCAGAAAACGTACCCGGCAAGAGCCAGCGGCAGGACCGAAAGGGCGATCCCGAGGGGAAGATGAAGCTCTTGGCGGCGCGCCGGCACCACCATCATCACGACGGCCGCTGCAACCGGAAGAAGGATCAGCGCGGTCAGCATCGGAAACTCACCGGCCCACCACCAACCAAATCACGATGACCAAGGCTCCGCCAAGGAACAGGACTCCGTAGTTGCGCACATACCCGGTCTGGAGGGAACGGGCCAGCTCGCCAAGACGACGCACCGCCGAGCCGACACCGTTGACGGCACCGTCGATTATGGCCAGGTCGACTCCGAACGCAGCCACCTCGGCTGCCTTCTTGCCTGGAGCGACGATCGCGGCTCCATAGAGATCGTCCACCCGGTACGCCTGTTCCCAGGTGCCCCAGAGAGGCTCGAAGCCATCCTCGAAGTCGAGCCATCGCTGTTTCGGCCGGTTATAGGAGACGTACCCGAAACCGCCGCCGACGAGGCTGGCCATCACGGAAAGGCCCGCGAGCACAGCAAACATCGCTAACCCCTCAGGGGGATTCTGGAGTGTGACGTACTCGAAACTGGGCTCGAGGAAGCGTTCCAGGCGGAGTGCGAAGGGTGTGTTGAGCAGGCCCCCCACCACCGACAAGCCGGCCAGGATGATGAGAGGGATCGTCATTACCCGGGGAGCCTCATGGGGCGAGGTGTCCTGGCTCCACCGCGGCTCACCAAGAAAGACAAGGACCCACTGACGGGCCATGTAGAAGGCCGTGATCAAGGCGGTGACCAGCCCGACAATCCAGAGAGCCGAGAACCACCCGCCTCGGGCAAACACCGAACCGAGGATCTCGTCCTTCGACCAGAATCCTGCAAGCGGCGGTATCCCGGCAATCGCCAGGGTTCCGACACCCATGGTGATCGCTGTGGTCGGCATTTTCTTGAGGAGACCACCCATTTTGTGCATGTCCTGTTCGTCGCTCATCGCGTGGATGACCGAGCCAGCACCCAGGAACAGGAGTGCCTTGAAGAAGGCGTGAGTCATCAGATGGAAGACTCCCGCCACATACGCGCCGGCGCCCACGGCGAGAAACATGTAGCCCAGCTGCGAAATGGTGGAGTAAGCGAGAACCTTCTTGATGTCCCGCTGGGCAAGGGCGATGGTCGCCGCCCAGAGCGCGGTGATGGCTCCGACTGTGGCCACGGTGGTTGACGCGATCGGTGCGATCTCGAAGATCGCACTCGACCTAGCTATGAGATAGACGCCCGCCGTAACCATGGTGGCGGCATGGATCAGCGCCGAGACCGGCGTTGGGCCCTCCATCGCGTCGGGCAGCCACACATATAGCGGAACCTGGGCCGACTTTCCGGCCGCCCCAACCAGCATCAGGAGGCCGATCGCCGTCGCCATCCCGACACCCAGGACTTCATCGGCTCTCTCAAAGATCCCGGCATAGGAAAGGGTGCCGAACGAAGCGAACACGAGCATCAGGGCGATCATGAACCCGAAGTCGCCGATCCGGTTGACGACGAAGGCCTTCTTGGCGGCAGCCGCGGCGGACGGGCGGGTGAACCAGAAGCCGATCAACAGGTACGAACTGAGACCGACCAACTCCCACCCCAGAAATAGCATGGCGTAGTTGCCGGCGAGAACCAGCGTCAGCATCGAAGCCATGAAAAGGTTGAGGCTCGTGAAGAATCGGTCGAAGCGGTCGTCGCCATGCATGTATCCGATGGCGAAGAAATGGATCAGAGATCCGACACCGGTCACGACCAGGACCATCAGCGCTGCAAGCGGATCCCAGAGCAGTTCGAGGTTGGCCCCGATGGCCGGCATCCATTCCCACAACAACACCGTGGTGGAGTGCTCGCCGCCCTGGATGAACGGCCACGCCGCGACCAGAGCGAAGACAAACGCGGAAGTGCTTGCCAGGGAGGCCAGCCAGCCACTCAGCGGCTCCCCGACAAAACGTCCCAGGAAGTGGAGCAGCACGGCCCCGGCCAACGGCAGGGCAATGATCAACCAGAGGAAGTCGGTCACGCGGCGAGATCCCTCCATTCATGACCCAAGGAGCACGCGGACCCGGTCGACCGGCGTCTGTTCGGCCCGGGGTGTGAGAGGAGAAACGCGGCGACCTTCGGAGCAGCGAGGGTTGCCGAGGGCCGAAGTCGGCCGGCAATCAAGGGAGTCTGCTGAATAATGCCGTTGGGTGAGTGACACGCATTGTTCAGCGGGCTCCTAGTCATCCTCGCAGCTCGCTCAACTCGTCGATCGACGCGGTGGAACGCCGACGGAAGATGGCAACGATGATGGCCAACCCCACCACTACTTCAGCCGCAGCGACAACGAGGATGAAAAAAACCGCTACCTGACCATTCAGGTCGTTGAGGGCCCGACCGGCTGAGATCAGCGTCAGGTTGACCGCGTTGAGCATCAGTTCGATGCACATGAACATGACGAGGACGTTCCGTCGGAGAAGCATCCCGAGCGCACCAATCACGAAGAGCGCGGCGGCGAGCGCCATGTAGTACCCGGCGGAAACAATCACGTTCGTTGTCCCTTGAAGTGGGCGAGAGCGATCGCACCCGCAGCCGAGATCGTCAGCAGGAGCGCCGTCGCCTCGAATGCCAGGACCCAATCGGTGAAGAGCGGTTCTGCAATGGCCTGAATCGTCCCATTGGTGGCTTCCGGAATGGTTTCGACCGCGGCGGGCACCCAATCGAAGTTGCCACTCAGCGTGATCCCGGCGGCGAGAAGGACGATGACGCCCGCCAAGATGCCGACCCAGAACCGTTGCATCGGGAGTCGCTCGTCTCTGTCGTCGGACGTGTCGACACCTATGAACATGATGACGAAGAGAAACAGCGTCATTACCGCACCGGCGTAAACGATCACCTGAACTGCGGCTACGAAATGCGCGAGCTGGGCCACATACAGAACCGCCACCGAGAACAACGTCCCCAAAAGGCCCATCGCCGAATACACCGGGTTTCTCGCCACGACCACGGTCACGGCGCCGGCGAGGGCAGTCACCGCCATGAGCACGAAGAGAATTCCCTCAACCATCGCCGTCCTCCTCCGATGTCCGCGAGTCACGCACATCCTGGGTCGGTTCCGGATCCCAGTTTCCCGGACCGGGAGTTCCCCTCCACATCTCGACGCCCTCGTAGGCGGCAACACCTGACGGCGAGGTCGCCTTGAGCCAACCATCCGCGGTATCGAGCTCTCCCAGATCGGCAAGCTCGTCTTCCGGGAACATGTGCGGAACCTTGCCGACAGGATCCATCAGCAGAGTCTCTCTGGTGTAGATCGCATCCTCGCGATTCGTCGTGGACATCTCGAAGAGAGAAGTCATGGTGATGGCCTCGGTCGGACAGGCCTCCACACACAACCCGCAGAAGATGCACCTCAACATGTTGATCTCGTATACGAATCCGAAGCGCTCGCCAGGCGAGGTGGGATTCGCGGGATCGTTGTCCTGTCCGCGCACGTAGATGCACTTGGCCGGACAAGCGCCCGCGCACAGCTCACAACCGATGCACTTCTCCATGCCGTCCGGGTAACGATTGAGAACGTGTCGCCCGTGGAATCGCTGCGGCTTCTCCCTCATCTCTTGGGGGTACCTGGTCGTGACCAACTCCGAGCCTGTGATGGTCCCGATCATGATTCGGCCGGTGACCCGCAGGCCCTTGAATAGTTCTCTCAATACGCCCACGACTAACTCCAGGGTGGCCCGAATTGGCGGAAACTGATAACCAGCGTCGAAACGATCAACCATCCCAGGGCACCGGGGATCAGTCGCTTCCAGCCAAGCTGCATCAACTGGTCGTACCTGAGACGCGGCAGAGTTGCCCTGAGCCAGAAGAAGAGGAACACCAGGAAGTAGGTCTTCGCCAGAAAGTAGATCGTGGGCAAGACAGCTGACACAAACCCGGGTAGGACGCCATCAAACGTCGGACCGTTCCACCCCCCCAGGAAAAGGGTGGCTGCGATGGCCGACATCGAGAAGATGTTGATGTACTCGGCGAGGAAGAACATCGCGAATCTTATCCCGGAGTACTCGGTATGGAACCCGCCGACAATTTCCTGTTCGGCTTCAACGAGGTCGAACGGCGCCCGGTTGGTCTCGGCCACGATGGCGATGAAGAAAATCACGAAGGCCACGATCTGTGGGAACACATTCCATCGAGGGACGAACTGGAGCACGGGTTGGAGGGCGGGGGATAGATCACCCCAGGTCCCGGACTGTCTCTCGACGATCTCGGCAAGGGAAAGGGTGCCGCCATCGCCCTGAGTCGCGCTGAACATGACCACCGCCACCATGGCGAGGCCCATCGCCGCCTCGTAGGAAATCGCCTGCGCCGTGGCCCGGACTCCCCCGATCAGCGGATACGTGGATCCGGATGACCAGCCGGCGAGGATAACGGCATACACCGCCATCGACGACATCGCCAGGATGAAGAGCAGCCCGACATTCAAGTCTGCCCCCTGGAGTGTCACTTCGTGGTCTCCGATCATGAATGGACGCCCCCACGGAACCATCATGAAGATGAGGAATGCGGGGATGACAGCCAGGAATGGGGCGAGGACGTACATGCCCAGTTCGACTTTGCGCGGTGTGATCGACTCCTTGAAGAAGAGCTTCATGCCGTCTGCAAGAGTCTGGAGGATCCCGTACGGCCCGGCGCGGCTCGGGCCGATCCGACTCTGCATCTTGGCAAGGATCTTCCTCTCGGCCCACACATTGAGAATCGTGACCACCAGAAGAAGCCCGAAAGTCAGAATCACCCTGAGCACGACGATCCAGAACTCCGGCCAGCTCATCCGCTCACCGCAGTGACTCTGACAACCGGATCGGTGCCAAGTGACACCCCGCCGGGCTGATTGAACGGGACGAACACCACGCCCTCAGGCGTGTCTTCATCGATTACAGCCGCAAAATCCCCTTCGCCGTGCTTGGTGACGACCCTCATTGGGCGACCTCCCTGAGCGCCAAGCCGACGGGCGTCTTCTGGATTGAGATGGACCAGCGGACCGGGAGCGAGCCGGTGCAGCGAGGGGCTGTGTCTCATCAACACCCCGTCGTCGTAAAGGGTTCTCGCCACATGCAGGGTCAGGCCTGCCCTCGGTGCCCGCGGTCCGGCCAGCGACACCGGAATGTGGTTGATCTGCTGGCTTCCTTGGATCGGGACGACCACTCCGTCGCGCTCGTCCCATTCGAGCAGATCCCAGGTCACACCCTCATATGCAGGGGCAACCTCGGCAATCTCCTTGGCGATGGTCTCAGCCAAAGCCAGCCCAAGGGGCCGGCCGACCCGATCGGCGATGTCGGCAAGGATCGACCAGTCGGCACGCGCCTGGCCAGGGCCCGGGCTGATCGCGTTGACCTTCTGAACCCGTCCCTCGACGTTGGTGACGAGGCCCTCCTTCTCGGCGAAGCCGAGCGCCGGGAGGATAACGTCCGCATCCGCGTTCGAATCGTTCAAGAAAAGGTCGATAGAGACCACGTATTCGGCCGCCTCGAGAGCATCCCGGGCAATGGCGCCAATCGGGAGATCGTTCACCGGGTCAGCGCCAACGAGAAGCAGGCAACGGATCTCACCGTCGTCTAGTCCTTCGAGAATCGACCTGGTGTCCTTGCCGGGCGAGGTCGGGAACTCGCCCCAAGACTCAGCGAGGCTGGCACAACCGATCGCACCGACACTCACCCGACCCGGGAGGAGATCGGGTCCCAGACCCATGTCCAATGCTCCAAACGTGTTGGCCCTTCGGGCCAGGGGCATAATTCGAACCGTGCCGGCCTTGCTTCTGACGAGCGCAGCTACCGACTCTGCAAGCTTCGGGTCATCGGCAAATGACGTCTGACCTACGATGACGACGACCTTCTGTGCGGCAAGCGCACTCGCTATCTCCGGGTGAACGCCCTCTGCGATCTCGTCGAGGAGGGCAAAGCCTCCGCCTGGCCGGTAGTGGAGCTTGTGTGTCGCCCGATCGTCGAGACCGGTAGCGCGCGGGTGAACAATGATCAGCTTGACGCCCAATTCCTGGGCGGCCCGACGGGCCCTGAGATAGAGGTTGGGGTGCTCTTCCTTGAGATCAGCCGCCCAAATCAGGATGGTGTCGGCCGTGTCGAGATCGGAGATGAGCGCCCGATCAACCGATCCAGCGAGGAAGTGGGACGACAGGGCGTCGTCCATCCGGCAGTCGACGTTGTTGGTTCCGAGAGTGACCCGGGCGAATTTGGAGAGAGCGTAAGCATCCTCGTTGGTCCCTCTGGCGCCGCCGATCACCCCAAATGCCGAACCGCCGTCCTCCTCCCAAATGAGGTCTATGCGATTGGCCACGATGTCGAGTGCCTCGGCCCAGCCAACCGCAACCAGCTCGCCGCCCCTTTTCACCAACGGCGTCGTGAGCCGATCCTCGGAGCCGAGATACTCGAAACCGAAACGGTCCTTGTCGGACAGCCAGCCGTGGTTGGTGGCGTCGTTATCGACCCCCACGATGCGAAGAATCTGGTTCTGACTCGAGTGGATCGAGATTCTCGGATGAGAAGTATCGAACATCCCCGAGCTCTCCACCCGGGACAGATCCCAAGGGCGGGCGCGGAACCGATAAGGCTTGGCCGTGAGTGCCCCCACCGGACAGATCTGCACTGTGTTGCCTGAGAAATAGGAAGAGAACGGAAGGTCGGGGAAGGTGTTGATCTCGGTTACGTTGCCTCGCTCCTGAAACTCGATCAACGGGTCGCCGCTGATCTCATCGGAGAATCTGGTGCAACGGGCGCAGAGGATGCACCGTTCCCGGTCGAGAAGCACCAGATCGGAAATGGGAATCGGCTTCTCGTAGTTCCGTTTGATCTCGACAAACCGGCTGTCACCAGGACCATGCGACATGGCCTGATCCTGGAGCGGACACTCTCCACCCTTGTCGCAGACGGGACAGTCGAGCGGGTGATTGGCCAGCAGGAACTCGAGGATCGCCTCCTGCGCCTTCTTCACCGTCGGGCCCTTGGTGTCGACACTCATACCGTCGGCCACCGTGTCGGTGCACGCGGTCACCAGCATCGGGCCCCGGGGAGATTCGACCTCAACGAGGCACATTCGGCACATGCCCACCGGATTCATCCGCTCGTGCCAGCAGAAGCGGGGGATATAGGTCCCCTTGTCCTGGGCGGCCTGGATGATCAGCTCGCCTGCCGGGACATCGTGCTCCTGACCGTCGATGGTCATGCGGACCGACTCGGTCATGCGGGGCTGCCTTCTCCTGGGGGACGACCCCCAGATCCCCGCTCGCGCCTCGTCTCGACGGCCAAGACTTCCGGGCGATCAATGTCAGTTTCAGAGTTGGAGGCCCCTCGCGCAGCTGTGCCCAGCGGGCACCGGCCGAGACGGACGTGCTCCATGACCTCGTCCCTGAAGTAGTCGCGAAGGGCAATCACCGGGGATACCGCCGATGGCCCCAGCGGGCAGATGGTCGTCATCTTTGGGGGCCAAGCCAGCCCGATACTGATGCCGTCGGAAACATCGAGGAGTAGGTCGAGGTCGACTTCACGGCCCTGGCCTTCTTCGATTCGGCGGAGGATCATCTCCATCCAGGTGGTTCCTTCGCGACACGGGGTGCACTGGCCGCATGATTCATGTGCGAAGAAACGGACCAGTCTCTCCGCCGCACGAACCGTGCATGTGGTCTCGTCCATGACGATGACGGCGCCAGATCCCAGCATCGAGCCGGCCCCTTCGGTCGCCTCCTTCGTGATCTCGAGGTCGAGATGCTGCGCAGGCACGAACCACGGCGCCGAGGCGCCGCCCGGTATCCATGCCTTCAATTTCCTGTCGTCTCTGATGCCGCCGGCCACTTCATAGATCAGCTCCCGCCATGTGATCCCATGTGCCAGCTCGTAGTTGCCAGGCCCGTTGACATGACCCGACACCGAGAACAGGAAGGTCCCGGTATCTGTCTCATGGGCAACCTTGCCGTACTCCTCGGCACCCATGTCGAGTATGTGGGGGAGGTTTGACACCGTCTCGACGTTGTTCACGATCGTCGGCAACATATAGAGGCCCTTGGCCGCCGGGAAGTAGGGCGGCTTGAGCCTCGGCTCGCCCCGCTTGCCTTCGAGCGAGTTGATCAGTGCGGTCTCCTCGCCACAGATGTAGGCCCCGCCGCCAAGATGGATGGTTACCTCGAGATCGTGATCGGAGCCAAAGATCCCGCTGCCGAGGTAGCCACAGGCATACGCCTCGTCAACGGCCGCCTGCACCCGCCTGGCCGACTTCGGATACTCCCCGCGGATGTAGATGAAGGCGTGATGAACCTCATTCGCGATAGCGGTGATGATGATTCCTTCGACCATCTGGTGGGGATCGCGCTCGAGCAGCTGGCGATCCTTGAAGGTCCCGGGCTCCGACTCGTCTGCGTTGATCACGAGATAGGCCGGCCGGGCCGGGGCAAGGAAGCTCCACTTGAGGCCCGCCGAGAATGCCGCCCCTCCCCGACCCAGCAGACCGGAGGCCTTTACGGTGTCGACGAGCTCGTCTCGTGTCATGCCCACGGCTCGACGCGCCTGGACATATCCGCCCGTGTCCTCGTAGACATCGATCCTGTGGGAGTCGGCTGGGTGATCGATCATCCTCCTGGTGACTATGAGTGCCGCGCTCACTCGCCGACCTCGGTTCCCACGGTTCCCAGGGGTTGGAATGCCGGGTAGGGCCCGATTGCCCCGTCAACCTCGGAGACCGCCCAATCGAAACTCCTCACCCCACCGAAAAGCTCCTGCATCTCGTCGGTGTTCACGACTTCTGGGCGGGCGCTTCTCAGCCAATTGACCAGATCTCTGGCCTTCTCCGAGGTCACCCCCTCGATGAGCTCGTAGTTGACTTGCACCGCCGGCGCGCCGCCGCAGGCGCCGATGCACTCGACGTGCTCGACCGAGAGCAGCCCCTCATCGTCGGTCTCCCCATGGGGAACGCCCGACTCGTCCTCGACTGCATGGAGTATGTCGTCGCCACCGAGAAGCATGCAGGAGATGGAAGTGCAGCAAGAGACGAGGTAGCGACCTGTCTTCTCCCGCTTGTACATCGTGTAGAAGCTGGCAACCGACCGAACCTGGGCGGGGGTGATGCCCACCCAAAGAGCGACTTCTTCCATCCCCTCGTCAGTGAGATATCCGTCTTCGGCCATTGCCAGGTACAGCAAGGGCATCACGGCGGACCGCTTCTCCGGATACCGGGAAATGATCTCTTTGGCCCTGACCTGGGTCTCCTCAGACCAGATGCTCATCTATCGACATCCCCCATCACGGGATCCATCGACGCGATGGTGGCGACCGTGTCCGCCATGAGGGAATCCGCCATGGTGATCGGCAGCGCCTGGAGATTGGCAAACGACGGTGCCCGGGTGTGCATCCGGTACGGCATGGCGCCACCGTCGGAAACCAGGTAGCAGCCAAGCTCGCCGCGCGGGGACTCCACCGCAACATAGGTCTCCCCCTCCGGCACCTTGAAACCCTCGGTGAAGAGCTTGAAATGATGGATCAAGGCCTCCATCGACTCGTCGATCCGAGCTCTGGGCGGCGGAGTGACCTTTCGATCGTCGACCCGGTAGTCGCCCTTCGGCATGGCGTCCATCACCTGTTCGACGATCTTGAGCGACTCGTGCATTTCGTCCACCCTCACGCGGTAACGGTCGTAGACATCTCCTTTTGACCCCAGCGGAACATCGAACTCGTAGTTCTCAATGCCCGAGTAAGGGAACGCCTTGCGCAGATCCCAGTCGACTCCGGTCGCGCGAAGCGCCGGCCCGGTGATCGCGTACCCGATGGCCTCCTCGGGTGTGATCACCCCAACGCCCTTCGTTCGTGAGAGCCAGATGGGGTTATTCCGGAGAAGATCGTCGTATTGGGCGAAACGAATCGGCATCTCCTCGAGAATCACGGCGATGTCGTCCTTCCATCCAGGATGAAGGTCGGCCGCCACACCCCCGGGTCGGATGTAGTTGTGGTTCATCCGGAGACCGGTGGTCTTCTCCAGGAAATCGAGAATCAACTCCCTCTCCCGGAAACCGTAGATCATCATCGACACGGCACCGATGTCCATCCCATTCGTCGCCAGAGCGACAAGGTGGGAGGACACCCGGTTCAACTCCGTCATGAGGATCCGAATCGCGTCGGCACGAGGCGGCACCTCGACCCCCATGAGCTCCTCCACGGCAAGGCAATAGGCCAACTCTCCGTGAAGCGGAGCGAGATAATCCATCCTGGTGACGTTGGTTGTCCCCTGGCTGAACGTGAGCCCCTCCGCTGTCTTCTCCATGCCCGTATGCAGGTACCCGATGATCGGCTTGGACCTTCTGATGATCTCGCCCTCGAGTTCGAGCTGAAGCCGAAGGACGCCGTGGGTCGACGGATGCTGGGGCCCCATATTGACGATCATTCGCTCGCCGTCATCGACCACTTCATCGAACAAGTAATCGTCCTCGACAACCCGACCGAACTGAGCGTCGAGGCGGCTCTCCGACTCCTCGGCGGAGATCTCCTGGGCGCCCTCGTCGGTAGGAGCGAACTGGGACTCCTCAGTTCCCGCGATCCAGAGGTCGACGGTCTCGGTCGACTTGGTCTCGTCACTCATCTCAATTCACCTGATGGCTCGCCTTGAACTGAACAGGCACCGAACCCACGCCAAAGTCCTTGCGCAGGGGGTGTCCCTCCCAGTCGTCTGGCATGAGGATCCGGGTCAGGTCTGGATGCCCCTCGAACACGACACCGAACATGTCGTAGGCCTCCCGCTCTGCGAAATCGGCCCCGGGCCAGAGCGGGACCAGGGACGCCACCACCGGCTCCTGGCGGGGGGCTGTGGTGATCATGCGAAGTCTGGCTCGATGCTGCATGGAGAGCAGGTTCGCGACGACCTCGTATCGCTCGGGCCGCGACCGCATCCGATCGACAACAGTGACATCAACGCAAACCTCGAAACCCGCTGCCTTCGCCGAACTGGCGAAACCCAACCAGTCGGCGTTTTCGACTCGGGCTACGTCCTGACCGTGGGAGTCCTCCAGGGTGACCTGCTCGAACTCTGCGACCAGCTTCTCAACAATCCTCACCTGACTATCTCCCCGCTCATGATCTTGTCGTGCAACGTGAGGATGCCGTGCAGGAGGCTTTGCGGTCCTGGCGGGCATCCCGGCACGTAGATATCAACGGGAACAATCTGGTCGACACCCTGCACCAGCGCATAGTTGTTGAACATCCCGCCCGTAGAGGCACAGGCGCCCATGGAAACCACCCACTTGGGGTCGGGCATCTGGTCATAGACCTGACGCAGCACCGGCGCCATCTTCTGGCTGACCCTGCCTGCGACGATCATCAGATCCGCCTGGCGGGGCGAGGCTCGGAAGACCTCCATCCCAAATCGGGCCATGTCATAGTGCGCGGCGCCCGTCGCCATCATCTCGATCGCGCAGCACGCCAGACCGAAGGTGGCTGGCCACATCGAACGAGTGCGGGCCCACCGCGCTGCCCTTTCGATGGTGGTCATCATCAGATTGCCAGGGGCCGTAATTGGCACTAGTGCCCCGTCTCAAGAACCACTAGGCCGCCTCATCAACCGCGTCGGATGGCAGGTAACGGGAACGCTGTCTGACGTTCCAATCGAGCGCGCCACGCTTCCACACGTACGCAAGCGTCTCGAAAACGAAGAAGGTGAAGATGAGGATCGCTCCGACGCCAAACCAGCCAAGCCTGACGTATATAGAGGCCCACGCGAAGAGGAAGATGATCTCGACGTCGAAAATGACGAAGAGCATGGCCACCAGATAGAACTTCACCGGGAATCGTTGGATCGGCTCTACCTCGGGAACAATGCCGCATTCGTAGGGATCCAACTTCTCGGGGGTGGGTCGGTCGGGTCGAACGAACCTTGACGCAACCAGGGAGCCGACCACAA
Organism: Acidobacteriota bacterium; assembly: GCA_022573225.1. Classification (GTDB taxonomy): domain Bacteria; phylum Actinomycetota; class Acidimicrobiia; order Spongiisociales; family ZC4RG35; genus JACZUI01. The sequence continues at coordinate 85,392 of JACZUI010000001.1, forward strand.
AAAGACCAGCCAGTACCAGCATGAGAGCGATCGGGAGATAGTCGGCGAGCGTCACGCTGTCGAGCATAGAACGCACCAACTTTGTGAAAGAAATCGCAAAGAGGCCATTTCTGACTAGCCGGCGTGAACCAACTCGTCCCTTCGGGCCGCTGAATAGATCGCCGGGTCGCCAATGGCGCTCAGGGCTGGGTGGGCACCACGCAACTAGAGGTGCTCGGCGATCCAACAGTGCCGGAAAACGGAATTGGCTCAATGACCGGAGTTCCTGATTCGTCGGACGTGAGATAGCGGATCAGCCCCCGATAGACCGCGTCGGCATAGGCCATCTGCACGAGGCTGGTCCCAAGGAGCCGTTCCTCCTTCGCCTTGGAGATGTACAGGCCCTCGACGATGACGCTCGAGGAATCCGAGCGACGGAGAAGCCCATAGAAATCGTCCCCAGTGCCAGGGTCGACCCGTGCTTTGGGGCCACTGATCTTTTCGCCTTCCCAGGAACTGGCGAACGGACTGAGGCCGCGAATCAATTCCTCATGGATAAGTGAGGCAAGACGATCCGAGCCAGGCGAGGAGACCGCGTAGAACACCTCGGAACCCGGGGTCGACCGGGTCGCTGTAGGCGAGCTGTTGTTGTGAATGGCAACAAGAGCGTCAGCGCCCGCTCCGTTGGCGACTTCGGCGCGATAGGCAAGGCCAAGCTCGAAATCACCGTCATCCGGCCCTTCGGGACCGCGAGTCATCCACACCGAGGCGACAGCCGGATACTCATCACCGGGACGAACGTGACCGGTCTTCCAATCGATGTCTTGTGAGCCTGCCAGCCGGTTGCGGAGCAAGATCGAGATCGAGAGGTTGAAATCCTTCTCGTTTGAGCCACTCGGGCCCTTGGCTCCCTTGTCGCGACCCCCGTGCCCGGGATCGACGACGATCACCGCACTGGATAGGTCGAAGCCAGCGCCCGGACTGGCGGCTGTCGATCGGGCCACGACCTCGACGTCCGAGCGACGGACCCACTCCTCCGAGCCGCAGGTCGTGACCACCTGAAGCCAATCGCCGCTGTCGGAGACAATCGGTAGGAGGAGGTTTTCGTGTGACCGGTATGAGACCGGTCCGTCGATGACGGAAGAGATATCGGCGCCGCCCTGTGGGACGACAGCCAAGCCGGCCGGCCCGTCTGGAACGGCCACCCGGCTGGGTGTTGTGGCCGCCACCGTGCTGGAGTTAGATCCGTCACCGCCCTCTGGTGCAGGAGCGCATGCCGCAGCCAGGAGCAGGAGGGCTGTCAGCGCAGCAATCTTGGTGGGCGGTTGGCTTTGGGCCACGACTCCGTGTGGTTAGGTCGGGTGAGGGGGTGGCGGTCAACATAGACCCCAATCCTGGTTACCGGCGGTTGGATGCTCGCCGGTGATCCTCACCGAATGAGGAGGTCGGCGATCCCGCCCAGGTCGGTCGCGGTGACTTCTGGAAGATCGTCGGGCAGGCTCCACACCGCAGACGGACGACTGACATACGCGGCCTGTGCTCCTGCGTGCAACGCCCCGGCCACATCCCAGTCGTGGGCAGCGATCATCATCGTCTGGTCGATTCCGACATCCATCAGATCGGCGGCGTGCCGATAGGGAAGCGGATCCGGCTTGAACCTGCCCACCTCCTCCACCGAGATCACCTTCTCGAAGAAGACGCGAAGATCGGCATTCTCGATCTGGGCGTTGGCCGCCCTGGTGCTTCCGTTGGTGAGGGTCACGGTTCGGAAACCGGCGTCGACAAGCCTCTCCAACGCCGGGATGACATCGGGGTGGGCCGGGAGGTCAGCCATGCCGGCCACCACTGCGGCCGCCTGATTCTCGCTGATCTCGACATTCCTCTTCCCGGCGACGATGAGCAGCGCCTCAGCGCCGATGGCACCGAAAGGCCGATACGAGTCGAGATGGTTCGAGACGAGCGAGCCGTGCAGCATCCGGGCGAACCACTCGCCAAGAGGCTGGGCAGCACCAAACATTGCTTCGAAATCGGCAGCGAGAGGTGAAAGGTCGAGGAGCGTCTCGTTCACGTCGAACACGAGGACGCTCGGCCGCCTCATTTCACCGGAAGAGCTCTCACTACTTCCGCCAGAGCGTCATAGGTCCTCTCGCCCATGTGCTTGTCGTCCTCGTCGAGCAGATTGGCCATCACTTTCAGGGTCCAGGACATCAGGGTGCCATTGCGAAGACCGGTGTGAGCGATGGTGCGCATCACCGATGGGTGCCCGATCAGCTTCACGAATACGCGCGCCATCTTGTAGTAGAGCCCGTATTCGTCTTCGAGATGTCGGGGATATCTCTGCAGCAGGCCCAGATCGTCGGCGCCCAGCGATTCGCCCACATATCGGGCAGCGATCCTGCCGGTCTCGTATGCATAGGAGATCCCCTCGCCGTTCCACGGGTTGATCGCCCCGGCGGCGTCACCAATGGTGAGCCAGTTGGAGCCAACCAGCGGAGCCTTGGAGAAGGACATCGTCAGCTTCCCGCCAACAGGATTGGTGAGCTTCGTTTCCTCCGAGAGCTCCCAATAATCGGGTGCGATGGCGACGTAGTCGCGCATCATGTGTGTCGTATTGACGTGCTTCCAGCGCTTGAAGGTCGACAGGAGCCCGACCCCCACGTTGACCGTGCCATCGCCGAGCGGGAAGACCCACCCATATCCGGGTATTGTCGCCCCCGATGAATCGCGCAGGTCCAACTGGCTCTCGAGGTAGGGATCCGTGGAACGCGGCGACGAGTAGTAGCCCCGCACCGCCAGGCCCAATGGATAGTCCTTACGGCGGGCAGTGCCAAGATCCCGTCCAAATCGGTTCATCGACCCGTCCGCAATCACGGTCACCTCGGGCATCACCGTCTCGGTCTGCCCGTTGTGATCGAGCGCCACACTGGTCAGCACTCCGTCTTCGATCACCGGAGTCGCCGAGGTCTTCTCCATGATCCGAACGCCCTGTTTCTCGGCCAGCGTGGCCACCTGACCATCGAGATCGCTCCTACGGATCATCCCGCCCCAGTTGGGAAACCGGGAGTGGTCCGGCCAGGGCAACTCGATGACCAGATCGTCGCCGGCGTAGGACCGAAGCCCGGTGATCCTGTGGAAGGGTGCGATCTCAAAATCAAACTCCATGTCCTGGAGCTGGCGTATCGCCCGAGGCGTGAGCGCATCGCCACACGTCTTGTCGCGGGGATACTCCTTCTTCTCCACGAGGGTGACGTCATGGCCGTCGCGGGCAAGCCAGTAGGCAGCGGCCGACCCCGCCGGGCCGCCGCCGACCACGAGAATCGGGGGTGACTTCATCGGGAGTCAGGTTAGGCAGGACCTCGACCCTTTCCTCCCCCGGAAGCGGAGCGATAGATCTCGTACCCCCGAAGGGCAAGGCCGAGAGAGAGCCCGCTCCGCGCTATGCCCCCTCCTCCCTCCGGCGCAAGGCCGATGCCGGATTCGAGTTCTCTTGCTCTTAGAGTCGCCCCATGAGCGAGCTTCCCCGGGCGACGGTCGTCCGCCTGCCCCGGTATCTCCGACTACTCGACGACATCAGCCGGTCCCGAGAGACCGTCAGCTCAGACCAGTTGGCCGAAGCCGCGGGAGCCAACGCCGCCAATGTGCGGAGGGATCTCTCCTACCTCGACTTCCACGGAGTCAGGGGTGTTGGATATTCGGTGACGGAATTGCGAGATCGAATCCGCCGCGAGCTGGGCATTGCATTCCGGCGCAACGTCGCCATTGTCGGCGCCGGCAACCTGGGGCGGGCTCTCGCCAACTACGGAGGGCTGAGCCGCAGGGGGTTTGATGTCGTCGCCGTCTATGACAAAGACGACGCGGCGATCGGCTCAACGATCGGAAAGCTCTCCGTCAGAAACGTTCAGAAGCTCACCGACGACTGTTCCAATGGGGACTTCGACATGGCAATCCTGGCGGTACCCGCGGTGGCCGCGCAACAAGTCACCGACCAGCTGGTCGAGGCGGGCATCGAGACGATCCTCAACTTTGCCCCGATCAGGGTCGGTGTGCCCGACACAGTCACAGTCCGACAAGTGGACCTTTCGATGGAACTCCAGGTCCTCAGCTATTACGGACGCCGAACTCTCGCTTAGGCGGTCGACTTCTCTTGGAGCTCCTCGTACTGGTGGAGCGCCACCAAGAAGACGAGGAAGAGCACAAACGTCACCAGCATGTAAGTGATCGGGATGATCCGAATCTCAAAGGCGTTGAGCCCTTCGATGTCGTCGGGCTTGGGGCCCCGAGGGGCATAGATGACAAACAACATCGAGGTGATCGTGAGCCACCCAAAAATTCCGGCCCCGGTCACGAGAAAGCCGAGTTTCTTACCGAGGTTGGTGTAGTTGAAGAGATAGATCGAGCCAAAGAACAACAGCACCGCCGCAAGAGTGAGGACCACTCCGGTGATGAAGAGGTTCGCAGAGAACAGTGATCGGAACAGCTCACGGAAGAAATCGCCCTGCATCGTCAACCCTTCCCATCCATGTTACCGGCGCGTACGTAGGTGGCCAGCAGCCTGATGTCGTCCGCCGGCAAGATTGCGCCGAAGGCCGGCATCCTGCCGGATCCGAACCCGTTCAGGCCATAGGGCGTCTCAGATCGTGACCCGAGCACCAGGAACTGGATCAGCAAGTCATCCGTATCCGGTGTCACAGCCTCGCCGAATTGGACCAGGGGCCGACCGTCCCATAGCGCCGGGCCAAACCCTCCGGATCCTGCCTCCTGGGTATAGGAAAGGCCGGCGCTCCACCCGGCAGTGTGACAACGGGCACAGTTGGCGTTGAACAGGCCGACCGCCCGCGCCGCATCGGCTTCGTCGACGCCCATCGACGCCGCCACTCCCGCGATGTCAATCTCGTACGACTTTGACTCGGCGGCCGCCTCGAGAAACTCGAGTCCGCTCTCCTCGGCCTCCAGGAGTTGGTCGATGTTCTCCGCCGAGACGCTCAACGACGTCGCCAGAGATTGGAGGTTGCCGACAAAGGTGCTGGCCGTTCGTTGATCGGGCTGACCTCCAACCGACTCCGGGTTCAGCGGGTCGAGGTCGATCTCGATTATCTGAGGGGGAACGGTCTTCGCTCCGGCATCGGCTACCTGATTGGTTATGTCATTCTCAGCCGCAGTGGAGAAACCGTCGCCATCGGGATCGGAACCGGCATCTACGATTACAGCCGCATCGGTGGCCATTGTCCCCGCGTCGGTCGGGGCATCCTCGGCGGCCGCTGCCTCCTCGAGAGCAGCCACCAGCGACTCCCCCGCTTCAACAGTGTCGTACGGCCCGCTGGGCACCGATATGCCGGCCTCGGCAGCCTGGTCGGCAATCGTCACCAACCCCGATGCTGCGGTGGAATCGAGCCCACCCGGCTCGACACTTCCCGTGTCTATCGCCTCATTCACGGCAACCAGATTCGTGACGACGATGGGGTCGGTGTCGAGAGCGGCCTCGAGTGTCGCAACTGCCTCGTCTGCCTTCTCGGCATCGGCCACCTGTGGATCCATGACAATGGGATCGACCACAGTGAACCCCTCGACCGCCTCCCTGGAGATTGCCGACAACTCGGCTTCTGCCGAGTCGGAAAGACCATCGTCATCGGTGTCGATCCCCTCTTCGGCCCCATCGAGCACCTCATCGGCCTGTTCTGCCAGCGGTTCCAGGAATTCGGAGTCTTTCGGCGCCTGCTTGACTTCGGCGACGACCTGAGCCTGAGTCAGGATTGCCGCGGCGACGATTGCGTCGGCATTCTCGAGCTTGGTCAACTCAACGCCCACCGGGCTCGGAATCTCATTGACGGCCTCAGCCTGCGGGATCTGGATCGTTCCCAGGTAATTGACGACATCGACGACCTGGGCCTCGTTGAGTGGACCGCCACCCGCAAGGCCCCACGCAGGCATCGGGGTGTTGCCCCGGCCAAAAGTGACCCAGAAGTTGAGCTCGTCATCGTCGTACCGATAGCCGACATCGTTCAGCGAGGGCGCCGACCAGGCAACATTGACGCCAGACCTCTTCTCGATGTAGGAAGCCGTGCCCCCGACACCCTCAGGACCGTGGCAGCTGAAACAGGCGAACTCTTCGACCAGATGTGCTCCGCGCTCGACTGACTCCTCATCGAACTGCTCTACGAATCCCTCCTGGCGGGCAGGCTCGGTGAGGAAATAGATCGGAAGCGAAAGAGCGAGAAAGGCAGAGAATGCGATAGCCGCTTTCTGGCCTGTCTCCAGACGCCGGGTCTCCATTTCCTGGTCGGTCGTTCCCGGACGGAGATTGTGGGGAACTTCCTCACTGCCGCGATTTCGGATGGCCGAGACGAACAACACGCCAAGCCAAACGATGCCAACGACAACGGCAATAACAGCGACAACGTTTCCGGTCATGCCTCCGCCTCGGCCGTCGCCGCGATGCAGCTGGGGCCCTGCGGGTAGTCAACGCTTCGAAACGGGGCGCGGGGGGTCTCGATGATGGACCCGGTCTTGATTATGAAGTTGTTGCCGCGCAGTTCCACGACGAATCGATCGAGATTTCGCGGGGCGGGACCTGCGAAGTATTCACCGATCGAGTTGTACTTGGAGCCGTGACAGGGGCACTCGAAACCCTGAGACGGACCACACCAGGGAACTCGGCAGCCAAGGTGGACACATCGCTGAAACAAAGCCATGAGCCCCGCTGCCTCGACTGACTTTCCCTCGAACTGCTCGCTCAACGAATCCGGCGCCGGGACCAGGTAGGTGCGCGCCTCTGGGATGAACAGCGGCAAGACCGATCCGTCCGGAGCCAATACCTTCTTCTGCAGATCCCCCACCGGGCCGGCATCCACGTCGGCGCCAAACCCACCAGTCAACTTGGGCCAGAAGAACGCCAGCGAGTTGAGGCCCATCAGGGCCAGAAACGATCCGAAGGTGACAGTTATCGCGCGATTGAAGAACTGTCGTCTTGACACTCCCCCTTCTTCTGCGGAGACCTCGACGATGCGCTGGGTCTCGACGACGTGGACGGCGACAGGCTCGTTGTCCTCCTCCTCGGCGGTGAGGTCTGAGCCGACCTGTTCCTCCGCGGGAGGTGAGTCCTCTGGCTCCGAATCGGGCACTGATACGGCAATCGGCTCGACCCGGACCCCTGCCATCGACTTGTCGGCGGCCCTGGTTTCTGCAGACACACCGGCCGTGGGGTCTTGCTTCTCCTGCTGTTGAGAACGACGGAAGGCGACTGCGAACGCGCCAGCCGCCCCAAGGATGGCGATGGCTGCGACAGCGATCAATGCGAGGTTGGCGACGGTCATTCGAAATCCACCCAGTCCTTGAGGTCGTCAAAGAAGATCCCGTCCTTCCATGGATAGGTGAAGTTGAAGCCTCTTCCTCTGAACAGGACCCCGATCAAGGTCAGCGTCCCCGCGCCAACCATGAACATCGAATAGAGAAGGATCGCGAACTTGCGGTCGCTGGGACGCGTCGACGGGTTCTTGTCGACGAATGGGATCATCATGAAACCGATGATCCCGGTGATGGTCGGCACCGTGACACCGGCGATCTGCGGATCGAAGTAGGAGAGAAGCTCTTGAAGGCCAAGGAAATACCAAGGCGCCTTTGACGGATTCGGGGTGGAGTTGACGTTTGCCGGGTCAAGCAACGGGGAAAAGATGATCACCGACATGATGACGAGCAGACCGGTTATGGCGAGCAGGGCCCCGAACTCCATCAGCATCAAGTGTGGCCACGTGTTGACTTTGTCCGTCGGCTCTGCTTTGACGGTCTGAATCGCCCTGGCCTTGACAACTGTGAGGAGTCGCGCCGTTCTCACACCTTCGGGTGTGCCCGCCGGCGGCACACTAGGCCGAGGGCTCACCACGGCCGCTAGTTTGTCATTGCCGGATCCATCGACCTCAGCAAGCGGTTGCTCATCCTCGACGATCGTGGCCACCGCGGCGGGAGGGACAGCTTCCTCGGCCTGCTCCTCCGAGCGGGGCGAGACAGCCTCCTCGGCCTGCTCCTCCGAGCGGGGCGAGACAGCCTCCTCGGCCTGCTCCTCCGAGCGGGGCGAGACAGCCTCCTCCACCTGCTCATCAGCGGCGTCAGCCGACGCGGCGTCTGCCTGCCCTGCGGAAGCGCCGGGGCTCGGTTCGTCCGAGAGGGGCGACACAGCCCCCTCATCAGAAGCAGGCACCTCGATTGGGGGGCCTTCCCCTTTCATCTCGGCAAGAACTTGCTCGACCGGCACTCCGAGCGCCTTGGCCTTGGCTTCTGCAGATCTTCTGAGAAGACTCTCTGGGATCTCTGTCACAACTTCTCCCTAGTGGCCCGTCTCATATGTGTCTCCGGCGTCTCTCGTTGCACTCATTCGACAGACCATCAGAGCGGCCCTGAGATGCCGCCGTCCTTGCGCACTCGCCAGAAGTGGACTGCAAGGAATAGCACTAAAATGAAGGGAAACGCGAGCACATGAAGCACATAGAACCTGAGAAGTGTCGCCCCTGATACCTCTAACGAGCCCAGCAGAGCGAACTTGACCTGACCACCGACGACGGGGATGAACCCGGCCATGTTGGTGCCCACAGTGACCGCCCACAGAGCCAACTGATCCCAAGGGAGCAGATACCCGGAGAAGGAGAGGAAGAGGGTCAGGAAGAGGAGCAGGACCCCAATCACCCAGTTGAACTCGCGGGGGGGCTTGTACGCGCCGTGATAGAAGACCCGGCTCATGTGGAGGAACACGGACAACACCATCAGGTGTGCTCCCCAACGATGCAGGTTCCTCACCAGCGTCCCGAAGGCCACATTGGTCGAGAGCGCCTGAATATCGGTGTAGGCGGCCTCCGCCGACGGCGTGTAATAGAACATGAGAAAGATGCCGGTGATGGTCAGAAGGATGAACAGGAAAAAAGACAGGCCTCCCAGACACAGGGTGTAGGAGAGCTTGACCCCGTGCCGCTTCACTTTCACCGGGTGGAGGTGATAGAGCACGTTGTTCATCACCACGTACGAGCGGTTCCTGGGGCTGTCGGAGTACCCCTTCTTAAAGGGTGAGCCCGGCCTGAGGATCGCCTCGACCACCTGGGAGCCCCAGAGCTTCTCGTTCGTCTCCTTGATCTTGTCCTTCAAACCGGTCTTGCCGTCGCCGTCAGCCAAGACGCCTCCTACCAGCGCATTCCATATGAATAGCCATTCTTGAAGTCACGTTGCCCGGTGTCGAAATCCCAGGGCCGTCGATCGAGGCCCAGCTCGACCGACTGGTCGGCCAAGGAGCCTTCGAACTTCCCGAGAGTGATGACATTGGTGGGACATCGGTCGATGCAGAGAGCGCACCTGGTGCACTCGTCCTCATCAACGATGAAGAACCCGAAATTCTGAGAGTCATCCCCCGGATGGTCGACGTTGACGCCTTCATCGATCGCATCGAGAGAGAGGTAGTGGATGCACTTCCACGGGCAAATGTCGACGCATCCCTCGCAAATGATGCACTCGGACTGATCGATGTGGAGAAACTGCTTGGGACGAAGCTTGTCCTTGAAGTAATCGCCATCCACAACGGCGAGCTGATAATCGTCTCTGACCGGTGGGGTCTCATCCACAACTCCGCGCGGCATCAGGTGTCACCCTTGACCAGCGGACGTCCGTAGGGAGACTTGGGTTGAGGCTTCTCGGCGGACGGCGGCCGACCCTGGTACATCTTCTGAAGCTGTAGGGCGAAAATCCCGCCGCCGGCCAGGATGGCGATGTGGTACCCCATCGAGATCGAGTCCTTTAGGGCGGCGTAGCTGAGGTCGACCTCGTTGCCAAGGACGAGGAATGGGGGAATCACGATGGCAACTCGTTGGCTGGACCAATCGAGATCGGTCTGAGCAAAGTTGAGCCACTCCGACGGAACCATGGCGAACAGCATCACCAGCTCGATCCAGGTGATGAATGAGGCAAAAGCGGCACGTGCCCAGGTCATCTTCTGGTTGAGCACCCAAACGAAGAGCGCGCCCAGGAGCAGCATCTGCGAAGCAGCAAAGGCTGCCAGGTATCCGATGCCCTTCCAGATCGCTCCGCGGGGAACCCAGTTGAAACTGTCGAGTACGACGGGAACGATCTCACCATCGACGATCTCGTTTTCCGGGAAACTGGAGAAGTGAATCCACCAGACAGCCAGGATCAAGGTCACGAATCCAGTCAACAGAAGACCCCAGCCTATGGTCTTCCGTCTTCTGTCCTTTAGCTCTGCGAGGCGGTACATCTCTTCCTGTTCGGGCGCGACGGTGTGAGTGCAGGACCGTTTTACCACAACCTGGGTCGCCTAAGTGAACCGACGACGCCAAAAAACCTGGCAAAGCGTGACGACCGACCGATTCACCGAAGCAGTTATGCTCCCGCCGTCGCGTCCGCGAAGCGAGGAAGCCCCGTGGCAGCTAGGCAATCTGGAGACATTCGAACCCTTCTCGGAGGGGGTACGGAAGAGGATCGCGTCTCCATCGCACACTTTCTGGTCGGCGCGGCCTTTCTAGCCATCGGCGGGCTGATCGAAGTGATCGCGATGTTCTCGCTTCGCTTCGCCGACATATTTCCGGTGAGCTTTGGCCGCCTCGAGTCGATGGCCAATCTCACTCTCATGATGGGCTTCGCCGTGATCTCCTTGCTGGGTGGGATCTACTATGTCCTTCCCCGGTTGACGGGAACCAGACTCTGGAGCGTCCGTCTGGCCCGGGTGTCGCTCTTCTTGATTTCGGTCGTCGTATTGGGCGGGCTCCTGACAATCGGGTTTGGCTTGGGAGCAGGCCGACAGCCGTTCGGGTTGCCGTGGTGGATCCACCTTCCCTTGGTTTTCGCACTCGCCGTACCGGCCATCATCACCATCGGCACAATCTCGAGACGGCAGGAGACTCGTAGCTTCGTGACTCTCTGGTTCGTGATCGGCGGGGTTGTCTGGCTGCCTCTCCTATACCTGGCCTATTTTGCCGGCGATCTCCCCGGACTCGGTTCTGTCGCCGTCGCATACTCAGATCTCTTCTTCACGGCCGGTTTCCTGACAATGTTCGTCTTCACCGTCGGCACAGGGCTGACCTATTACACCGTGGTCAAGGAGATCGACATACCTCTTGCTTCCCGGCAACTCGCGGTGGTCGGGTTCTGGTCGTTGGGCTTCGCAGGGGTGTGGTGGGGTGTCGCCCAGCTCGTATTCGGCCCGGGCCCGACCTGGGTTGCCGGAGTCGCAGCCGCCTTGGGCCTCGCATTCCCCATTGGCGCGTTGGCCAATGCCTCCAACCTGTCGCTGACTCTCGAAGGGCACTGGGAGAAGCTCAGCGACAAGCCCGGGGTCACGGCCGGAGTTCTTGGCGCGTACATGGCCGTGGTTGTTGCCCTCATGGCCAGCTTCGCATCATTTCCGACCATCGGATCCGTCACGGCGCTCACTGCCTACTGGGAGGCCGTGGAGTATGCCGCCCTTCTCGGCGTGGGGACTCTGCTGGTCGCGGGAATCTCGTTCGAGGCGCTCCCCCGTGCCGCCGGGCGTCGTCTGCCCACAACCGACCGGGCACGATCCTTCAACCGACTCACGGTAATCGGAGTTGGCGGTGTCCTCGTGAGCCTCACCGCCGCGGGTCTCATCAGTGGCTACTCATGGCTTGGCGGTTCCAACAGCGCTGCGTACATCGACGTCGGTGACGGATGGGCAGCCGGGTCGGGCGCGACAGAAGCCCTCACGCTGATTGCGCTTGGATTTGCCCTCGTCACCTTCCTCGGCCAGCTCGCCTATGTCTCTGTTGTCGCCGGCACCGTGTTCTCCGGTCGGGCGGTCACCCAAGATCTACTGGTTGAGGTGAGCGCGACCGATGAGTGATCTGCTCACGGCTGCCGCCACCGCACTCGGAACACCGGAAACCCTTGTACAGAGGTCGGCAGAGGCCCGAGCGGCAGCGACCGGTGGCACCGTCGATGAGATCCTTTCGGCGTGGGCCGGCGGCGAAACAATCGCAACTCCCAGCCCGGAGCCAGTCGAAACCCCTGCCGAAGCGCCAGCCGTGGAGCCCGCTACTGCCGAGCCGACACCTGAGCCCGAGGCGGCGGTCGCGGTAATCGAGGCCCCCGTGGTCGCGGCGGCTCGCCCGGTGGAGGCCCCCGCCGTGCCCGGGCAACCGCCGGTCCTGGTGGGCACATCCGACAACCCGATGAACATTCTCGTGGCTGCGATAGGCCTGTTTGTCGCCATCTTGCTGCTTGGATTGGTGGGACCGTCTGTCCCCTTGGACAACCCCGGTGCCAGGTCGTCGGAGATCGCACACTCGGAGGCCGGCGAAGCCGGGCAAACCCTCTACGCGAGCGTGGGTTGTGCAGCCTGTCATACCCAAATGGTTCGCCCGATAGTCTCTGACGTCGGTCTCGGCGCGGTTTCGCTCAACGACTCCAACCAGATCCTTGGAACCCGCAGATTTGGGCCTGATCTCTCTGACATAGGCAGTCGTAAAACCGGAACCGAGATCGAAGCGATCATCGGTGGGTTCGGAGGCCACAGTGATCTCGGTCTCTCCTCGACTGACATGGACAACCTCGTTACCTATCTGCTCGAATCGTCCACCTCGGAGTCCAGATGAGCGAAGCACTATCGGCAGCCAGTGCCGCTCTTGGTATTCCGGAAGACCTGGTGCAACGCTCGGCGGCCGCACGAGCCACCGAGACAGGGATGTCAGTCGACGAGGTTCTCGCCGCCTGGGCCGGTGGCGGAGCGATCGCTGCCGCGCCGGTCACTCCCCCTGCCGAGTCACCCGAGCCCGAGGCTCAACCCGACATTGAAACATCCGACGATCCCACACCTGCCTCCGCGACGGTTACCGAACCTGCTCCGACCGAACCTGTTGTCGCCACCAGGGCCCCAGTGCCCTCTGAGGTCAGCGCGGCGGAGGCGGCGACCCTTGCTGAGGTCATCACCGTGCCGACGGCGGGTATAAGGGAACGAACCAACTTCGCCATTCCCAGGTGGCTGACGGCCGTGATGCTGATCATTCCGGCCTTCGCTCTCTTCGCTCTGGGCGGTGCTGCAACCGGAACCTGCGGAGAGGCAACTGAGCTCGATGCCAACATCGTGACAGGCCAGATCGTCAACTGCGACGGGTCGGAGTTCACCGGCTCGGGAGTCAGCGGAGGATCGACTGATTTCATTGCCGAAGGCGAGGCCATCTACATGGGGACAGGTGTCAGCGGAGTCAACTGCTCCGGGTGTCACGGCGTCAGCGGCGGCGGCGGCGGAGCAGGCCCACCGTTGACCGCAGTCGTAATCACATTCGGATCCTGCCTGGACCAGGTCGAGTGGGTCACCATCGGCACTCCCGGATTCCAGGCGGCAGGACGATCAACCTATGGCGATACCGGCAAACCGGTGGGCGGCGCGGGAGTCATGCCGCCGCACCAGTCGCTGAGCGCCGAGCAGGTGGCATCCGTCGCTGCCTTTGAGCGAGTTCGATTTGACGGGGCCGACCCCGAGACCACCCTCACAGATTGCGGTCTGGCACCCGAAGAAGAGTCGGAGGGTGGCGAATCCGAAGGTGAGGGCGGCGACAGCGAACCGGGGACGACCGACGAGACCCCAGAAACCGACGAATCGACTGCGGCAAACGTTGCCGCGATGCACTAGCCGCCCAACCGCCGAAGCGCCCTCCGCAGGGCTCGCCGATCGATTCTTCCCTCGGCTAGCACCTCGCCCGAAGGCCCCAACACGACAGGGACCCGGGTTCCATATTCATCACGAAGAGTGGCAATTTGATCGATATCGACATCGACGATCTCCGCACCGGTCACAGCGGTCTCCAGTTCGAGAATCTGGCGAGCGCTTTCGCAAAGAGAACAACCCTGACGGGTGAGAAACGTGATCATGAAACCGCTCAAGCTGCCACTCTTCGTGGTCGATAATCGCGGCGCACAGAAGAAGGGTAACCCGTTTCCCTCATGCCATGGGCACGTTCGTCCAAGGTGTGAACGGATAGCCTCCCAGCCCGCCCCACGGTGACGGGAATCCCTGCTTCATGTAGTCGGGGCCTCCGTGATGCGGGGGCCTCGACAAGGTTTGCAACCGATGGAGCCGCCCATCGCTCTCAGACCCTCGTTGGGGATGCCTTTCGAAGGGGTCACGGCAGATCCGCCCAGAATGAGGAAAAAGCACTCCGACGTTGCGGCCGGAATCGGGGAACGACGTTTTGGGATACGATCGTCGGTCGTGCGACCCGGAACCGCCATCATCATCATCGTCCTACTGGCGACGATTGCCATCGCCGGAGTCATTCAGCTGTGGCAGCTCCTGGCCCCAGCAGGGTGATTGCCACGCCCTCTTCGAGGTTGAGGAAGTCGCTGGCTCGTCCGCCTCGCTGAGCCAGGGCCATCAGACCAGCCGAATCCACATGGAGCATCAACTCGCCTTCTTCGACGTCCGCGTAGGTCGCAACCCAAGGCACGCTGTGGATGACCGCTCCGATCTTTGCCGTCACGACATCGCCCGGAGACAGCCCGAGGAGGCCAAGCTCGTCCGGTCCGATGTTGGATTCAACATTCCCGAACCAGTCGATCCACCAGGCTTCGCCCACGACCGACCCATCTCTGACGTCGGGAAGCGGCAGCAACAACGGTCGAATCCGGTCTGAGGCCAAATCGGGACCGAGGTCGCCGAGGGAAGCCTCGCCCGAGGCTAGGAGAGCAGCCGCAGGGGCGAAGACATCCCTGCCTTGAAATGTCGCACCGGGTGAAGGGATCATGGCTTCCGGGTTCTCGATCGCGACGATCTGCGTTGCGCCACCGACCATCGCCACCGCAGGCGAAAGGACGCCATTGTCGGGACCGACGAAATAGCCCCACTCGGTGGTCAGGGCAAGGGCGTGGCGTTCCGAGCCGACTCCAGGATCGACGACGACGAGGGCGACGCCCTCCGGGAGGTATTGGATCGCCCGCGTCAGCGAGAGTGCGGCGTGCCTCAAGTTGCCGGGTGGGACCTCGTGGGCGATGTCGATGACCCGAGACTCAGGTGCGAGCTTTGCCAGCACACCATGCACAACGCCGACAAACTCGTCCTTGTGGCCGAAATCGGAGAGAAAGCTGATCGGAAGGCTCATTGGGCCCGACGGTAGACCCCGATGAGTGCTGTTACGAGGCGACGCAGGCTTTCCGACGGAAGGCTTATATTCCGGGCTATGAACGAGCCCGACTTTGAGGCACTGGCACTGGAGGTTTCCCGCGCTCGCCTCGCCATGCTCATGGGCGGGACCGACACTGGAAAGACCACCCTCGCCCTTCAGGCCGCGCGCCTCGCCGTCAAGGCGGGCCGGACCGTGGCGCTGGTCGATGCCGATGTCGCCAACTCCACCGTCGGCCCGCCGGCCTGCGTCGGCTTGAAGGAGATTCACAGCGAGGCCGACCTCGAAACCGTCTCAGAACCCGACCTTCTCCATTTCGTCGGCACTATCATGCCGGCCCGTTTGGTTCTCCAGCAGGTTGTGGCCACGGTGGCCATGGTCGATCAGGCGCGGAATCTGGCTGATCTGGTCATCCTCGACACAACCGCCGTCGTTTCCGGCGTCGCAGGAGAGACTCTGAAGTATCACAAGGCAGAACTATGTCGGCCCGACAAGGTCGTGGCCCTGCAACGAGGAGGAGAGATGGAGCCCGTGGTGGGGATGCTCCGCCGGTTTCTCGGCATGGACATCACTGTCGCCCCCGCAGGCTCCAATATCGTCCCGCGGTCGCCAGACGACCAGGCATCTCTCCGCACCGAGGCGTTCCAGCGGGCTCTGGCGCTCCCACTCGATAGGTGGAAGGTGCGGCCAACCGTGTTTGCTCCCACCCTGCCGATGGGGCTCAACTTGGATCGGTTGAATCAGGTACTCGTCGGCGTCCAGGACGCCGCCGGGAACTGTGTAGGTCTGGGCGTACTCGAGCATGGGGAAGGGGCGCTGCGAGTTCTGACCAATGTAGGGGAAGGCATGAAGGGACTGAGGCTGGGCTCGATGACGATCAATCCGGAGACATTCACATCGACTGTCGTCAACCTCCGCGAAGTGATGTTCGGGGTTTAGGAACCCGCTAAACAATGCATGTCACCATCTCAAAACCAGATCATCGCCACGACCGGTGTCCTCGGCCTCGCCAATCCGCCACAAGGAGTGGCGACACCTCGTCCCTGCGGATGATGCGCCCGGGCGCCGATCTGACCAGCGGCATCATTCAGCGACTCCTCGGAGCCCATTGAACAATGCGTGTCACCCAACGACATTGTTCAACAGACTCCTGGCAAATTCAAGGAATAGACCCTATCTGCCGATAACCGGCGGATGCTGGGAAAACGACGTTGGATGTCCATTGCTCTGGCGGCCTCGCTGGCCACGGTTGGCCTGGGCCTGTCGGCCAGTGCCGACGCGGCCACGGAGGGCGAGTTTCTGTCGCTTATCAACTCCACCCGTGCCACCAACGGGCTGGGCCAGCTGACCGTCGACGGTGGTCTCCGCTCACATGCTCGAAATCACACCCAAGCGATGATCGACGCCGACGAGATCTTCCATTCCACCAGTGCCGAACTCACGGCGGCCGCTGGAACAGGATGGTCGCAGCTGGCCGAGAACGTCGGTCGTGGCGGCTCTCCCTCGAGCCTTCACACCGCCTTCATGAACTCATCCGGGCACAAGGCGAACATTCTCGGTGATTACAACTACGTCGGAATCGGAACCGGGTCCATCGAGGGCAGGCTCTATGTCACGGTCGTCTTCATGAAGAAGGGGACCACATCCAACCCACCCCCGACAACGACTGCTCCCCCGACGGCAACGACCTCGCCTCCGGCCCCGACGACAACTTCTGCCTCCACGCCGGCCACTACCAAATCTCCGGCTCCGGCTCCGGCCACGACCACGACCACGACCACGACCACGATTCCCCCCACCACGACGACAACCCTCATCGTCGGACCCGACAAGGCGGTTACGCCAGGCATCGCATGTATCGAGGCCACCAGGTTCTGGCAGCTCTGTCACGATTGAATTGCCGGCGACTCCGGCCAAGAGCTCCAACCGGTAAACCGCAAGGATCGATACAAAGCAATACGCCCGAGTGACCCCCCGGAGCCTCCTCCGCACTTCCCCGAACGGACGGTTCTCCGATTTGCCTCTCGGGCGCTTGCAACGCCGAACCTACGCAAAGTCGAGCCTGTAATCAACGACCTCGACATGAACGCTATATGCCGTTAACCGATGCCCTACAATATGGGAAGGCCAGCAGAAGGCTCGGCTGGACGGGTTACCAACAGGAATCGGGGTTGTCCACAGGCTTTGTCCACACCGTCGTGTTCACAAGTTTCTAACCCGAAGTTTCGCGACGTGGTCTGTCTATCAGACGGGCCGCTGGGCCCGCAACATCGCTTTGAAGGCGACGTCGACCATCTCCACGATCTCGCCGAGTATCAAGTCGAGTACCTCGAGGGTCACCTCGGTGGCGGCGACCCGCCCCCGGAGCACCAACCCTCCCTCCGAATCGAGGGCGAAGAACGCTCTCCAGGCTCGCCCATTTCGCAGCAGCGCCTGACGCAGCACCTCGCTCGACCCAACCTCAACCGGCATGAAATACGCCTCGTACTCGAGACTTCTCTCCCTGGGCCAGAACCAGACCGTGGTCGCCTCCCGCGACTCCTGTGCCACCCGGACAGCCCACTTCCCTTCGAGCTGTTCGGCATATGCAACCGAAGAGTCCGGGTCGGCCAGCCAGATTCGGATCCGCTCTTCGAGGATCGACCTCATGACATCAGAAGCTCGAGCCGGGGTTCCACTTTCCCGACGATCCGGACGCCGCCACTGACCGGCGGCCGTTCATGTGATGCCGAGGCCAGCGCCAGCTCGACCGACCGCAACGGTGCACCCTCCTGCTGGGCCACCATCGCCTGGAATGGCTTGGCCGAGGATCTCAAATAGAAGGGCCGGTCGATCTCACCAAACCATGCGATCAACTCGCCGTCAGCGCGGACGACGGCGACTGCTCCATCGTGGACTGTCTCAACCAAGCCGGAGCGAATCCCCGCGGCAAGCAACGTATTACCCCGAGACCTGGGCCTCGCCCTGTTGGGTCCGATAGCGGGCAACGATCTCGTCCTGGAGGGCATCTATCACGATGTGGAGCCTCTTGCGCTGCGCCGAAAGCTGATTCTCGACCTCACGAAGACGGTCGATGGCCTCGTGAACTTCGTCATCGGACAGGTCGGGCAACTCGGTGAGCACGCCGTCGTCCATGATCTTGTCGATGAGGCGGCGGCCCGTGATCGTCGGGAGCGGAGGCATCGTCTCGATGTAGCGCAGATTCGGCTCAGTGCCAAAGACCATCTCCGATGCCAGGATCTCAGGAAGCGCCTCGAGGAGAGTGCGCTCCTCCTCTCCGCTCCGTCGGCTCAGCTCAAAGTTGATCAAATCCATGCGACCGTGAAGCAGACGGCGGTAGTACGAAATCTGAGCCTCGACATCCTCTGCGGTGACCCGCCGCTCACGGAGATCATTTAGGTCAATTGAGGCAATGTCCTCGAGATACTCGGGCTCGAGAACTATGTCTATACGACGACGTTGGGCGTTCACCCGGCCAAGGTTACCTGCACGCGCCTGCCACGGTTGGATACGGATTGATAGCACCCGAGCTTCTCCCACCGGGATGGATCTCGAAGTGGACGTGAGGAGCTGCGCCGCTGGCATTACCGGAGCTGCCGTTGAAAGCGATCGTCTTCCCCTGGGCGACGCTCTGTCCGCTGGAGACGTTGTAGCCGGCAAGGTGGGCGTAGTAGTACGCGACCCCGTTGTTGGCCACCAGGTAGATGGTGTTTCCGCCGAGTGCACTGGACCTGGTGATGATTGTTCCGGCAGCGACCGCGTAGACCGGCTCGTTGAAGGCCGCCATGAGATCGACGCCTTTGTGAGCTCGACCGCCTGAGCGCGGGGCACCCCACGTGTCGCTGAACGAGGTTCGACCCGGCGTAAGGGGGCAGATGAAGGACCCGACTTGGATCGAGCCGCTGGCACGTTGACCGGCGGCGCTGGCACGTCGTTTGGCAGCAGCCGCTTTGGCTGCCTGCTCGCTGTCGTACTTGGCGGAAAGCACCCTGCAATTCTCGCTGAGCTTCGAGTGCGCGGCCTGCTCGGAATTCATCGCACTCTCCTGGGCGTTCTTGGCACCAAGCCTTTGGTCCTCGAGGACTTCGAGCTCACCGCGGGTCTCATCCAGGTCGAGGTTGAAACGATCAAGCTCATTTCGAGCCGCCACCAGATCATCGACTGATTGCTTGCCCCCGGTCGCGGCGGCGGTCAAGAACTCGGACGTGGTCATTATCTCATCTACAGAAGAGGCGGACAGGATGATTCCCGGGGTGGTAAAACCGCCCCGCATGTAGAGCTCGACCGCCTGCGCCTCGATTTCCGACTGGATTCTGGCCAGCGTCTCACTCTGACTGTCGATGGATCCCGAGACCCTCACCTGCTTGGCTTCGACCCTCTCGACGTCGTTGACAGCCACCCAATACTCGGTGCTCGCGGTCTCGAAAGCGGCCTGCGCCGCACGGTATTCGTCGTACTGGGCGCGCGAGTCGGCACAGGCCCTATCGACCTGGGATTTGGTGACCGCCTGGGAGGCAAGGGGAAAGAGAGGGGCCACCAGTGCGATCAGTGTTACGAGGACAATGGCGCGGTAACGCGCCTTGGCGGCAGCCATGTGACGTGGAAGCGTAATCAAGGCTGAATCTTTGGTGTAGTTGAGCCTGCGCGCTTCTCTGGCGATGACCCCGGAAATAGCTGTTGCGCTTGGCGGCGTGCTACCAGGCCAGAGGCCCGCAAGCTGACCGAAATGGTCAAAGAATCAGAAGCAGGAGCGGGTAGTAGATAGCCGCCGCGAGGGCCACGCCATCCAGCGAGGACAGGACTCCGGGGGCCCTTTCGGTCAGGGACATCCCGCCAGTCCTCAGCATCGAAGAGAACCCTCTCCCGGCAACCAAGGCAACGGCGACCCCCAGTCCGACGAGGAGATATCCGACAACGTCGAGATCCCAGAGCACGGCAGCTCCCACGGCCGCCAGAATCGAGCCGATGGCCGTCACGGAGAAAGGATCCAGGAGCGGAATAGCCGGCATCCGTTCCACTATCGCCCCGAGGGCCACCCCGGCGATGACGACAACGAGGAAAACGTCGACCGCTGCCTCGTCGGGGCTATGGGACGAACTAGCGAGGATCATGGACGCCGAGCCCAACCCCGATACAAGCGATACGAGAAGGACCGGGCTGAACACCGAGACGTCCCGATACTCAGGGACGAACACCGCCCACCCGAGACCGACGATCACCGCGATGGCGATACTCAGCCCGTAGCCGGAGCCACCCATGACATGGGCAGCCATAACGCTGCCGGCGGAAGTGACCGCGACCGCCAGGGGAGCGAAGAGGCGCCCGCGGGCCTCGAAGGCAGCGTTCAAATCAACCGCCCAAACCGCAGCAATCGCAACCAGGGCCGCGGCCCACAGCTCCTGCCCCTGAAGACCGGCGAAGACCGCAACGGCTGCGACGGCGAGCGGCGCGAATCTCATCAGATCGGCCGGTGCTATCGCGGAAGTCTGCTGGCTGCCACCCGACACAGGCGGAATCAACACAACTTCGTCGCCGGCGACCACCCGGTCATCCATTGAAGCCGCCACCCCGTTGACCCATACCCGAGACGACTCGACGCCCTTCTCGAAGTCGGGCCCGTATCGCTCGGAAGCGGTCTTGATCATTCCACCGACCGTGTCCGACGGGATCTCGACGCGAGACACCCCGGCGATCTCTCTCAAATTGGCGAACAATCGAAGCTCGGGCACGGACAGAGCGTAAAGCGTATCGGTCGTCGGGGCGATGCAAGTCCGCGATGCCTACGCTCGTCTTATGGACGACGTGGTTCTGGTTGCGGTCGAAATACCACAGGTCGGCGACGAACGGCATAAGAACTGGGCCAAGGTCGTCGATGCGGTCGACACCTCCAAGGCTTCCGGATGGGCATACGACGGCCCGTTCATTGCCACCGGTGGCATCCAGGATGTCCCAATCGGCTCGGTGGTTCTGGTGTATGGGGAACGCGGGTCGCGGGCCAATCCGCAGATCACCGCTCGCGTATACACAGTCAACCCCGATTCCACCCTGAGCCTCGAAGCAGAGGCCAAGGGCAAGGCGTGGGCCAGAACCTTGCGTGATCCTGTGGAGAAGTGCCTCGGAGTGGAGACACCGGCAGTCGATCTGTCCTACCTGACCGATGACCTCCTGGTGGCCGAAATGAAAGAGCGAGGTTGGAGAGTGGAGCGTCAATGAAGGCGGTATTAGTGGAGAGGCTTGGCGGGCCTGAGGTCCTCGAGACGTCGGAGATCCCCGTCCCTACGCCGGGCGCGGGAGAGCTGCTCGTATCGGTCGAGGCATCAGGCCTGAATTACATCGACACGTACCACCGGAGTGGCGCTTATCCGATGCGCCTTCCCTTCACACCCGGCGTAGAAGGGGCGGGAACCGTCACCGCGATTGGCGACGGAGTCGAAGCCTTCAAGCTCGGCGACCGTGTTGGATGGGTCGACGTTCCCGGCAGCTATGCCGAGAGTCATGTGATCCCGGTTGATCGAACAGTCCTTCTCCCCGATGGCATCGACACCGCGACCGCGGCGGCATTGCTTCTTCAGGGGATCACCTCTCATTATCTGGCGACGGACACTTTCCCGCTCTCTCCCGGCGATCGCTGTGTGATTCACGCCGGCGCCGGCGGTGTTGGCCTGCTGCTCACACAAATCGCCAAGAAGATGGGGGCCACGGTCTTCGCCACGGTGGGCACCGAGGAGAAGGCAGTTCTGGCGCGCGAAGCGGGCGCCGACCATGTGATCGAGTACACCCGGGAGGACTTTCAGACCGTGATCGAGAGAATCATCGGAGCCAAAGAGATCGACGTCGTCTATGACGGCGTAGGAGCAGCCACCTTCGAGAAGGGGCTCGATCTGCTCCGGCCTCGGGGGATGATGGTGACCTTTGGCAATGCCTCCGGACCACCGCCGGAGATATCCCCATTGACTCTCTCCCAGAAAGGGTCCCTCTTTTTGACCCGCCCGACTCTTCTCCACTACATATCGACGCCGGACGAACTGGTGCGGAGGGTGACAGAGTTGTTCGGGTGGGTCAGAGACGGGTCGCTCCAGGTGCGGATCGGCGCCGAGTTCTCCCTCGACCAGGCGGCCGATGCCCATCGGGCACTCGAAGGCAGATCGACGACTGGCAAAGTTCTCATTCGCCCATGAGCGACCTCTACGTCCTCACAACGGAACCACCAAACCTCGGAATGCGGCTCGCGAACCAGGACGGTCGACTGCTCAGCCAGACCGAGATGTACATGAGGAACAACTTTCCCATCCCGGATGTCGCCCCCACCTCAATCGACGTGGTCGTTCCGGGGAGGCCTGCCCGAAAACTCGATGCGGCCGAACTCGCCCAATATCGACAGCACACAATCCAGACGGTTCTCGAGTGCGCCGGGAACGGACGGAGGCTGATGGATCCGGTTCCGTCGGGGGCGCCTTGGCACCTAGGCGCGGCCTCAGCCATCGAGATCCGCGGAGCGCGCCTCAACGAGGTGCTCGCTCCGTTGCCACCCGACATCTCCGAGGTGGTGTTCACCGGTGCCGACAGCGGGACCGTCGAACCGGAGGGCCAAATCCCTTACCAGTTCTCCCTGAGCCGCTCTCTCGCCGAGTCGGATGCTCCCCTCCTGGTGACTCACATAGGCGGAGAGCCCTTGACCAGGGATCACGGGGCACCCGTCCGACTAGTGGTCCCAGGCCACTACGCGATGAAGTCGGTCAAATGGTTGACGCGGATCGAAGCCGTGATCGAGCCATTCCGTGGCCATTTCGTCGCGAAGTACCGGTATTACGAGGACTCCTCCGTGGAAGATGGTGCGCCGGTAGGCCTTATTCAGGTTCGGTCGGTCATCTCAGACCCGGGGGACCGCGATCGTCTGTCCCCTGGCATGACCACGGTGCGGGGATCGGCATGGACCGGGACCGGGAAGATCGACAAGGTCGAAGTCTCTTTGGACGACGGAGCAACCTGGCAGGAAGCCGCCCTCGACGGCGCGGAAGGGGACGCAGCGCCGGTCCGGTGGTCTTACGAGGCTGAGCTCAAGGTCGGTGCGCGGTCAATTGTGGCCAGAGCGATCGACTCCACAGGAGCCCGCCAGCCAATGGCCTCCCGGTGGAATCGAAACGGGTACGGGAACAACGTCGCCCACCGGGTGGCGATCACCGTCGACTGATTCCGCCCTTTCCGTAGCTCCGCTCGCGGGGAGGTCAGGAGCCCTCAGGGAGAGACAGGACCGCGGCTGCCACCACATCCGCTCTCTCGAGGTGCGCCTTCCAGACATCAACCTCGATGACCTCCACCCCGGGAATCGCGTCCGTCACCAGATCGACTCCTTCACGAGGGACCACCCCTTCGGTGCTCCAGATGTAGACGGTTGGAGCGATGACCTCGTCGAGATTGGAGGGAACGAACGAAGAGGGCGGGGTCCGCCTGAAAGCGCGGAGCGAGTCTGTGGTGTCCCTAATCCGGGAGGCCTTATCCCTTGCTTCGCTCTGGGCTGGAGTCGGGCACCAGCCTCCTTCCGTGCAGTTCGGCGCCCATGTGCTCGAAGACTGCGACCCGCCGCCCTCCAAGGTGAAGGTTGCCGCTACGCCGACGATGGGCAGCCGCTCCACTGTTTCGATCCAGCCGGCACTCCTGTCGAAGTCGACGTCTATCAGCACTAGGCCCAATACGACATCTGGGTCCGTTACCGCGATTTCGGCGGCCACCTCGCCGCCCAGGCCTACCCCAACGAACAGCACAGGTTGGTCTGCGAACCGTTGAGCGACGATCTCACGAACGGTGGCAGCCATCGAGGCCACTGTGTGCTCCGGGCCCTCGGCGGGAAGTCGGCTGCTGAGGCCGAGACCGGGAAGGTCGATGCGGACCGCCGTCACGTCGCCGCCAAGTTCAGCAACAACGGCATCCCAGAGAACACCACCTGCGACGTCGAAATCGTGTAACAGGATGACCGGCTGGCTGCCCAGACCGTCATGGACGACGTTGATGGTCATCCCGTCGATCAAAGCGGGACCGGCCAACTCGACATCCTCGTGAGGTGTCGTCTCTGTCAGGCGAATGCGCTGGTTGGTCACAACCGACCAGACCACGACACCAACAGCCAGCAGGAGAAGCAGAAGAACGAGCATCCGCACGACCACACGCGAGGGGGCGTCACTGGTCGGCGGTGGTCGAAGGCCGGTCATCTGATCAGTATCACATGTACGTGTCTCGGCCCGTGAACACCGAGGTTGAGCTCCAGCTCGATGTCTCCGGTTCGACTTGGCCCAGTGACGATCACCAGATTGGCGGTCTGGCGGGTCATCTCGGGGTGCCGGGCCGCCCAGAAGGCGAGGGTGCGGTCGATGTTTGCAACCTCCAGCAAGACGACATGAACCTCCGGGGACAACGAGACCATCCGTGCCTTTCCCGGGCCGTGGGTGAGAACGACGCTTCCGGACTCGGCCAGGCCCGCTACGGAGCCGGTTACGCCCAGATCGAGGCCGGCGTACTCCATCTGGTGGGCCTTGCGGCCGTCTGAAGGCACAACGTGGCCGACTCGGGTCAGCCCGGCAACCGTCAAAGCGGTAGGTATCCCGCTGACCGGAAGGTCATCCCATGAGGCAAAGGTCTCACACTCATGTCCTGCGGCAATACCGATGATGGCGCGGGGAACACCATGCCGGGTCACCGGACCGTGGACCACCGCATCGACGGTCTGAGCGCGCAACCTGAACATTGCCAGGTGGTCGACCGGGTCGAGATCAGGAAGTCGCTCGGCCACGATTGGGGGCGGCGGTGCGTCAGACGCCATCACAGCTGAAGAAACCCGAGACAGGAACTGATCACGGTTCACGATTGTCCCTCCACCAGTCACCGAAGGACTCCTTAGCAGGACGCGGCAAGTCGCGATGTTGAGTCCATCCCCGAGCCGGGCCGGGAGCCCGACGAATCCAGCCCCTGGAGGAGAGCGGTGCGGAGAGTGCCGATGCCCACCTCTTGGCGCGTGCCCAGCGCCCCGCGTCCTCGGCCGTGCGGGCGTATCGGGACATCCCTTTCTCCAACCATCCGGGCAGCCGACCTTCTGAGGCCGCTCGCTCTCGAAGTTTGAGCAGCATCGACGGAATCTGGATGCCGACCGGACAGACCTCCTCGCAGGCGCCGCAAAGCGTGGAGGCGTATGGCAACTCCCACCAGGGCTCCATCCCTTGCAATCCCGGAGTGACGATGGACCCCATTGGGCCCGAGTAGACGGTGCCGTAGGCGTGCCCCCCGACGGTGCGGAACACCGGACACACATTGAGACAAGCCCCGCATCGGATGCAGGCGAGTATCTCCGCGGTGTCGCCCGCGAGGATGTCGGAACGACCGTTGTCCAAAATCACGACGTGTAGCTCGTCCGGGCCATCGGGATCGCCAGGACGTCTCGGGCCGGTGATGACATTTGTGTAGACAGACAGCCTTTGTCCGGTTGCCGAGCGGGCGAGTACCTCGAGTACCACCGCGGCATCCTCCCAGCGTGAGACGATTCGCTCCATCCCCATGAGAGCGATGTGAACCCGAGGGGCGGTGGTGGTGAGCCTTCCATTCCCTTCGTTGGTGACCACGACGATCGACCCCGACTCGGCGACGGCCAGGTTGACGCCCGAGATCCCGGCGTCGGCCCTCAGGAAGATCTCGCGCAGATGATCACGTGCGATCTGATTCAGCCGAACTGGGTCGGCGGTCTCCTCGACTCCCAGCTTCTCAGCAAATAGAGCACCGATGCTCTCCTTCGTCATGTGCAGAACCGGGGCGATGATGTGGCTCGGAGTATCACCGGCGAGTTGGATGATGAACTCACCCAGGTCGGTCTCGACTACCTCCACACCGGACGCCTCGAGGTGCGCGTTGAGCTCGATCTCCTCGGACACCATCGATTTCGCCTTGACCACAAGCTCCGACCCGGTGTCCTCGAGAATCTCGGCAACGATGCGATTGGCCTCGTCGGCGTCACCTGCGAAGTGAACCCGACCACCAGCCTCCGCTACCTGGTCGGCAAACTTGGCGATCAGTCGATCAAGATGGGCGAGCGCATGGAGCCGGATGGCACGGGTTCGATCCCGAAGCTCCTTGGCGATGGGAAACTCGTCAACGGCGGCTTCGCGCATCGCCGTCATGAGACGCATCCCCCGGTCGACAGCTGCGGCCTCGTCGGTTCCCAGGATCCTCTCTGCTCGACTCAAAAAGGTGACCGGCTGGACGCTCATTGTGAGTGGCGATGATCTGGTCGTCGAGATGAGTGACATGCATTGTTCAGCGGGCTCCTGGGCATCAGCGGGCTCCTGCGAGCAGCTCAGCGATGTGGCGGACCTTGATGTCGGACCCGCGGCGTCGCAGGCCGCCCTCGAGATGAAGAAGGCAGGACACATCGCCACCGACCAGCGTGTCGGCTCCCGAGGCCTCGACTCGATTGAGCTTCTCGTCCATGATCGCCGCAGACACTGCCGCCATCTCCACCGAGAACAGCCCTCCAAACCCACAGCACTCCTCGGCGCCCTCCAAATCAACCCGGTCAACACCTTCGAGGAGACGATCGGCCTGAGCACCCAGTCCTAGTCCTCGCAGCCCATGACAGGAATGGTGGTAGGCAACCACGCATCCCCCGCAGTCGACCGCGACTGTGGCGTCGAGGTCATCAACCAGAAACTGGGTCAGTTCCCTTGTCCTGGCTGCTACCCGGTTCGCCTGCGCCTCCCTATCGGTTCCGGCGAAAAGCTCGGGATAGTGGTGCACGATCATCTGGGCACAAGAACCGGAAGGGACCACCACCGGCCCCTCCGTCGCATCAAGTACGTCGAGGGTGTGCATCGCCATCCGCCTCGCCTCCTTGTTGAGCCCTACGTTGAACGCGGGCTGGCCACAGCAGGTCTGATCAGCCGGATACATGACATCACAGCCCTGGCCTTCCAAGACGGCGAGCGTGGCCCTTCCTACCTCGGGAGCGAGACCGTCGACGAGGCAAGTGGCTAGAAGCTGGACTCTCGGCCCCTCCATAGGGGCCTCACGTTACGCCTTGCGCTCCTCAACGGCAGTCAATGCCTCCAGGTATCGCTCCACTCTCTGGACGTACGACTTCGTGTCGTCCTTGAACTCCACACCAACGGAGCGGTGACGACCCCGAAGGGCGAGGACGGCGAATTTGGCACCCCTGAGATAGTGAGGCAACCCCTCGATCGGCATCGCCATCTCCCCGGGAACCGCCTCTCCGATGGCAGGCACGTCTTGGGTGGTGGGACTCAGGCCGAACTTTGAAACCTCGGCCAGCAGGATGTCCTCGTGGGGGCGGTCGGCGTAGTCACGACCGGTATGTCGCCAAACCTCTTCGCCTCCCGGCGCCAGAACCACCACTCCGGGCCGCGAGATGAGTCTCGGATCGTTCTCGTCGGCAAACCCGAGTGGGGTGATGGCACGATCGCGCTCGGGATCGGACAAGATCGGAAACGTGAGGGCCAGCTTCTCCATCACCGCCGCGTTCTGCTCAGGGGAGTCCGAGCTCAGTGCGAAGACTCTGGCGCCATGGTCGAGAAACTCCTGGTGCATGGTTGCGATGGCGGCCAACTGGCCGTGGCAATAGCTTCAGAAGTCGCCCCGATGGAAGGTGATGACGGCAGCGGCGTCGCGATGATCGGAAAGGGCCCAGGGTTGGCCAGCCGCGTCGAGCACGGTGAAATCGACTGTCACTAACTCTCCTTGGTCTCGGGTACCCCATTGTTAGCGTGCCGGCTCCCATGTTCATTCCTTTTGGCGGCGAAAGGTTGCCGCGCAGATTCATCCAGCTGATCGCAGGTCTGGTGATGTTCGGCGTCGGAATCGGTCTGATGCTCCAGTCGGGGCTGGGGGTACCACCATGGGATGTCCTCCATCAGGGTCTGGCCGAGAGATTCGGACTCTCCGTGGGGATATGGTCGATCCTCGTCTCGGTGGCGGTGCTTCTTCTCTGGCTGCCGTTGCGAGAGCCCTATGGAATCGGCACGCTTCTCAACGCGATAATCGTCGGCGTTCTCATCGACGTAACGGTTGTGGTGGTTCCCCAGCCGGGGCCTTCATGGCTCGCCTGGGCGATGCAGGTCGGCGGGATCTTGATGATCGGACTGGCTTCAGGCATGTACATCGGAGCCAACCTTGGCCCGGGTCCCCGCGATGGATTGATGACCGGCATCGCCCGACGAGGTCCTTCGATACGGCTGACTCGCTCGCTTATCGAGGTCACCGTGCTGGCGATCGGCTGGCTGCTGGGGGGAAGCTTCGGGATCGGAACGGTCCTGTTTGCTCTGGCAATCGGGCCCTTGGTCCAATTTTTCCTCCCAAGATGGACCATAGGAGCCCAAGCATCTGAGGACGCCTGGACCCATCCCGCCCGCTGAAATCGTCGTCGAGCACGATGATTTTGCTCCCCCCAAATCCTGTGCTGCACCGGCAACTCCGAGGCGCGCTAACTTTCAGCTCGTGGAAAGACCCGATTGGTTCAACGAGGACCTCTATCCCTTTGAAAGCCATTGGCAGGAAGTCAACGGTGCCCAGGTTCACTATCTGGATGAAGGCGAGGGCCCGACCCTGCTGATGCTTCATGGCAATCCGACATGGTCGTTCCTCTACCGGAGGATGGTGCCGTACCTGAGCGATCGGTTCCGCTGCATCGCTCTCGACTACCCCGGGTTCGGCCTCTCGACGGCGCCGGATGGATACGGCTTCACACCGGCCGAGCATGCCTCCACCGTGAGCGGCCTCATCGACGCCTTGGGTCTTGACGAGTTCACGCCCATCATGCAGGACTGGGGAGGGCCGATCGGTCTGTCCGTTGCGCTCGACCGCCCAGATCAGATCAAGGCCATCATCCTCGGCAACACCTGGGCGTGGCCTCAGACCGACGCGTTGACCCAACGGTTCGCCTCCGCCCTCGGTGAGGGCCGCACGGGCGAGTTCCTTGTCGATCGGGCCAACGTCTTCGTCAATGTGTTCTTGCGCAGGGCGATGAGACGCCGCAGCCCGTCCGGACGCGAGATGGACATGTGGCGCGGCCCGTTCCTCGAGCGGGATTCTCGGATTGCGGTGCGGGTCATGCCCCGTGAGCTGACAGGTTCAGCCGACTTCCTTTCCGACATCGAGGCCCGCCTTGGCGAGATCGCCGATCGGCCGTCGCTGCTCTTCTGGGCGGATCAGGATCCGACGTTTCGTGGAGCCGACAAGAGAAGGTGGGAGACGATCCTTTCCAACCGGCGCACCTACATCCTCCGTCACGCCGGCCACTTCTGGCAAGACGATGCCGGGCCCGAGGCCTCACTGATGATTCGCTATTGGTGGGACCAAACCTTTACCTGAGGTATGGGGCGCCACATGTGGCGCTATCCGCCCACAGAATAGATGTGAGACCGAGGCTGACCGGGATCGCGAAAACTCCATACCGTCTCGGCTAGACGCAGCAATCGACCCCGATCTAGGGTGCGAACCACTTCCCCCGAATGCTCCCGAGGCGTTCACTTCCCCGTCCGATGTGGTGTCTTCGCGCCCGTCCGGGCTTCGTTTCGGGATTCTCGAGAACATTCTTGACCTCTTACATCTGTGTAATTACAGTGTTGAAGTCCATACAAGATGTCGTGGTTACTTCCCCCCCAACCACTACATCTTGTGGTTGGTTGAGAAATTTATGGACAGCTTCCCGGCTAGTCGTGACCGGGGAGACAGTGCGAGGAGGCACTAACAATGAACAAGGGCCTACGGATAACCCGTCGCTTCACCAAGGCCGGAACCGATCCCTACGACCAGATGGACTGGTCGCGCCGGGATTCCCGAATCACCAACCCAGACGGCTCAATTGTCTTTGAGATGACCGATGCCGAGATTCCGGCGAGCTGGTCGCAAATCGCTTCGGACATCATGGTGTCCAAGTACTTCCGCAAGGCGGGCGTCCCCCAATTCGATGGAGACGGAAGCCAGATTTTCGATGACGAAGGACAACCGGTTCTCGGGACGGAGCACTCCGCCAAGCAGGTCTTCGATCGTCTCGCCAGCACCTGGCGGCACTGGGGCGAGAAAGAGAGTTACTTCGACTCAGCCGAGGATGCCGACGCCTTCGAGGACGAACTCAAATACATGCTCGCCAGCCAGGTGGCGGCGCCCAACTCACCGCAATGGTTCAACACCGGCCTCCACAACGCATACGGGCTCACCGGCCCGGCTCAGGGATTCTGGTACGTCGACGGGGCCGACGGGCAGATGAAAGCCTCCCCCGATTCCTACAGCCGTCCCTCCCCCCACGCCTGTTTCATCCTGTCCGTGAAGGACGATCTGGTGAACCCGGGCGGAATCATGGATCTCTGGGTCAGAGAGGCTCGGATCTTCAAGTTCGGCTCCGGCGCCGGATCCAACTTCTCCTCCATCCGAGGAGAGAACGAGCGACTCTCAGGCGGAGGCAAGTCCTCCGGTGTCATGTCGTTTCTCAAGATCGGTGACCGCGCCGCCGGCGCGATCAAGTCGGGTGGCACCACTCGTCGCGCCGCCAAAATGGTGATTCTCGACGTCGACCATCCAGACATCGAGAAGTTCGTCGAGTGGAAAAAGGTCGAGGAGGACAAGGCCAAGCTGCTCATCAACCACGGTGGCTTCCCCGCTGATTTCAATGGCGAGGCTTATGCCACTGTCTCGGGGCAGAACTCCAACAACTCGGTCCGCATCAACAACGATTTCGTGAAGGCAGTGGAGAGTGACGATGACTGGGATCTGATAAATCGGACCGACGGGTCGGTTCGCAAGACGATCAAGGCCCGCGATCTGTGGACCACGATCGCAGAAGCCGCCTGGTCCTGTGCCGATCCTGGCCTTCAGTTCGACTCCACCATCAACGAGTGGCACACCAGTCCGGCGGGTGGCCGAATTCGGGCGTCTAACCCATGTTCGGAATACCTTTTCTTGGACGACACGGCCTGCAATCTCGCATCGTTGAATCTGGTGAAGTTCTACGACGATCAATCCGGGGTCTTCGATATCGAGGCCTACCAGCATGCGATCCGGCTCTGGACGATCGTGCTCGAGATCTCGGTGGCCATGGCCCACTTCCCCTCCCGTGAGATTGCACAAGGCTCCTACGACTACCGGACTCTCGGGCTTGGCTACGCCAATCTCGGTTCACTGCTGATGCGTCAGGGCATCGCCTATGACAGTGATGAGGGTCGGGCGATCGCCGGTGGGCTCACCTCGGTTCTCACCGGCTATTCGTATGCGACCTCGGCCGAGATCGCCGGCGTCACCGGGCCATTCCCCAAGTACTCGGAGAACCGGGAATCCATGTTGAGAGTCATCCGGAACCACCGGAGGGCGGCCTACGACGACAAGGACTTTGAGGGCGTCACAACCAGAGTCATG
This sequence comes from Acidobacteriota bacterium, assembly GCA_022573225.1. Taxonomy (GTDB): domain Bacteria; phylum Actinomycetota; class Acidimicrobiia; order Spongiisociales; family ZC4RG35; genus JACZUI01. The sequence continues at coordinate 116,891 of JACZUI010000001.1, forward strand.
GGCATCGACACCGACCTTTGCCCCGCCGACTTGCTCCAGGCCGCCCGCACCTCGTGGGACCTTGCGCTCGAGCGTGGCGAGGCCGACGGATATCGCAACGCACAGGCCAGTGTTTTAGCGCCAACTGGAACAATTGGGTTGCTCATGGATTGTGACACCACCGGCGTCGAGCCTGACTTCGCCCTGGTGAAGTTCAAGAAGCTGGCCGGCGGCGGGTACTTCAAGATCGTGAACAAGTCGGTGGCGCCCGCCCTTGCCCGGCTGGGGTACCAACCTCAGGACATCAAGGATGTTGTCGAGTACATCGTGGGAACAAGCTCACTCGATGGAGCCCCGAACATCAACCGGGAGTCCCTGGTCGACAAGGGCTTCGACGACGAGGACCTGGCCAAGCTCGCGTCGGCACTTCCGTCGGTCTTCGACCTGAAGCACGCCTTCAACGTGTTCACCTTTGGTGAGGAGACGCTCCAGCGAATCGGGTTCGACGTGGGCAAGTACACCTCGTGGGACTTCAACCTTCTCAAGGCTCTCGGATTCAGCAGCCGGGAGATAGCCGAGGCCAACGACCACATCTGTGGCCGTCAGACCATCGAGGGCGCCCCGCATGTGAAGGATGAGGACCTAGAGATTTTCGACACCGCCAACAAGAACGGCAAGTACGGAACGCGATTCATCCATCACAACGGTCACATCATGATGATGGCTGCGGCCCAGCCGTTCATCTCGGGTGCAATCTCGAAGACCATCAATATGCCTGAGGAGGTCACTCCGGAAGACATCGAGGGGGCCTACCGACTGTCGTGGGAGCTCGGTCTCAAGGCGATGGCCATATACCGGGACGGCTCCAAGGCCGTACAGCCTCTCAACTCGGTTGCCGACGAGGGTGACGACGCCGAAGTCGAAGACGCCGCGATCACACTGGCGGTCGAGGCTGAGAAGGCGATTCACTGGGGCAGTCTGCCGGTTGGGATCTCACCGACCCAGGCATACGCCCGCGGGATGAAGCCGCCCCGGTTCCTGTTGCCTGCCCGGCGCGCCGGGTACAACCAGGAGGCCCGTGTCGGCGGTCACAAGATCTATATGCGCACCGGCGAGTACGACGACGGGACGCTTGGTGAGATCTTCATCGACCTGGCCAAGGAGGGCGCGACCCTGAAGGGGATCCTCTCCTGTTTCTCCATCGCGATCTCCAAGGGCCTCCAATACGGAGTGCCGTTGGAGGAGTTTGTCGACACCTTCACCTTCCAAACCTTCGAGCCGAGAGGCATGGTGGAGGGTCACGAGAACATCAAGATGGCCAACTCCATAATCGACTATGTGTTCCGCGCTCTCGGTGTCGAATACCTCCAACGCGACGAGTTGGCGCAGGTGCCACCGATCCGGGATGGCGTGCTGGCCAGCCCGCCCAAGGGCCTGGCTGCTGAAATGGGCATCCAACTCGACTTGACCGATGCCGCCGCGGAGGACGACGTGGCTGTCGTGCAGCGGGCCGCCGCTTTCGTGGACGGGTCAAACGAATCAGCCCCTGTGGTCTCCGAGAGGGAGGTCATGGTCTCCGAGACGGAGGTAATCGTGGTTGAGAAGCAGACCGTTGCAGTCGCAGCGGGCACAACCACGGTCGACATGGCACTCTCAGAGAACATGGGTGATGCGCCGGTCTGCTCCAACTGCGGACACATGACGATCCGTAACGGCAGCTGCTATGTCTGTCTCACCTGCGGAGACACCACCGGTTGCAGCTGATGTGAAGCGTGTGTAGATCCCGGTGTCCGGCACCGGTATCTGCACACGCTCAGAAGGTTGCCAAAAACATCGATTTTGACGGAGCGTTCCCACAACTCCTGACGGTGACGGCTCTGGCAGCCGCTTTCGGGACGCTGTTGATGGCGCTCTGGGCGAAGCTGCCGTTTGCCATGGCGCCCGGGATGGGTCTAAACGCGTACTTCACCTTCACGGTCGTCCTGGGCATGGGCATCGCGTGGGAAACAGCGCTCGGCGCTGTGTTCATCTCGGGACTCCTATTCATGGTCATCGCCCTCACCGGGGCTCGGCGATGGATACTGAACGCAATACCCCTCCACCTGAAACACGCCATCACTGCAGGCATCGGGGCGTTCCTGGCGATTATCGGATTCGTGGGAGCCGGTTGGATAGGAGACAACTTTGTCACCTTCGTTCAAGTCGGCGACTTCACCTCATGGCTTCCCTGGCTGGCGGTGGCTGGTGTCGTCGTGACAGGCGCGCTGATGGTGAACAAGGTCAAAGGAGCGATCCTGATCGGGATCCTCGCAATAACGGCAATGGTGATCATCTTCGACGTTGACGCCTACAACTACGGTGGCGAGACTCTGGAGTCGTTTGCAGGCTTCGGTGGCTCGATCATCGGGTTCACCGCACCCACAGACCTGATCGGTGCCATGGATCTCGGCGCGGCCTTGGGACTTGGGATAGTCAGCGTCGTGTTCACGTTCCTGTTCGTCGACTTCTTCGACACCGCGGGAACCCTCATCGGGTTGACCGACAAGGCCGGAATGCTCGACGAGAAGGGCCACATCCAGGCGCCTCGTGCAGCATTTGCTGCCGACGGTGCAGCCACCGCGGTGGGCGCAGCCTTGGGTACTTCGAGCACAACGACGTTCATCGAGTCCGCCGCCGGAGTCGAGGAGGGAGGAAGAACCGGGCTCACAGCCCTCACGGTCTCCGTCCTCTTCCTCGCAGCGATGTTCCTGTCGCCTCTGGCCCAGGCGATCCCGACGGTTGCCACCTCGGCCGCCCTCATCATCATCGGTGCGATGATGATGACCGGCGCAACCAAGGTCGACTGGACCGACTATCGAAAGTCGATCCCGGCGTTCCTGGCGATCGTTGGAATGCCATTCACCTACTCGATCACGTTCGGCATCAGCTTGGCAATAGTGACGCACACGTTCCTCTACGCAGTGAGCGGAAAGATCAAGGAGATCCACCCGATGATGTGGATCCTGACCCTGCTGATAATTGCCAACCAGACCGGCTTCATTGCCGATGTGTTCGGCGGCTAACGCCCGGAGTTGGCTGAATCGGGAAGGGGCCTCCGGGCCCTTTCCCTTTTCTCATAGGACGGCTCGAACCACCCAGTAGACGGTCATCCCGGCTACCAGGGTCCAGATGTGGCTGCGGGTTTTGTAGGCGACGCCTCCGCCCACCGCGAACGCCGCCAGCTCGGGGATCCCGATCGCAACCGCTCCGTCTTCGTCGATCAACAGCGCAACCACGAGAGCGGCAAGCACCGCGGGAGCGACGAACTGAAGCGAAACAAGAACAGGGTCCGGGATCCGTCGGTTGGCCAGGACAACGATGAAGAGGGCACGGCTGAAGTAGGTGCCCAGACCGACGATGGCAATGGCAACGAGGTCTATCACTTCTTGAACCTCTCGGCGATCGTGCCGGCCATAACCCCAACCAATGCGCCGACAAGGAGCCCGGTCCGACTCGGCAATCCGGCCGCCACATAGGTGATACCGGCTCCAACAATCGCGGCGATCGTCTGCGGCCAACGGCCGATACCGATGACGATCAATCCGATGAACATGATCGGCACCGCAAAGCCGAGATTCCACTCCACGGGAACGATCGGTCCAACAAAGAGGCCGGTCGCAACCGTGATCAGCCAGAGGGCCCAGAATGTGAATCCGGCGGTGAGGTAATAGGTTCGGAACACATCCGGGTCGTCATCTACTCGAACGGAAACCAACGCAAACAATTGGTCGATCAGGACATACGGCCCCAGCCAGCGAAACCACCGAGGCTGGCGTTGGAAGGTTGGGGCCAGGGCAGCCGAATACATGACATGTCGGGCATTGACAACCAGAGCGGCAGTGATCGCGGCCGCCACAGCCGCACCGCTTCCCAGCAGCGAGATCAGGGTCAGCTGAGCTGCTCCACCGAATATGAGCGGAGCACTGGACCAGCCGACAAGTTTGTTCATCCCCGACTCGACCACGGCCAGACCGATCACCAAACCGAACGGGAACGCCGGCACGAACAGCGGCAGCGCGTCAATGAAGCCCCTACGTCGGATGGAGACAGCTTCAGACATGAGGGCGACACACTAGGTGTGTTGTTGACCGCATGAACTGAGCCTCCATGGTTGACTCGACACATGACCACCTTCCGCCATGTACTGATGATGAGATTCAAAGACGACGCATCCGAAGAGCAGATCGGAGCCTTCTTCGACGGCATGGCATTGGTAGCCGACTTCGACTCGGAGGATGATTGGCACAGCTACACCAATCACCCACTACCAGGCCTTTATCGCCAAGGATGTAGTGGCCATCGTGGCGGAAGCGGTGCGAGTCCAGTACGAGGTGAATTAGTCAGTGGTTGTTGGACAACACAATTAAGTTTCGATTTGGGCGGCCATCTCATCGTGCATCCTTCTCTTCGTTTCAGACCAATCGCCAACCTCGATCTCAGGTGCTGACAGCAGCAAGTCAGCAGCGGTCGACCGGGCGACGACATCTCCAGGCACGTACCGGTCTACGGCATCGCGAATGATCGACGCAACCGAGCCACCCGACTGGCGCGCCGCCTGTTCCAGCTACTCATATTGGGCCGGCTCGAGAAGGATCTGAAGACGTCCGTCGAGGGACATACACATAACATGAGCATGAGCATGTGGATACCTACACATTCCGCCCGACGTCGGTCTTGATCGTCTCGAGGGCGATCTCGACCATCTCATCAAAAGTCTCCTGCCGCTCGTCGGAGGTCGTCGACTCACCGGTGCGGATGTGGTCGCTGACGGTGCAGATCGTCAGCGCCCGGCCTCCCTTCTCGGCGGCCACTCCGTAGAGACCGGCAGCCTCCATCTCCACGGCGAGGACGCCCATGGCCTCCATCCGGTCGAAAGCCTGTTCATCGGGGTTGTAAAAGAGGTCGGCGGAATGGACATTGCCGACCTTGACATTGATCCCTCTGGCCGCCGCGGCATCGGCCGCGGCCCGGAGCAGCCAATAATCAGCTGTCGCCGCATAGTCATAACCACCGTAGCGAATCCGATTCACTCCAGCGTCAGTACACGCCCCGATGGCGAGGATCACGTCGCGTAGCTCGACCGAAGTCGGAATCCCTCCGCAGGAGCCGACCCTGATGAGACGTTCCACCTCGTACTCGGTGATCAATTCGGTTGCGTATATCGAGGCCGACGGGATTCCCATACCGGTGCCCATGACCGAAACCGGCACGCCGTCATAGGAACCGGTGAACCCGAGCATGTTTCTCACTTCATTGACCTGTCGGACGTCGTCCAGGAAGTCCTCGGCAATGTGCTTGGCCCGGAGCGGGTCACCGGGGAGAAGAATCGAGGGGGCGAAATCACCTTTCTCGGCGGAAATGTGTGGTGTGGGCATGCTGCGATGGCTCCTCGTGAGATGCGGTCGACCCCAACCTATTCGATGAGTGTCGCCTTCCTCCAACCACGCACTGCATTTGTCACCGCGAGCTCGTCTGCTCCGGCCAGGTCGTCCATGGTGAGCCGCCCGGGTCGCACCTTCTTCTCATCGATCACCAGCTCGCGGTAGACGCCGGGCAGACATCCACTCTCAATCGGGGGTGTGATCCACTCTCCGTTCAACCGCACCATGAGATTCGATTGATTGGTCTCGGTTACGTCGCCGTCGAGGTTGACCAGGATCTCCTCGCCACCGTTCCTGGAGGTCGGATAATGAGATCGCTCCCGGGTCTTGTGGTACCAGAGCGGGCTCGTCGGATCCACCCGAGCACCCGAGAGACGCAGCGGTACCGGCTCGGGCTCATGTGGGATGGGTTCGACCTCAACGTCCACAGATCCGTCGTGCCCAAGGAGCAACCTGACCTTTACCGGTTCGCCGGACCGGACGCCTGACAATGCATCACGAACGGCCTCGAGATCGCACTCAATATTCCAATAGGCGGCCGAAGTCGTGAGTCGATTGATGTGCCTGTCCAACAATGGAATGCCGCCATCGGGCTCGAATCGCATCGTCTCAATCAGGTCGGGCATGCGGCTCGGCTGAGTGACGACGAGAGCCTTCCAGAGACACTCGTCGTACTCGGTGCCGGCCAGGGAGTCATAGGTGATCCCACCACCCACGTGATAGTTGAACGCTCCGTCGGAGACGACGCCGGTTCTGATGGCGACCGAAAACTCGAACGACTCCCCGCCAGGGGCCAGATACCCGATGGCCCCGCAGTAGACACCACGGGGCACATCCTCGTGGGCGGCGATGATCCCCATGGTCGATGCCTTGGGGGCGCCGGTGACCGACCCCGACGGGAAACATGCGGTGAACAGATCGGCCAAGCCGACCTCGTCCGCGAGCGTTGCGGTCACCGTCGAAGTGAGCTGCCAAACCGTCGGGTGGCTCTCGACCGAGAAGAGTTGTGGCACCTCCACCGAGCCGATCTCGGCGATCCGACCCAGGTCGTTGCGAATCAAGTCGACGATCATCACGTTTCCCGCCCGCTCCTTGGCCGAGGCCACCAACCTCGTGGCCTGGTCGAGGTCCTCTTCCGCCCAGCGGCCTCTCGGAGCAGTCCCCTTCATTGGTTCGGCAACGACATCACGCCCGCTGACTCGGAGAAAGAGCTCCGGTGCGACCGACAACACGGAGACGTCACCCAAGTCGATGTGAGCACCGAACGACGCCGGTTGCGCGTCGAGCATCGCGTCGAACAGACCGAGAGAATCACCTTCCATGGTCGCGGACATGGGAAAGGTGAGATTCACTTGGTAGGTGTCGCCCGCCCTGATCGACTCCCGGATGGCGGCGACCCGGTCACTGTGAGCTTCGGCGGACATTCCGGCCCGCCATTCTCCAAGGACGAAGGTTGAACCGCGGGGACCGTATTCGGACCGATCGGCATCCTGGTACACACCAAACCACACCAGAGGAACGGACGATCCGGCGACGGTCCTGAGGTTTTCGTCGAACCCAGGCGCAGCCTCGTAAGAGACATATCCGACAGCCCACAGACCACTTCGCGCGGCTGTCTCTACCTCGTCTAGAGCCGGGCGAACCCGATCGGGCTCCGTTGCCGTGATGATGCGAATGGGATCGACGAAGCGGGTCGGACCGACCGTCCATCTGCTTCCCGCCAGCGTCACTTCTCCCTCCATTTCGTTAAGGCTAACGACGCCTCCGGGGCCGACCGGAGAGGGACGGTTAGGGTCGTTGCGGCATGCCCGACCTGCCGATATTCCCAGCTGGTTCCGAACCTCTGATCGAGAGCCTCGAGCAGCGGGGCAAGACCAGGCTGCCCGGCATCCTCGACCTCAAGATAGTTGACATCAGCAAAGGTTCGGCCACGTTGCGATGCGTGATAACCGAGAAGCACCTGGCACTCAATGGGTACCTTCACGCAGGGTCGGTGGTCGCGCTGGCCGACACAACGGCCGGCTACGGGTGCATCGGTAACCTCCCCGAGGGCGGCACCGGGTTCACCACCATCGAACTGAAGTCGAATCACGTCGGAACTCTGTTGGAGGGCGCCATGGTTGCCAATGGAACGCTCGCTCACGGCGGACGAACCACCCAGGTATGGGACGTCACCGTCAGCGCCGAAGACACGGGCAAGGCGATCGCCTTCTATCGCTGCACTCAGCTGATTCTGTACCCGCGTAGTTGAACGACACGTAGGCTCCTGACGATGAACGAAAGATACGACTTCATCGTCAAACTCCGCGCTATTCGCGACTACGAGGATCGCGGCCTTTCCGAGCCTGACCTGGAGGCAATTCTCGAGGCTGCCCGGTGGACGGGCAGCAGCAAGAACCGTCAGAACTGGTCATTCGTCGTGATCACCGGGGAAGGCCTCGATGGTTTGGCCGAGCATGGCGACTTCACCCAGCCAATCCGGGATTCGGCCGCGACCATCGTCCTCGTCCAGGAGGCCGGCGGAAACATGTTCGATATCGGGAGGGCGGCCCAGAACATCATGCTGGCGGCGAAGGCCATCGAGGTGGCCTCCTGTCCGATCACGCTTCATAGGGATGCCGACGCCAGAGAGTTTCTTGGGGCGCCCTCTGGCAGTGTCACCCGCTATGCGGTGGCCTTGGGCTATCCGGCGCCAACCGCCGTGCCGCGTCGCTTCGGAGGCCGCCGGTCGGCCCAGTCAGTCGTTCACTACGACCGCTACTGAGCTTCGAACAGGGGTTGGTGTCGACCGGATCGCTTGTCCGGTCACTGGAATCACCACCGGTAGACCCGTCATGGCCCGCCACTACTGTCACCCGGCACATGAATGAAACCCTCGTCAAAGCAAGGGGGCTCACCAAGAGGTTCGACGACCTCCTGGCGGTCGACGCGATCGATTTCGACATAGCCAAAGGCAAGGCGTTCGGTTTTCTCGGGCCAAACGGCGCCGGCAAGACATCGACCATGAAGATGATCTCGACGGTGAGCCCGATCACAGAGGGCGAAATGTCGGTGTTCGGTCTGGATCCAAGAACGCAGGGTCGCCAGATACGACAACGCATAGGCGTCGTGCCCCAGGAGGACAACCTCGACGTCGAGTTGACGGTGTCCGAGAACCTCTATGTCTACGGGCGCTACCACGACATGAGCCGCCCGGAAATCCGGGAACGCACCAAGGAGTTGCTCGATTTTGCCCAGCTATCTGATCGAGCCGACTCGCCAGTAGAGCCTCTCTCTGGGGGGATGAAGCGCCGGCTCACCATCGCCCGAGCCCTGATCAACGACCCGGAGCTGGTGATCCTCGACGAACCGACCACCGGTCTCGACCCTCAGGCCCGCCACTTGCTCTGGGACCGGCTCTACCGCCTCAAGCAGCGAGGGTCGACTCTCATCATCACCACCCACTACATGGATGAGGCCGAACAACTGTGCGATCGCCTGGTGGTGATGGACAAGGCCAAAATCGTCGCAGAGGGCTCACCGCGCGGACTCATCGAGGAGTATGCGCCTCGCGAGGTTGTGGAACTTCGCTTCGCGGACGGTCACAAGGAAGATGCCGAGTCGAAACTGGAGGGGTTGGCAAGTCGCTACGAGGTGCTCGCCGATCGCGTCATCCTCTATACGGACGACGCCGACGACACCCAACGAGGCGTAGCCAGCAGGGGGCTCGACCCGGAGCAGGTTCTGGTTCGACGCTCCACTCTCGAAGACGTCTTCCTGCGCCTGACAGGCCGGAGACTCGACGACTGATGACCGCACTTCGGGCCCCGCTTCGCTTCTTCGAGTCGCAGTTGGTCGCCTATCGACGCACCTGGCGCGGAACCGTGATCAGTTCCTTCCTCAACCCGATTCTGTTCCTGACGGCTATGGGACTCGGGGTCGGATCGCTGGTAGACGACGGAGCCGGCGATCTCGAGATTTCCTATCTCGCCTTTGTGGCGACAGGGCTGATGGCTGCCAATGCAATGCAGAACGGCGCCGGTGAGGGAATGTGGCCGGTCAGAGCCGGGATCAAATGGCGGAAGAACTTTCACGGCGCCATCACCACCCCAATCGAACCTGGCGACATCATCGTCGGCAGGGCCATGTGGACGCTGCTTCGACTCACAGTCGTACAGACCGTATTCGCCGTCATCGCAGTCCTGTTCGGCGCCCTCGAATTGGGGCCGGCGCTCCTTGCGGTACCACCGGCGGCCTTGACCGGAGTCGCATTCATGGCAGCGCTGACCGCCTTCACCGTCACCCGGGAAACCGACGAGAGCCTGGCCAACATGTTCCGGTTTGTGATCCTGCCGATGTTCCTCTTCTCAGGCACGTTCTTCCCGATCAGTCAGTTACCCGGATTCCTCGAGCTGATCGCCTACGCGACACCGCTGTTCCACGGCGTGGAGCTGGTACGCAAGATCGCCCTTCCCGATATCGATCCGTCGGTGGTGAGCTCGATGCCCCTCTGGATCCACCTTGCCTACCTCGTGGCGATGACGGTTCTCGGGATTTACTTCGGTTCGAAGTATCTCAGCCGAAAGCTCCGCCCATGAGCGTCTCGGCACCCACCCGTATCACTCCGGTCGGTCGAATGACGCCGTTCCGCGCCCAGAGGATATGGGAGCGGAACTATCTCGTCTACAAGAGACTCTGGTCGATCATCGTCAGCGGCCTCTTCGAACCGATCTTCTACCTGTTCTCCATTGGAATCGGCCTGGGAGCTCTCGTTGGCGACCTGGAGGGCCCGGGAGGAGTGATGGTTCCGTACACGGTGTTCGTGGCGCCGGGTCTCATGGCGGCCGCGGCCATGAATGGAACGGTCACCGAGACGACGTTCAACATCTTCTTCAAGCTGCGGTTCAGCAACACCTACGAGGGGATCCTGACGACACCTATGACCCCACGCGATATCGCGATCGGTGAGATCGGCTGGGCACTGCTCCGGGGGGCGCTCTACGCCACTGTCTTCGTGATCGTCATGGCCTTCATGGGATTGACCCAGTCGTGGTGGGCCATCGCGGCCATCCCGGGCGCGATCCTGATCGGCTTCGCCTTCGGGGCGGTCGGCCTGGCAGCGACCACCTATATGAAATCCTGGCAGGACTTCGATCTGGTCCAACTGGCAACATTGCCTATGTTCCTGTTCTCGGCGACCTTCTACCCAATCGACGTCTACCCACCCGCCATCCAGCAACTCGTCAAGCTCTCGCCGCTGTACCACGGTGCCGAGTTGCTGCGTGGCTTCACCCTGGGAGTAGTCGACTGGTCGATGATGTGGCACGTCGCATTCCTGTTGATCATGGGTCTTGTCGGCGGCGCCATCGCAAGCAAACGTCTCACCAAATTGCTCAAGCCCTAGTGCGACATCACGAAAGTCTGTCGGCGTATGGCCAGTAGATGTAAGACATGACGCCAATCGCCCGCGACCCATTGTGGCCACGCGCAGACATGTGGCTGGCCGGTGAAGACCCCGAGCCGGACATCATGGTTGTCGGTGTTCCGTCCTCAACGGCATCACTCTCGCCTTCACGCGCTGACCTCACTCCGGGAGCGGTCCGCGAGCGATTGCCCCGTTTCTCGACCTACCACAGCGAATACCAGGTCGACTTCGGTGACATACCAGTAGCCGACATCGGCAACTGGGCTGTTTCGGAACTGGGCATGAACGAGATGCCCGCCGCCGTAGAGGAGTTGGCGCGTCACCTTCCAGATACTCCGCTGACCCTCTTCCTGGGCGGTGACAACGCCATCACCCGGCCCTTGGTCAAAGCAAGATCCGAGGAGTTGATCCGGGTCGGGGTCATCACCTTCGACGCTCATCACGACGTCCGGTCACTCGTCGGCGGACCCAGCAACGGGAGCCCGATTCGCGGCCTCGTTGAAGAGGACGGTCTACCCGGCGCCAACATCCATCAGATCGGCATCCACTCGTTCGCGAACTCGGCTCAGTACCGGGCCTATTGCGACAAGGTCGGCATCTCAGTGACGACACTGCGTCAGGTCGAGGAGATCGGAGTCGAAGATGCTGTCGGCAATGCCCTCACATCCCTGGCAGAGCGATGCGACACCATCTACGTCGACGTTGACATCGACGTTCTCGATCGGGCCTTTGCCCCGGCCTGTCCAGGTGCCCAACCCGGAGGGATGACGGTGCGACAACTCGCCAACGGGGTGCGTTTGTGCGGTGCCCACCCCAAGGTGTCGGCAATCGACTTCGTCGAGGTCGATGCGTCGGTTGATCCGAACGGCCTCACCCTCGACAGCATGGCCCATCTCGTGCTCACCGCCGTGGTCGGGTTCGCAGCGCGCCAATAGAGACGCGGCAACCCATCACACACCTGTCAACCGCCCGACACCACCTGGTCGGCATCCCGACCGAGCCGGTCGCCGTCTCTCGTCTCCAGGAACCCGTGAGGGAGTTTGACCGGACGAGGTCCGTGGGAATGACCCCGAACCATGCGATTCGCCTCAGGAGGAAAGGGAACATTCTGGTCAAGCTCGGCAGCCAGAGAGGCCACTTCCTCCACCGAGGACACTCGAGCGAAAGCATCCCGAATCCGAGGTCCCACCGGGAAGCCCTTCAAGTACCACGAAGGGTGCTTACGGAACAGGCTGATTCCCACCCTCTCACCGAAGTGATCGACCAAAAGCTCGGCGTGTCGGATCATGATGGCGGCCACTTCCCCAAGGTTCGGCGGCGGCGACTGCACGCGACCGGCGAAGGCATCAGCGAGGTCGCGGAACAGCCACGGCCGCCCCAAGCAGCCACGCCCCACCACGACCCCGTCACAGCCGGTTTCCTCGACCATCTTCATGGCGTCCTCCGCGGTCCAGATGTCACCGTTACCCAACACGGGGATGGAAGTGACGGCATCCTTGAGGATTCGGATCGCGTCCCAGTCGGCCTCCCCGGAGTAGAGCTGGCGAGCGGTACGGGCATGGAGGGCAACCGCCGCGGCGCCCTCTTCCTCGGCTACCAAGCCGGTCTCGACATAGGTGAGATGATCGTCGTCGATCCCTTTGCGGAACTTCACCGTCACCGGGATGTCACCAGCATTGGATACGGCCGCGTGGACGATGGAGCGGTACAAACCCCTTTTCCATGGCAGAGCAGCGCCTCCTCCATGCCGGGTGACCTTGCCCATCGGGCATCCGAAGTTCATGTCGATGTGGTCGACGCCCTTGTCCCCAACCAGGAAGGCAACGGCCGCCCCGAGGGACTCAGGATCGGTCCCGTATAGCTGGATCGACCTCGGGTCCTCGTCGGTCGTGAAATCGGCAAGAGCAAGGGTCTTCTCATTTCGCTCGACCAGTCCCCGGGCTCCGATCATCTCTGAGACGTAAAGGCCTGCCCCAAACTCGCGACAGAGACGACGGAAAGGGGCGTTGGTGACACCGGCCATAGGCGCCAGGACCACTGGAGGGTCCACATGGATGTTGCCGATCTGCATTGTCGTCCTACAACTTAGGGCTTGCGCGACAGACCGTTAGCGGCCGACGTCGATTGAGGAAACGTTGTGGAGCCGCACCTGGCCATGAGCGACGAGCTCGCCGTCTTCCTCCCGCGTCACCGTCACCTCCCACAACTGCTGACTCCGTCCCCGGTGAATGGGGACCGCCACTCCCAGGAGGACTCCCTCCCTGGTCGCCTTGATGAAGTCGGTTGTGTTGGACACTCCGACGGCCCCGGCCATGCCGATCCCTATTGCCCATCTCGCGGCACTCTCCGACGCCAGAGTCTCGATGAAGGTGCAATAGACACCACCGTGGACAACACCGTAGGGCTGGTGGTGGTTCTCCGTTATCACCAACCGCCCTGCGGCCGCGTCGGCCGAGACGTCCGTCAGCTCTATTCCGGTGTAGTCGACAAAGGTCGGGCGCTCATCAAAGGTCTTCTCCATCAGGACCCGCGACCGGAGGCAATCCAATTCATGGCGACAAAGCTAACCGGAACGCCCTTTGGCGAACATCGACAGATCCGATCCGACCGCGTCAAACAGCCGGGGCAACAGATGTAGGGGCAAGCCGATCACAGTGGATGGGCTCCCCCACACTCTCTTGACGAAACGGCCACCAATTCCTTGGAGGGCATACGCACCGGCTTTGTCGAGGGGCTCCCCCGTAGCCACGTAGTCAGCGATCTCATCACCCGTCATTGCCAGCATTTCGACCTCCGTCACGTCTACCAAGGTTCGAACGACAACCTCGTTGGAAGAAAGCGAGGCCACGGCCACGCCGGTCATCACATCGTGTGTATTCCCTTGGAGCCGCCGGAGCATTCCCCGAGCCTCTTCCGGGTGCGCCGGCTTGCCAAGGACCTTCCCTTCGTGAACCACCGCGGTGTCGCCCGCGACCACGACGACGTCAGCAGCCGCCAGCCCTTCCACCTTGGCGCGGGCGATCCTCTCGACGTAGAGGACAGGCTCTTCGTCGGGATACCTGCTCTCGTCGACATCTGGCGCGGAGATCTCAAAGTCGAGGCCGATCTGTCGCAGCAGGCCGGCGCGCCGCGGGGATCCCGAAGCAAGGATCAGCCTCACTTCACCACCCTCCCGCGCCGGATTACATGGCGAGGATGCGCCAGCACACCCAAATCCTCCTCGGGGTTGGCATCGAACATCACGGCATCGGCCGCGGCATCGACCTCGAACGCGACCGGCCGACCCGTCGCCTCGAACCCGGAGTATGAAACCGCCCGGAGTGCGTGCTTCGGCGACAACCCCATCTCTGCCAGCCTCACGGCCTCCTGTCCGACTTGGTGAGTTCCAACAGCGAGATCGGTTCCGGCGAGAATGTGCACTCCCGCCTCGACCGCCTCGGGAAGAAGCCGGGCAACGTTGGCAAGGCCCTCGGTGATCAATCGGCCACCCGATGAATGCTCGCCGAGCTGACGAATGACAGCTTCCATATTGAGAACCGTCGGCACCCATATGCCGCCACGGGATCCCAGATCATCCAGATCCTCGAGTTGAAGGAAAAGACCGTGCTCAATCGAATGAACCCCGGCTCTGACGGCCATCGATGGAACATCCCGCGCCATGGTGTGGACCGCCACTCGAGCACCGGCTGCCGAAGCGGACCGGACCGCCACGCCGAGCTGCTCCTCGGTGAAGTTGGGAAGCGGGCCTATTCCCTTCCGGGGCCAGTCTCCGATCAGCTTCACCCACCCTCTTCCCTCGCCGGCGGCCTGGTTCATGGCAGGGCCCACCTCCCCGGGGTCGATGATGCGACAAACTTCCGCGATATAGCCGCCTTCCACAGCATGGATGAGCCCCGCTGCCTCTATTTCAGGACGATCTCCCGGGTCAACCCGCTCGACGAGGTCAAGAACGGTCAGGTCACCCCACCCCTTGTCCAGGGCGAGCAGCACACCGGCATCCAGAGCGGTCCGGGCACGCGTGATGGCATCTTCTAGATTGCCTGGTCGCGGGGCCATCGTCTCCGCAGCGAAATGGGCATGTCCGTCGACCAGACCGGGCAACGCCCAGAGATTCTCGCCAAGCACCAAGTCGGCGTCTCCGACCGGGTCGGCCCAATTCCCCTCGATCATGTCGCGAGTAACGGTCTCTCCGTGCACTGACCTGAGAACAACCCGCACTCTCATGGCCGAGAATGTAACCGTAGAGAAGCACCGATAATGACGCCATGCGCCCGCTCGCCGTCGGCTTCATTCTTCTGCTTTCCGCCTGCGCGCCCGCCAGTGAGCCGACCACGACCCCCGCGCCACCACCACTGCAAGCGTTCACCACAACGACAGTCGCCCCTCTCCACGTTGAGATCGACGACTGCTCATCGCCTCAGGTGACCTTCTCACCCCTCTGCGAGACGTATGAGTTGATCGAGGAGTGGCACGTCGATCGCCCGCCAGACCCGGCGGCCCTGGCACAGGCCGCCTTAGACGGGCTGGCCGACTTCGAGACGACCAACATCGAGGACCCGCCAAGAGCGTTGATCTGCGCAATACCTGATCCGGCATTCGGGGATTTCTGCAATGAGCTGGGGCGTCGGGTGGACGTGTCCTCCATTCCGATCGGGGCCGCGGTTGAGGCGGCGGTCATCTCCATGACCGACACCGGCCTGGACCCGTTCTCCTACTACGTGCCTCCCACCCAGGTAGATAGCTTCCGATCGAACGGTGTGGTTGGAGGGGTTGGCATCCTCGTCAACGCAACCGACGCGGTCGGATCGACCTGCGCCAGGGTGTCCCCGATCTGCGAGTTGCGCATCGTTTTCGTCCTCGAGGACAATCCGGGAGCAGATGCCGGCCTGGAGACCGACGACGTCATCGTCGCCATCGATGGCGAACCTGTGGAGGGACTGGGCTTCGTCGAAGCCGGATCGCGCATCGCCGGCGACGGGACCGGCGAAGTGAGCCTGACCATTGATCGGGACGGCCGAGACCTCGAGTTCTCCATATCCCGGGACGAGCTCACTGTTCCGACAGTAGAAGTGAGACACCCGGCCCCAGCCGTCGGATACATTCGGATCCCCGATTTTGAATCCGACATCCCCGGCTTGGTGGTAGATGGTCTGATCGCGTTGGATGAAGAGCCTTACACCACTCTGGTCGTCGATCTTCGGGACAACCCGGGAGGCTTCATCGACTCAGCCATCGCCGTGATGTCCGAGTTTGTCGACGGAGGCGTGATACTTGTCGAGTCGGATGGGACCGACGAGTTCGAGTATGAGGCAATCGAGGGCGGGCATGCAATCAACAAACGACTGCTGGTCCTGGTCAATCACGGCACCGCATCCGCTGCGGAAGTAATGGCCGCTGCTTTGCGAGATACTCGAGACGCAGTCATCATCGGCGAAGCCACCTTTGGCAAGTACGCCATACAGATTGTCTTCGACCTCAACAACGGCGCCGAGTTTCATCTGGCAATAGCGCACTGGGTCAGCCCGAAAGGCGTCTCGGTGAGAGGCGGTGGGCTGATTCCAGACCACCAGGCCGCCTTGCCCGCCTCGATGAGCCCATCAGAACTGGTCGACCTCGCCATGGAGACAACCGGATGAGCCGCTTCGTCGCGTTGGGACTATCGCTCGGGCTCGTCTTGACTGCCTGCACCGACGCAGCGCCCTCCGGCAGGACCGCCCCCGAGCCTCAGCCCATCGCCAGCACAACCACTGTCGTCTCCAACGGGAGAACGCTGGAGATCGTCGGCTGTAACGACGCGCCGCAAGAGGCGGAGATCGTATGTGAGGCCTACGACCTGATCCACACCGAGTATGTCGACCCGGTGCTCGACGAGGACCTCGCCGCCGGAGCAGCCCAGGGGCTCGAGCTGCTCGATGGCGCCGTCGGGTCGTCTCGAATTGTGTGTGTTGCCCCGTCTGAGGAGTTCGTCGAAGTGTGCTCGTTGGCACCGGAGGAAGCCAAGAGCACGACAGAGGCCGCTGAAGCCATGTTGTGGGGTATGGCCAGCTTCGCTCTCGACCCAAACTCGGCCTACCTCGACGAGGCCCTGCTCAAACTCATCAAGGATGACCAAGACGGCGAGGTTGAGGGGATCGGCGCCCTGGTTACAACCGAAGATCGATCTTCGGGCGAGGCCGAGCAATGCGGCGTCCTGTCCGAGACATGCCGGCTGATAATCGTCTCCCCCATCGCCGGCAGCCCGGCCGAGGCATCAGGGATCGAACAGGGTGACGTCATTCTTCGGGTCGACGGACTCGATCTGAACGGTTGGACGATCGATGATGTCACCGCCATAGTCCGGGGCCGGGCAGGTACCGACGTCACCTTGACGATCCTCCGAGGGGAGCAGACCCTCGACATCACCATTACCCGGGCCGCTGTTGAGATTCCTGTTGTGACCACTGAGGTTGTCGGATCCGCCGGGTATATCAGGCTCAGCCAGTTCACCGAGAATGCTGACGAACAACTTCAGGAGGCCATCTTCGATCTCCTCACGGAAGGGATCGAAACACTTGTCCTCGACTTGCGAGACAACCCCGGGGGCTTGCTCACGACTGCAATCAGCGTGACCTCGCAGTTCCTTCCCGATGGCGATGTCGTAGAGACCCGTAGCCCGGAGTCGACCCGGACCTATGAGGTGGAAGGCAGCCCGATCGTCCCGGAGAACATGAAGGTGATCGTAGTGGTCAACCGCGGAAGTGCATCTGCCTCAGAGCTGCTCTCCGCGGTGCTCCAGGAGCGGGGTAGGGCGACGATTGTCGGCGAGAACACTTTCGGCAAGAACACTGTTCAAGAACAGTTCGAGCTTTCCAACGGCAGTGCGATGAAGCTGACCGTCGCCCGCTGGGTCACGCCGGGAGGCCTGGACTTTGGGGATGTCGGGGTGACTCCCGACACCCTCGAGGAGTTCCCTGTCGACCTCACCATCGAAGCCATCGTTGAGTTGGCCCTTTCCCTGTCCTAGGAGTCTGCTGAATAATGCCGTTGGTCAGATCGGCGGCCAGGCGCGCCAATCGCAAGGACGAGGTTTCGCCACTCCTCGGGGCGGAATGGCGGGGCCGAGGACACCGCGAGCGGTGATGATCTGGTCGTCGAGATGAGTGACATGCATTGTTCAGCGGGCTCCCAGTGTCCGGTGATCAGCCCGCGGATGCCGCCACGGAAGCCCGTCGGGTCCGCTCCACGACAGATCTGACTGTCAACACAATGAAGAAGAGCACGATCGGCACCACCGCCATCGTCGCCGAGCCCGACGTATTGGCGTGAAAGCTGATGATCAGACCAACCGCCACCGAGAGTACGCTGATGAGAGTGGCTGTAGCCATGATCGCCGGGACCCGGCGAACAATCAGAGCCGCTGTGGCCGGAGGGCCTACCAGCAATCCGAAAACCAGCAGCGTGCCAACTGTCTGGAAAGATCCCACGATCACAAACGTGATCAGGACCAGCATGGCGCCATGTGCGAGGCGTGGCTTGAGCCCAAGCAGCCGAGCCTTTTGCTCGTTGAAGGCCAGCACTAGAAATGGCCGGTAGAGCAGCACCGACACCACCAAGGTGATCACGGCGACGATTGTGAGGATGACGATGTCGCTGCTGGTGACTCCGAGAGCGTCCCCAAACAGGATCGCAGTCAGGCTGCCGGTGTATGACGCGGTTCGCGAGATCAGAATCACCCCTAGGCCAAGCATTCCCACAAAGAGAAGACCGATTCCGGTGTCCTCAGAAAACGTCGTTTGGCGATGGACGAGACTTATCCCGAAGATCATCACCGCCGCTGCGATCGCCGCACCTGCCAGCACGTTGAAATCGAGAAGGATGGCGAGGGCGATACCGGGGACCACCCCGTGAACCAAGGCATCTCCCAGAAAAGTCATGCCGCGAATGACCACCCAGGTGCCAACCAACGCCAACGCAATGGCGGCCAGCGAGCCCCCAATCAGGGCCCGCTGTTGAAAGGCCAGCTCAAAGGGCTCGGTCAGCCATTCCATGGTGTCAGGACGGTACCGGGCCGAGCGCAGACGCGATCCGCTCGGCGTTGGTCAAGAGCATCCCGATCAGGGTGTCGGCACCGGAACCCGGCTCCCCGAGCGAGCCGATGAACAATTCGACGACCTCGACATCATCGCTCGTCTCGGCGGCGACGGCCTCAGCAAAGACGGTCGGAAGAGTGGTCTCGGTGAGGATTGCCCCAACACGCTCTTCGTCGATCACACGGACCAATGTCGCCAACCACTCCGAGCTGGGATCGGCGAAAGTTGAACCGCTGGGAAAGACTGTCGCGACCACGTACAGCCCATATCGGTCGGCGAAGAAGCCAAAGGCGTCGTGGTTGGTGACGACCGTCCGATTGTCCGATGGCACCGATTCGAGGAGCGTGGCGATCTGCTCATCGGCGGCCCACAGTTCATCCCCATATTCCTCGGCGCGAGCGGACCAATCGATGCTTTGGTTCAACTCGGCGAGTCGGACAGCAATGAGCGCCGCGGCATCGGCCATGCGAGCCGGGTCCAACCACACGTGGGGATCGCAAATCGCCAGCCCGGCGGTCGGATCACACCTGTCGCGGTCGCCGAAGGCAACTGGATCGAGAAGAGGTGCGATCTCAAGCACGTTGGCGCCATCGGCTCTGGCGTTCTCGAGCACATCAATCAGGCCTTCCTCGAGAAAGAGGCCATTGGCGACGACGAGGTCGGCGCTCTGGATGGCCGCGATTTGCTGCGATGAGGCCTGATAGTCATGAGGGTCGGCCCCAATGGGAACCAGCACCTCGACCGTGACATCCTCGCCGGCGATATTCCGAATCAGGTCGCCCAGAATCGATGTGGTCACCACCACGTCGAGACCTGTGGTGGATGTTTCCGGGTCATCGGGAGAACACGCAACGAGAACCAACGTCAGCGCGACAAGCAATGCCGGCGCTCGAGTACGGAGTCGGAGCTTCGATGATGGTGTCCTCTGTCTCATCTGGAGTGTCAATAGTCTATAATGAGAATCATTATTAAAGAAATGGAAGCACTTGCTCAGATGAGACCACGATGACAGGCCGCGAACTGGACGGAGAAGTCTCCCAGCGCCTGGCCGACCACGAGGTCCGCTACACCAGCGGTCGACGCGTGGTCGTGACCGCGCTTGCTCGATCCGAAGGGCCGAAATCCCCGGCAGAGCTACACGCGGAAGTTGCTTCGGCGGTACCTCTCTCCTCCCTGTATCGGTCGCTAGCGGTTCTCGAGAATGCAGGCATCGTCGTGCCACATTTCGGCGCCAAGGGAGTAACCCGATACGAGTTGGCCGAATGGCTGAGAGGGCACCACCACCACCTCATCTGCCTCAACTGCGGGTCAGTGGAGGACATCGCCATCTCCCAGACCCATGAGGCCAAGCTGGCTGAGCTGGTCAAGGACATCGGAGCTGCGGCGTCCTTCGCCGAGGTCAACCACGTCCTCGAGATCGAGGGCCGGTGCGCCAAGTGCGCGTGAACGACGCTGCTGTTATGGCAAGCGACCTCCTTCTCAGCTACGGATCGGTCGTGGCCGTCAACAAGTCGTCCTTCACCATCCCCGCGGGAAGCGTGACCGCTGTGATCGGCCCCAACGGCTCCGGCAAGTCGACACTTCTCAATGCCATAGCCGGGTTGCACCAGCCGAAGTCGGGCAGCATCGACGTCCCGGCCCGCGCAGAAGGTTCGCATCGGATTGCCTACGTCCTCCAAACGACCAAGGTGAGTGAATCCTTGCCCATCTCGGTTCGCGAAGTGGTCGCCATGGGCCGCTATGCCGAAGCCGGTGCATACCGCCCTCTTTCCGACCGCGATCGGAAGGCGGTGGACCATGCAATGGACCGCACCGGGATCACCGACCTTGCGTCGAAGCACCTTCACCATCTCTCGGGAGGCCAGCGCCAACGGGTCTTCGTCGCCCAGGGTCTCGCCCAGGATCATGACATCCTCCTTCTCGACGAGCCTCTCACAGGAATCGACCTGCCCACAGCTCAGGCCATCGACTCCGTCATCCACGACGAGCTCAACGATGGCTGCACGGTCATCATGACCACGCATGACCTCTCCGAGGCCCAGTTCGCCGACCATGTACTGCTGTTATCGGGTCGCGTGGTGGCCGCTGGACCACCAGACCAGGTGCTGACCACAGAGCATCTCACCGATGCATACGGCCCGTCGCTCCAGCACCTGGGCGAGGGTGGGATCTTCATCGACGACCCCGCGCACAAACCGGTGCCGGGACGTCATACCCACCGGGAACGCAGCATCCATACCGAGCCGGACCCGACCGACCGCCATGGCTGACTTCCTGACCGTCGTGCGTAACGATCAACCCAGACCCGGGTAGCCGATCCCGGTGTTGGCGTGACAGTCGTAGCCGTGGGGATTCTTGGCCAGGTATTGCTGGTGATAGTCCTCGGCGTAGTAGTACTCGCCGAGCGACTTGATCTCTGTGGTGATCTCATCGAACCCCAACGGGGTCAGCTCCGCCTGATAAACATCCTGTGACCGCTTCGCCTGGTCGAGCTGGTGGTCAGTGGTCGTGTAGATGGCCGATCGGTACTGGGTTCCGATGTCGTTGCCTTGCTGATAGCCCTGAGTCGGATCGTGGGTTTCCCAGAACACTCGGAGCAGCTGGTCGTATGTGATCTGATCGGGCCGGTAGACGACCATCACCGCTTCGGTGTGGCCGGTCCTCCCGGTACATACCTCTTCATAGCTGGGGTTGGGGGTGTATCCCCCCGCATATCCAGCGTTCGTCGAATACACGCCTTCTAATTGCCAGAACCGACGCTCGGCTCCCCAGAAACAACCCATTCCAAACACCGCAATCTCGGTGTCCTCGGGAAACGGCCCGACCAGGGGGTGGCCATTGACAAAGTGGGCGACCGGAACTTCTAAGGCGTTTCCACGACCCGGGATTGCATCCTCGGGTGCCGGCATCTCTCTGCTCTTACGTCCAAACATGAATACCTCCAGGCAACATCAAACAGGTCAACCCGTTAAGACAGCCTCAAGTTCCATCTCGATCTTCCATCTCGGATCCAGAAGGCCGGCCACGACGACCATTGTCGACGCAGGCCTGATTTCGTCAAACACCTCGCCGTGCGCTCTTCCGATCGCATCGGCATCGGCCTGGTCGGTGATGAACATCCGGGTGCGGACCACGTCTTCGACCGATCCACCGGCCTCGCTTACGGCGGCAACCATGATCTCGATACACCGTCGGGCCTGAGCGGCCGGATCCGGGTCGATCTCACCATCCGGCCATATCGGAGCCGTGCCGGCGACAATGATCCGGTCCTCAACCAGGACCGCCCGACTGAATCCATAGATTGGCTCATAGTGGCTAGTTCCAGAAATGTTCATGCGGGTCACCCGACCCAAGCTACTCAGCCCATTCCGGAGACTTTGGTGGGACGGATCTTCATGATCACCCGCTCGTCGCCCTCGCGGTGCCATGGGTAGCGGTCCTTGTCGAGGTACTTCTTCGCCATCCGAGAAATGAAGTCGATGTCCGGATCGGGCTCAATCCCTTCCAACTCGCCTCTGATCTCGACGTACCGGTAGAGGTTGTCTGGATCGACCACCGTCAGTGACGTGCGCTTGTCCCTTTGCAGATTTCGGTACTTCTGGCGGCCAGTGGTCAAGCTGAACTTGAGGTGGGTGCCATCCCACTCAAACCAAACGGGACTGTTGTGCGGCTCTCCGTCGGGGCCAATGGTCGCCACATTGGCGACGGTCTTGGACTCCCAGGAGAGAAGATCGACATGCGAATCGGGAATCATGAAACTCCTTGCTTTTGAGATCAGCGTGAACAAGGTCACCCGCCGCGACATTCCCAAACGACCTATCCCACTTCCGGTCGTTTCGGCCATTCGTTACCCTCATGCCACCCCCATGCGTCTCCCGCGCCTCCTCTTCGTCGGCCTCGCCCTTGTTCTCCTCATCGCCGTCCTCGTTGTCGATGGCGGATCCGCTTATGCCCAGGATGTCGGACATACCGAACAGAATGCCGCCGACGCCGCGGAACGGTCCGACGTTGCGGCCGGTTTGGTCGATGCGGCCGTGGCCAATCGGGCAGAGATCGAAATCCAGCTGGCCGCAACCTTTACCCGAATCAGCGACCTTGCGGCCCAACTGTCAACAGTCGCCGCGGGCCTCGACAAGGTTGAAGGACAGATCGTGTTCGCCGATGCCGAAATGACATCGATCGAAGCGGAGATTGAAGCTCAGGCTGTGGATGCATACATGAACGCCCTAGCGGTCCCGATGCTGAGCTTTGTCAACTCCGACACAGTGGAGTCCGCCCTGGTAGTAGGTGTCGTGGTCGAGGCGGTGGTCATCTCGGGACGACAGGCGATCGAACATCTGGTTGCCAAGAAGAACGAACTCGAAACCCTCCAGGCCGACTATCTCACCAAGCAGGACGAGGTTGCCGATCTCAAGGCAGAGGTCGATCTCGAAGTCGCAAAGCTCGCAGCCCTCTATGACCAGGCAGACGCCAAGGTGGCCTACGCCATCCGGAAAGCCAATACTGCCGACGCCGAGTATCGGTCGGCTCTGTCGGCCGTTGACTCGGCTCGAGCCCGCGAAGCAGAGCAGAAGAGACAGGATGAGCGGACCACTACGACCGCGACAAATCCAAGCTCTTCGCCTCCCACCACCACTTCCCCGCCTCCCACATCACCTCCGACCACGTCTGGAGGAGGATCAGGTGGTAGCTGGACGGGAAAACCCGGCGTCGAGCAATGGCGCGGCTTGGTCTCGCAGTACTTCCCGGCACACCGGGTCGACGAGGCTCTTCAGATCATGCAGTGCGAGAGTCTGGGTGATCCCAATGCGTACAACCCATACTCGGGCGCCTCGGGTCTGTACCAGTTCCTGCCAGCGACTTGGGCTACAACTGCCCCCATGGCCGGCTTTCCCGATGTGAGCGCTTTCGAACCTGCGGCCAACATCGCCACGGCAGCATGGCTGGCCAACCGCTACGAGCAACTCGGACAGAACTACTGGCAACCATGGTCGTGTCGTCAGGTCCTGACTTAGCACCTCGACCAGCAACGTTGGAGAGGCACTAGCAGCGCCGATCTGGCCAGGCCCACTCCTACAATCCCGGCCGCAATGGAGCACCCGGACCTAGATCCTCGCCGACAGCTCCTCTTGATGGCGGTGGCACTAGGTGTGACTGTCCCCGGGATTCTCATCCGGCTGACGGGAGCGCACCCCAACCCGATCCTTGCGGCTGCCCTATACGGGATAGCCATCGTCGGTGCTGCCTTCATCCTCTCCTGGGCTGCCGAGGTGATCCAACTCGACGTCGGGGCGGGATTGGCCCTCGCTTTACTCGCCCTCATCGCCGTCCTCCCCGAATACGCCGTTGACTTCGTTTTCACGTCGAAAGCCGGGCAGGAGTACGCCGCAACAGGCGAGGCATCCATGTACGGGCCGCTGGCCCTCGCCAACATGACCGGCGCCAACCAGCTTCTCATCGGACTCGGCTGGCCTCTCGTCATCCTGATCGGAACCTGGAGGGTGAAGAAGACCCAGGCCGACATCGACCAGGCCGAGGGTTCGACGACAACCGAGGTTCGACTCTCACGCACTCAGTCGGTCGACATCGCCTATCTGGCTATCGCATCGGCCTACGGGTTGACTTTGTTCTTCAAGGACACCCTCACCCTCCTGGACGCCGCGATCCTCGTCAGCATCTATGTCGTGTACATAGTTCGCCTGTCTGGCGCGTCACCAGGTGAGCCCCACTTGGTGGGCCCTAGTGCATACATCGGCTCACTTCCCAAGAAGAGACGCCAAGCGATCAACTACGCCGGGTTTGTCCTCGCCGCCGCGGTGATCGTCGTGGTAGCCGCGCCTTTCGCTGAGTCGATCATCGAGTTGGGCGAGGTAATCGGCGTCAGCGACTTCCTTCTGGTGAAGTGGATAGCTCCGCTCGCTTCTGAGGCGCCCGAGTTGGTGATAGCGATTCTGTTCGCCTGGCGTCTTTCGGCACGGACGGGGCTGGGTGCGCTCATCTCATCGAAAGTCAACCAGTGGACGCTTCTCGTCGGGACGCTCCCCATCGTGTTCGCCATTTTCGCCGGGCAGTTGATCGGGCTTCCCCTCAACCAGGTCCAGCAGGTCGAGCTTTGGGTCACGGCGACCCAGTCGGTTTTTGCTGTCGCGATCATTGCCAGCCGAACCGTGACTCGCACCGAGGCGTGGGTGATGCTGAGCCTGTTCATAATCCAAGTGGGCGAGTCTCTTCTCGCGGAGTTCTTCCAAGTCTCGGAAAGTGTCTCTTACAACATGAGGCTCGCCATTGGAGTGGTTTTTCTGATTGGCGCAGCCTGGGTGCTTCGCAAAGACTTCAGGAGTCTCTTGAAGGTCATGCGAGACGGCCTCCGAGCTTCCTGGGCCGAACTCGAGACCGAAGACACGGCAACCCACTAGGAGCCAGCAGACTCCTAAGACAAACCCCTTCAAACTTGTCAGTTGCCGCGCGTATGTTGGGAGCAGAACGAAAGGACACCGTGACCAAGAGACATTTCTCGCCAAGCTTGTTCAAATTCCTCAACGATCTGGAGCAAAACAACGAGAAGGCGTGGTGGGCTGAAAACAAGGACCGCTACATCGAAGTCATTCGTGAGCCCGCTCTCGAGTTCATCAACGACTTCGACGCTCACATCAAGAAAATTTCGCCTCACTTCACCGCCGACTCGCGAACCGTGGGCGGCTCCCTGATGCGGCCGTATCGGGACGTCCGGTTCTCCAAGGACAAGACGCCATACAAGACCAACGTCGGCATCCAGTTTCGCCACGAAGCGGGCAAGGACATCCACGCCCCCGGTTTCTATCTCCATCTCGAGCCGAGAGCGTGCTTTGCCGGTGTGGGGCTCTGGCACCCGGAAACCGCGGTGACCAGGAGGATCCGGCAGGCCATGAACGATGATCCCGCCGGATGGAAGAAGGCGGCCAAGGGCAAGGCGTTCACCAACACCTGGTCGACTACCCAAGATGACGACGAGATGTTGAAAAGAGTGCCCAAGGAGCTCGACGCCGATCACCCCTATGCCGACGATCTTCGAATGAAGAGCTTCATCGCCGGGTCGAGGCTCTCTCAGTCGATGGTCACATCCAACGGTTTCGACGTCGAGCTGGCCAGGATGTTCCAGAAGGCGGACAACTTCACCCGCTTCCTATGTGACGCCATCGGCGTCGCCTTCTAGTTGTTCCTCTGTCGCATCGATAACGGTAGGTGAGACGGCGCAAACATTTGTAAGCTGAGTGCTTAATAGCAGCCATGAATGACGGGCGGGATCGCTTAGGTTGTTGGCGTCCCAGGCACGGAGGGTCACTCAGATGACGATTTTCCCTGGTGTCGTCTCGCTAGACGACAGCAATATCAAGGTAACGGTCGGTCTCGACGACAACACCATCACTCTGGTCGCAGGCGAGGTCGAGATCGGTGAATGGTCCTCATCCGAATGCCAGATCAAGGAGAACGGCAAGGGGAGTTGGGTGATCGAGGCGGAGGAGGAAAGGCTTCCGTTTCTGCCTGATGATCCGAGCGGATTCGCCCTCTGGCTCAACGGCGGCGTGTCATCGCCTCAAATCCAGCCATCTCCTGCTGGTAACTCCGACCCGGCCATCGAAGGCCCGCCGCCAAGACCATTCACCGTGACCGCGTTCTACACGCTCGCAGCCCTCACCTCGGCACTGGGCGTCTGGGCCTTGATCACCCTGATCACGTAGACAGCTCCATCCAATCGCCAACCCGCTCGACCAGGTACTCGCTGACCTCGTGCGACTTGTCCAGCACCTCACAGAGCTGCTCGCGCCCCATCAGGATCTCCACGAGACTCACCGATGACTTACCGGTGAGAGCCAGTCGACGCTCGGGCGCATCGGTGACGGCTGCATAGGTATCGATCGCCGCCACCTCGACTGCAAGGGTGACCCCACCGATGCCCGCGAGATCGGTCGCGAGTACCAGTAGGTCGGGAGGTGAGTGCAAGGGGGGCACAGCCCAATTGAAGAAAAGCTCGAGGTGGTACTCGTCCTCCGGTTCCTCGAACTCGTCAGACATCTGATCCAGTCGTTCCCTGAGGCCAAGGATCACCTTTGGGTCCACGTCGAGGGCCAAATGGAGATCGATCGGCCCACCACATCCCGACTCCGGATGTAGGTCGACCTCCCAGGCCTGCCGCAGGGAGTAGGTCTCAACAAAGTGCCGCTCGTCATGAACGTGGAATCCGTGCTCGACGGCGTGTTCTTTGAGGTCGGTCACGAAGCCGGCGATATCGATTGACATATGTCGATGAGGTTATTGGAAAGGCGAGCTAAACGACAGTGGGGCGACCGCCATCGAGCGAAGTCGACCCGTGGCCGTGCTGCCCCCATCCTCTTTCGCCTCAGCCACCCTCGGTATCGCGACCTCGGCTAGGAGTATGTTGAGCCTCCAGACCGTCAAGGTGATCCGAGTAGACCTTGGTGACCTCGGCTCCGAACAGGAACACCGATGACAGGAGATAAGCGAGAAACAAAACAACAACAATGGAGCTGGCGAACCCGATCGCAGTCGGACTGTCGAACAGCGTGAAATACAGACCGATTCCGTGAGCGGCGACGATGAACGCGATCGCCGTAAAGAGCCCGCCCCACCAGACCGCCCTCCACTGCACCTTGGCCGCGGTCATGGTCTGAAACATCAGGCCAAACACAAACGGGAGGGTGACAACCGAAATGAGCGGCGCCAGAAAGGCGATCACCGCATGGAGACCGCTCAGGTTCTCGGGAAAAAGGCCAGCGAAGAATCGCCAGACTGCATTGAGCAGCCACACCACCAGAACGCCAACTCCGAGGCCGAACGCCCAAAGAACCCCGATCCCCCTCATCTTGGCAAGGCCAATCAGTCCTGAAACGTGCTCGTATGGGACCTCGAAGATGTCATTCAGATCGTTCTGCATCTCCAGGAAGAGGCTCGTCGCGCTCCAGAAGAGCAACACGGCTCCGATCAGCGCAGCCGTGTTGCCCGAACTCAGGGCCGAATCGATGAACCCATCGATGAACTCAGCCACCTGCTCGCCGGCCACCTCCTCGATCGAGGTGCTGATTTCAGCCTGAGCTTTTTCCGAGCTGCCGACCACGGCGCCCAGAACCGATACGGCAATGAGCAACAAGGGGGCAAGAGCGAAGACAACGCGGTATGCGATAGCCGCAGCCATCCGGTTGGCGCGGTCCACGCCGAATTTCCAGGCGGCATCCTTCAGGGACTGGCTGCTTGCGCGGTACCACCCTTTGAGTCTCTCCTTCATAGGGCGATCAGCGTATCGACACATACACTGCATCGATGTGAGCCACCCTTTCGACCCACCGATCGAGACGATGGAAGCGAAGACCTCGGAGAAATGGCCCAAGGGAGAGTTTGTCTACGAACCCAAGTGGGACGGTTTCAGATCGGTTTCGTGGTCGGGGCCCGGTCTCCGACTCGACTCGAGAAACCAGAGACCCTTGCTGCGGTACTTCCCTGAGCTTGTCCCCGCCCTCGAGCGCCTGCCGGAGGGGACCGTGGTCGACGGCGAGGTGGTCGTCGTGGTCGACGGTCAGACCGATTTCGGCGCCCTTCAACAAAGGATCCATCCCGCGGAGTCCCGGGTGAACATGTTGTCGGAGGCCACTCCGGCAGAGCTTGTCGCATTCGATCTTCTCGCCGACCGGGGCGAGGATCTCCGTGAGCGTCCATTCCGCGAGCGTCGAGAACGGCTCGTCTCGCTAGCTTCTGAGCTGGACCTGCCCTGGCATCTGACACCACAGACCAACGATGAGCAGCTTGCACACGCCTGGTTCGACGACTTCGAATCGGCAGGCTGTGACGGAATCATCGCCAAACGCCCTGATCTTGCCTATCAGCACGGCAAGAGGGCGATGGTCAAGATCAAGCACCGTCGAACAATCGACTGTGTGGTCGGCGGGTTCAGGGAGCACAAGGTTGGGGGCAAGATCGGATCGCTGCTTCTCGGGTTATATGACGAGTCTGGTCAACTCCACTTCATCGGTCATTGCTCGGGTTTCCCCGACGTCGATCGGGTTGAGATCTTCAATCGTTTTCAGGAATTGATCGCCGAAGACAGCTTCGGTGCCAACGCGAGAGCGCCCGGGGGGCCGAGTCGTTGGTCGGCCGGCAAGGACACGTCGTGGACGCCGGTGGTGCCCGGCGTGGTGGTCGAGGTGAGTTACGACCAACTGGAAGGCAACCGATTTCGTCACGCCACCCGGTTTCATCGCTGGCGACCGGACAAGGAGGCCGAGAGCTGCACGATGGAACAGTTGGAGCGTCCCGAAGGCCCCGGGTTCGGCGATGTGGTCGTGAGCTGAACGCTCCGTTTCCTCCCAAGGAAGCGATGGGCCGGAAGGGAAAGTGCCCCGGAGGGACGGAGGGGGCAAGGCCGATAGGCCGACTCATCTGCCACACTGCCGCCTCGAATGTCTGAAGTGATAGTCCAGATAGGCGCTCTGACCCATGACTACGGCGATGTCGTCGCGCTCCAAGACCTGAACCTCGAGATCCCCGCGGGCGTGACCGGTTTGGTCGGCGCCAACGGTTCCGGGAAGACGACTCTGCTTCGACTCCTACTCGGCCTCCTCCACCCGACTTCTGGCGAGATCAAGGTTCTCGGTCATGACCCTCAATCCCATCCCCTCGATGTCAGGGAGCGCATCGGATACATGCCTGAGGGCGAGTGCCTTCCCAAAGACCAAACTGCTGCCGACTTCGTCGCCTATTCGGCTCAGCTAGCGGGAATCCCTTCCCGTGAAGCGAAGCGACGTGCGTCGGAGACGCTGTTCCTCGTCGGGCTCGAGGAAGAGCGTTTTCGGTTCCTCAGTGACTTCTCCACCGGCATGCTCCAGCGGGTGAAGTTGGCCCAGGCCATCGTCCACGATCCCGATCTTCTCCTTCTCGACGAACCGGCCTCGGGTCTTGATCCCGAAGGACGGGTCCAAATGCTCCAACTGATCCGGCGGCTTGCCGAGTTCAACATCAATGTGATCGTGTCGTCTCACGTCCTCACCGATATCGAGCAGACCTGCGACTGGGTCGTGATGCTCGATGCCGGTCAACTGCTCCGCTCAGGCCCGCTCCAAGGTTTCGAAAAGCTGGGAACGGTTTTGGTTGAGGTGCTCGACAAAGCGGAGGAGGTAGCGGAACGACTCATGCTGCGCGGCTTCGAGACGAATGTCGAAGGCATGAGGATCATCGTCGGCCCAGGCGATGAGACGATCGAGAGAGCGGTCGTGGAAGAAACCGCCGCCGTTGGCTCCGGACTGACTCGGATGGTCCGTGGCTCGGAATCTCTGGAGGATCTCTTTCTCGCCAAGGAGGATTCGTGACCGACCAGGTCATATACGACCGTGGCTACCGCACCTACGAAGGCGAGCGGAGCGGTCCCGCTGGAGCCCGAAAGGCGGTCTACAAGGACGGGATACGCAGGGTGCTCGGTCTGGGACGAAAGGCCCGGCAGAAGATCTTTCCCTGGAGTCTCATCTCGATCGCAGTCATCGCCGCCGCCGTCTTCATCGGCATCCATTGGGCTATCGGCAATATCGAGGAGAGCCTGCGCGAAGGGGTGCCCACGTACGGCGGGCTTTTTGACTTCTATTCAGGGATTTCCCTGCTCTTCATCGCTCTCGCCGGCCCTCAATTGCTGATTCCCGACCGGACCAAGGGCGTCTTGTCGGTCTATTTCTCTCGCCCACTCACCGTCGACGGATATCTCAGCTCAAAGGTCGGTGCGTTCGCCACAATTGTTGGCGCCATCTACATAGTTCCCCAGGTTGTTCTTCATCTAGGGCTAGCCCTCATCGCCGATGACGGGTTCCTCCCATACCTGGGAGACACTCTCGACATCCTGTGGAAGGTGCCGGTGACCACACTCGCCTTCGTCGCCCTTCATGGAGCCGTCGTCTTCACTCTTTCCGCGGTGATCGATCGCACCGGACTCGCAGCCGCTGCCTTCCTCGGCCTGCTGGTGGCCGGGGGCGGAATCGCAGCCAGGGTTGCCGAGGCCGGCTTCTCGGGAGCCAGGTTCGCCTCGCTGTTGGCTCTCGACCAACACCCGCGAATCATCAGAGATCACTTGTTCGAAAACACCGTCGAATACCCAGCCGAGATCGCCGGCTTCGAGGTCTGGGCATCGGTAGTCGTGATTGTTTCTCTGGTGGCGATTGGCGGACTGTTCGTCCGGCAGCGGTATCGGAGGCTGGCGTGACCGACACCATCGTCGTCACCGAGCTTTCCAAGTGGTTTGGCCTCAAGGTGGCAGTCAGCGAGGTCACCATCGGTTTCCGGCCGGGTGTCACCGGTCTCCTCGGCCCCAACGGTGCCGGCAAGACGACCCTGCTGCGGGTGATCGCCGGTCTACAGCGGCCATCGCAGGGGGAGATCAGCCTTCTTGGAGTCGACCCTCGCAAGGATCCATCGGTCTACCGGAGGGTCTCGCTGGTGCCCGAAGATGAGGCCATCTATGAGCGGATGACGGCACGAAAGTTTGTCGAGCTGGCGGCGAGGTTGGCCAAGGTCGACGATGTGGCCGATCGCGTTCAGCGGGCCCTGGTGATGGTGGACCTGGTTGACCCGTCCGACCGGATTCTTGGTGGGTTCTCCAAAGGGATGAGACAACGAGCGAAGGTAGCTGCGGCGCTGGTCACCGATCCAGAAGTACTTCTTCTCGACGAGCCGCTCAACGGCGCCGATCCGGTACAGCGGGCACAGTTGATCAAACTGTTCATGGAACTCGGAGCGGCAGGGCGAACCGTGATCGTCTCGTCCCATGTCCTGGTCGAGGTCGAGCGGATGACCGATCGGGTGGTGGCTATGGTCGATGGCCGTCTCGCTGCGGTTGGCGACGTCAAAACCATACGATCTGCGATGACCGACAAGCCACGTCTTGTCTATATCGAGACTCCTGAGGCCCGACGCCTCGCCGCCGCCCTGATCGGAGCCGATGGGGTAATCGGCGTTCATCTCGACGGTGAGCAGGTTCGAGTCGAGGCTTCCGATGCGGGGGAGCTCGCAATGAGGCTGCCCGAAGTTGCAGTAGAGGCGGGCATCACGCTCAGTCGTGTGGAGCCCGTCGACGAATCACTCGAATCCGTGTTTCGCTATCTGGTGGAGGGCCGATGACGGTCTTGGTCCGTCACCTCTATCTGAGAATGATGCGCAGGAGCCGGGTGATCTGGCTGACCGCGCTGGCCTCGGTGTCAGGGCTGGTGTTCTGGCTGGTGGGCTTCGATTCCGAGGCCGCCGAGCTGCCGGAGCTCTACACCGACATCGTTGCCTCAGTCGGGTACAGCTTCGCCATTGCCGCCCTCATCCTGGCCTCAGCCACGCTGCGAGAGGAGAGGGATGGCGGGACGCTGCCCTACATCTACATGAGACCGATGCCCCGCATCGTCCTCGCAGTCTCAGCCATGGTCGCCGGAGCTGCTGCCGCCATAACCGTGGCGATTGGTGGCTGGCTGGCGACGGTTGTCGCAACGCTCGCAGTGGGTGCTGACCTGTCTGTCGCCCTACCGGGGCTGGCCCTGTTCCTTTCAGCGGCAATCGGTTACGCCGCGATCTTCGTACCGCTTGGCTACCTGGTACCTCGCTCACTGCTGGTCGGCCTGGGCTACATCATCGTGATCGAGACGATCCTCGCCAACGCCGTCACCGGGTTGGCGCAGTTCTCGATCTGGCGCATCTCGATGTCGATCTACGCCGCCATCGAGGACAACTTTGGTGAGATCGCCACAGAAGTCCTTGGGCCTGTCACGGCCGGCGTTGGCGGCGGCGTAGCCAAGCTCGCGGCCGCGTTGGCTGTCGGTCTTGCCGCCCTCACCTGGGCCCTCAAGAAACGCGACGCCCTCTAGGAGACCATCCCATCGTGATTAGAGGGGCAGGGCCAGGGGGCCGTCGCCGCTAGTACTCGTCGTCGGGGCGTTGCTGCTTTGAAGGCTGAACCCGCGGCGGCTCGCCTGGCATCTTTGGATAGTGGGGTGGCCAGGGTGCGTCGCCAATCCCGTTTTCCTCGTCCCGAAGAACCCACTCCAGCAGGGTGTCGATACGACCGGCCGAATCGTCAATTCCAGCCGTCAGGTCACCGACCGCTGCGTACCGGGTCGCGAAACGATCCAGCGGGAAGTCCTCGATGGCGACGTCGGCGAGGTCACTCCAGTCGAACGGTGCCGACACGTACCCGGTCGGTCGCACCCCGTAGGCGGACGAAACGGTCTTGTCCCGGGCGTTCTGGTTGTAGTCCACGAATACGCCCGCCCTCTCCTCTTTCCACCACTTGGTAGTGACCAATCCCGGCATCCGTCGCTCCAATTCACGGGCGAAGGCGAGCACCGCTCTCCTCGTCTGAAAGAAGTCCCATATCGACTCGATACGGACATATACGTGGATTCCCCTGCTCCCTGATGTCTTCGGCCAACCCACCAACCCCAGCTCGTCGAGCAAATCCTTGGCGCCGGCGACGGCCTTCCGAATCTGGTCAAAGGTGATTCCCTCGGTCGGGTCAAAGTCGAATCGCAGTTCATCGGGATGGTCGATGTCATCATCGCGGATGGGCCATGGGTGAAAGTCGAGACATCCAAGCTGAGCGAGACGCACAACGTCGGCTTGTGACCTGGGCACGTTCATCCGGCCCGGCCGCTGCGACGGAAACCTGATCTGAACCGTGTCGAAGGGTGTGTTCTTCGCTGCCCGCTTGTGATAGATCGGATCGTCATCAACCGTCTTCATGAATCGCTTCAGCATGGTGGGCCGGCCGCTGATCCCTCTTGCAGCACCCTCGGCGACGATCACGAAATGCTCTATCACATCGAGCTTGGTCCAACCCTGCTTCGGGAAGACCACCCGCCCCGGACTGGAGACGCGAACCTCTTCGCCGCCGACGCTGACAGTGGTGTGATCGCCCATTGGGCTCCTAGTGTTGTCCCGGCTGCGTTTGACGGCTACTGCAATATTCAAGCGAAAGGATGAGCGTGGTGAGTCTCGTCGAGACAATCAGAGATTCGGTGATCGGCAAAGACACCGCGGTCGAGACCCCCTTCGGGCTCCGACGGGTCACCTACGCCGACTACACCGCCTCGGGCCGCTCGCTGGCGTTCATCGAGGACTACATCCGAGATCAGGTTCTGCCCCTCTACGCCAACACCCACACCGAGACCTCCGGAACCGGCCTCCAGACCACCCGGTTCAGGGAGGATGCAAGGGAAATCATCCGGCGCTCGATGGGGGCGAACCCCGAGGAGCACGCTGTGATCTTCGCCGGGAGCGGGATGACGGGAGCCATTGATCGCCTGATCACGATGCTGGGGATCCGCATCCCGAGACCGCTGGACGAGACGTACGACCTGTCGAGCCAGATCGCTGATGATCAGAGGCCGGTCGTCTTTGTGGGGCCATATGAGCACCACTCCAACGAGCTCCCCTGGCGTGAGTCCATAGCCGACGTAATCGAAATCAACGAGGACGCCGATGGTCAGATCGACCTGGAGGATCTGGAGAACTACCTCACCAAGTACGCGGATCGCACCATGAAGATCGGCTCGTTCTCTGCGGCCTCCAACGTCACCGGGATCATCACGGACACGGCATCGATATCGAGGCTGCTCCACGCCCACGGTGCCCTGTCTTTCTGGGACTTCGCCGCCTCGGCACCCTATGTGGAAATAGACATGGGAAGTGCCGCCGGCGGCGACGGTGACTACAAGGACGCCGTGGTCCTCTCGCCCCACAAGCTGATCGGCGGACCCGGAACTCCGGGGGTCTTGGTCGCACGCAAGGATCTGTTCACCTCCACCGTTCCGGCCGTGCCGGGCGGGGGGACGGTCCAATACGTGTCCTCCAGCCGTCACACCTACCTCGCAGATATCGAGCATCGCGAGGAAGGCGGAACGCCCGCGATCGTTGAATCGATCAGGGCCGGCCTTGTCTTCCATCTGAAGGAAACCGTCGGCGTGGCGGTCATCAAAGAGCGGGAGCATGACTTCATCCGGAGGGCGATCTCGTCCTGGTCGACCAACCCGAACATCGAGATCATGGGGAACCTTGACGCCGAGCGGCTCTCCATCGTCAGTTTTGTGATCCGGTACGCCCAACAGACATTGCACTACAACTTCGTTGTCGCCCTCCTCAACGACCTGTTCGGCATTCAGGCCCGAGGCGGTTGCTCCTGCGCCGGGCCCTACGGACACCGTCTGCTGGGCATCGACGACGCTCAAACCGAGCGCATAGAGGCCGCAGTCGCCAACGGCTGTGAGGTCATCAAGCCGGGTTGGATCAGGGTCAACTTCAACTACTTCATCGAGGAGGAAGCCTTCCAATTCATCGTGGACGCAGTGCATCTCGTTGCCGACCAGGGGTGGCGTCTGCTCCCGCTCTACACGTACGACGCGCGCAGCGCGTTGTGGCGACACCGTGATGGCTTGCCCAAACCGGCCTCGTCCTTGAACGACGTCGACTTCAGGGCCATCGCCACAACACCGGCCCCGGCGACGGCACCGATGGAAGATTTAGAGGTATATCTCGACGAGGCGCGTCGGATCCTTGGCAGAGACCCTGAGACCGGAGGTCAGTTCGCAGACCTGGGTCCTGGGGCCGAGGAATTACGTTGGTTTCCAAATCCAGCAGAGGTAAGCGCATGATCGAGCCCATCGAGAACCCGGCCGCGGATCAGATCGCGGTATGGCATCGCACTTTTGCCCCCCGGGCCTACAACCACACCTGGACCTTCCTCGACAAGGACGGGCTGAGCAGAGAGGAGGAGGTGCAGATGCTCACCTCTACCTTCGCACAACGTTTCCATTGGTACGAGGTGGGTGAGCCCCGCAACTGGGCCATCGCCGACTGGCAGGTATCACGGGTAGCCGCCGTCCTCGGCTACGCCGACCTGGCTCGCAGATTTGGAGAGCATTCGCTCCAGGTCTGCCATGAGAATGACCTCGATCCGTTTGTCACCGGATTCGCTCATGAGGCCATCGCCCGGGCAGCCGCCGACGTCGACGACGTCACGACATTCTCATCGCACCTGGAGTTGGCCAAGGGGCTCTTGAGCCAGATCGAGGATCCTGAGGAGAGGGACGTCCTCTCGGCCGACCTGACCGAGATGAGCGAGGCGTAGTGGTCTGTCGAGCTATTTGTAGAAGGGGAGCCGGCGCAAGATCTTGAGAAGTGGGCCAAGGACCTTCTGGTAGCGCTGGTAGCCCATGCCGGGGAAGGGTGCGAAGGCATCGATCCCACGTTGGACTACGACCGTCTGGGCCTCGGTGTACTTGAGCAGCCCGCCCTCCCCGTGCCGACGGGAAACGCCGGATGTCTTCCATCCACCCATCGGCGCGTCGTACGTCGACCAGGCTGCGGCGTACCCGTCGTTGACCCCGACGGTCCCCGCCTCCAGCCTCGCCGCCACCTCGACCCCGCGACGCGTGTCGCGAGTCCAGACGCTGAAGTTGAGGCCGAGCGAACTGTCGTTGGCCTTCTCGATTGCCTGCTCCACGCCGTCCACCCCATAGATCGAGACAACCGGGCCAAAAGTCTCGGCCCGGCAAACCATCATCGACTCATCCACGTCCGTGAGAACCGTCGGCTCATAAAAGGTCGGCCCAACATCGGGGCGTGGCTTTCCGCCCGTCAGAAGGGTGGCGCCGCGCTCGACGGCGTCCTCGACGTGACGGTGAACATTGTCTACATGCTCGGCGGTGATCATCCCGCTGAGCGCGCTGGAGAAGTCGTAGGAGTCGCTGAGCGGAAGCGACCGAACATGGTCTACGAATCTGGTGGTGAACTCGTCACTGATCTCATTGTCGACGTAGATCCGCTCCATGGCGATGCACAGCTGGCCCCCGTTGGCGAACACCGACCGGGATATCCCCGGAATAGCCTTGTCGAGGTCGACATCTGCCATGACGATGGCTGCGTTCTTGCCACCAAGCTCCATCGATGCACTGATCAGGTTCCGGCCCGCGCGCTCCGCCACGATTCGACCTACTTCGGTGGAACCCGTGAACATCAAGAAATCGACTGCGTCGATCAACGGAGGACCGATGTCCTCCCCCGGACCGGTGACCACCTGGATCAACCCCTCCGGAAGACCAACCTCCTCCAGCAGTTTCACCGTCATCAAGGTGGAGTAGGGAGTCTTCTCATCTGGCTTGATGACTGCCCCGTTCCCGGCAAGCAGAGCCGGAATCGCATCGGAGATGCCGAGTGTGAAAGGAAAATTCCATGGGACTATGAATCCCACCACGCCGCGGGGATGTCGGTACTCCCAAGCCGTGGAGAATCCGGGAAACGCGACAGCACGGCGTTGCCTTTTCAGAAGTCTCGGCGCGGTGTTGAGGTAGTAGCGGGCCGTCGCCACGGCGTCGTAGACCTCTTCCATCGCCGGTATTCGTGCCTTGCCTGCCTCGAGCTGGACGAGGTCGAGGGCCAGGTCGGCCCGATCGATGAGGAGGTCATGGAAACGCCCAACGATCCTGGCCCGATCATCGATCGGGAGAGCCGCCCACTGCTCTCCCACTCTCCGGGCGCGGTCGACCGCTGTCCCCACGTCATCGGCGGTGGCGATCGGGACCGATCCGATCTCGTCTTGGGTGAAAGGGGCGACGATCGCCAGCTGCGGTCGGTCGGACGGGACGTCCACCCTTTCTTCCAAGGTCCGGAGGAATTCCGCAGTCACCAACGGGGTGAGCTGTCCGTTGGCCGGGAAAGTCATGCTTCAACGGTACCCAAAATCGGCTCACTGCTGACACGGATCGAGCCCTACGCTCCTGTGAATGGCGTCGGTTCACCAGATCAACACCTCGGAAGGCGGCGTACCAAAGCTCCCACGCGACACCGCTGTCATCGATGAGTCGGGCATCGTTGGCGACATGCAGGCCGACCAGGTTCACCATGGGGGCCCCGACCAGGCACTATGTCTCTACTCCCTCGAAGTGATCGAAGAGCTTCAGGCCGAGGGGCACCCGATCTCACCGGGATCGGCAGGCGAGAACCTCACCATCAGCGGGTTGGACTGGGGATCACTCGAACTGGGCCAGCGGCTGAGTATCGGGCCAGAAGCGATCGTAGAGATCACCTGGCACGCCACTCCGTGTCAGAAGAACGCCAAATGGTTTGTCAACGGCGACATCCTGCGCATGTCCCATAGCCGCAACCCTGGCTATTCGCGTCTCTACGCCAAGGTGCTCAAGGGTGGATCGGTGAAGCCGGGTGATCCGGTCGAGTTGATCGTCTGAACGGCTTCAAAGCGTCTTGT
This sequence comes from Acidobacteriota bacterium, assembly GCA_022573225.1. Classification (GTDB taxonomy): domain Bacteria; phylum Actinomycetota; class Acidimicrobiia; order Spongiisociales; family ZC4RG35; genus JACZUI01. The sequence goes on from JACZUI010000001.1 coordinate 155,030, forward strand.
CGAGAAACGCCACCGTCCGCTCCCAAGCCTGATCGAAGGCTCCGGGATCGAAAGACTCCCCGTCGGGATCACCAAAGCCGTGCTGGGTACCCGGATAGCGCTCCACAGTCACAGCAAGGTCTTCCAACCCCATCGTGGCCTCCATGAAGGCGGCCTCGTCATCAGAAATGAACTCGTCCGTCTCCGCCAGGTGGATCAGATAGGCCGCGTTGGACCCTGCGAAATCGATCTGCTGGCTTCCATAGAAAGAGACGGCTGCCGTCACGATGTCATGGAGCCGGACCGACGCCCAAAGACCGAGAGATCCTCCCATCCCGAACCCGATGATCCCGACCGGGCCCTTGGTCGACTTCTCATGAAGCAGTGCGGCCGACGACAACACAAGTGAGGCAAGACGATCGGGGCTGGCTTGCCCCAAATGGTCGAGGGCCGCCCCCTCTGTCTCGGGGAGTTCTCCGAAGTTGATGTCGGGGGCAAGGACGGTGTAGCCGCGTTCGGCAAGGTCGTCGGCGAGGCTCTTCACCGACGACGTAAGGCCCCACAGCGAGTGGAGAAGAAGCACGCCGGGGCCGGGGCCCTGGTCCCCTTGGATGAAATAGGCAAGATCTCGAACCACGGCCCCAAAACTAACGACCCCTACCATCCCCACGATGGGTTCAGCGGTCGCCCCCCTACACCACAGTGCATTTCGAGTCCTTTGGGCGGTCTCGATTCTCTCCGCGATTGGAACTTTCATCCAATCGATCGCTGCCTCCTGGCTCATGCTCGAGATGACCGGCTCCAGTACGTGGGTCGGGCTGATGGTGGCTTCCTCGACTCTTCCCCTTCTCTTTCTCGCCCTTTTTGCCGGAACGCTGGCCGACATGTTCGACCGGACAAAGATCATGCTGATAGCCCAAGTCATCATGGGGGGATCGGCGCTGACCATGGCCATCCTCACCAGGTCGGGAGTCATAACGCCCCCATTGCTCCTGGGGCTAGGGCTTCTACTCGGAACAGGTGTCGCCCTCAACCTTCCTGCTTTTCAGGCGCTTCTCCCCAACCTGGTGCCCCGCGGCCTCATCGCCTCCGCGGTGGCACTCCAATCAGCCGCGTTCAACACGGCACGGGCAGTCGGGCCGGCAATCGGTGGCATCCTGGTTGTCTCTGCCGGACCGGCACTTGCCTTTGGGCTCAACTCGCTGACCTATGTGGCCGCCATAGTCGGGATCCTTGTGGTCGGCCGCGCTCTCAACATGCCGGACAGGGAGCCGACGTCATTTACCAGCGCCGTCGCATTGGGGCTGAGGTTCGCCCGCTTTACGCCTCAGTTCGCCCGTCTCCTATTTCTCACCGCTCTGTTCGCGGTGACGTCGGCGGTCGTCCAGGCCGTCCTGCCCAGTCATACGCTGACCCTCGGCGGTACTGCGGAAACATTCGGCTTTCTCCTCGGCGCGATGGGCATCGGAGCATTGGTTGGCGCCTTCATCAGACAACCGGTGATGAATCTGCTCGGCGATCGAGGAACCATGGTCACGGTCGTCGCATTCGGACTCTCCGGAATCCTGTTGGGAACCGCGCCCAACCTGCCGGTGGCCGTCTTGGCGATGATCCTGGCGGGGCTCTTCTGGCTGTTGACGCTCACCGACCTGAGGACCGCCGCCCAGCTCCTCAGCCCGGAGTGGATCCGGGGCCGGACCATGGCCATGTACACCCTGTCGTTCGGCGGGATCCTTCCGCTGGGCGCGATCCTCTCCGGTGTCGTCGCCGACTGGATCGGCACGTCGATGGCCATCGTGTCCTTCTCGATCGGAACGGTCGTGCTGGGCCTGGTGACACCGCTCTTCAAGATCCCCAAGCTCGACGACATCGTCACACCGGAATTCTCGGAGGATCGCGCTGCTCATCTCGACGATGACACCATCGGTGGTGGACCGGTCGTCGTGTTGAATGTCTGGACGATCGACGAGGAGGACTTCGCCGAGTTCACACTGGTGATGAATGAGATCCGCATGGTCCGGCTTCGCACCGGCGCCTATCGATGGCGGCTATTCCGCGACACCAATGAACCACACCGGATTACCGAGTTCTTCGCTCTCGGTTCATGGGAGGAGCACCTTGCGCAGCATGGGCGGATCGACGACGCCTCGGCTGCCCTCATCGCCCAGGCTCGCTCATTCGACCGGGCCGGCGGGCCCAGGACCCGCCATATGATCGCAATCGACGTTGAACATCCGCCCGACTTTGACGAGCTGCTCGTCACTCATGCCGAGCTCCATAGGACCGACGGTTCGATTCCCGATTTCGATCACAACGGCTGAGCGAACCTCATCTCCCGCCTGAATTTCTTCCAGTCGGAGGCTTTGGTCGACCACCGGACATCGGTGATGATCGTCACCACTCCGACCAAGACCAACAACCAGGTCACCCAGACGGGAACCCCCGAGGCGATTGCAGCGCCAATCAGAGCGAACGGGACCAGCTTGGTGACGATGGCTCCGGAAGCATGCATCCAGGCCCGGGACCGGGCAGGGGTCCGGAGATAGCTGGCGTAGTCGGTCTTGACACCGGGCTGGGGCATCCGAACGGTCCCGATGAACCAACCGGTGAATCTGATCCCGACCGCGGTTCCCACCGCCAGGTGGCCGAGGCCATGGGTCGTGACCAGCAGTGCCCCGAAGCCGGCAAGGAAGGCGATTGTGGCCCAAAACCCTGTGAGACTGTAAGCCCGGCCGATGAGGATCAAGCCCAAGACCGTTCCCACGATCATCAGAGAGGTTCCGACCCACAAGGGCACGACTAGCAACGCCCAGGCACGAAAGGCCCTCTGATCGACGGCACCGATTCGATCGGCGAACGCGTCGACGAGGTCGGAGTCCGCTTTCACCGCGCTCACCGCACGCCAAAAACCTGTTCCGGCCACGGGCCGGCCGCCCTCCACCGCATCCTCGGCTTCTGAAAGGACTCTCACTAGCTGGTAGACGTCCATAGGCGACAATGTAGGCGTCGTGCAACCAGATCCCGTCCATAGGTGTTCTCTTGACGATGGATGAATTGACCAGGGCCCTCTCGACAGATCTCGAAGCAGCCTTCCCCGACCTCGTCACTGCCATGGGCGCAAGGTTGTTCTGGGGTCTGCGGGGCATGTGCAGAGATCATCAGGAAGCCGAAGACCTCACCCAAGAGACCTTCATACGTGCATACAAGGCTCTCGACGGATACGACCGGGAGCGAGTGCGGGAGCTGCAACTGTCGCCGTGGATATGGACGATCGCCCTCAATCTCGGTCGCAATCACATACGGAATCGGGCACGCCGACCGAGCTTCGTTGCATTGCGGGACGAGGCGGTGGACGATCCGGAACTGCCCGACAGCGCGGCATGGGACCGAAGGTTCGCCGTCCTGAACGGCCATCAGAAGACCGCCGTGGTCCTTCGCCATGTCGTCGGGCTGGGGATCGCTGAGATCTCGCAGGCGGCCGGCCGACCCGAGGGGACCGTAAAGGCCGACATCCACCGGGGCCTGGAACGACTACGACGAACTATGGAGCAGGAGACATGAACATAGAGACAGAGCTGGCCGATCTTGTAGGCGAGATCCCCGACGGCATGAGCGAAGGGGTTGCTCTCGGCACCGGGATCGCCGACGGCTACGACCTGTACGACTCCCCGGTGGGCGAGGTGGTGATCATCTTCAACCCGGAAGGAGTCTCCTCGGTGGACCTGGCCGATGGAGGATTCAAAGCAAGGTTCGCCCAACGATTCGGCAGGCAACTGCTGAGAGCCGAGGCGCCGTCAGCTTGGCGAAAGCACATCGAGCCGGCCATCGACGCCGGGACCCCCGGTCGGCTGCCGGTCGACTTGAGGGCTGTCACCGAGTTTCAGGCCGGGATTCTCAAGGTCGCTGCATCAATTCCCAAAGGCCAGGTCCGCTCGTACTCGTGGCTGGCCCATCAGGCCAATCGACCCAAGGCGGTCCGGGCCGTTGGGTCGACAATGGCGGCCAACCCGGTGCCGCTGATCATCCCGTGTCATCGTGTCGTCCGCTCCGATGGCCACATCGGTGCCTACTCGCTCGGAGGCGCCCAGAACAAGTGGGACCTGCTCGAGCATGAGGGAGCCGACCCACATCGTCTCGAGGATCTCGCCGGGAATCGCATCCGGGTGCAAGGGAACAGCAGCAGCGGGATCTTCTGCTACCCGACCTGCCGGGCCATCCGACGCTCCAAGCCGACAAATGTCGTCAGCTTCCGATCGGTCGAGACCGCCGAGCAGGAGGGCTACCGAGCCTGCGAGCTCTGCCTCCCCTGCTGCTGAGCCGAAGGAGACAGTCGTAACCGGCTTGAGAGGCCGGGTCAGCTGCAACAGAGCCCGATGCCGATTAACGCTGACTGCCATTAATCAGCTCTGACCTGGGACTTCGCGCAATCGACGTTTCGCGACGTGTCGCGTCAGTTCTTAGACGTTCTCGTACTCGCGGCGTTGCGGTCAGATCGTCTGGCGCTGGTCCGGCCAGATGACCATGCCAGGGGGTTGCGTCTGTTGGTGAAACGGCATCGAGATATGGCGAGGCTGCGTGCCAAACATTGCTCACGTCTCCATGCGTTGCTCCTCGAACTCCAACCGGGCGGTATCAGCTCAAAGATCGGTGTTGCCAGCACAAACCGGCTCCTCGAAGACCTCACCATCGACGACGAAGCAGGCCGGTATCGGGTCCTTATCCCCTGTGAACTCGTCGATGACGTCGCCGGCCTCGACATCACGTTGAAGGCATCCAAGAAACGGATCGCAGCAGCATTCGCAGCGTCAGGGACATCGCTGACCGATATTGTTGGGGTCGGGCCTGTCTGTGCCGCGACCATCATTGGATACACAGGCGATGTGACCCGGTTCCCGACCAAGGGCCACTACGCGACGTACAACGCCACCGCCCCGATCGAAGCGTCATCCGGCAGTCATATGAGACACCGGTTGAACCCGAGAGGGAACCGGGTGCTCAACCACGCCATCCACATCGCTGCGGTCACCCAGCTGCGCCACGCCACCCAAGGTCGGGTCTACTACGACCGCAAGATCACCGAAGGCAAAACACCCAAAGAAGCAATCCGAGCGTTGAAACGACGCATCTCAGATGTCGTCTACCGCCACCTCATCACCGACAGCCGACAACACCGTATCGGCTGAAAAAGGAGGGTCCGGGAGGACACCCAGGAACGTCTTCTAGTCCAGCGTGGCCGGCTCACATCCTGATACGCCGGCTCTTTGGACAAGTCCTTCCCGGACCCCGACATCAACGCTACGACCAATCGCGGCCCACCGCCAGCGGTCCGCTTCAACGCGCCCAGCCTCGTTCAAAAACATCCGCTTGACACAAAGAGGCTTCGTTATGTGCTGCCTCCTTATGTCGAATGGTGGATCGTGACGGACATGGATCGACGGGTCCGTAACGACGGTCGGCTACCGGGGAGCTGGCTGGCGTATGCTCGGCTCAGTCGGCGGAGGCGTCGAATGGGTTATGCCTTGATGGGCGAAAGGAGATGACATGGACTTCAGTACCAAGGATACGGCGGTTGTGATAACTGATCCGCAGAACGATTTTTTGAGTCCTGATGGAGTTACTTGGGCATTGGTGGGTGAGAGTGTCACGGAGAATCGGACGGTGGAGCACCTGGAGCAACTGATTCGGGCTGCGAAGGATTCCGGCTATCAGGTTTTTGTGTCACCGCACTATTACTTCCCGACGGATTACGGCTGGCAGTTCGGTGGGACCCTTGAGAATCTGATGCATGAGATCAAAATGTTTGACCGCTCTGGTGCACTCTCGCTAGAGGAATTCGAGGGCTCTGGAGCGGATTGGGTTGACCCGCTAGGCAAGTACATCGGTGATGGCGAGACGATTGTGACGAGTCCCCACAAGGTGTTCGGGCCGGAGACGAACGATCTTGCGCTGCAGCTTCGGAAGCGGGGCATCAACAAGGTGATCCTCGCTGGCATGTCGGCAAATTTGTGCGTCGAAGCCCACATGCGCCAGCTGACAGAAGACGGCTTCGAAGTTGTCGTAGTCAAGGACGCAACCGCGGGTGCTCGTCATCCTGAGCTTGGCGACGGCTACGAGGCCGCGCTGGTGAACTTCGCCTATATCGCTAGTGGTGTGATAACAACCGATGAAGCGACCGCTGCTCTGATCTGAGCGTCTACAACTCGGGTGAGATATCGACCGCAGGTTTTGCGGTCTGTGTAGTTAGGATTGCTCGCCAATGAGGAGCAGATTGACCAGCCTTCTCGACGACCCCGGCGAAGTTGCTCAGCTGTTGCTGAATTCGACTGGGGAGGGCATCTACGGGGTCGATCTCGACGGTAACTGCACCTTTGCCAACCCCTCCTCTCTGCGCATTCTCGGGTTCGACAGCGACACAGAATTCCTCGGACGGAACATGCACGAACTTGTCCATCACACCCTCCCCAACGGTGACCCGTACCCGATGACCGAATGCCAGATCTATCGGGCTTTCCGAGAAGGAAGAGGCGTCCACGTAGACAACGAGGTCATGTGGAGAGCCGACGGGTCCAGTTTCCAAGCCGAGTACTGGTCCTATCCGATGGAACAAGATGGACAGCTAATCGGCTCCGTCCTCACTTTCGTCGACATCACCAAACGCCGCCGATTGGAAACGGAGCTTCGAAACGAAAATGCACGAGCGGAGCGGCTTCTTCTCAACGTGCTACCGGCTGAGATCGCCAGACAGCTGAAGGCCAAACCAGGCAAGACGATCGCCCAACACTTCGAGCAGATCACCGCACTCTTCGCCGATCTTGTTGGTTTCACTCCGCTGTCAGCACGTCTCGATCCCGCCGAAGCGGTAGCCATCCTCAACGAGATCTTCACGGCATTCGATCGTATTGCCGCCAATCACGGAGTCGAAAAGATCAAGACCATGGGCGACGGATACATGGTCGTCGCCGGCGCTCCCATTCCTCGTGACGACCACTGCGATGCGATTGCCCTGACAGCACTCGAGATGCGAGAGTGGATGAATGACCGAGTCGCCGACGACGGCATAAAGCTGCGCGTCAGGATCGGTATCAACTCGGGGAGTGCTATCGGTGCAGTTATTGGCACAACCAAGTTCGCCTACGACCTTTGGGGCGACACCATCAATGTGGCATCGAGAATGGAGTCCTCGGGAGAGCCAGGGCGCATTCAGGTGGCCCAAGGCGCCTTCTCCAGACTACGCGACAAGTATGTGTTCGAACCTCGGGGCATGATCGAAATCAAGGGAAAAGGCGAAATGGAAACCTGGTTCCTCGAGGCGCCGATCTGAGAGGACGGTTGAACGGACAGGCCACCCTTGCTCACCGCGACCGCTGCTCTGCCCGCTGGTCGCGTAACCACACTTCATCTGAGGTGTTGGTTCCATTAGGGTTCCGACGCGATCCTCGACGAGGGAGGAGTGCCATGGCAGATGTGATCCCGGTTGATGAAGATCAACTCCGTTTGGAAATCCAAAAGCACTACGCCGAGGTAGCGGATAGCCCTGACCATGAGTTCCACTTCCACACTGGTCGGGACGCCGCCCGACGGGTCGGTTACGACGAAGCCGTCATCAAGGACATACCTGATGACGTGATCGCTTCCTTTGCTGGGGTGGCCCACCCGTTCCATTTCGGTTTGCCAAAGCCAGGGGAGACGGTTCTCGATGTCGGCTCTGGAGCAGGTGTCGACGTCATCATCGCCGCCAAAGCAGTCGGCCCCGAAGGCCGGGTTATCGGTGTCGACATGACACCCGAAATGCTCGACGCCGCTCGCCGTAACACCGAACGGATGGGGTTGGACAACGTCGAGTTCAGAAAAGGCCTAGTTGAACGTCTCCCCGTGGACGCCGAGTCGATCGACCTTGTCATCTCGAACGGTGTACTCAATCTCATGGTCGACAAGCACGGTGCCTACAGGCAGATCGCCCGTGCTCTCAAACCGGGTGGCCGTCTCCAGATCGCTGATATCTGCGTAGACAGGCCAGTTTCCGATAGTGCGAAACGGAACATCGATCTCTGGACTGGCTGAATTGCCGGTGCCCTGCCGTGTGCAGGGTGGGAAACGGTCATCACAGCCGTCGGATTCATCGATCTGGAATTCGGGCCGAGCGTCGACACCTACGGTGGAGCCTTAGGTGAGAAGAACGCCAGACTGTTCGGGACCTGGGGCTACCCGTTCCGAGCCCACAAACCTCTCTAACAGCCGCCCACAATCGGCATTATCTTTGCGTTCGCTTGGCGCTGACAGCCGCCCATAAGTGCCGTTATGTGCGGCCCTAGAATTCGACTCTTGGAGATAATGTGGGAATCCTGATAGTCGTACTGGTGGTGGCGGGCCTTGCCCTGGGTTGGTGGGTGATGAGCGGCTCTTCGTCTGGAAGGCACCTGACCGATGAGCAGAGGCGGTGGGCAGCCCCAGAGCCCGAGCAGAACAAGAGCCGGGCAAAGCGTCCTATTCCGGCCTGGGCACTGGGTCTAATCATCGCCGCCGTGCTGTTCGGTATCGGGATCATCATTCTCCAGGCTCTCGGATTTGGTGACAACCCGGTCCTCGGTGACGCGGTTTCCACCCTTCGCCCTCTGTGACCGGCAATCGGTCCATCGGGCGCGGGATTTCGTGTCTGGCTGGAGCCAGCGTGCTTCGCCTTTCATGGCGCAGCGAACCCGAACAGACACAAAAGCGTGTTTCGTTCATCTGAGCTGCGCATAACCGACATTATGTCCGGATCGTGGCGGTCGTCGCAGCCGCCCATAAGTGCCGTTATGTGCGGCCTAGATTGTGACAAGGGGCAACGGATGGGAGGGTTTGAAGCGGAAGGTTGGAGCGCCGAATGTCAGACGAACGGAAAGAACGAGCGCGGATTCCTCCGAGGTGGTTCGTTCGCCTCTTCTGGTCTACGCACCGCGGCTTGTACCGCCTTACGGGTGGCCGATTCGGATTGAGGCGGGCGAAGCCCAACCGCTGGGGAATGATGCATCTCACGACCACCGGGCGTCGCACCGGCCAGGAGCGGAGTGTGATCCTCGGGTACATCGAGGATGGTCCGAACCTGGTCACCATGGCGATGAACGGCTGGGCCGATAGCGAGCCTGCGTGGTGGCTCAATCTGCAAGCGCAGCCCGAAGCCAGCGTCGATCTCGCCGACGGCCGACGCACGGTCAGAGGGCGGGCTGCAGAGGGAGAGGAACGCTCGCGACTGTGGGCCGGGTGGCGCGAAGTGAATACGGACCTGGATGGCTACGCGGCGCTTCGGTCGGCTGAGACCGCCGTTGTGATCCTGGAGCCATCGACCGGCCCCGACCGATGATGCATTTGCATCCAGCGCATATCGCACGCCCGGGGATTCTCGATTGAACGACGACCCCCACCCACAACCGGCAATATGCAGCCACGCATAAGTGCCGCTATTTGCGGTCGCTGAGAGCGGCTCAGGTCTGCACCGAATGACTGGCGTGGTGTAGATTCGGACTTAGGCCGACCGAACAGAGTCCACAGCGGCAAGCAGCGGACTCACGTATGTCGGTTCGCCATCGAAGAGGAGTGCAGCATGGCGGCAATCGTCCACAGCGTTGAGATCGACAGAGGGCCTGCCGAAGTTTTCGCCTACGTTACCGATCCGTCCAAATTCACCGAGTGGCAGGCCGCTGTTGTAAGCGCACGTGCCGAAGGCGACGGGCCGTTGCAGCAAGGTTCCAGACTCGTCATGACACGCCGGATGGGGAAACGAGAGCAAACGATGACGGCCGAGTTCACGGAATATGACTCCCCGCGAAGCTACGCGTTCCGGGTGCTCGACGGCCCGGTTCGGGCGTTGGGGAAGGGAAGCTTCGAGCCGCTCGGCGGCGGCGACCGCACACGCTTCACCTTCGAACTCGACTTCGAGGGCCACGGAATCGGCAAGCTGCTAGTGCCGTTGGTCGTACGAAGGCAGGCGGAGAAGGAGCTGGCTCAGAGCCACGAAGATCTGAAGATAAAGCTCGAGCAAAACCCTCAAGCGGATTAACGCACACTTGGAGAACAGCGCACGACTGAAGCCACTGCCCAGAGACCGCCTTTAAGTGCCGTTTTGTGCGGGCCGGAAACCGGTGTTGGTGCCTTGGGGCACGGGTCGGTTTGGGTTGCTCTGACCGCTAGGAGACGGCGATAGGCCCTTCGACATGGGTGACTGCCCATACATCATCGACCACAACGAGTCGGTAGGTCAACCAGGTACCGCAGACACCTCCGCACCACATCGAAACGGGAACAAGCCCGGTGTCAGCTCCGATGACGGGTTCACCGACACCGAGTATCGCAGCTCCCTCGATGGTGGGAGCCAAGTCAGGGGTTACCCAGTCCGACGGGTCGTCGATCCAACGCACCACTCCGTATTCCGCGACGGCTTGTTCGATAGCCTCTCGCTCTGCGTCGGTCAGCTGTCGAGCAGATTCGCTGGCTGATGCAGTGGCGTTGCCGGCCGATGTGTCAATCCGGTTCTGGATCAGATACTCGGTGAACGGGGGCGGCCCTTCGGCAAAGCCGTGATCCTCGGTGATGAGTTTCACTAGGGCCGCAGCCATCATCTCAGGGGTCTGGTTCGCGCCGAAGTCGCCGCCAGTGCTCTCTTCGGTACCGCACGCAGCGACCAACACCGAAAACGCCAGGAATACAACTCCTATCCTCATGCCCTTCAGACGATCAGTGTTCCCAACCGGTTCCCACACCTAATCGTGGCCGGGGCCAGACCAACGGCCTCGGCGTCAGCAGTCTCAAAACAGACCGCCATAGGTGCCGTTATGTGCGCCTAATCCTCATCGTTAGACGTCCCCGTCCTTGAGACTCCGCAGGTAGTCGTATGAGAAGATCCCTGTTCGGTGTCCGTCGGGCCGGAACGTCAAGTTGATCCCATAACCGACCAACTCTGCGTCGCCAATTTCCACTTCGATCGGTCCCCTGAGAAGGACTGCAAGGCGCCGCGCACCGTCCGGTTCACCACACGCTGCGCAGGGGCACGCTGCTCGCAGTTCTCGGGCGCTGAATCGTTGCTCAGTGCCGTTGTGCCACACAAGAAGCATCTGAGTCCCGCCCTCTATCTCGATGCGCGTCGGCGGGTCCACGGTGCCGGAGGGTAACCGCTCGGCGAGAACGGAAACCAGAGGGACAGGTCCAACAACCCGCATTATGTACGGTCAGATCAGCCGCCCATAAGTATCTGCGGATGGCGTTGCTAGGTTCGGGTCGTCAGCGAGACGGATGAAATGTGATTGAGAGGCTTAGGGTGATCGGATTGGCGACGGTATCCACCCTGGTGTTCTTCTTCGTTGCCAACGTGTTCGGGACAGAACTCCGGGTGCAGAGGGGACCTGACGGTCCGATCGAGGAGATGTTCTGGGTCAATGTTGTCCTACTCACCAGTCCCGACCAGATTTGAACTGTCGTTACCAGCTTGAAAAGGTCGGTGACAGGGGAGGGCAAGGTACCCTCGCCGCGATGCGGGATCTCAATCAAGAACAGCTAGCAGTCAACACGATCAAGGCGTTGGCAATGGACGCCGTTCAGAAGGCCAACAGTGGACACGCGGGCATGCCGATGGGAATGGCCGACATTGCGGTCACGCTGTGGTCGAAGCACCTCAACGTCGACCCCGACGCGCCGGAATGGCCCGATCGTGACCGGTTCGTCCTCTCCAACGGCCACGGGTCGATGCTCCTCTATTCGATGCTCCACCTCTCGGGGTTCCCACTGACGCTCGAAGACCTCCGCGACTTCAGACAGTGGGGGAGCCACACGGCCGGTCATCCCGAGCGTGACAACAGCCTTGGAATCGAGATGACCACCGGCCCGCTCGGCCAGGGTTTCGCAGCGGGAGTGGGCATGGCCATCGCCGAGACCCACCTTCGGGCCCGTCTCGGAGACGACCTGGTGAGCCATCGCACTTTTGGGTTCGTATCCGATGGCGATCTGATGGAGGGCATCAGCTCCGAAGCTGCCTCGCTGGCCGGCCATTTCGGCTTGGGCCGGCTCACCTACTTCTACGACGACAACCAGATCTCCATCGACGGGTCGACGGACATCACCTTTACCGAGAACGTTGCCGACAGATTCGCCGCATACCAATGGCATACCGTGACGATCGACGGTCATGACCGCAGAGCCATCAACGAGGCGATCAGCGAGTGTCTTGCCGAACCAGACCGTCCGTCACTGGTCATATGCAAGACGCACATCGCTGATGGGGCGCCGAACCTCCACGACACCTCGGCCGCACACGGTCAACCCCTGGGCCATGACGAGATCAAACTGACCAAGGAAGCGATGGACTACCCCATCGACCCGGACTTCTTCGTCGACGACTCGGTCTACGAGTTCTTCGGAACGGCAATGAACCGGGGTCGAGAAGCGCACGCCGCTTGGAGGACAAGGTTCGAATCCGCCGGAGGGACGCAGAGGGAGCTCTGGACCGCCCTGTACGGAGAGAGCCGGGTTTCTCTCGATGGCCCCGGGTTCGAAGTCGGGGACAAGGCCGCCACTCGAGACTCGGGAGGCCAGCTATTCGCTGAGATCGCTTTGAAGGTGCCCGGATTCATCGGAGGCTCGGCCGACCTGGCGGGCTCGACCAAGACCGTGATCGAAAAGGGGCGTCTTTTCTCAAAGAGTGACCCCTCGGCACGCGACATCCCATTCGGAGTGCGAGAGCACTCGATGGGCGCCCTCGTCAACGGAATGTCCCTCCACGGCGGACTCCGCCCATATGGGGCGACCTTCTTCGTGTTCAGCGACTACATGCGGCCCGCTGTCCGGCTTTCCGCTCTCATGGAGACACCATCTATCTGGGTGTGGACCCACGAGTCGATTTTCCTCGGGGAGGATGGCCCCACCCACCAGCCGATCGAGCACCTCGCGTCGCTGCGGGCGATGCCCAACCTGTGGGTGATTCGGCCGGCCGACGCCAACGAGACCCTGGAGGCGTGGGAGTTGGCCCTCAATCGTCACGACGGGCCTGTGGCCCTCCTTTTCACCCGGCAGGGATTGCCGAACCTGGAGAGAGTGCCCGGGGCCGTAGCTCGGGGCGGATACATCAGACGCGACGGCAAGGACGTAACCCTGATCGCCACCGGGTCAGAGGTGAGTGCGGCCTTGGCCGCGGCCGATCTGCTCGACGCCGATGGGATCGGGGCCCAAGTGGTCAGCCTTCCATGCTGGGAGCTGTTCTTCGCCCAGGATGAGGAGTATCAGCAGAAGGTCCTCGGGACCGCACCGCGGGTGAGCGTTGAGGCCGGTTCCACGTTCGGGTGGGAGCGGATCATCGGGGATGACGGACTCGCCATCGGGCTCGACCGCTTCGGCGCCTCAGCCCCCGACACGGTGCTCGCCGAGCAGTTCGGTTTCACCCCCGAGTCGATCGCCACCCAAACCCAGCAGCATCTGAACCGCTGATATGACCGCATCGGCGGACGTTGTCATCGTCGGGGCAGGGATCGCCGGAGTCTCCGCAGCGCACGAGCTTGCCGTCCGTCGAGGCTTCGAAAAGGTGGTCATCGTCGATCCGCGTCCGCCGCTCAGCCTCACCTCGGATAAATCAACTGAGTGTTACCGCAACTACTGGCCAAACCTCCCGATGGTCGCTCTGATGAACCGGTCGATCGACCTCCTCGACGAGATGTCCTTAGCCTCAGGAAACGCATTTGGCCTGAATCGAAGGGGCTATCTCTTCGTGACCGCCAAGCAAGAACGACTCATGGAGCTCGTCGAGAGCTCCCACGTCAGTTCGAGCTTTGGATCGGGCCCGGTGCGGATTCACCACGACCCGGACTCCTATCGCGCCGCCGACGACGGCTTCGACGTCCTGGCCAACAGTGAGACTCTTCGTCAACACTTTCCGTATCTCACCGGTGAAGCCGTCGGAGCGCTTCACGTTCGCCGGGCGGGCTGGTTCAGCGCCCAGCAGCTCGGGTCATGGATGTTGGAGCAGGCGAAAGATCGAGATGCAGAGGTCGTCGTTGATGAGGTGATCGACATTGACATCGCCGGTGGCCAAGTACGGTCGGTGAAGCTGGCGTCGGGAAGGGTCATCACAACCTCCGTCGTGATCGACGCTGCGGGACCACTCTCCCCGAACGTGGCCCGGTTGGCGGAAGTGGACCTGCCAGTTTTCTCGGAGCTTCACCTCAAGGTGGCGTTCCGCGACCATCTCGAAGTAGTCCCGCGGAACGCTCCGATGATCATCTGGAGTGACCCTCAGACCATCGCTTGGAGCGACGAAGAGAAGACGGAGCTTCTCAATCAGGATCGACACCAGTTGGTCGCGGAAATGCCCATCTTCTGCCACGGGCGACCCGAGGGCGGGGCCGAGTCTCCTTACCTCCTGGCGTTATGGGAGTACCACAAGGCTGTCACCGAACCGCTGTGGCCCTTGCCGACCGACCCCCTCTACCCGGAGGTGGTGATGCGTGGCATGGCCACGATGGTCCCCGAACTCGGGCAGTATCTCGACCGCCTCCCCCACTCGGTCGTGGACGGTGGCTACTACTCCAAGACCCGCGAGAACCGGCCGCTGATAGGGCCGGCCGGGCCAAAAGGGTTCCACCTCATGTCAGCCATGTCGGGGTTCGGGGTCATGGTCGCCGCCGGGGCGGCCGACTTGGTGGCGAGCCACATCACCGGCGGGCCGGTGGCGGAATACGCAAAGTCGTTCCTGTTGAGCAGATACGACGATCCAGACTATGTGGCCCAAATCGCTGCTCTCGAAGACGCTGCTCTCGAAGACGCCGGTCTCGAAGACGCCGGTCTCGAAGACGCCGGCCAGCTCTAGGAGAGGGTCGGAATCCTCGATGGACAGGAGCGCCATTCGCCACCACGCCCTCACAATCCTGTCACGGCCCGGGCATATCATCTTGGTACGGCTGAATCGGGACATTCCGAAGGAAAACAGATGCCGACAAGAGATGGATATGCCGTAGGAATCCCCTCGTGGACCGACCTCAGCACAACCGATGTCGCGGGAGCGAAGGAGTTCTATACGACGTTGTTCGGATGAGAGTACCGCGAGGAGGAGACCGACTCGGCTCCCTACTCGATGGCAACGAAGAAGGGGCTGTCGGCGGCGGGCATCGGCGAACTCCAGACTGAAGGCCACCCGCCAGTCTGGAGCACCTACTTCGCCGTCTCCAACGCCGACGCCACCGCGGCAAAGGTCAAGGATGCCGGAGGGCGAGTGCTCCTGGAACCCTTCGACGTGACGGATGCCGGAAGGATGGCGATCGTCTCCGACCCCACCGGCGCGGTCTTTGGCATCTGGCAGGCGGGGAACCATTTCGGGGCGGCGATCGTCAATGAGCACGGTGCCCTCAACTGGAACGAGTTGCTCACCGACGACACCGAAAAGGCGTTGGCGTTCTACCAGGAAGTGTTCGGCCACGAGATCGAAGTCTCAACTTCGCTCACCGGGAGTGACTACTTCCTCATCAAGGTCGGCGACCGCGGGGTTGCCGGTGCCATGGCGAAGCCGATGGCCGAGATTCCAAACCATTGGGGTGTCTACTTCGCAGTTGACGACGTGGCAAAGACAATCGTGCAGGCCACAGAAAACGGCGGGTCACTCGTTCACGGACCGCAGGAGATCCCGGAGGTCGGTACGTTCGCCGGTCTTGTCGATCCTTACGGATCCAACCTTCACCGTGATTCAACTGGCGAGCGAGGTCGACTGACAATTGAAGAGCCCGGACCTGGCGGCCCGGGCTCTTCTCGGTCGTTCTCCTGACGGCGGGAGGGGAAACCCTCAGGAGAACTTGGTCTTGGGCCTGTCCTCGAGGACCTCGTCAATGTAGATGTCGAGTTTCTCGTTGTAGAAAGCCACCAAACCGGCGATGTCCAGCGACTCTTGCAGTGGTGTGTCGTATCCCCACACGATGTTCTCGTGCACATTGCCTTCGATGGTCACGTTCCAGTAACGGGCGGTGCCCTTGTAAGGACAGGCGGTGGCAAGGTCGGTCGGCGTGAGCAGATCCATCCGGACGTCGGTCTTGGGGATGTAGTACCGGGTTGGTAGCCCCGTCTCGAACAGGAATCTGCCATTGGTCGAGTCGGCGACGGTCACGCCGTCGATCTCCACTCTCACCCGACGGCTCGAGGGGAGAATGTCGATCCGGGTGTAGGGGTCCCGCGGATGGACGTAGACCTCTTCCTCCTCCTCGAACCAGTGATCAAGTGTCTTCCATACGAAGGCGATGTGGCCTTCGAGCTCAGCCATCTTCGGCTGGAGGAAGGCGTAGGCCGCCCCCTCTTTTCCGCCGGCCTTCACCGTGTACTGGGTTGCCTCGCCCCGGCTTGGTGATCGACGGGTCTCGCCCGTTTCAACAAGGAGGTCGGTACGAACATCTGCATCGGGGAAGTAGTAAGTCGGGTAGTACGGAACCTCCCAGACGAGCAGAGGAGCGGTGGAGTCGACCACAACCTCGCCGCCGAGTAAGGCCCGGACTCGTTTGTAACTCTTCTCAACGCGGACTCGGCCACGGTCGGTCAAAATCTGAACACCTCAAAGTGTGGTAGGACTCTTTTCAACCAGAAGATCTGAGGTGTGATTCCCTCAGAATGAGATCGACGTGAGTGTTATCGATCTGGCCAGATCGGCCGACTCCCAATACGCGGCGAACCGGTTACTGAGTGAATCTGGGCTTTCGGCATAGATCCGCTTCCCGAGTACACGGCAGGCGGTCTGAAGGTCCGACCGACGCTGGGAGACTAGGGCGTTGAGAAGGCTTCTCTCCACCGGGTTGGGGCAGAGGTCGGGTCGCTCAGACACCAGGGAGAGAATCTCGGCGAGATCATGATCCTCGCCAAGCAGGTCGCCAATCCGCTCCAGTGTCAGGGCCATTCCCAGAACCACCTCAGGCCAGAGCGGAGTGAGTATCTCGAGTTGGTGCCTGAAATACTTGGTTCGCTTACGCCAAGAGTGAAATGTCGCCGGAACCGGTGATTTATACGCGGCAACCATCTCCCGTCTCCCACGCCGATAGGTGAGTCTCAGGCCTGGCCCAACAGCCTGGTATGTGTTCCTGATACCAACGCCATACACCGGTCTGGCTTCGGGATCGGTAGGCCACGACGAGTAGCGCCCATGCGCCTTCTCCAGGTTGGCCACGACTTTCGGAATCAGCTCCGGGTCCTCCATGACCCGCTCTTCTGTCTGATCGCGCCGAATCACAAGCCTTTCGGTCAGTTCTCCGAAGGTGCCCTGGGCCAGCAGCGGGCCATATACCCGCGCAATATCCTCGATGCCATCAGCGGTGACCGCGGCAGATCGCACCGACGACAGGAGCCGGCCGGTATCGCGAAGGGCTGAGTTCTCATACCGAAAGGCCTTCTCACCTATCTCGGATCGCACCAGTCGGAGCAAGGCCCTGATCCGTTTGATCGACTTGCGAGCCTCGTGGACCGCCAACCGAAACGACTCCTCACCTTCGTAGAACCCGGACACGGCTATTTCGATCTCGTTGAGGCTGAGTCGCTTCAGGCCATGGGCCAACGGCTCGTCCACCTGGAGGGTGAACCGCGGAATCGGCACGACAACGGCACCCGGGGGGTTGGCCGGTGCCTTGGAGAGCGTCACCCGGCCAGCGTAATGTCGGGGTTGATGAGATCCGCGGGTCTTCTTCCCTACCGAATCAACGAGCACCTGGAGGTGTTGATCGCCCACCCGGGAGGGCCCTACTTCGCCCGACGCGACGACGGGTGGTGGTCGCTGGTCAAAGGAATCGTCGAACCTTCGGAGTCGGACAGAGTGGCTGCCATTCGGGAATTCACCGAGGAAACGGGGTGGGAGGCGCCCCCGCAGCCCTGGGTCGACCTCGGTGAGACCACCCTCAAATCACGAAAGGTCGTGAGGGCGTGGGCGGTGGAGGCCGACTTCGACCCTGCCGCCCTCGTCCCGGGGACCTTCAAGATGGGTTCCCGGGAGTTCCCCGAGATCGACCGGGTCGCCTGGGTGGATCCCGACCTCGGTCGGATCAAACTCAACCCGGCTCAAGCGGTCTTCATCGATCGCCTCAGCCTGCATTTGGGTCTTTAACCCCAAGTAACCCAACTCCTATAAGAATGAGCACATGAAAGACATGAAGGACACTCCAAAGACCAAAGCCGAGTGGCGGGACAAGCTGACTCCCGAGCAGTATCAGGTGTTGCGAAAATCCGGGACCGAGCGAGCTTTCACAGGCGAATACTGGGATTCCAAAACGGCAGGAACCTACCGGTGCGCCGGATGTGGCGAAGAGCTGTTTTCCAGTGACACCAAGTACGAGTCGCAGTCTGGTTGGCCCAGCTTCTACGCGCCGCTCAACCCCGAGATAATCGACGAGGAGTCGGATAGGGCATTCGGTATGGTCCGCACCGAGGTGAAGTGCGCCAACTGTGGCGGACATTTGGGTCATCTGTTCGACGACGGCCCCAACCCGACCGGCCTCCGCTACTGCATCAACTCGGCCGCTCTCGATCTCGAAGCAGACGAGGACGAGGGCTGAGATCTCCTCACGGAGCGGTCTGATACCTCTTCAACAATTCGACGAACTCGGAGTGGTGTTGGCCCAGCGGGACATCCTCTGCCCTGAAATGGCCCACGATGAGGCCCTCGGAATCGTCAAGACGGGATCCGACGCCTCGCATCATCCGCAACACAATCTCGTTTTCCGGATGAACTGAGAAGTACAACCCGCCAACTCCGTTGTGAACGGCAGACGTGACGAGAGCATCAAAGAGAGTCCGGCCCAGCCCCCGCCACTGAAACTCGTCGACAACGGCGACGGCTACCTCCGCTTCGTCGCCGCCGCCCGGTCTGATGTAGCGACCGGTACCGGCGGGAACGTCGTCGATGGTCGCCCCCCAGGCGACGTGGTCTATCAAATCGATCTCGGTGAGGTAGTCGAGCTCCGATTCGGAGAGATGGGCGATTCCCGAGCCAAAACGGGCGACACGACTTTGCAATGACATATGGGCGAGACCTTCTTCGATCAGGCTGCGATCACCAGGTTGAATCGGTCGGAGCTCAGCGGCAGAACCGTCCCTCAGCATGACTTCGACAGTGGGAAGGGCGCCTTCCGAGGAAGTGGTCATCAGGGGTGCTCGCTACAGCAGGCGCGGATCGGAGGTCTTCATGCTGTTCGGAGCGTACAACTGCCGTATTGCCAATCCAGGGTGCGGAACCCAGGTATCTTCACCGCCAATGGCGCGGCAGAGGCTGGCAACAGTCACATCGGAGTTCGGATCGAGCAAACGCGAATCTCATGACTCTTCTCCCTTCTATGACCGATTTGGAGCACCGGTCATCTCCAAAGACGAGCGGGTCGAGACGCCTGTTCTCGTAGACCAACTATTCGTGGGCGACGCCAGAGAGATGACCGCCGGTCAGGTGGCAGACCGATCGGTTGCCTTGGTGGTGACCTCGCCCCCCTACTTCGCCGGCAAGGAGTACGAGAATGATCTCGCCGAAGGCCATGTGCCTGCCAGCTACGCCGAGTATCTGGCAATGCTCACAGACGTTTTGGCCGTATCCCTCCACAAACTCGAGCCAGGTGGCCGAATGGCCGTCAACGTCGCCAACCTGGGTCGAAAGCCATATCGGTCTCTTTCCGCCGACGTCACCTCGATTCTCCAGGATGATCTCGGGATGTTGATGCGGGGAGAGGTCATCTGGCAGAAGGCGAAAGGCGCCGCAGGAAGCTGTGCCTGGGGGTCGTACAAGTCACCCCAGAATCCGGTGCTGCGCGACATCACTGAGCGAGTGATCATCGCGTCAAAGGGGCGGTTCGACCGGGCACTCAAACGGCCCAGGCGCGAGAAGCTGGGGCTGCCCCACATCCCCACCATAGAGACGGACGAGTTCCTCAAGGCGACCATCGACGTGTGGGAGATCCCCTCCGAGAGCGCGACGAAGGTGGGGCATCCGGCCCCGTTTCCGGTTGCCCTGCCCCGGCGGCTGATAGAGCTTTACACGTACCAAGGAGACCTGGTGCTCGATCCATTCCTTGGGTCCGGCTCGACCGCAGTCGCTGCGGTCGAAACCGCACGGCACTACGTCGGGTTCGACACCGAAGCCGAGTACGTCGCTCTGGCACGAAGCCGCATCGAGGCGGCGGGAGCCGTAGATTGAAGATCCTCGCGGTCTGCCTCGGCAACATCTGTAGGTCCCCGGCGGCAGAAGCTGCAATCCGCGATTCGGCTGCTTCGGCCGGAGTCGACGTCGAGGTCGACTCGGCCGGCATGGGTTCCTGGAACATCGGCCAAAGTCCCCATCCCGAGTCGATTGCCGCCGGCGAAAGGGTCGGACTTCGGGTGGAGGGAAGGGCAAGAAAGGTCATAGTGGCCGACTTCGACCGCTTCGACATACTCCTGGCGATGGATAGGTCAAACCTACGGGAACTTCAAGCGATTGCGCCCAGTGCTGCGGCGAAAGCCAAGGTCAGGTTGTTCCGAACCTACGATCCAATCACCGATGAGGACGAGGTGCCCGACCCATGGGGTGGTCCTGCGGAGGATTACGACGAGACGATCCGCATCGTGCGGGCGGCCGCCGACGGCCTGGTCGACGCCCTCAAGACCTGATACCGCCCCGTCCCGCGAACAGGCCTAGCCGTGGAGGATTCGGTGACCCTCCAGGTAGAAGTCGATTGCCTTCGGGATCGGATCGTCGGATTCGATCAGCTCCTGATATGACAGGCTCGATCCATTGAACGATTTGTCGTTCCAGTAGGGATTGGATCGATCGATCTCCGACCAGGGGGCAACGTATATATAGGGCTCCGGATGACCGCCGTCTCCCGGCGAGGCCCCAAAACTCGCCCGCTGGCCGAGCGATTGATCTCCAAGTTCAGCCGCGGCGTCGAAGTGCTCCGGCCAAAGCTGCACCTCGGAAGGATCGTCACCGTCAACCGCGTGAGACTTCAGTTCCTCGAGAACAGCCCATGCAAAAGCGAACCATTGGCCCAACGCCTGGGTCGCTTCCGGGTCGATGTCGAGCTGTTGTTCCGGGTCCAGAGGGGTGAGCGGATCGCGGAACTCGGAAAACCACTCCACGTCGTAGTCGTTCCCGAAGAACTCAACTGCGTCCCTCACTGAAGAAATGGTTCTCGTGGCGACCGAATCACCGTCCTGGTGAACTAGGAGGTTGCCCTCAACCCGCACAGTCCGGCCATCGAAATCAGGTGTGCCGAAACCACCGGGTTGGGGGCGGAGACCCATCCGACCCACGACCCGGTAGCGGCTCGGGCTGAGCGCAAAGAACGCGATTTGGTGGAGGTGATCTCGCGTCGTTGCAAAGCTGTCGGGCAATGGCCCCAGCGCAAAGTCACTCATGCCGCAGCGTCCTCCTTGATTGGTTTCCTCCAGAATATGGCCAGCTGTCCCGCGGCGATGACAAACCCAAGCGCAATGATCCCTGCCCCAACCCAACCATTCAGATCGTCGGCGATGCCCAGAGCCGAGTCGATGCTGACACTGCCGGGCCCCCCAATCGCCAGCGCCACCGCCACAACCGTGAGCGTGGCCACGTACTCATAGCCCTCATCGGGCCGATGAAAGACGAAGAATCCGACAGCGCGGTGGATGGCCCAAAACGCCACGAGCATCGTTGCCGCGAGCCCTGCGGCAGCGACGCTGGTGAGTAGTCCCAGGATCAGAAATATCCCGATCGCTACCTCATTGGCTGCCGAAATGAATGCTTGGAGCTTGGGCGAGCGAAACCCGACAGAGCCGAACCAGTTGGCCGTGCGCTCGAGGTTCCGAGCGTGGTTGACGCCGTGGGCGATGATCACAAACCCGGCCCACACTCGGAGCAGGAGAAGGGCAATATCGATGTTGGTCATATCTCCTCCTTGAGAAGTCTGCCTCTCCTGAGAATGTCGCCATCATGTCGTTCCATGCCCAACTGTCAAGACCTGGACACTCCTACCTGAGGTTGGTGGCGCCAGATATGGCGCAGTGGCCGCGAAGAAGGAAGCTCCGGACCCGACCACTCGGGTCTTTCGTCCGGGTTCGGCACCCGATTCCGGACAAACGGGAAGGACCGCCCGAAGGCGGCCCTTCCCAACGGGGATCCGAAGGCTGAATCTACGGAGTCAGCTCCCTAATCCGGATTGCTTGGAACCGAAGCACCCTGGTAATCGTGGCCAGCCCGAAGGTGATGGCAACCAGATATACCGCGACACCAAGACGGCGGACCGCCTCGAGGTTGATCGCTGCGGTCTCAGCATCGACAAGACTCAGAGCGCCCGACGACACCTGACCGGCGACGACCAGATGGATGATCGAAGCGATGAGCAGGGTCATCGTCGCCATGGCCATGCCGAGGATGAAGATCTTCACCGTTGGCGGCATCTTCAGAGTTCGCACATCTGAGCCAACCAGTTCCTGGATCTCGCCGCCACCCTTGCGGAACTCGCCCAGGATCCGGGCGATGGCGAAGGAGATAGCGGCAAACACCGCGGTGAACCCGATGAACATCACACCGGTCGTCGTGTGTCCCAGAGCCACAATTGTGCTCTCTGCCTCGCCCGATGCAATGGCGCTCGATCTGACGATTCCGAGGATGAAGGCGACCGGGAAGGCCATGATGGCCATCACCCACATCGGGGCCCACAGTTTGCGACCCATCTGCTGTGGCTTGTTGTAGCCGAGACCCTTGTCTGAAACCTCGATTGCAAAGTCCGAACTAGCTGTTGCGTTGTCACTCATGGTCAACTCCTTTCTCCGGAGCGAATGAGCTCCTGGATCCGATAGAACTGGAAGGCGAGAACATTGCCGATGGCGACCAGCGCCAGGGCCACCCCGGCGAGGATCAGCCCCAGGCCGAACTCACGCAGTGGTCCAAGCCAGGCAAACGCGATCCTCACATCCGAGTTCCCAGCAACGCTGACGTATCCGATGAATTGGACGATCGAGGCCATCAACCCGAGCATCATCAAGACCACGAAGGCCTTGGCTGTGCCGGGCATCTTCGGGGTGTAGACCTTCACACCCAGTGATTCCTGCACCTCTCCACCGGCCGTCCGGATGGCCCAGAGAATAGTTCCTAGAAGGAAAGCGATCCCGCCGAGGAGCATGCCTTCACCGAGGAATTGGAGACCCTGTTTCCAGGCAGAAGCCGCGGTGTTGGGAACCGATCCGGCCTCGACGAACGAGACTATCAAGCCGACCAACACCAGCATCAGACCCATCGCCACCATGGGACGGAACATCTTCTTCGCCATCTTGTGGATGGGAAGTTGGTCCGGCGCTTTGGCGGTGACGGTCACCTTGCCGTGCGGCGTGTCGTGGTCGCCGAGGTTTGTTGGATCGGCGCCAGGCTTGCCGACAAGCGCCGGAAGCGAGGCCTTGATGGAGTCGGCTCTGAGCCAGAGCTTCAGAATCACCCCCCATAGGACCACCGCGATGGCGGTCTTGATCAAGGCGAATCCGGTCGTCGTCACACCAAAGGTCCACGCAAGTGTCGAAGCTTGGTCGGCCCCCGACTGCCCGACTGCGGCCAAGTTTCCAAAGAAGGCGATCATGGTGATCGCAAGACCAACCAGAGCAAGCGCTATCCCACGACTCTTCTGCTGTGAGGGCGCCCGGTAGTCGGCATCTGCTCGAGGCCTGAGTTTCGCATCGGCAGTAATTGTCATTGTGTCCTCCTTTCGGTCACACGGCGTGCAACAGGAGTAGAAGAACATCCAATCGTCAAATGTCGGGCGTGCGACAAAGACAGTGGGTTACTTATCCGACATTCGTCGATAACGCCAGGCCAGGGCACCGGAGACGACAGCGACGCATTGGACGGCTGGGCCACGTTGTAATCGCCTATCAGACACACCAACTGGGTGAAACCCTGGTTCCCTCCAGTGGCGTCGCCGGCAACAGGACCGTCGAAGCTGCCTGACCGCCCCTCCCAGATCCCTCCGCCCGCGTCGATCAGAAAGTTGTATGCGATATCATTCCAGCCCTTCTCCGGGCCCGTGTGATAGTCATAGAAACTTCGCAGGATCCCCGGAGCATCAGCCGTACTGTGGCCGTTCCTCGACGCCGAATGGTGGACGAGCAAGAACTTCACGTCCTCGGACTGCAAAGGCCCCCGGGCGGACGGTTTGTCGCCCAAGACGAGTGCGGGTTGATGCTCAACGCCGATACGCGCTTCGCACCCAGGCCCAACACGGTCGACGCCACCGCCAACCCGGATACGGCAGTTATATGAACTGGCGACGGGTCAGACCGCCCGAGATCTCAGTGAGTTCGTCCATGGATCGCTGCCCGAACCTTAGATTTCGCCGCTCCCTTGTTACGGTTCCGGCAGCAATGGCGAGACGGACCAAGAAGTGAGAAGAGGCACTGAAGCAGTTCTCGCGGCGGCTCTGACCCTGATTCTGGGTGTCGGCTTCTGGCTCTTCACAGGTGAGTCGATCGGCAACGGCCAGACCGACACCACCGTTGCGATCGAATTCGATGGCCCCGCGGCAGTCAGGGGCGAAACCCTGGCGAGCGAAACTGGCTGTCTCGCCTGTCATACCATCGACGGGACGCCGAGCGCGGGCCCGACCTGGAAAGGCCTCGCCGGCTCCTCCCGTCCGCTCGAGTCGGGCGAGACCGTTACGGCCGATGACGCCTATCTGACCCTCTCGATAATCGACCCCAACTCCCAGGTCCTCGAGGGATTCAATCCGGTGATGCCAACGGACTACGCCCAAAACCTCACCGACGATGAGGTCAGCGATCTGGTCGAGTACATCAAGAGCCTGGGATCGTGACCAACCGACATCACGTCTTCGAATCCTGTTGACCGCCTAAGACCGTTCAGAAATTAGGGTTTCGGTCGCGGAATATGACAATACCCCACTCAGGTTGTAGAATCCGGACACACTCAGAACTGAAATAAAGGATTCGACAACATGACACGTGCAGTAGGCATCGACCTGGGGACCACGAACAGCGTCGTCGCCGTCCTCGACGGGGGCGAACCAACCATCATCGCCAACGCTGAGGGCGGTCGGACCACGCCTTCGGTGGTGTCTTTCAAGGATGGCGACGTTCTTGTCGGCGAGGTGGCCAAGCGCCAGGCGATCACCAACCCGGATCACACCGTCCGCTCGGTAAAGCGGCAGATGGGCACCGACTGGTCCATCAAGGTGGATGACAAGACCTACACGGCACAGGAGATCTCGGCCCGGATCCTGATGAAGCTGAAGCGAGACGCCGAGGCGTTCCTCGGCGACGAAGTCACCGATGCGGTCGTCACTGTCCCCGCCTATTTCAACGACGCTCAGCGTCAGGCCACCAAGGAAGCCGGTCAGATCGCCGGTCTCAACGTGCTACGCATCATCAACGAGCCCACCGCCTCCTCGCTGGCCTATGGCCTCGACAAAGAGACCGACCACACCATTCTGGTGTTCGACCTTGGTGGTGGCACCTTCGACGTTTCGGTTCTAGAGATCGGTGACGGTGTATTCGAGGTGAAATCCACTTCTGGCGACACTCAGCTCGGTGGAGACGATTGGGATGACGCCATCATCGAATGGCTCATCACCAGTTTCAAGAACGACCATGGGGTCGATCTCGGCCAGGATCGGATGGCGCGTCAGCGTCTCAAGGAAGCAGCAGAGAAGGCCAAGATCGAGCTTTCCAGCGTCTCCGAGACCGAAGTCAACCTCCCATTCATCACGGCCACTGCCGAGGGCCCGCTCCACCTGCAGCAAAAGCTGACACGGTCGGAATTCCAGAAGCTGACCGAGGACCTTCTCGAACGAACCAAGCGACCCTTCCAGCAGGTCATCAAGGACGCCGGAATCCCGGTTGAAGAGATCGATCACATTGTGATGGTGGGTGGCTCGATCAGGATGCCGGCCGTTCAGGAACTGGTCAAGAAGCTCACCGGCAAGGACCCTCACAAGGGAGTCAACCCCGACGAGGTGGTTGCCGCCGGGGCCGCGATCCAGGCAGGTGTGCTCAAGGGCGATGTCAAGGACATTCTCCTGCTCGACGTCACCCCCCTCACGCTGGGCATCGAGACCAAGGGCACGGTGATGACTCGAATGATCGAGCGCAACACGACCATCCCGACCAAGCGCTCCGAGATCTTCACGACCGCGGAGAACAACCAGCCCGAGGTAGAGATCCATGTCCTCCAGGGTGAGCGGGCGATGGCTTCCGATAACAAGAGCCTCGGCAAGTTCCGGCTCACCGGACTCCCGCCGGCCCCAATGGGCATCCCCCAGGTGGAGGTCACATTTGACATCGACGCCAACGGAATCGTCCACGTCAACGCCAAGGACCTCGCTACCGGCAAGGAGCAGGCGATGACGATCACCGGCGGATCGGCGCTGGCCCAAGACGACATCGACCGGATGATCAAGGACGCCGAGGCATATGCCGAAGACGACGCCAAGCGTCGCGAGATGGTCGAAACCCGCAACCAGGCCGACCAACTCGCCCACCAGACCGAGAAGCTGATCGAGGAGCAGGACGAGAAGATGACCGACGAGGAGAAGTCGGCCATCGAACAAGCGCTCACTGACCTCAAGTCGGCGCTCGAGGATGAGGAAGCTCCGAGCGATGATCTGCGCGGGAAGATGGACGCCCTTCTCCAGGCCAGTCAGGCCATGGCCACTCGCCTCTATCAGCAGGCCGCTGCAGAACAGTCCCAAGGCGAAGGCGAAGAGGCAGAACCCGGTGACGAGGACGTCGTCGAAGCCGAGATCATCGACGAAGAGGACGAGGCGTAAGCCCGTCCTCTTCGCCGGAGAGAACTGTGAGTGACAAGACGCCAGAAGTTGTAGACGCGGAAGTCGTCCAGTCGGACGGCGTAACTGACGCTGCCGCACTTGGCATCGAGTTGCCGGACGACCCGGGGGAGGCAATCAGGCTGCTCCTCGCCAAGCTCGAGGCATCACGAGGCGAGGCCTCCTCGTACCTCGACGACCTCAAGCGGGTGGCTGCCGACTTCGACAACTACCGGAAGCGCACCGTCAGGGAGCAGGCGACAATCATCGACCGTGCCGCCGAGCGCGTGGTGCGCGAGCTTCTCCCGGTTCTGGACACTTTCGACGCGGCCCTTGCCGTGGAACCTTCGACCGACTCCGAACGGCAACTCCTCTCCGGGATGATCAACACGCGAGAGCTCTTGCTCAAGGCCCTCGAGAAGGAGGGTCTCGAGGTGATCGATTCATTTGGTGTGATATTCGACCCTGAAGTCCATGAGCCGGTGGGTCCCCCGGCCGGGAACGGGACACCGGTGGTCGACCAGGAGCTCCGTCGGGGCTATCGACTGGGTGGGCGTGTGCTGCGCGCTGCTCTGGTGACTCTGGAGACAGACGAATGAACCGCGACTGGGTCGAGAAGGACTTCTACCAGATTCTCGGCGTGAGCGACGATGCCCCTGCCGAAGAGATCAAGAAGGCCTACCGAAAGCTGGCTCAGGAGCACCACCCCGACGCCAATCCGGGAGATGATGCTGCAGAGGAGAAGTTCAAGGGGATATCAGAGGCTTACGCCACCCTCTCCGATGCCGAGCAGCGCAAGGAGTACGACCAGGTGCGGCGTCTTTCCTCAACCGGAGGTTTCCCGGGCTTCGGAAGCCCTGGCGGAGGGTTTGGTGGACAGCAGGTGCGAGTGGAGGACCTGTCTGATCTGCTCGGAGGCCTAGGAGGCTTGGGCGATCTATTTGACTTCGGCTCTTCGGCTCGCGGCGGCCCGGTCGGCGGCGCGGACACCCAAGCCGAGTTGACCATCAGCTTCGAGGATGCCGCTCACGGCATCACCACCGCTGTGAAGATTCGAGGCGCCGCCCACTGCTCGAGATGCGGCGGATCCGGCGCGGAGCCCGGTACCAGCATCACTACCTGCCCCACCTGCGCAGGGCGGGGAATGGTTGCTCAGAACCAGGGGTTCTTCTCCTTCTCTCAGCCATGCCCACAGTGCCGAGGCAGCGGGCGACTCATCGACACACCTTGCAGCACCTGTCGGGGCACTGGCTCTGAGACCAGAACACGTGAGATCAAGGTCCGGGTACCTGCCGGTGTCCAAGACGGGAACACCTTGCGCCTCAGGGGAAAAGGCGCCCCAGGCGGCAACGGTGGGCCTGCCGGCGACCTCCTGTTGCACATCCGGGTCGCTACGAGCAGCACGTTCGGGCGACGGGGCAACAACCTGACCCTCACGGTCCCGATCACATATTCGGAAGCAGTGCTCGGAACCAAGATCGACGTCCCCACCCTGAACGGCGGAGTCAAACTGAAGGTTCCATCGGGCACCCCTTCGGGCAAGACGTTCCGCGTCCGGGGCAAGGGCGTGGTTCCGGAGCGAGGGCGCCCGGGCGACCTCCTCGTAACGGTGGAGGTCGCAGTTCCCAAAAAGGTGTCGAAGGAAGAGAAGAAGATCCTTGAGCAACTCGATGCGCAAAGAGGCGAGGATCTCCGGCAACATCTGAGATGATGGAGAGAGCATGAGCGATCAAGCGAGAGCGGTGTTTGTCATTTCGGTGGCGGCAGAACTCTCTGGAATGCATCCTCAGACCCTTCGCATCTATGAGCGCAGGGGTCTCATCGACCCCTTCCGAACCCCGGGAGGTACACGGCGTTACTCGCAGGAGGACATCGAACGCCTCCAATTGATCCAGGAGCTCACCAGCCAAGGGCTCAATCTCGAAGGGGTGAGGCGCGTCCTCAAGCTTCAGGAGGAGAACCGCCGGCTGAAACGCAAGCTCGACCGACTGCGCGACCGACTCGATGACATCGAGGAGGAGGTCGAGGGACGTTTGGCCGACGTGCATCGCTCCTACCGTCACGAGATCGTTTTGCGTAGCCAGCTCCGCCAGGTTCTCGGGGACGAGAGCTGATGGCCGGCTCATACACAGGGCCGGTTCGCATCTACGGAGACGACGGGATTCTCCTCACCACCGGGACGGCCTCGCTCGAAGTCGACGCCGATATGGGAACGTGGCAGGGATCCCTCCAAACCCTGAGGGGGACCGGAGTCGCGGGAAAAGCCCTGGTCGTCACCATCGAGATCCCTGAAGGAAAGGGCGGCCTGGCCCAGTTGACGCCGGCTGGAGAGGTGGGCGAGATGGCCAACTCTTCGGTGTCAGGGCTGGGGCCCAGACCCTTCTAGACCCACACCTCCAACAGACGCAAGCGTGACCTGCCCACCGGTATTTCGCTGATGAGACGCTCCCAACACCAGGAGCCGTGATACGCACCAAGAATAAGAACAAAACGCACTCCGCACCTCCAGTGCTTCCCCACGATACGTGACGCAACCCCACCGCTGTACGGCCTCCGGGCACTCAGACCAGGGGATACGCCATTCCTTCGGCACCGCTCTGCGCATCGAACGGCACTTATGGCGTGCGCTGACCGTCACGCTGCGGCCTCGATGACGAACCGAACCGCGGGCACATAGCGACATGGGTGCCTCAGCCCCTTTATTCAAACCTCGCCGGTCTGGAGTTCCCTCTGGAAGTGACCCTATAGCCACGCAGAATGCCGGATCACGAGCGGTTTCTGGGCGACGGTGAGCCGATGACGGACGCGCATTCCGTGCGGCATTTCTGCCCACATATTGACACCGCCCTCATGGCAGCTTTCACGCTCTTGGTCGAATCTCCCTGAGCCGTTCTCTCCGGCCCTCGACTTCGCTTACCTGTCCTTGGAGCGTTTTTGATCGCTCATCCGGGAAGTTGCAGCAATAGCGGTGGATTTGGAGCGACCGACGGCCACTGCCCAAGTTAGGTGCCGACGAGCGCGCTGCTTTGAGGTGAACTGCGAGTAGCGCCGGGAAAGCCCTCGACCGGCCTTCGGGTGATCGGGGGCTTTCCCGTGTCGTCGCGCTTCCGGTTAAGCCATCGCGCAATGCGATGACATCAACCTGGCCAATCTTCCGCCACATGATCGTGGATTTCTAACCCCGTCCCCTGACACTTTGGTGCACAGCGCCAACTGCCCGCCCAGATCAGCCGATCTGGAGCCATAACGAACTCGTAGACCAGGTGCGAGAGATCGACACATATCGAGGGGGTTGGGCATGCGACGCCTCAGCGCCTCTATTCAAACCTCACCGCTCTGGAGTTCCGTCTGGAAGTGACGGTATAGCCGAACAGAATGCCGGTTCCCGGACGAACTGCGACGTTGCCGGGCGCTTGGCACTGCCCGTTCGGTGCGGCCCCTTGATCTTCCGCCAGCTCATGCCAGAAAGATTCCTGTTAACACCGACGGCGGAAGCCGCCTAAAAGCTACGGACGATCAACGAGGGTTACTAACTACGAATAGTGCGTCGTCCAAGGCGACCTGGATCTGGCCTTGGGGCTCTTGGTCGAGCTCGATGCCGATCAGCGCGTCACCTGCGAGGCCTTCGGGCACAACAAAGCCGCCGCCGGTGGTGCTGAAACAGCTGAGAGGGACAAGCATGCTGTCCACGACGATTCCGTCGTATCGCCAGGAGGCGTGCTCTTCCCCGGTGGAGGTGTTGTTCGTCATCCGCATGCTCACAAGGAGATTCCAACGACCATCCTCGAGTTCCTGGTAGCCGACCTGGCGGGCCTCGAAATGCATATCATCTTCGGTAGCGCTGGGAGAAGGGGCCAAGTTGAGCGGAGTCCACTTGGGGTCATTGTTGATCGGCTGGTTGCACACCTGAAGCGAGTCCGAGTCACCATTGGAGCCCACAGTGTCGCTCCAGGGGCGCCAGACTGCTACGACAACTAGCGAGAGTGCCACAGCTGTCATTAGGACCCTGCGGCCGACCCCTTTGGTCCTTCGTGTGGGGCTGTCGTTGACCAAGCCACGGATGAGAGCCTCCACATCGGCTCCCCATGCCGTATCACGCAGGTCGACGCTCTGGCGCGTCATTAGCGTCTCCAGTCCTTCAGGTAGGTCCGAAGGCTCTGGGAGCGACGCACCGGCCACGGTCACGGGAATCACCCGTTTGTTACGCGCCAAGGCTGTGCTCACCTCGAAGCGGACGTAGTCATCTGGATCGTGAAGACGGCCCTTAGGGCCGGCACCCCGGGCCGCACCCCAACTCGGCCCAATAACGACCAGCACTGCGTCGGAGGCCTCGATTGCAGCAGTCAATGCGCCTTCGAAGTCCTCTCCGGGCTGAATCGTCGCGACATCCTGGAAAACCGCGTCGGCGCCAAACCGAGTCGTGAGCGCGTCGTGAAGACGGCCTGCGTGACCCGCTGCGTCGTCGCGGCGGTAACTCAAGAAGATCTTCACTGCGCCACCCACGCCGAACACATCCCATAGCCGGCCCCTGACCCGTGACAACGTCTCGAAGCCAGGGATATCGCCAGATCGTCCATTGAGTGCCTCACCACGATCGTGTTCCTGTCTTCGACAGCCTCTGCATCACATCGCCATACTCGGAGGCGCCAGCAGCCGGATCGCCAATCGGCACGTCAACTGTCACCGCTTCGTGCTCCCGACGATCCAGCTCAGGGATGAGACGGTCCCAACACCAAGGGGCGTGGTACACACCCTGAACCAGAACAAAGCGCAGGCCTCTACCTCCCGTGCTCCCCATCATACGCGTCACAGGTTCACCGCTGCACTGCCCCGATCAACGGATAAGCGCCATATCGCTCATCGCGCCTCGCGGCAAATATCGAGCGGGGTGGGCACACGACGCCTCAGCGCCTTCCGCGCGAACCTACACCGCCACCAATCCGAGAAGCTAGCGACCCCCACGCCCGCCACAGATCACCCGATCTGTGTGATAACACGACATTGGAACGTATCGGACCGGACTAGTAGCTCTTGGGCGCTGTCTAGCCCGGACCGACCATGGCTCCGGGCCTAACGCCAGACATCGCTTCCCACAATGAAACGAGCAGAACGGCGGTTATGGCGTGCGGTGACCATCATGCTGCAACCTCGATGACGAACCTGACGGTGGGCACACACGACACGGGTGCCTCAGCGTCTCGCACCTCTCCTCCCGCGATGAGGCACCGCCGCATGGGCCGTGCGACCATCAGTTTGCGCATCCCACTGATCCCGGTGTCACGGACCCGGGTGAACAAGCCCAAGCAGCGTTCTCCGCACTTCGTGACCCCTGGGTTGAGGGTCAGCGACCCCTGGGTCGCACGGTGGTGACCCTGGGTTGAGGGGGTAAGTGACCATTGGGTTGACGAGATCGAAAACGATGATTCGTTATGGAGGATGTTGGTGACGTTCGAGATATGGGCTCATCCACAGCACCAAGTGTGAGGGTCGGCCAGCTTGCAACCTGCGGAAGTCAGCGCCTGTCACTCGAATCTTCATGTGATATTTGTGAATACTTGCCCACCCGTGTCTGACCACACCAGGGGCTCTTGACGCGGTACGTTCCGGCCATGGGCGCATTGGCCGATTGTGAAAGGATTGTCGCTGACCTAATCGGTCAGCCGATCAACACCCTCACCACCCTCGCCTTCGTGATCGGTGGTCTGATCGTCATCCGGTTTGATCGTGGCCGGCTCTGGATCGGCATCGGCCTGATCGCAACCGGTGCCGGCTCGCTCCTCTTCCACGGTCCGATGCCGACCGGCTCCGAGTGGGCTCACGACGTCACTCTGGCTTGGCTGATCGTGCTCGTCGGAGCCGCCGGCACAAGATACGAGCGACTCAGCCGTCTCCCCGCTCTGGCAACGCTGGGAATCATGTTCGCGTGGTTGCCCGAAGTGGCCGATCCGGTTGCTGTGCTATTAGCCGTCGTCGCTGTCACAACCCTCCTGATCCGAGACCGCTCCAATGCGACCCTCGGTCCGCTCGGTCTTATAGCCATAGCCGCCGTCCTGGGAAGACTGGGAGCGACGGCTGGCCCGTGGTGTTATCCCGACTCCGTATGGCAGTGGCACGGCCTCTGGCATGTGGCCGCCGCGGGAGCCGTCACCTGGTGGGCCCTAGCGTCCAGCCGGCCTAGGCGATGACCAGATCCCCGTCCGCGGTCGACACCTTGACCGTATCACCGTCGGCAAACTCGTCTCCCAGCAGGGCAATCGCCAAGGGGTCGGCCAGATCCCTTTGGATGACCCGCTTCAATGGCCTGGCCCCGTAGACCGGGTCGTAGCCTCGGTCGGCCAGCATTTGGAGCGCATCGTCGCTGACCGCAAGGTCGATCCTACGTTGGGCCAGGCGCGCCCGAAGACTCTCTAACTGGATGTCGACGATCTTCCTCAGGTCGTCACGACTGAGCCGGTCGAACACGATCATGTCGTCGATCCGATTGAGAAACTCGGGCCGGAATTGAGCGTGCACCGCCGCCATGACCCGCTCTTCCACGACGTCATCGGGCAGGTCTGGGAGGATCTGCTCGGAACCGAGGTTCGAAGTCATGATGAGCACAACATTGGAGAAGTCCACCGTCCGGCCCTGACCGTCGGTGAGTCTCCCGTCGTCAAGCAGTTGGAGAAGGACGTTGAACACTTCGGGATTCGCTTTTTCCACCTCGTCGAGCAGCACGACCGAGTAAGGCCGACGTCGGACCGCTTCGGTGAGCTGTCCGCCCTCGTCGTACCCGACATAGCCGGGAGGCGCTCCGATCATCCGACTGACCGAATGCTTCTCCATGTACTCGGACATGTCGATGCGGACCATGGCCCGCTCATCGTCGAACAGAAACTCGGCCAGGGCACGGGCCAACTCCGTCTTACCGACCCCGGTTGGTCCAAGGAACAGGAATGACCCGACCGGACGATGGGGATCGGACAGGCCAGCGCGGCTCCGTCTGACAGCGTTCGATACGGCCTCGACGGCCCGATTCTGACCCACCACCCGCTGGTGGAGATGATCTTCGAGCCGAATCAATTTCTCGGTCTCTCCCTCCATCAGTTTGGAGACGGGAATCCCGGTCCATCGGGCGACGACCTCGGCCACATCCTCATCGGTGACCTCCTCGGAGAGCATCCGGCCCTCGGAATGGAGCTGAGCGAGTTCTTCCTCCTTCTCACGGAGGGTCGACTCCAACTTCCCCAGCTCGCCGTATTGGAGCTCGGCGGCGCGGGCAAGATCGCCATCGCGCTCGGCGCGCTCGGCCAGCCCCCGAGCCACCTCCATCTTCTCCTTCAGGTCACGGATGATCGAGATCGCGTCCTTCTCCAGAGTCCAGCGCGCAGTGAGGGCGTCGACCTCCTCGGTTAGGTCGGCGATCTCGGCCTCAACACCCTCCAGTCGTTCAGCCGAAATAGGGTCGCTTTCCTTCTGGAGTGCCTGACGCTCGATCTCGAGTTGAGTTCGGCGGCGGGACAGCTCATCGATCTCTTCCGGCATCGAATCGATCTCGATGCGAAGCTTCGAAGCGGACTCGTCGATCAGATCGATCGCCTTGTCGGGGAGGAACCGGGCTGTGATGTACCGGTCGGACAGAGCCGCAGCTGCGAGCAGAGCGGAGTCTGTGATGCGCACACCGTGGTGAACCTCATAGCGCTCCTTCAGCCCTCGAAGGATCCCGATCGTGTCTTCCACCGACGGTGGCTCAACCATCACCGGCTGGAACCGTCTCTCCAGCGCGGCGTCCTTCTCTATGTGCTTTCGAAACTCGTCGAGAGTTGTGGCCCCGATCATCCGAAGCTCGCCGCGGGCAAGCATCGGCTTCAACATGTTGGAGGCGTCCATCGCCCCCTCGGCCGCACCGGCGCCGACCATGGTGTGCAGCTCATCGAGGAAGGTGATGACCTCACCCTCCGACGCCTTGATCTCGCTCAGGACAGCCTTGAGCCGCTCCTCAAACTCACCCCGATACTTTGCGCCGGCCACCATGGCCCCCAGGTCGAGGGCGACAATCCGCTTTGTTTTCAGACCTTCGGGGACATCGCCGTCAGCAATTCGCCGGGCCAGGCCCTCGACGATCGCGGTCTTTCCGACTCCAGGCTCACCAATTAGAACCGGGTTGTTCTTGGTCCGTCTCGACAGAACCTGGATGACCCTCCGGATCTCGTCGTCCCGCCCGATCACCGGGTCGAGCCTGCCCTCACGTGCCTCGCTGGTCAGGTCTCGCCCGTATTGCTCCAAAGCGTTGAAAGTTGACTCGGGATCCTCCGAAGTCACCCGTTGACTGCCGCGCAGCCCCTGGAGCGCCTCCAGAACGGAGGTCGAGTCAAGCCCGGCCAAGCGCAGGGCGTCCCCAACAGGCCCGGCATCCCCGCTCAGGGAGAGCATCATGTGCTCCAAGGAGAGGTAGTCGTCCTTCAGGTTGGCACGCTGGCGATCGGCCTCGACCAGAACCCGGTTCAGAGCATCGGAGGCCCGAACCTCGGTATCGCCATAAACCCTGGGAAGACCGTCGAGAAGATCCTCGAAAGACCGCCGCAAGTCGAGGGGTCGGATACCAAGTCGATCAAGCAACGGATAGACGATCCCCTCGTGCTGCCCGAGAAGAGCGAGCCCCAAATGGGCCGGCTCGACAGCGCCGTGGTTGGCCTCACGAGCGATTTGGGTAGCTTCGAGAAGGGTTTCCCGGCTTCTAGTGGTGAGTTTTTCCGGATTCATCTCATCGTCCCTATATATAAAATCTGAGTGTTAATCTATCA